>NZ_BAAASB010000031.1:0-68764 GCF_039532665.1 Streptomyces amakusaensis | reverse complement strand
GAGATCAGGACCTCGGCGCGGGTGTTGCAGCCGTCGGTGGGGTTGAGGCCGGCGTTCCAGTGGCGGAAGGAGTCGCGGTTGTAGCCGGTGCGGTCCTCGGTGGTGACGGGAAGCCGGCTGACGGCGGTGGCGAGGGAGAGGGTCTCCGCCGCGAGGGGAACGAGGGGGGCGGCGGGAGCGGCGGGGGCCGCTTGGGAGGGGGTGGTGAGAATGAGAGGGAGCAGGGCGAATGCGGCGGCCGCGGCGGCACGCCTCAGATTCTTGATCATGGTCTGAGGAATATCAGTGGCACCGCTGCTTCCGGTGGAGACGATCGGATCATCACCCGGAAGAGCGTCTGCGGGAGTGGGTGGGCAGCGTGTGCTCCCGCGAGACGTGGTCGTTCCTGGAGAGTGCTGGCCAGCCGCGCGGTGGGTGCGTGGCCGGCCAGGGTTAGAGGCGCTGTTGGAGCCACCAGAAGATCAGGCCGACGAGTCCGGCGCCGGTGCTGTAGCAGGCGCCGCGCAGGGCGTTGGCTGCCATGGTGCTGCGGTGGCGGAGTGTCCAGGCCCAGGCGCGGCTGGTGGTGGCGGGCTGTGGGTCTGGTGGTTGGTTGGTGTTCTTCACGTGGGTGCTCCGCTCGGTGTGCTGGGGGTGCGGCGGGAGGGTTTGGGGGGCATCGGCCGTGCCGGGTGTTGGTTGTCAGTGGCGTCCGGCGAGGTCGTGCAGCCGGTCGGCGAGCCGGCGGTCGGGGCGGCAGACGAGTCCGTCGGCGTCGTGGCGGTCGGCGAGCCGTTCGAACTCGGCCAGGCAGCGGGTGAGTACCTGGGTGGGCTCGCTCTGCTGGCTGTTGCGGCCCGCGGAGGACTGCAGGACTTTGAGGAAGTCCGCGGAGGGGCCGTCGGCGGCCTGTAGCTGGCGTTTCCAGAAGTCCGCTTCGCGGAGCTCGCCGCAGGACAGGTGGTAGAGGTGGAGGCAGTAGGCGGCGCCGTTGTGGCCAGCGCCCGCGGCGAGTTTCCACCAGAACTGGGCGCTTTCGGGATGGCGGCGGGTCAGGTAGAGCATGCAGGCGAACACCTGGACTCCGTCGATGTCGACGTCGGTCCATCCGTCGAAGAGGGCGTTCTTCCCCAGGCCGTTGTTATCGCCGATGCTGGTGGCGAGGTCCTCGATGTGTGATGCCGCCCCGGCCTGGGTCAGGGTCCAGCGTGAGAGGACGTCGAGCTGGTGGCGGGCGGGGGCGGGGTTGTCGGCGCTGGGTTGGGCCGGCCGCGCGCAGCAGCCGTCGTAGCCGGCTTCCCGGGCCAGGCTGCTGAGACCGGCGGCCACGTCGAACGCGCGCCGGGGTTCGCGCACGGCGGCGTCCGGGTCGGCGAGACGCTTTTCCCAGCTCACTTCGTGATCTCCTTGTTCGACGCGCGGTGCCAGATCGGGGAGAGGCGCTCGCGGGCCTTGCGGCAGTGGTAGTCGACGGTGCTGGGGGTGATGCCCATGTACCAGCCGATGTGCTTGGCGTCGTACTTGGCGATGTAGCGGAGGACGATCACGTCGAACTGGCGGGGGGAGAGGCTGCCGAGCGCGGTGTAGAGGCCGTTGCCGGTGTCCATCGCGGTCAGCTGGTTGCGGAAGTTGAGCAGGGCCTCGGCTATGACGGTGCGCCGCATGATCGCCCAAGTCTGCTGCTGCAGGTCGCTTTCGGTCAGCAGGGCGTCCCAGTGCCGAAGGATTTCCAGGAAGACCCGGTGGACGGCCCGTTCGGCCGCGTCGTTCGTGCGGAGGTAGAAGAGGGCGTACTCGTGGTAGGCCTCCTGGTGGGTGATGTAGTGCGCCTCGAACTCGAGTGGGATCGGGCGTGGTGGGGCCTCGGCCACGGGACTGTGGCCTTCTTCCCCATGAACTTCCTCGGTCATGTGTCCTCTTCGTTGAGGCTGGACTGGCGGCGGCGCGAGTGCGCCGGTGGTGTTCAACTCAACCGGTCGTGAGGGCCGAACACGCATACGCGCCCCAACGAAAATCACTGACAGGAAGTCAGTAGGAGCGCAAAGTAATCGCGTAAGCGTTCTATCACCTAGCGTGACATGGCGTTTTGCGGGCCTCGGTGTGACATGACCCAAACATTTACAGCGATACATGTGATGGACGTCACTGAGAGGTCGACCGGAGTGAGCCCCGACCCCCGACACGATCGGGTGAATCCCGGCGGCCAGTCTCATTAGACAAGTCGTTGACAGCTACGGGTGACACCTCGCCCCATACGTGCCGGACCCCTGGGCAAGGGGTGGCATCACCTCGGACGCCCCCGTGCGGGTCGACCCCGAGTGGCGTCGGGCAGCCTTCTTCGGCGGAGCCCGCGACCAGGTCGCGCACACCATCCTCCATAGCGGCCTGCTGCTGGTGCGGGGCAAGGTACAGCGCCGCGGCGAGCGAGCGACCGTGATCGGCGAGATGACCTGGGACCTCGAAGCCCTGGCCGCAGCCTGCCGCGAGCACGGAACCGAGCCCGCCCCGTCCCTCCCCCAGCTCCGCCCTCCAGCCCGCCAGCAGCCACCACAACCTCAAGGCGTACGCGAGCCCCGTATCGGCCGGGTGAGCGCCTTGCACGACACCCGCATCCCCACGGTCCACACCCGCCTGCCCCCGCACGACGGCGAGTCCCACCCCCAGCTCCCCCCACCCCCTCACCACCCAGGCCCCCGTCCCCACCGGCGGGCAGGAACACACCGCTGTCCGCACGATCACCGCCCCGGACAGCGGCCCTTCCAGGCGGCTGACCCCGGCAAGGAGGCGACCGGCATGAGAACAACAGGTGCTCTGCCGCATCCGCATCCACCGGCTCAGTGGACTGGCGGAGCTCATGGAGATCCTCGAACGGTTCACCCCCCTCGCCCAGGCGCTCCCGCCATCGGCCGCGATCGCACAGCTGACCGGCGCGCTGCGACTGTTCGGCGTGAGCCCCGTCGACCTCGCACACCGCATCCGCATCCGCATCCAGTCCCTCGCCCTGTACGGACTGGAAACAGCGGTGGGCATCGGCCCCTCCTGCCACGCCGCGCAGCTCCGGCAACTCGGCGTCACCACCATCGGACAGCTCGCCACCCTCCCCTCCTCCACGGCGACGCGGATCCTCGGCCGCCCCGGACCGGCCCTCCAGGAGTGCGCCCGAGGGACCGACCGCCGCACCGTCGTCCCCGGCCGTGCGGACCGTGACGGTGACCGTGCGCGCGGTCTGGTCGCGGAAGCGGAGTCGAGCGGCGAGTTCTGTGGCGAGCCGCAGCGCGGTGGCGGGTCAGGGCCTTTGGCCATGGCCTCTTCGAGCTGCCGGTCGAAGAGGAGCCTCTCCAGGGTTGCGTCCTGCCCCCGCATCTGAAAACTGATCCAGTGATTGCTGGCCGGGCTCGTCGTATTGGCAGCCTGGTTGTTGATCAGCAGGTGGAGGTTCGCGGTGGCCGGCCACCGGCTGCGCCGGTGCTCCAGCCAGTCCAGCAACAGTTGCAAGGTGAGATCGTCGAGTGGGTGGCGCATCTGGCGATGGACAGCCGGCGGTTGCCGAGGCCGACCTCGTCGAGCATGAGGGTGGCGATCTAGGCTGCGCGGCATGCACCGCCGCGAGGGCAAGTATGAACCGGCGTTGCCGGGGCGATGGCCGCCGCGACGAACGCCTGCCCGCAGGTCTGCCCAGACGTCTCCTCCTCTGCGAGGCGCTCCTCAAGGACGCGGGCCTCCCTCTCCGTCTACGCTGCAAACGTGGCCTTCGTGAGACGGAGTCGTAACCCCTCTGCCCGGTACAGCACTTCGGCTCCCGGCCGAGAGCCCGTCTTCGACGACCCGCACGGAACATGCGTGGATGTGGTTCGCTACAGGTTGTCGTACAGTGCATCGCGCCGAGCTGTTGTCCCCGCCCAGGCGGGGGTGGCCCCTGGGGTCTTTGCCTCTCTGCGTCTTCCCCACACATGCGGGGCTTCCGAGGGTTTCTGATCCAGCCATGGCGGGGAAAGGGCAGTCCCACGTGTCCCCAGGCTCGGCGGGCTCTTTGAACTGGGGCCTTTGACTGTCTGCTGGAGCTAATGATGATCCAACGGCACAAGTGTCCGAACAGACGGGATCTCGGTGCCACCGCCAACTTGATTGTTTTCCACTAGGGTCCCCGGTGTCCGGTCAGGTGCTCACCAGATCGAGCGTCGACCTCGGGCGTGAAAAAAGCCGGGCCCGTTGTGTGCCCTCTCGCTGGAACGAGAGAACCGGGCCCGGCGCGTCCTCATCGGTTCGCGAACCACCAAGGAACGTCTCATGGATATCAGGGATCAGATGCAGTCTCAACCCTCGGAGAATCCGCGCACCGGGCACATGGTGCTCATGGCCCTGCTCGCCGCGTGTCCTGCGGTTTCTCCCGCGCTCGCCCCGTGGGTTTGGGGTGTTGTCGTCGTGGTGATCGTTGTTCTGGTGCGGTCGGGAGCGCGTCACCGTACGGCATGACAGCACTCTGTGTCCGGTGCCGGTTGCTCGGCACCGGACACAGAGTGCTCACAACAGCCCGGACAAATGCGAGACTTCAGCCTGTGGTGTCGACCGGGCGCTCCCCATGTCCTTCCGCTCTCGCGAGCCCGCGCCCGCGCCCGAAGAGAGTCCGCTCATGTCTCATACGTCTTCGCCGTCCACACGCCACACAGGGGAAGCACCTTTCGCTCGGTTGTCTCCAGCCGCCCGGGCGGTGTGGGCGAAGCACGACCGGAAGACCGATCAGTGGTTGCCATTGTGGAGGCATATGGCGGACAGCGCCGCTGTGGCGGGAAGACTCTTCGACGAGTGGGTGCCCCAGAGCATCAAGTCGTTGGTTGCTAAAGCGCTTCCCGGAGGGGAGTCGGACGCGCGGCTGCTTGTCTCCTTCCTCGCCGGTACGCATGACACGGGTAAAGCGACCCCCGCGTTCGCGTGTCAGGTGGACGCTCTCGCGGACCGTATGCGTGCCGTTGGACTCGGCATGCTGTCCGTGAAGGAGTACGGACCCGACCGCCGGATCGCACCACATGGCCTCGCGGGGCAACTCCTGCTCCAGGAGTGGCTGTTCGATCGGCATGGGATGAGCTCTCGAACCTCCGGAGCGTTCGTGGTGGTGGCGGGTGGGCACCATGGCACACCGCCCGAGCACCAGCAGATTCACGACCTTCGACTCCGTCCTCGGCTTCTTCGGCATCCGGGTGCGAGCGAAGAGGTATGGCGAGGCGTGCAGTACGAGCTGATGGACGGGTGTGCCGAGCTGGCGGGAGTATCGGATCGGTTCGCGGCGTGGAAGGCAGTCCGCTTGCCGCAGCCCGTTCAGGTGGTACTGACGGCATTGGTGATCCTCTCCGACTGGATCGCCAGCTCGGCCGAGTTGTTTCCCTACGATCCCTCGTCCTGGTTGCCCGCGGGTCCGGGCGGTGAAGCCCGGCGGTTGAGGGCCGCTTGGGAAGGGCTCGATCTGCCGGGGCCTTGGGCACCGGCAGAACCCACGCAGTCGGCAGCACGATTGTTCAAGGATCGTTTCGATGTGCCAGAGAAGGCGGAGATCAGGCCGGTGCAGGCCGAGGCCGTGCGGATGGCGCGCCTGATGCCCGCCGCAGGTTTGCTGATGATCGAAGCGCCCATGGGGGAAGGCAAGACAGAGGCCGCCTTCGCCGCCGCGGAGATCCTGGCGGCCCGGACCGGCGCCGGCGGCTGTCTGGTGGCTCTCCCCACACGCGCCACGGGTGACGCCATGTTCCCCAGACTCCTCGACTGGCTCGATCATCTGCCCCTCGACGGCCCAAGGTCTGTCGTCCTGGCGCATGCCAAGGCCGCGCTGAACGATGTCTGGGCCGGTTTGCTGAGGCAGGGGCACCGTACGGTCGCGGCGATCGAGCCTGACCGGTCCGGCACAGTCGGCCACGTACAGCGGGCAGCACGCCCTCGCCCCGCAGGGCTTCAGGCTCACCAGTGGCTGAGGGGCCGGAAGAAGTCGCTCCTCGCCTCGTTCGCGGTGGGGACGATCGATCAGGTTCTCTTCGCCGGGTTGAAGAGCCGCCATTTGGCCCTGCGCCACCTGGCAGTTGCCGGGAAGGTCGTGATCATCGATGAGGTTCACGCGTACGACGCCTACATGAGCCGCTATCTGGATCGTGTACTGGAGTGGCTGTCGGCCTATCGTGTACCCGTCGTGCTCCTCTCTGCGACGCTCCCGGCCGAGCGCAGACGGGCGCTGGCCGCGGCCTATTCCGGGGCCGCTCTCACCCAGGGTCCCCCGGCCGACGCGTATCCGCTGATCACCGCCGTCGCACCGAACGCTTCGGCCCTCACCGCGCAGCCCGCCGCCGCCTCCGGACGCCGGACCGATGTCGTACTGGAACGGCTGGACGACGATCTGACCCTGCTGGCCGACCGATTGGAGTCGGAGCTTGAGGAGGGTGGTTGCGCGCTCGTCGTACGCAACACCGTCGACAGGGTCCTCGAAGCGGCCGATGTGCTGCGGGAGCGATTCGGTAGTGATCATGTGACGGTCACTCACTCGCGCTTCCTCGCCGCCGATCGGGCAGTCAAGGACTCGCAGCTGCGAGAGAACTTCGGTCCCGGGAGCGACCGGCCCAAAGGGCGGCATGTCGTGGTGGCCAGCCAGGTCGTCGAGCAATCGCTCGATGTGGACTTCGATCTCCTCGTCACCGACTTGGCACCAGTGGATCTCATGCTCCAGCGGATGGGGCGGCTGCACCGGCATCCGCGCAGCCGCCCCTCACGTCTCGTCCGGGCGCGGTGCTTGGTGACCGGTGTGGAGTGGCGGGATAAGGCGCCGCCGGAGCCGGTGCGGGGGTCATGCTCGATTTACGGAGAGCACACCCTCCTGCGGGCGCTCGCCGTTCTGGAACCCCACTTGGGCGGCACCGCCCTTGTGCTGCCCGATCACATCAGCCCCCTCGTCCAAGCCGCATACGGTGACGGCGAGCCGGGCCCCCCGGAATGGGCCGAGGCGAGGGACACGGCCCGGGTCAAGCACTCGCGGCACCTCGCTGAGCAGCGGGAGAAGGCCGAAGCCTTTCTCCTCGGGCCCGTTCGACGGGCCGGGAGGCCGTTGTACAGCTGGCTGGGCGCCGACGCCGGGGACGCCGATGACAGCCGGGCGGGGAGAGCGCAGGTCCGGGACTCCGAAGGGGGGCTGGAGGTCCTGGTCGTACAGCGATTGCGCAATGGCCGGCTCACCACCGTTCCGTGGCTGAATGGTGGTCGCGGTGCTCTGGAGCTGCCCACGGACTTTCCTCTAGGCGGCCGAGCGGCAGAGGCTGTCGCCGCGAGTGCGATCACGTTGCCGTGGCAGTTCTCCCGACCGTGGACCATTGACCGGACCATCGGTGAACTGGAGCGTTTCGTCGTCCCTGCCTGGCAGGCGAAGGAATGTCCCTGGGTTGCCGGGGAGCTGCTGCTGGTCCTCGACGAGGATTGTCAGACCCGTCTGGCAGGCTTCGAAGTCAGGTACAGCAACATCGATGGGCTGCGTGTGTCGTCTGCCGACGCACCCGCTCCCCGGGAGTCCGCAGGCAGCGCGGGAGAGGACGAACAGCATGAGCAGACGGATGACACGGCGGATCGGGTTACCGTCGCGCCCACTGGTGCGGATCTGGTGAGAGCCGTGCGGCCACTCATTCCGTCAACCCCACTCGGACCGCCGTCGTTTGATCTCACCCTCCAACCCTGGCTGCCCGTCCAGTGCCTCGACGGAAGCACTCATGAGCTGTCGCTGCGGGATGTCTTCACCCGGGCCAGAGAGGTGCGGAGACTTGTGGGGGATGTCCCCACACAGGAGTTCGCCCTGCTCAGGCTGTTGCTGGCCATTCTGTACGACACCCTCAGTGGGCCACTGGAGCTCGACGACTGGGATGAGCTGTGGCAGGCGGACGACCCCTTCTCTCCGGTCCCGTCCTATCTCGAAATCCACCGAGGCCGTTTCAATCTGCTGCACCGGGAAATGCCCTTCTTCCAGGTCGGCGACCTGAAAACGGAGAAGGGCGAGATCTCCTCACTCAACCGGATCGTCGCCGACGTCCCCAACGGAGAGCCGTTCTTCGCCATGCGCCGCCCGGGAGTGGATCGGCTCTCGTATGCGGAGGCCGCCCGATGGCTTGTCCACGCGCATGCCTACGACCCCTCAGGCATCAAGTCCGGTATGGCGGGCGACGATCGGGCAAAGGCGGGAAAAGTCTATCCACTCGGAGTCGGCTCGATCGGGAATCTGGGCGGCATCTTCGCCGAGGGCAGGGATCTCCACGAGACGCTGCTGCTGAATCTGATCGCCCTCGACGAGGGGATTGTGAAGTTCGGAGACGGCTCAGGGCCCCCGGACCTGCCTGTCTGGCGGCGTCCTCCCCTCGGAGCAGGCCCGGAGGAGCCCGTCGGCCGTCAGCCGAGCGGGCTGCGTGACCTCTACACCTGGCAGTCACGGCGAGTCCGTCTGCACATCGATGGAGGGGCGGTCACCGGAGTCGTCCTCGGCTATGGCGACCCGCTCGCCCCTTACGCGCCCTGGACCATGGAACCCATGTCGGGCTGGCGGCGCAGTCCCGCACAGGAGAAGAAGCAGGGGCGTCAACTGGTGTACATGCCGCGCCGGCACGATCCGAGTCGTGCGGCCTGGCGCGGTATGGGCAGTCTTCTGCCTTCCCGGGACTCCGGATCGACAGGGCCGGGTAATGAACCGCGCGTTTCGCTGCCCTCCGGTGTGGTCCGGTGGTTCTCCATGCTCACCACGGAGGGGGGGCTGGATCAGGGGCGGCTCATCAGGGTGCGGCTCATCGGTGCGATGTACGGGACACAGCAGTCCGTCGTCGACGAGATGGTCGACGACTCTCTGACTCTGCCGCTGGTCTTGCTGCACGAGGAGAATCCGGACTACGGAGCTGCGGCAGTCGATGCCGCACACGATGCGGAGCACGCCGTGACAGCGCTCGGGCAGCTCGCCGGAAACCTCGCGAGGGCTGTCGGCTCCGATCCCACGTCGGCTGCTGGCTCCGCGCGTGATCTCGGATTCGGCGCGCTCGACGGCCCCTACCGGAGATGGCTGGCAGACCTGGCTCCGCCATCGGACCTGCCGGAGGCAAGACGGGATTGGCAGGTCACCGTCCGGGCCCGGGTTATCGACCTCGGTCAGCGATTGCTCGATTCCGCCGGCCTCGCCGCGTCCGAGGGACGAGTCGTAGAGGTACCCGGGGTGGGTAAGCGCTGGATCAACGACGCACGTGCGGAACTCTGGTTCCGAAGGCGGCTCAACCAGGTGCTGGGCCTGCCCGGCACACGACCCGGAGAGCGTCCCGCGCACCCCTTCGAAGACGACGACACGGAGGCCGCCCCATGAACGCTGCCGAGCAGCCTGCACCAGACGAGTACGCTCGCGGGGCTCTTGCTCCCGGCCGCGCCACGACCCGCTGCGTCAAGCGACTCCAGACCCAGTACCGCAAGGACGTTCCGTCCGCGGTGGCGACACTCGCACGACTGCGCCGCAGCATCGGCCGCCCCGTGCACGACTCCCCCGACAGCTGGGGAATCGACGGTCTGGAGGATCTGGTCTCCGTCCGGAGCGCGACGCCCGGACGGAGCAGGGACGAAGACCGCGACCTCGCCGAGGAGAAGGCGGTACACCTGGCCGTCACCCTGTGGGCCCTGCACCAGCAGTCGGTGCACGACGACAACATGCACGAGTCCGGCTGGGGCCTCGGTCGAGCGGTCCGCGGTCTGGCACTGAAGAAGCGCGATTCGGAGAGCGCGGAAGATGTCGAACAGAAAGCACCGCGGCCCGATACCAAACCCGATGACGAGCCGAACGAGACCCTCCGTAAGCGCTTCGCCAGAATCGGCACCTCCACCACCTTTGACTCCCTCACCATCCGACTGCGCGAGCTGACGCTGCTGCTTCGCGCCGCCCGAGTCCCGCTCGACTATGGGCTGCTCGCCGATCAACTCCTTCAATGGCAGGACGACAGCCAGAGGGCAGAAGTCCGCCGCGCCTGGGGCCGCGACTTTCATTCCTCAGCCCACCGGGCCAAACGATTCCCGCCTGCTGAAGCAAAGGGGAGCATTCAGAACGACGACCACGGCTATGACTCCGGAGAGTGAGTCAAGCCGGCCCAGCCTGGCGGTCTCAACAGGCCGTCACAGACTCATTGCAGCAGCACGTTCAGCGTGAAGAACTGCGCCCCGTACGAAGGCGAATGGAACTCCGATGGCACGAACCATCATCGACATCCACATCCTCCAATCCGTCCCGCCCAGCAATCTCAACCGCGACGACACCGGCGCACCCAAGTCCGCCGTGTACGGCGGCGTGCGGCGAGCCCGCGTCTCCAGCCAGGCATGGAAGCGCGCCACCCGGCAGGCCTTCAACGAACTGCTCCCCTCCTCAGAACTGGGTGTGCGGACCAAGAAGGTCGCCGAGGCGCTCGCCGCCCGGATCAAAGCACTGGATCCATCGCTCGAACGCGGCGTCGCGATCGACCTGGCCGCCGAGATGATGCGGGTCGCAACCGGTTCCAAACTCGAAGTGCCCAAGCGCAAGGAGAAGGAACAAGCAGCCGACGGAGAGGCGGCGGCGCCGGAGTCCTCGTACCTCATGTTCCTGAGCAGCCGACAGCTCGACGCCTTGGCGGAACTGGGCCTGAAGGGCGGCCCCGGCGGGGACCTCCAGGCGCTCAAGGACTTCTTCAAGGTCCGTGAGAACAAGGCGCTGGCTCGCCAGGCCGTTGACACCCGGCACTCCGTGGACATCGCACTCTTCGGGCGCATGGTCGCCGACTCGGCCGACCTCAACGTGGACGCGGCGACGCAGGTGGCCCACGCCATCGGCGTCCACCAGTCCGAAATCGAATCGGACTACTTCACCGCAGTGGACGACAAGAACACCGAAGCGGAATCCGGTGCGGGGATGATCGGATCCATCGACTTCAACTCCGCCACGCTTTACCGCTACGCCGCCGTGGACGTCAATGAACTGCAGAAGAACCTCGGCCCGAGTCTGCGCGACGAAGAGCAGCCGGCCACAAAAGCCACGGAAAGGGCCGTGGGCGCCTTCCTCGAAGCCTTCATCACCTCTCTTCCTACAGGGAAGATCAACACCTTCGGCAACCACACCCTTCCTGCCGTCGTGATCGTCAAGCTCCGCACACGCCGGCCCATCAGCTTCGTCGGCGCATTCGAGGAACCGGTGAGGCAGGGCAAGGAAGGCGGGTTCCTCGAATCGAGCTGCGATCGGCTCGCCCGGTACATCCCCCATCTGGAGCGACAGTACGGGGTGGAGGATCCGTCGCGGAGTTGGGTCTTCCGAGTGGGCGCGGAGACTGACGCGCTCGCTGATCTCGGTGCCGAGGTGACGCTTGCCCAGTTGGTGAAGGGCGTGGAGGACGCCGTCGCACAGAGCCTGGTGTCCAGCGCATGAGCGTGCTGCTGCTGCGGCTCGCCGGCCCTCTCCAGTCATGGGGCTCCTCGGCCCGCTTCACCCGGCGCAGCACGGAGAACGCGCCGACGAAGAGCGGTGTGCTGGGTCTGCTGGCCGCCGCGCAGGGCCGCACCCGGGAGTCGGACGTCTCAGACCTGGCAGCGTTGCGATACGGCGTGAGAATCGACCAGCCGGGCTCACGGCTGCGGGACTTCCAGACCGCTCACCACGCCGACTCGGGCAAGGCGATGCCTCTGTCTGAGCGGTTCTACCTCGCGGACGCCATCTTCGTGGCAGGCGTGGAAGGCGACAGCAGGCTGGTTCAAGAGCTGTACGACGCGCTGCTGGAGCCCGGGTTCCTCCCCTTCCTGGGCCGTCGTTCCTGTCCTCCGTCGCAGCCCATCACCATGGGCCCTCCTGAGAACGCCTCACTGGACGACGCTCTGCGAAGCACCCCGTGGCAGGCGTCGGACTGGTACGTACGCCGCCGGCGGGGCCGGGTGAACGCGGTGAAGGACCTGGACATATTGATCGACAGCCCAGTCGGCGAGGATCCGCACATCTCCATTCGGGACGTCCCGTTGAGTTTCAATCCGCGGCATCGCCTGTATGGACTGCGCGGCGTCCATACCAGCCACATCACCACCCCACCCCGCCCAGCCTCCCCCACACCCGCGGCACCACCCCACGAACCAACGACCGGTCTCAAGCCCGTGAGGACCGCTCCCCCGAGGACCAGCTGATGTACCTGACACAATTCCGCGTCAACACTGGTCGGTTTGAGGCCCGTCGGCTGCTCGGCTCACCGCACCTCATGCACGGAGCCGTGAACATGGCATTCCCTGAGCTACCGTCCCGAGAGGGCCAGGGACCACGCGTCCTGTGGCGTGTCGATCACGATCCCCAGGACAGGCCGAAGCTCTTCATCGTCAGTCCGGGCCTCCCCGATCTGACCCATCTGGTCGAGCAGGCCGGCTGGCCCGCGCTGGAGACACCGGGCTGGAGCACCTTCAGTTACGGCGAGTTCCTCGATGCCCTCCGCGAGGGAGATACCTGGAATTTCAGGCTCACGGCGAACCCGGTCCACAACATCCGCAGACCAGGAGACAAGGCAGGCGCTCCCACCAAGCGGGCCGCGCACGTCGGACCACGCCACCAGTTGGGGTGGCTGCTCAAGCGGCAGGAGCAAGCAGGCTTCGAAGTCGTCCGGAAGCCGGCTGACCGTCAGCTGACCGAGTACGGCGACGAGCACGAGTTGATCGTGCGGGACCATCACCCACTCCAGTTTCGTCGTAATCCCGCGAATCAGCCCATGCAGGATGTTCGCTTCACCCGGGTCACCTTCGACGGCCGGCTGAGGATCACCGATCCCGTTCTGCTCCGTCGTACCCTCGCCCAGGGTCTGGGCAAGGCAAAGGCCTACGGCTGCGGTCTGATGACCCTGGCCCCCGTGGGGGGAAAGTGAGCACCGTCAGCCGCCGGGGTGCCCTGTCTCCACGTGAACTCACCCGAGTCGGTGACCGCGTGTCATTCGTCTACCTGGAACGGTGCACCGTGCACCGTGAGGACAACGCCATCACCGCGACGGACGCGGACGGAGTGAGGCACATCCCGTCCGCGACCATCGGAACCCTTCTCCTCGGCCCTGGCACACGCGTCACCCATCAGGCGATGCTCGTCCTCGGAGAGTGCGGTGCCGCAGTGGTATGGGTGGGCGAGCACGGAGTGCGCTTCTACGCCGGCGGAAGGGCTCTGAACCGCTCTTCAGGGCTGGCCGAGGCGCAGGCCATGGCATGGGCAAACCGTCGCAGCCGCCTGAACGTCGCCCGCGCGATGTACTCCCTGCGATTTCCCGACGAGGACCCCGCCGGCAAGACGAGGCAGGAGCTCCTCGGCATGGAGGGCAGCCGCCTCAAAGACTGTTACCGCCGCGAATCAGCACGAACGGGTGTTCCCTGGAAGCGCCGCGAATACAACCGCGACGACTTCTCCGCCGGCGACGCCCCCAACCAAGGCATCACAGCTGCCGGGCAGTGCATGTACGGAATCGCCCACGCGGTCATCTCCGCACTGGGCTGCTCACCCGCTCTGGGTTTTGTCCACTCCGGGAACGAGCGCTCCTTCGTCATGGACGTGGCCGACCTGTACAAGACAGACGTCGCGATTCCGGCGGCGTTCGACGCCGCGGCCGAGGGCGAGGAAGACATCGCATCCCGCACCCGCCGGGCTCTGCGAGACCGCATCAACGAAACGGGACTGCTCGACCGGTGTGTGCGTGACATAAAGCACCTTCTTTCTTACGACGGTACTCGCGAAACGGCAGAGGGACAGGACCGGATGACCTTGCAGTCGGACAGCGACACGCACGTCCCAAGCGGCCGCAACTACGGGGACGAGTCGATCTGGTGACCGTCATCATCCTCGCCAACTGCCCCTCCGGACTGCGTGGCTTTCTCACCCGCTGGCTCCTGGAGATCTCCGCCGGCGTTTTCGTGGGTGCCCCATCGGCTCGCGTACGCGAAGCTCTCTGGGCAGAAGTTCGCCAATACGCGGACCAAGGCCGTGCCCTTCTGGTCCACCAGACCAACAACGAGCAGGGCTTCACCTTCCACACACACGACCACGCCTGGCGTCCTGTTGACCACGAAGGCCTCACCTTGATCCAACGCCCAAATCCCACAGCCCCACAAGAAGAAACCCGAACACTTCAGAACCCGCGTCCGGGGTGGAGTAACGCCGCCAAACGACGGAGATTCGGTGGACGGTAGAGATGAGCCTGAGGCAATCCACGCAGAAGGAGACGAAATGGGCGTTATGTCGAGATCTGTAGAAGTAAGTAAAAGCAGCCCCTGCGCGTCATAAAGCCGCAGGTGGGCAAGTGTGGTCCCCGCGCAGGCGGGGGTGTTCCCGATCCCTGCGTGCCAGGAGAGCTGGGTCGCCCGTGGTCCCCGCGCAGGCGGGGGTGTTCCCATGGTGCCCCTCTGATCGCGGTTGAGGTCCCAGTGGTCCCCGCGCAGGCGGGGGTGTTCCCCCGGGCGGCTACCGGCAGCGCACGGTCGGCCAGTGGTCCCCGCGCAGGCGGGGGTGTTCCCGGTGGTCGGGGGCTTCGTCGTTCGTCAGCGGGGTGGTCCCCGCGCAGGCGGGGGTGTTCCCTCGCCCCATCCGGACCGAGGTGCGGTGAACCTGTGGTCCCCGCGCAGGCGGGGGTGTTCCCGCGCCCGCGGTCGCGGACGACCTGAACCTGGCGTGGTCCCCGCGCAGGCGGGGGTGTTCCCTCCCGCCAGCACAAAGGGTTTCGGGGGTTGTGGTGGTCCCCGCGCAGGCGGGGGTGTTCCCGCATCGCGAACGCGCAGCTCGACAGCGAGGCGGTGGTCCCCGCGCAGGCGGGGGTGTTCCCTCAGAACCCGCGGGCCCCTGGAGACCTTGGCCGTGGTCCCCGCGCAGGCGGGGGTGTTCCCTCGATAGCCCGCTGCACCGTGCGCTCGCTCTTGTGGTCCCCGCGCAGGCGGGGGTGTTCCCATCTCCCAGTCGCGGTCGCCCGGCTTCGCACCGTGGTCCCCGCGCAGGCGGGGGTGTTCCCTTCCTCGGCCGCAAGGCCCCGCCCGAGCCGGAGTGGTCCCCGCGCAGGCGGGGGTGTTCCCTCCGCGACGTCGGCGAGTCGGGCTGCGAGTGCGTGGTCCCCGCGCAGGCGGGGGTGTTCCCGGCAGCGCGGAGAGTGTCGGCGGGGCTGCTCAGTGGTCCCCGCGCAGGCGGGGGTGTTCCCCTCTGACCCCACCCCGCTCCACCGTCCGGGGCGTGGTCCCCGCGCAGGCGGGGGTGTTCCCCGGCGAGGCTGTGATGCACCCGACGTGAGGAGGTGGTCCCCGCGCAGGCGGGGGTGTTCCCCACCGCGCCGACCTCGCCGACCACGCTGCCAAGTGGTCCCCGCGCAGGCGGGGGTGTTCCCGCCGCCGGGTCCCCACCCCCGACCTCATCGACCGTGGTCCCCGCGCAGGCGGGGGTGTTCCCCTGCCGCAGCAGATCAACCCGACCGGATCAGTGTGGTCCCCGCGCAGGCGGGGGTGTTCCCAGGTGGGTCAGCTCGCGGCCTTCCTGGGTCCAGTGGTCCCCGCGCAGGCGGGGGTGTTCCCAGCCTCCAGGGGACGCTGTCCAAGGAGACGGAGTGGTCCCCGCGCAGGCGGGGGTGTTCCCCTGGTAGGCCCCGAACCGGGTGAGTCTGTAGTCGTGGTCCCCGCGCAGGCGGGGGTGTTCCCTGCGGCCAGCAGCACCGCCGAACGAGGAACCCGTGGTCCCCGCGCAGGCGGGGGTGTTCCCGTCCTCGTGCTGGAGCCCGTTCCCCTGGCGTGGTGGTCCCCGCGCAGGCGGGGGTGTTCCCACGCCGCCGCCTCGCAGCAGCAGCCGACGCAGGTGGTCCCCGCGCAGGCGGGGGTGTTCCCGCCCGGGCCCGGCGATGTGCGTGTGCGGTCTTGTGGTCCCCGCGCAGGCGGGGGTGTTCCCCTGGTTCTCCCAGGTAGAGGACCGCTGGCTTCGTGGTCCCCGCGCAGGCGGGGGTGTTCCCGGGACCGACGTCACCCATCACTGGTACACCAGGTGGTCCCCGCGCAGGCGGGGGTGTTCCCTGGACGGCGAACCCCCGCAGCTCCCGGCCGGCGTGGTCCCCGCGCAGGCAGGGGTGTTCCCTCCGCGGTCGCGGTCACCGCTGGCGAGGTGCGGTGGTCCCCGCGCAGGCGGGGGTGTTCCCCTGCACGCGGGTCTGGTGGACGAGCTGCACGAGTGGTCCCCGCGCAGGCGGGGGTGTTCCCTCAGCGTCGTCCTCCGCCACCTGCGCTACAGGGTGGTCCCCGCGCAGGCGGGGGTGTTCCTTTCAGCTCGGTCCCGGCCAGCTCGTCCATCTGGTGGTCCCCGCGCAGGCGGGGGTGTTCCCCCTGCCTCTGGATTTTCACGGCGTGAAAATCCGTGGTCCCCGCGCAGGCGGGGGTGTTCCCCAGAGCCTCTGCTCAGTCCAGGCTCTCCCGTGCTCGCGCGAAATCGCCCGGCACTGCCCAGCTGTTCTCGTACACCCCCGCGCTGGCACCTCGCCGGTGGCGGCTACATCCGGGGTCGCCGGCGACCGGGGGCTGAGCCCCGGCCGGACCACCAACAGCTGAAGCAGGCGGTCACACAGCCATTGGCCAACCAGGCGATCAAGATCCGGACCATTACCGGGCCAACACTGGTTCGAAACCAGCCAGATCGCGCATTCCCGCTGGTCAGCGCATCGCAGCTGGTATGGCACCAGCAGACGAAGAACCTGCTGGCATCAACGCTTCAGGCTCAAGCGGCCTCCCAGAGGCCGGCGTCGAGAATGCGCGCTGCCTTCGTGATGCTGCCGGGCATCAGGTGGCGGTAGGTTCGATAGGTCTCTTCAATGGACTTATGGCCCATCCACTCCGCCACGTCAGTGATCGGTATTCCGTTGCTCAATGAGTTGGATGCGAAGAAGTGCCGGAAACCATACATTCCGACACCGGGGCTCGGCGGCAGGTTTTTGAAGAGCTTCTGCACCCGACGGCGCTCCATCGGCTCCGTGTAGAACCCGCTCGGCCCGGTGAGCAAATACCCGTCACTCGTCGCACCGCGCTCTCTCTCGAAGCGCTCAATCGCCTCGCGCACAGTTCGCGGGAGTGGAACTTCCCGGAACTCCCCAGTCTTTCGGTGCTTCAGCTTGGCCGGTCGATTCAGGTTCGAGTGAATCTGCTCGTGAACGCGATAGACGTCGTCGGCCACGATGTTGTTCAGGTTGATCGCCCGAGCTTCACCGTTCCGAAGGCCGCACCCGGCCATCAGAGCAACTTCCAAGGCAAGATCTGCATCCGCCACGGACAGAGCCTTGGTTATGTATTCCAGCGTTGGGATGGCGACTACTTTGCGGACGTACTCCGGGTCCTGTACGCCCTTGACGGGGTCATCGGCCATGGCCCCCTTGCTGTATGCGTCACGAAGGAGGGTCTTCAATGCGCGGTAGATATTCACCTGATGACCGTGACCCACTTCATTCAATTCAAGATCGTCAAGGAATCGTTCGACCACAGCAGGCGTGACCGAGATCAGTTTTCGGGATCCCAGGGCTGGATTTATGTGGACCTTGAAGTAGCTCCCCACATGCTGGGCCGTCGAGTAGCCAGTCATCTTCCGCTGGCGCGGCAACCATTCCTCCGCGTACTCCTTGACCGTCTTCTGTCCCAGTTCGCGACGCGCCTCAGCGACGGTGGGGGCTGTCTTCTTTCTCTCCATGTAGAGCGCCGTCAGGCGCTCCTTGGCGTCGTCCTGGGTGCTGTACCCGCCTTCCTCGCTCTGCTTGCCGAGGGCATTCCGGTAGCGGATCGAGTAGTGGTGCGGGCAACGTGTCGGCTTGGTGCAGTTGCAGGTCTTGAAGAAGGTGCCCATGCCACGGGCAAGCTGTCGGACCACGAAGGGACCCTCCCTGTACGGCCGGGAGGCCATCCGGTCAACCTCCCGCGGTACGCCCTGAGGCCGGCATCAGCGGGACGCGATCGGGTCCCATGCTGACCATTTGCTGACCTGGACTCGGGAAGCATCGCTCTGACCTGCACAAATGTCCAGACGCAAGGTCTTGGACTTGAACATGGTGCGCAGCACGGCGGTACTCCTGGATCTAGGCTCCCTGCCTGCGTTTTTGCAGGTCAAGGGCAGTTTTTCTATTTTACAACGAGTCGTGTCCGCCCGGTCGGCCCTCCCCATGCCCTTGAGGGCCGATGCCGGGTCAGGAGGTGGCCAGGAGGAACAGGACGAAGAGGCCGAGGGCGGTGAGCAGGACGCCCGCGGTCATCATCACCACGGTGTTGAAAGAGTGGCTGAGGGTCTTCGGCCGGGTGGCCAGAGCGGGGTTCTCCGGGTCGTAGGTGACGTCCATGGGCTCTTCCGAGGGGGTCGCCCAGACCGACACCACGGATCTGACCCGTTCGTGGACCGTTCCGTCCAGTGCGGTGAAGGTCAGCAGCGGGTAGCGCTGGACGCTGCCCTTGGAACCGGCCGAGCGCGAGCCGACGACCCGGCCCGTGACGGTGACACCCCGGCGGCGAAGGGTCAGCATCGGCCGGATACGGAGGTTCACCGCGACGCCGGTCATGAACACGCCTGTCGGCGTCAGCCAGGAGACGAAGGCCAGGGCTCCGGGGCCGGCGATGGACACAATGATCACGAGCCAGAGCAGGAGCACACCGGCGGCGATCCGTTTCCGCCGGTACTCGGCCGTCAGGAAGCGGTGCCGGAATCTGGGCAGGCTCTCCCCCACCACCAGGGAGTGGCCGTCCTCGGCGGGCTCGACGGTGGCCAGCACGTCCAGCAGCCGGTCGCGGAACCTCTTGGCGGCGATCACATTGGCGGCCGGCAGGGAGAGGGGCACACCCGGTCCGGGCCGCGCGCCGGACGCGTCCCCGCTCAGCTCGACGCGTACCGTGCTGCCGTCGCCCAGCTCCGCCGAGCGGATCGCCTCCACCGGGATGTTCCAGAGCGTGCGGTCGCGCTCCACGGAGAGGCGCAGACCGTCGAAGCGGGCCCTGGTGCCGCCGGATGCGATCACCAGTTCGGGTATGGGGTTGCTGGACATGCCCGGAGCATAGGCGCAGCAGCCCGCGGGAGTACGTCCCGGCCCCGGGTTCCCGGCTCCCTGCCCGCGTTCAGCGTGACCGGCCGAGAGGCCCGCGGTTCCGCGGTGTGCGGCCGGCGGCGGAGAGGTGGGCGGCGAGCCGGCGGACCGTGGGGTGGCGGAACAGCTCGGGCCAGCGCAGGCCGTCGTCGATGCGGGCCAGGCAGCGCAGCGCGGACATGGAGTCGCCGCCGAGCGCGAAGAAGTCGGCGTCGCGGCCGACCGGGCCGGTGCCCAGGACGTCCTGCCAGACCGCCGCGATGTGCTCCTCCCAGTCGCCGACCGGGGCCTCGACGCCCGCCGGGCCGGACTCGGAAGCGTCCGGTCCGGGGGGCGGGGCGGCGAGGGCCTTGCGGTCGAGCTTGCCGTTGGCGCTGAGGGGCAGCTCGTCCAGGACGAGGACGGCCGCCGGAACCATGAAGGAGGGCAGTGTTCTGGCCAGGTGCGCGCGCAGCGCCTCGGGGCGTGGTCCCCGGCCGGGGAGGGGGACGGCGTGGGCGGCCAGCCGGCGGGCCCCCGAGGGGTCCTCCCAGGAGGTGACGACGGCGTCCTTCACCTCGGGGTGGGCGCGCAGCACGGCTTCCACCTCCCCCAGCTCGACGCGCAGGCCGTTCAGCTTGACCTGGAAGTCCTTGCGGCCGAGGAGTTCCAGAACGCCGTCCGGACGCCAGCGGGCGAGGTCCCCGGTCCGGTAGACGCGGTCGCGCACCTCGCCGTACGACCAGTCCAGGAAGCGTTCCGCGGTGAGGTCGGGGCGTTCCAGATAGCCGCGGGCCAGGCCGGTGCCGGCCAGATGGAGTTCGCCGACGACGCCGGGCGGGACCGGCTGGAGCGCCTCGTCCAGGACGTAGACGCGCTGGTTGGCCATGGGCCGGCCGTAGGGGACGCTCGTCCGGACGGGGTCGGTCTCCACGACTTCGTGGATCGTGGAGTGGATCGAGGCCTCGGTGGCCCCGCCGAGGGCGATGAAGCGGGCCTGGGGGGCGAGTGCCCGCACCCGTCCGGGCAGGGAGACCGGGACCCAGTCGCCGCCGAGCATGACCAGCCGCAGCCGGTCCAGGTGCGTGCCGCCGGTGCGCTCCAGGTGTTCCGTGAGCAGTTCCAGCAGGGCGGGGGCGGAGTTCCAGACGGTGACCTCGTGCTGTGCGAAGAGGTGCGCCCAGTGCGCCACGTCCTTGGCGCGGTCCGTCTCGGGCACCACGACGGTTCCGCCGGCCGAGGTGATGCCGAGGAATTCGTAGACCGACATGTCGAAGCTCGGGGAGGACAGGGCGAGGACGCGGTCCGAGGGGCTGACGGCGAAGCGGGAGTTGAGGTCCGCCAGATTGTTCACCACTCCTCGGTGGCGCAGGGCGATGGGTTTGGGGAGTCCCGTCGAGCCGGAGGTGTGGATGACGTAGCACAGGTCGTCCGGGCCCGCGGTCCGGACGGGGTCGGTCCCCGGCCGTGCCGCGAGGTCCGGCGCGGCACCGTCGAGGAGCCCGTCGAGGAGTCCGTCGACGGCGACGACCGGCCGTTCGACGCCGGGGGGCGGGGCGGGCAGCGCGGCGGCCCCGGTCCGGTCCGTGACCACGGCGGCGCAGGAGGTACCGTCCAGCATCGCGGCCAGCCGCTGGGCGGGGTAGTCGGGGTCGAGGGGCACATAGGCTCCGCCGGCCTTGAGGATGCCCAGCACGGCGGCGAGCAGGGTGGCGGAGCGCTCCAGGCACAGCCCGACCCGGGTGCCGGGGCCCACGCCTCCCTCCCGGAGCCGGCGGGCGAGCCGGTCGGCGCCGGCGTCGATCTCTCCGTACGTCCAGGTGCGCGCGGCGTGGACGACGGCGGGCGCGCCGGGGTCGGACGCGGCCCGCTCCTCGAACGCCGTGTGGAGGCAGGGGCCGTACGGCAGCTCCGCCGCCGTGTCGTTCCACTCGGTCAGGACGCGGTGGGTCTGTTCGGCGGTGAGCAGGGCGAGCCGGGAGACGGGGGTGCGCGGGGCGCGGAGGGCGCTCGCGGTCAGAGTGCGCAGGCAGGACAGGAAGCGGTGGGCGGTGTCCGCCGTGAACAGTCTCTCGTCGTAGCGCAGTTCGGCGGCCCAGGTCCCGTCGCGCCGGTCCAGGGCGAGGTGCAGCTCGTGGGGCGGATCCTCCCCCGGCCGGGGGCGGTGGGCGACCGCCGCCAGGGGCGTGCCGAGGTCGGCGGCGGGCGTCACGGGGGCGGCGCGGGCCGCGAGGTCCGCCGCGGTGGAGTCCGCGCCGACGGTGTACCCGGTGATGCCGCCGGGGGTGGCGAGGGCGATCGGCTCCTGGCCGGTGAGGCGGTGGAGCAGCGCCGCGAAGCAGGCCGTGAGCAGGTCGTGGGCGGCCGTACCGCCCTCGGGCGGCGCGACGCCGGTCAGGGTGCCCTGGACCAGGCCGGTCGCGCGGGGGGCGACGCCGGCCTGGCGCGGCCGGTCCGCGGGGGCGAGGACGGCGGGCCAGGCGGCCGGGGCGTCGGTGGCGGTGGTGGCGGTGATGTCGGGTCTCACAGGGTCGCTCCTGTCCGAAGGACGCCGTGGGCCTCGGCCCGGGCGGTCGAGTGCGGCAGGGGGTGGCGGGCGCACAGCGCCCGGACCCGCTCGCGCAGGCGGGTGCGCTCGTGGGGGTCGATGCGGTACTCGGTCTCGCCCAGCGGCGTGGCGGCGGTCAGAACGGTGTGCGTCAGTTCCGCGCACTCGCGCATGTGCTCCGGTCCCATGCCGCGCTGGGCGAGGATGTTGCAGCCCAGCCGGATGCCGCTGGTGACCAGAGGGGGCCGGGTGTCGCCCGGGACGCGGTTGCGGTTGACGAGGATTCCGCACTCCTCCAGGACGCGTTCCGCGATGACGCCGGTGAGCCCGCTGTCGCGGAGGTCGACGAGGACCATGTGGTTGTCGGTCCCGCCGGTGAGCACCCGGTGCCCCAGGCGCGCCAGTTCGGCGGCGAGCGCGCGGGCCCCGGAGACGGTGAGGCGCGCGGTGCGGGCGAAGCGGGGCTCGGCGGCGAGCGCGAACGCGCGGGCCTTGGCGGCGATCGCGGCGGGGGCCGGGGTGCCCTGGTTCTGCGGGAAGACGGCCCGCTGCATCAGCCGGTCCAGCGGGGTGCGCCCGTCGGGGCCCGGGGCCCGGTGGTCCCGGCCGCTGAGGATGAGTCCGCCGCGCGGTCCGCCGAGTTGCTTGTAGGTGCTGGTGGTGGTGATGTGCGCGTGGTCGACGGGGCTGGGGTGCTCGCCTGCGGCGACCAGGCCGGCGATGTGCGAGATGTCGGCCAGGAGATAGGCGCCGACCGAGTCGGCGATCTCCCGGAAGCGGGCGAAGTCGAGGGTCCGGGGGTAGGCGCTGGCACCCGCGATCAGCACGGTGGGCCGGTGTTCGGCGGCGAGTTCGGCGACCTGTCCGTGGTCGATCCGGCCGTCCGCGCCGAGGCCGTAGTGCACGGCCCGGTAGTGCCGTCCGGTGACCGAGGCCGGGGAGCCGTGGGTGAGGTGGCCGCCGTCGTCCAGGCCGAGGCCGAGGAGGGTGCCGCCGGGCGGCACGAGGGCGGCGAGCACGGCGAGGTTGGCCGAGGAGCACGAGTGCGGCTGGACGTTGGCGTACTCCGCCTTGAACAGCGCCCTGGCGCGCTGCACCGCGAGCCGTTCGACTGCGTCGAAGTTGGCCGCGCCGGGGTGGTAGCGGGCCCCGGGGTAGCCCTCGGCGGTGACGTTCGACAGCGCGGAGCCGCCCGCGGCGAGGACGGAGGGGGCGGCGATGCTGGCGGACGCGATCATCGCCAGGGTGGTGTCCTGGTCGCGGACCTCCGCGTCGAGCAGGCCCGCGAGTTCCGGATCCTCGCGGTGCAGCTCGGCCAGTCCCAGACCGGTGAGACCGGCCTGTCCGTACTCCGCCCCGGGCGGATTCGGGGGGAGGGGGGCCAGGGTCACAGCTGCTCCTCGATGACGCGCCACAGTTCCGGCATGGAGTCCAGCAGATAGAGATGGCCGCCGGGCAGCTCGAACTCGGCGTACTCCGCGGTGGTGAAGGTCTTCCAGTCGGCGACCCCCTCCGCGGTGGCCACGGTGTCCCCCGCCCCGCGCAGCGCGGTGAGGGGGATCGGCAGGGGGTCGAGTTCCCGGGGCCGGTAGTCGCCGTACTGCTCCAGGAGCCGGATGTCGGAGCGCAGTGTGGGCAGCAGCAGGGCGCGCAGCTCGGGGTGGTCGAGCGCTTCGAAGCCGCGCAGGCTGTCCTTCTTCAGCGCGCCGACGGCCTCCTCGTCGTCCTCGCTGAGGGCGGTGTAGCCGCGGTGGCGGGGGCTGCGCGCCCCGCTGACGATCAGCCGCCCGGGCAGCGGCCCCCCGGTCTCGTGAAGGTGGCGGGCGGCCTCGAAGGCGAGCAGCGCGCCGAAGCTGTGGCCGAAGATCACGAAGGGTTCCCCGGCGGCGGCTTCCGCGACACGGCGGGCGACATCGGCGACGCACTGGTGGAAGGAGGTGTAGCGGGGCGCGGAGTACTCCTCCTCCCGCCCCGGGAGCTGGACGGGCACGGCGCGCGCCCGGCCGGTGGCCAGCTCCTTCCAGGGGCGGTAGACCCCCGCGCCCGCTCCGGCGTACGGCAGACACATCACTCGTGTCATCGGGCGTTCTCCTCGGTGCTCGTCGTGGTGGCGCGGTGGAGCGGTCCGGCAGGGGGCGAAGCGGGCTTCTCCGCCCCGGTCAGCAGGGCGAGCCTGCGGGGGACGGCGTCCGCGAGGCCCGCCAGGCGCTCCGCCCAGAACCCGTCGGCGGGGGCCTGGAGCACCCCCTCCAGCCGGTGGCCGGGCAGCTCGTTCAGCTGGAACAGGATCTCGGCCTGCGCGCCGAGCGGCACCACGGGTTCGGTGCGCAGGCGCACCGGGCCGGCGTCGTGGACGGGGCGCTGCCAGCTCTCGTACGCGAACAGGGCCTGGTACAGCGGCATCCGCCGCCCCGGGCGGGTGCGCACCGCGCGGATCAGTTCGTCCTGCGGCAGGTCCAGGTGGAACAGGGCCTCGGTGAAGGTCTGCCAGAGGCGCTCGCACGCGGCGGGCCCGGCGGGCCGCCGGATCCGGACCGGCAGTGTGGTCAGCAGACAGCCGATCGCGTCCGTGAGCTCCGGGGTCCGGGTGGCCACCGGGGTGCCGACGCAGAAGTCCTCGGCCCCGCACAGGTCGTACAGGGCCTGGGTGTACGCCGTGAACAGCACGGCGAACGGCGGGCAGGCCAGCCGGCGGCCCGCCTCGCGCGCCGCCGCGCCCGCCCCGTCGGGGAATCGGACGGTCAGGGAGCGCGGCTCGGCACGGGCCAGTTCGCGCTGGGTCGGCCCGTCGCCCTCGCCCGGCAGCTCGGGCAGGCCGTCGAGGGCGCTGCGCCAGTGGGCGGCGAGTTCGGCCCGGCGTCCGGCGTCCGGGGGTTCGGCGGCCGGGCTCGCGAGCGGGGCGGGGCCGGGTTCCCCGGCGAGGACGAGGGCGTGGGCGCGGGCGAGGTCGGCGGTGAACACCTCGTGGGAGAGTCCGTCGTACACCAGATGGTGGGTGAGGACGTAGAGGGTGGCACCGGGGGCGGGGCCGGGGTCCTCGGTGAGCGCGAGGACCACATGGCGTCCGGCGGCGGGGTCGAGGAGGCCGGTCCCGGCCAGCTCGCGGGCAGCCGCGTCGAAGCCGGTGCCCGGGGGGAGTTCCAGCAGCGGCGGCGGGACGGGCGGCACGGTCGTGCGCCACAGCTCGCCCTTCTCGGGGGCGAAGACCGACCGCAGCGCGGGGTGGCGGGCGACCACCCGCGCCGCGGCGGCGGCGAGTGCCGTCCGGTCCGGGGGGCCTTCGACGCGTACGGTGCTGAGCACCCGCCAGGCGGGGGCGCCGGGGGCGATCCGTTCGGCGAACCAGAACTGGCGTTCCGTCGCGGTGGCGGCGCGCCGTTCGGCCGGGGGCTCGGGGGAGGTGTCCACGGTGTCCACGGGCGTCACCGGGCCGAGTAGCCCGCGTCGACGGTCAGGGTGGTGCCGGTGACGCGCCGGGAGGCGTCGCCGGCGAGCCAGAGCGCGGCGGCCGCCACGTCGGCCGGGTCGACCAGGGTGTTCATCGGCTGGTCGGCGGTGAACAGCTCCTCGTGCCCGGCCAGGGGGATGTCGAGCGCCCGGGCGACCTCGGAGAGCATCCGGCCGTCCATGGCGGGTTCGTCGCGGATGTTGCCGGGGCACACCGCGTTGACGCGCACCCCGTACGAGGCGTAGTCGAGGGCGCTGGCCCTGGTCAGGCCGACCAGTCCGTGCTTGGCCGCGACGTATCCGGCGAAGTTGCGGTAGCCCACCAGGCCTGCGGTGGAGGCGATGTTGACGATGCTCCCGGCGCGGCGTTCGACCATGGCGGGGGCGAACACCTTGGTGGCGCGCCAGGCCCCGCCGAGGTCGACGTCCAGCATGAGCTGCCAGTCCGCCTCGGCCGTCTCGTGCACCGGCTTCCCGGAGGGGGCCACGATGCCCGCGTTGTTGACGAGGACGTGGGGCGCGCCGAAGCGGTCGTGGGCCCGCTCGCGCAGCTCGGTCAGGGCGGCCAGGTCCCGGACGTCGACGGCGGCGGTGAGGACGTCGGCCCCGTGGCGGCGGCAGACGTCGGCGGTGTGGTCGAGCTGGCTCCGGGAGCCCATCGGGTAGGGGACGCCGGGCACCGGTGCGGCGACGTCGAGCAGGACCAGGTCGGCGCCCTGGGCGGCGAAGGCGAGCGCGCAGGCGCGCCCGGCTCCCCGCGCGGCCCCGGTGATCACGGCCGTACGCCCTTCGAGGGCGCCGGCGGTCGGGTGCGTCCCGGTCATCGGACGGTCGCCCCCTCGCCCGGGCTGGGCTCCGGGTCCGTGTCGGGCGGGGTCTTCGTGTCCCGCTCCGGCTCGCCGGGCCGTTCGTCCATGGCGCGCAGGGAGGGCCACCGCCAGCTGACGGCGATCAGGACGAGGTAGACGAGGGAGAAGCAGAGCATCGGCACGCGCAGCCCGGACAGGTCCACCAGCCATCCGGCGGTCAGCACGCCGAGCGGGGCGGAGGTGAGGGCCATGGCCCCGGTGAGGCCGAAGACCCGGCCGCGCAGCTCCTCGGGGACGCGTTCGAGCATGACCGTGGAGAGCATCGGGTTGAGCGGTCCGCCGGCCACGCCGACCAGGAAGCAGATCACCGTCACCCCGACGGCGCCGGGCTCGAAGTAGAGCGACATCCGCAGCAGGGCGACCACCGCGAAGCAGCCGAAGAGGGTGTAGCGGCGGTTGGAGAGGATGTTCCGGCTGGCGGGGCCGTAGAGGAAGGTCCCGACGATGGCCCCGATGCCGACCGCGCCGAGGAACCAGCCCAGGGCCGCGCTGCTGTGCAGCACGTCCTGGGCGTAGACCGGCAGGAAGAGCGGGGTGAAGGCGTCGTCGAGGAAGTTGGTGACGACGACGAACGCGGTCATCGCGCCGATCACCGGCATGGTCCTGATGAGCGCGAGGCCCTCGCGCAGTTCGCCGATGAAGCCGGGGCCGTCCGTCTTGGCGGCGCGGGACTTCCTGGGCTCGGCGACCGGTACCGCGAAGGCGACGAGCGCGGCGGCGACGAGGAAGGTGGCGGCGTCGACGTACATGCCGACGGCCGAGCCGCTGGCCGCGATCAGCACACCGGCCAGCGGCGCGCCGGCCACCAGGCCGAGCCGGGGGGCCGCCTGGTACCAGGAGTTCACGCTCTCCAGCCGGGCCCCGGCGTCTTCGATGACGGGTTTGAGCAGTGTCATCCGGGCGGCGGTGGCGGGGGTCGCCACGACCGTGCGGGCGAAGAGCAGGGCGAGCAGCAGCGGGATGGGCAGTCCCGTGGTGGCGTCCAGGAGCGGGATGAGCAGGACCAGGATTCCCGCGAAGAGGTCGGACAGCACGCTCAGTCTGCGTCCGCCGAACCGGTCGACCAGCACGCCGCCGACGGCTCCCGCGAAGATGAGCGGCAGGGCTCCGATGAAGCCGGCGAGGCCGGTGGTGGCGGTCGATCCGGTGGTGTGCAGGACGTACAGGGGGACCGTCACGATCGTGATGGCGTTGCCGAAGGCCGACAGGTACTGGGCCGTCAGCAGGGCGACGAGCGGGCGGCGTCTCGGCCCGGCGGTCGCGGTGGTCTCGGTCATGCCTGTTCCCCCCGGCGGTCGCGTCGCTCCCGGCTGAGCCGCGCGAAAAGACGTTCCATCGTTTCCTCAGTCACTCCTGTCACACCCGGAACACCGTCCGGTTCTTGGGTCCCCGGCTCCCGGGTCCCCGGCGCCTCCTCGAACAGGCCGCTCAGTTCGCGGGCCGCCGTCTCGGCGGCGGCCCGGACGGCGGTCTCGTCGACGGCCTCGGGGTTGTACAGCCAGCGCAGCACGGTGCGGCCGTCGCGCACTCCGACCGCCACGTCGACGTCCACCTCGCGCTCCACCCCGGCGTTGCCGGTGGCGGCGGTCTGCGCCGAGGAGACGAAGGGGCCGGCCGAGCCGCCGGCGGGGTCGGCCAGCTCGCCCAGGTGGTTCACGATCACCCGGGGGCGCTCGACGGCGGCGAACTCCGCGCGCAGGGCGGGGTCGGCGGCACAGCCCAGCAGTCCGAACGTCTTGCCGGAGTCGGGGATCGCGCGCAGCGCGGCGGCCGTGGCCCGCAGGTCGTCCCCGGCCCGGCCGCCGGTGAGCGGCACCCGGAAGGGGTGGGCGGCCGAGTAGAAGCCGACGGCCCGCTCCGGGTCCCAGTCGGGCAGCGCGGCCAGCGGGTCGCGGCCCAGACCGATCAGCCACACCGAGGGCTGCTCGTGCGGGGCCCAGGGGCGCAGCGCGCGGGCGACGGAGACCAGGGCCGCGGCGCGCAGCGTGGCGTGGCCGTCCGGCGGCAGCGGTACGGACACCTCCAGCGACCGCTCCCCCGCGTAGGTGTTGGGGCCCGCCAGCCGCCAGCGGAAGGGGCCGGCCCCGGCCAGCTGGGCCCGCCAGTACGCGGCGTGCGGCGCGGGGTCCAGGGCGCGGACGACGGCGGCGTGTTCGGCGTACCCGGCGCGTTCGGCCGCCGGGGGGCGGCCCCGGTAGGCGGCGGCCAGGTCGGCGACGAGGACGCCCCAGGACATGCCGTCCACGACCAGGTGGTTCGCGCCGAGGACGACCCGGTCCCCCTCGCCGGGCGCGCCGGGCAGATGGCTGACGGCGAACAGCGGCCCGGCGGCGCGGTCGAAGACGGCCCGCTGGGCCTCCACCACCCGCGCCGGGTCGGTTCCGGCGGGCTCCGCCGACCAGTGCCAGTCCGCGCCGGGCACGAGCCGGTGGCCGAGGGCGTCGTCGGGGCGCACGGCGGTGGTCAGCGCCGGGTGGGCGCGCACCGTCTCCAGGACGGCCCGCCGCAGGCGTTCCGGGTCCAGGGGGCCGTCCGCGGTGAGGACGTGGCTGTGCGCGAAGTCCTCCACCCGGGTCAGGCCGCGGCTGAGGAGCATCTCCTGTTCCGGGCCGAGCGGCCCGGCCGGCGGGACGGGCGCGCTCTCCTGTGCCGGGGCGGCGCGGCGGAGGGCGCGGGCGAGTCCGGCCGGGGTGGGGTGGGTGAAGACGTCCTTGAGGGTGACGGCGAAGCCGTCGCCGCGCAGCCGGTGGGCGAGCCGGACGGCGAGCAGCGAGGTGCCGCCGCTGGTGAAGAACACCGCGTCGGAGCCGGCGGGTTCGGCCCCGAGGACCTCGCTCCAGGCGTCGGTGACCCGCTCCAGCGTCCCGGCGGCGGGTCCGCCGGTCGCGGGGGCCGCTTCGAGGCCGTGGCCGAGGAGCGGGGCCGGGGGCACGGGCGGCGGCGGGACGGGCCGCCGCAGCGGCTCGTCGGGGCGGTGGGCGAACTGCTCGACGATCTGGAGGAGGCGGTCGGCCAGGGCGGCGACGGTGGCGCGCTCGAACAGCGCCGTCCGGTACTCGATGCGCCCGTAGACGACCTCCCCGGCGCGCCACCAGGCGGTGGTCAGGTCCATGGTGGAGATGCCCTCGGGCACGGCGTTGGCGTACACCTCCGCGCCGGGGAGTTCCAGGGCCTGCGAGTCGTCGAGGTCGAGCTGCACCAGCATGGTCTGGAGCAGCGGGTACCGGGTGGCGGAGCGGTCGGGGGCGACGGCCTCGACGATCTCCCCGAAGGGCACTTCTCGGTGGTCGGCCACGGCGGCGGCGGCAGCGGCCGTGGCCGCGAGCACGTCCTGCGGGGTCGGGTGTTCGGGGAGCCGGATCCGCACCGGGATGCTGGTCAGCAGAAACCCGATCAGCGGTGCCGCCCCCGGCTCGCTCCGGGTGGCGGTGGGGACGCCGATCACCAGGTCGCGCTGTCCGGTGCGCTCGTACAGGAGGGCGGCGTACGCGGCGGTCATCGCCGTGGCCGGGGTGGTGCGGGCCTCGCGCGCGCGGCTGAAGAAGGCCGCGGCGACGGCCCCGTCGAGGAGGAAGGTGTGGTGCTCGCCGGTGTGGTCGGCGGTGTCGGGGCTGTGGTCGTAGGGCAGGGCGAGGTGGTCGGGAACGCCGTCCAGGAAGGTCCGCCAGAATGCCCGGTGGCGGTCGCCCTCCGGGCCCGCGAAGCGTTCGCGCTGCCAGTGCGCCCAGTCACCGAACTGCACCGGCATCTCGGCGACCCGGGACGCGCGCCCCTCGGCCAGGGCCCGGTAGTGCTCCAGGAGTTCCTCGTTGAGGCGCACGTACGACCACTGGTCGACGAAGGAGTGCGGCATGGTCTCGACGATCTGGTGGTCGTTCTCGGCGACCTTGGCCACCGCGAGGCGCAGCACCGGGTCGGCGGCGAGGTCGAAGGGGCGGCGGACCTGCGCGGCGATGAACTCCTGGCGGCGGCGCTCGGTCTCGTCGGCGGGGACGGGGGCGGTGTCGCCCGCCGTCAGGTCGGTGTGGCCGAAGTCCGCCCGCCGGTCGGGGTGCACCCGCAGCCAGGGGCGGCCGTCCTCGGACTCGGCCCCGGAGCGCAGCAGGTCGTGGCGGGCGACCAGGCGGTCCGCGGCGCGTTGGAGGAGCTCCGGGTCGAAGGCTCCGAGTACGCGCAGCCCGTAGCCGAGGGTGTAGGTGGTGGTCCCCGGGTCGAGCTGGTCGAGGATCCACAGGCGTTCCTGGTCCATGCCGAGCGGGAACCGGTCCCGCGGTCCCGGCCTGGGGCGGAGCGCCGGGCCGCCGCGGGCGGCGAGCCGGTCGGTGAGCGCGGCGCGCTGGGCGGGGCTGAGCCGGGCGAGCCGGTCCGTCAGCCGGCGGTCGGCGGGGGTGCTCATGCGGTCCTCTCCGCGGCCGGGGCGCCGAGATGGAAGAGGGCGGGCAGCGCCGCCAGGACGTCGGCGGCCGGGAGCCCGAAGTCGATCAGGCAGCCGACCTCGTCGGCGCCCGCCTCGGCCAGGTCGGCGAGGACGGCTCGGGCCTTGGCCGGGGTGCCGAGCAGCGAGGGGCCCGTCAGGAAGCCCAGATAGGCGTTCTCCAGGAGCACGGGTTCATCGCCGTCCCCCGTCTGTCTGCGGAAGGACCGCAGGTAGGCGTGCATGGCCGGGCGGAGGAAGTCCTCCAGGTCCGGCCGGTCGGAGACGTACGCGTGCGCCATGACCACGACGTCGCCCTCGCCGGGGTGTCCGGCGTCCCGCCATGCCTGCCGGTAGCGGGCGATGTTCTCCCGCAGGGCGGGCAGCGTCTGTCCGAGGAGCGCGGTCGTCACTCCGTATCCGGCCCTGGCCGCGGTGACGAAGGTCTGGGGGGTGCCGGTGGCGGTGAGCCATACCGGCAGTTCCGGCTGGACGGGCCGGGGGCGGGTCGCGGCCTCGGTGGTGGTGCCCGAGGTGGAGGGGTACGGCAGGGTCTCGCCGCGCCACAGGGCGCGTACGTCCTCGATGGTGCGGGCGGTGACCTCGCGCCGCTCCCGGTAGTCGGCACGGGCCAGGGCGAAGTCGTCCGGGTGCCAGCCGCTGCCGAAGGAGAGGCCGACGCGGCCGCCGGAGAGTCCGTCCACGACCGCCCACTCCTCGGCGACGCGGGCCGCGTGGTGCAGGGGGGCGGCGACGCTGTTCGCGCGGATGCGGACGGTGCGGGTGCGGGCGGCGACCGCGGCGGCCAGCACCGCCGGGTTCGGTGAGAAGCCGCCGAAGTCGGCGAAGTGGCGCTCGGGGAACCAGACGGCGTGCTGGCCCGCGGCGTCGGCGGCGGCGGCGGCCTCCAGGACGAATGCGTAGTAGTCGGCGGCGGAGGCGTGGTCGGCGCTGGCGAAGAAGTAGACGCTGCGGCGCAGCCGCTCGGGCGGTTGTGCCGGGGCGCTGAGCTGTTCGGCGCGGCGGGCCCGCAGTCCCGCGCTCAGCCGGTGCCGCTGTTCCGGGGTCAGCGCGTCGAGGCGCGCGGAGAGGTCGCTCATGCGTGCCGTCCGTTCTCGTTCTCGATCTCCTCCAACAGCCCCAGCAGGGCTTCGTCGTCGCGCTGCGCGGCGAGTTCCTCGGCCCGGGCGGTGAACCCGGCGAGGGAGGAGTTCTCGTACAGGTCTTGGAGCCGGACCTCCACCAGGAGGGCGTCGTTGACGACGCTGACCAGGTGGGCGGCGTGCAGGGAGGTGCCGCCGAGGTCGAAGAAGTTGTCCTCGGGGCGGAGCGCGGCGACGCCGAAGGCGTCCTGCCAGATGCCCCGGACGGCGGCGGCCGTCGACGCCTCGTCCCCGGGCGGCTCGGCACCGGTCCCGGACTCGGGGGTGGCCGGGGCCTCCGGAGCCTCCGGGGGCGCGACGGCCGGGAGGCCGGCCGGGGCCGTCGGGGCCGCGATCCAGTGGCGGTGGTCGGCGAAGGGGTAGGGCGGCAGCGTCACGGCGCGTACGGGCCGGGCCGGGCCGGGCGGTGTGTGCCCCGCGGTCCACAGTGCCGCCAGGGCGTCACGCCACGCGTCGGCCTCGTCGGAGCCCTGGCGTCCCGACGCGTCGACGACGAGGACCTCGCGCCGCGCGGCGAGGGCGGCCCGGCGGACCTCCGCGGTGGCCGCGTGGGCGCGGTGCAGGCCGAGGACCGTGTCCGGGGCGGTTTCGAGCAGCGCGGTGACCGCGTCCGTGAAGCGGACCGGGTTGCTCAGCTGGCGTCCCCAGTGGGCGGGGTCGACCGCCTGGTCCCCGGTGAGCGGCTTTCCGGTGAGCCCGGAGACGATGGGCACGGCGGGCTTCGAGAGGGGCAGGGTGGCGACGAACGCCTCGAACTCCCGCGCGGGGCGGGCCATCGAGCGGGAGTGGTGGGCGCGGGTGACCGGCAGACGGGTGGCGCGGATCCCGGCCTCGGCGCAGCGCTCCTCGAAGGCGGCCAGGGCCTCCTCGGGGCCGCCGCAGACGGTGTTGTCCGGCCCGTTGAGCACGCACACGTCGACCTCCAGGCCGGCCGCGAGCCGTACGGCGGTGTCCTCTCCGGCGCGTACCGCGGTCATCGCGCCGGGCTCCGCACCGGCCATGAGGCGGCCCCGGCGCACGATGGCGGCCACGGCGTCGGGCAGGGAGAAGACGCCCGCGTGGGCGGCGGCGGTCAGCTCGCCGACACTGTGGCCGAGCAGCGCTCCCGGGGTGAGGCCGTGCCGCTCGGCCTGGCGCAGTCCGGCCAGTCCGAGGACGAACAGCAGGGGCTGGACGACGGCGGTGTCGGCCAGGCGCGGGTCCCCGGCGGGCCAGGACCGGGCGTCGGCCAGGTCGGGTCCGCCGGCCCGGCGCACCTCGGCGGCGAGGTCGGCGAGGTCGGCGGCGAAGTGCTCGTCCCCGGCGGCGAGGCCCGCTCCCGCGCCGGCGAGGTCGACGCCCTGGCCGGGCAGTACGACGGCGAGCGACGGCTCGGCCGCGGCGCGGCGACCGCCGTCCCGGGCCGCCGGGGCGAGTTGGGCCCGGAGGCGGGCACGGGCCTCGGCGGGGTCGGCGGGCAGGGCGGCGGCCCACCGTTGGGGCAGGGCCCTGCGGTGGTGCCACAGGGTGCCGGTGATCGCGCTCACGGGGATTTCCGCGCCCTCGGCGTCGAGCCAGGCCGCCAGGTCGCGGGCTCTGTCCCGCAGGGCTTCGGGGGTGGCCGCGGAGAGCACGGCGAGGTCCGGCGCGCGCCGCCCGGCCCGGTCTTCCCCGGCCCGGTCCTCCTCGGCCCGGGGCGGCGCGGACAGCAGTACGTGGCAGTTGGTGCCGCCGAGTCCGAAGGAGCTGACCCCCGCGGTCCGGGGCCGGTCGGCGGGCCAGGGCCGGGCGGCGCGGGGCAGTTCGAAGGAGGCGTGGCCCAGCGGTGCGTCGGGGCCGTCGCCGGGCTGGGCCGGGGTCGGCGGCAGCACGCCCGCCTCGACCGCGAGGACCGCCTTGATCAGGCCGATGACACCGGCCGCCGAGTCGCAGTGCCCGATGTTCGCCTTCACCGCCCCCAGGGTCAGGACGGAGCCGGCGGGGCGCTGCCCGTACACCTCGGCGAGCGCGGCGAGTTCGACCTGGTCGCCGAGGGCGGTGCCGGTGCCGTGCGTCTCGACGTAGCCGACGTCCCCGGGTGTCAGCCCGGCGACGTCCAGGGCCTCGCGCAGGACCTCGGCCTGGCCCCGCGGGCTGGGCGCGGTGAGGCTCATACGGGCGGACCCGTCGTTGTTGACGGCGCTGCCCAGCAGGTGCGCGCGAGCGCTCTCGCCGGTGCCGGGGAGGTCGGCGGCCCGGCGCAGCACCACGAGGCCGGCGCCACTGGAGGGCACGGTCCCGGACGCGCCCTCGGTGAAGGCGCGGCACCGGCCGTCGGGCGAGGTGATGCCGCCCTCGGTGAACGCGTAGCCCTGCTCGGCCTCCGGGTGGACCGTGGCCCCGCCCGCTATCGCGATGTCGCACTCGTGGGTGAGCAGGCTGCGGATCGCCTGGTGGACGGCGACGAGCGAGGTGGAGCAGGCGGTCTGCACGGTGATGGCGGGGCCGGTCAGGCCGAGGCGGTAGGCCAGGCCGGTGGCGAGGAAGTCGCGGGAGTTGCCGAGGGCGAGCTGTTCGGCCCCGAGGGCGTGCACGGTCCTCTCGTCCTTGAGGACGTGGTCGCGGTAGTACGTCTCACTGCCGCAGCCGACGAAGACTCCGACGCGGCCCTCGGCGCGTTCGGGGTCGATCCCGGCGTCCTCCAGGGCCTCCCAGGCCAGTTCGGAGAGGACCCGGTGCTGGGGATCGGTGGCGGCGGCCTGGGCGGGCGGCATGCCGAACAGTTCGGCGTCGAACCGGTCGAAGCGGTCGAGCTGTCCCGCGCGCAGCCCGGCCCCGGGCGCGGTGGCGGCCGGCAGGGAGACGACGCCGTCGGTGATCGCCGTCCAGAAGGCGCGGGGGTCCGCGCTGCCGGGCACGCGCAGCGACATGCCGACGACGGCGACGTCGACGTCTCCCTCCTCCGGGGCCGTGCCGGGGTCCTCGTCCCTGCTGTACTCGCTCACGCTTCCTCCTGGGGGGCGCGCCCGTCGGAGGGCGGACCGATGACGGCCGCGAGGCGGCGCGGGGTCGGGTTGCGGAATATGTGCTTGAGCTGGGAACCCGGGAAGCCGGTGGAGCGCTGGAGGGTGTTGAGCCGCACCGCGAGCAGCGAGTTGCCGCCCAGTTCAAAGAAGTTGTCGTCGCGGCCGACCGGGACGCCGAGGAGCCGCTGCCACACCTGGGCCAGCAGGCCGGCGGCGTCCTCCGGATCCTCGGGGGGCGCTTCGCCGCCGGGGCCGGCGCTCTTCTCCGGCGGGTCGGCCTCGTGGCCGTACACGGGTTCGGGCAACCGGGCCGTGTCGAGCTTCCCGTTGGCGGTCAGCGGCAGCGAGGGCACCGGGGTGAGCGTCGCGGGCAGCATGTGCGCGGGCAGTGCGGCGGCGAGCCACCGGCGCAGTTCCGCGGGGCCCGCGGCGGGGCCCGCGGCGGCGTCGGGCGCGGTGTCGGCGAGGACCAGGTAGGCGTCGATCCGCGCGGTGGCCGCGTCGTGGGCGTCGCGGACGACCGCCGCGGCGGCGGTGACGGCGGGGTGGGTGAGGAGCGCGCCGCGGATCTCGCCGAGTTCGATGCGGTGGCCGCGGATCTTGACCTGGTCGTCGAGCCGCCCCAGGTGCTCCACCTCGCCGTCCGGCAGCATCCGGCCACGGTCGCCGGAGCGGTAGAGGACCTCTTCCGGGAGTCCGGCGGAGCTTCCGGGAAGGAAGCGTTCGGCGGTGAGTCCGGGCCGGTTGAGGTATCCGGCGGTGACGCCGTCGCCCGCGACATGGATCTCGCCGGGGACTCCGGTGGCCGTCCGCCGGCCCTCCTCGTCCAGCACATACAGCCGCCACCCCGGCAGGGGGCGTCCCACCGAGCGGGTCCCGGCGAGGGCGTCCGCCCGGGTCAGCTCGCGCCAGGTGCAGTGCACGGTGGTCTCGGTGATGCCGTACATGTTGACCACCCGGCAGGTGCGCTCCGGGTGACGGTCCATCCAGGGCAGCAGCGTCCGGGGGTCGAGCGGTTCGCCGCCGAAGATCAGCAGGCGTACCGCGAGCGGGGCCGGCGCGCTCGCGTCCACGGCGAGGAGCTGGGCGAACGCGGAGGGCGTCTGGTTGAGCACGGTGACGCGTTCGGCGGCGAGGAGGGCGTGGAAGCCCTCCGGGTCGCGGGCGGTCCCGTGCGGTACGACGACCAGACGGCCGCCGGTCAGCAGACAGCCCCAGATCTCCCAGACGGAGAAGTCGAAGGCGCAGGAGTGGAAGAGGGACCAGACGTCCTCCTCGCCGAGGCCGAAGCCATCCGGCCCGGCCGTCGCGGCCAGCAGGGCGGCGACATTGCGGTGCCGTACCAGGACCCCTTTGGGGGTGCCGGTCGAGCCGGAGGTGTGGATGACGTACGCCACCCGCTCCGGGTCCGGTCCGGGCAGCGGGATTCCGGGGTCGGCGGGGACGGCGTCGGCGGGGAGCAGGGTCAGGTGCGGAGGCAGCAGTTCCGGGTCCCGGTCGGTCACCACGGTGGTGAGTCCGGTGTCCTTCGCGACGAAGGCCAGCCGGTCGCGCGGGTAGTCCGGGTTGAGGGGCACATAGGCGGCCCCGGCCTTGAGCACCGCCAGGAGGGCGACGATCAGATCGGTGCCCGGGTGCAGGCAGACGCCCACCCGGTCGTCGGCGCGGACGCCCGCCCCGGCCAGGGACCGGGCGAGCGCGGTGGCGCGTTCGTCGAGTTCGCGGTAGGTCAGACTCCGGTCCTCGCAGCCGACGGCGGTGCGGTCGGGCAGGCGTGCGGCCCGCGCGGCGAAGAGCGAGACGAGGTCGGCGTCGGCACGGGCGCCGGCATCGGCGTCTCCGGCGGCCTCCGGGGCGGGGCCGGCGGGCCGTGGTCCGGCGGCGTCGGTCGCGGGGGTGGCGGAGAGGCGGGCGAGGGGGGTGCTCGGGTTCTCGGCCATGGCGGTGAGGACGGTCTCCAGTTGGCGGCAGAAGAGGGCGGCCGCGGCGACGTCGACCTCGGCCGCCCGGTGGCGCAGCAGGCCGCGCCGCTCGCCGCCGAGGTCCTGGCGGAGGTAGAGGGCGAGCGGGAACTGGGCGGGTCCGAAGCCGGGGTCCGGCAGGGGACGGGCCGTCAGCTCGGGTGTGACGAGGTCGGGCAGGGTCCGGCAGGGGACGACGACCAGGGACAGACCGGCCCGGTCGGCGGGGGGCAGCACGGCCGACAGCGGCAGGTCGGCGTCGCGGTAGGCGGCCATGGCGGACCGGTGGGACCGGCGCAGATAGTCGGCGGCGGTCCCGGTGCCGCCGGTGTCCAGCCGCAGCGGCACGGTGGCGCTGAAGTAGCCGACGGCCCCCGCGTGGCGGGGGGTGCGGCGGGAGACGGTGGTGCCGAGCACGGGGCGCGCGGTGGCGCTGTTCCGGCTCAGGACCAGTCCGGCGGCGGCGAGCATCAGGGAGTGGCGGGTGAGGCCGAGTCCGGCCGCCAGTTCGCCCGCGGCGTCCCACACCGCGTCGGGGATCAGCAGGGGCACCGCGTCGCCGGAGGAGCCGGCCGGGGCCGGTGGGGCGGCGGGGGTCCCGGGGGTTCGGGACCCGGGCGTGCGGGCCCAGTCCAGTGCGGCGGAGACTCGGGGGGCGAGGTCGCGGGCGAGGGCGGCGGCTCGCTCCAGCCGCTCGGGCGGCGGTTCGTGAGTGGCGCGGGACCACCGGTCGAAGGATTCGGCCGGGAGGCCGGGCGCGTCGCCGAGCAGCCACTGCGCGAGCAGGGCCATGGACGTCTCGTCCACGACCAGATGATGGGCGATCAGGCACAGATGCGCCGTCCGGGGGCCGTGCCGGGCCAGGACGACGCGCAGCAGCGGGCCCTCGTCGAGGTCGAACGGGCGCAGCGCCTCCCGGCGCAGACGGGCCCGGGCGAGCGGCCCGTCCGGGTCGACCGGGGCGTCGGCGACGAACAGCTTCGGGGGGCGGCGGGCCGGGGCGAACACCAGCCGGTCCCGGTGCTGTGTCACCCGCGCGCCCAGTAAGGGGTGGGCGGCGAGCAGCCCGGCCAGCCGGGTGCGCAGGAGGTTCTCGTCGAGCGGGCCGTCGACGCGCAGGAACAGCGCGGAGTTGTACGTGGCGGGGTCCTCGGCGGCGCGGTCGGCCGCGTAGAGGTCGCACTGGCCCGGGGTGAGCGGCGGTAACGCCGCGTCCCGGTCCGCCGTGCCGCTACTCACGGCCGTGGGGAACGGCCTGTGCGAGAGTGGCCGCGTCCGGGGCGTCCAGGATTTCCAGGTAGTCGATCTCCTGGCCGGTCAATGTGAATATCCGGTCGGCGAGCAGGACCGCTTTGAGGGAGTCACCGCCATTGGCGATAAATCCTGCGTCCACATCGGCGTCAGCGCCGAGTATTTCCTTCCAGACCGCAGCGATTCCCTCTGCCGACCCGCTCGCCGCGGACCCGTCCTCGGCTCTCCCGAATAAGCCTTCCGTCGACATGAAAACGCCCCCCAATAATAGTTTTCATCATTACGGCAGCCTGATGGGCCGCGCAGCCAGAAAAGATCCTCTCCGCATCAGACTGGGACTGTCAACACCTTCTCGGAGGGGCGAAAGGGGCGAGAGTGAGCCCCAATGCCACCATTCAGCACATATGTCATCGACCTTCCGGAAGATCAGCAAAAAGTTTGGAACGGGCAGTCCAAAATGCCTGTAGAATTCCACTTCGACTCTTTCCACGCCTTCGAAGTCACCCCGTGAAATAAAACTCGGAGTGATATGTTTAATTCCGCTCCACAATGACTTTCGATGCATCTTGCAAGACCTTGACGCACTCTCGCGGGCTCGCCTAGGATCCGGAAATTCGGAGATCAGCCGCACGGCGCCCGAGACCTTCCGCGGTGCGGAACACGAGGTGGACCGGAAAAGGATGCCGAATGCAGAAACCTGCGACCCCCGGGCAGCTGCGCTTCTTCGTACTCGACATGCAACAGCCCCGGCCCGCCATCGTGCACCGCCTGGCCGTCTCGGGCACGGTGGACGCCGAACGGCTGCTCACCGCCGTGCGCGCCGTGCTGCGCGCCCAGCCGGCGCTGCGGGTCTCCCTGCACATGGAACCCGAGGGACTCCTCCAGCGCGTCCACGAGGTGTCCGAGGTGCCGCTCACCGCGCACCCCCTGCCCGAGGACGAGGAGGAGGCGCGCCGGGCCGTCGACCGCCGGGCGGCGGCGCTCGGCGCTCCTTTCGACCACTCCGGCGCACCGCTGTGCCGGATCGCCGTCCTGCACCGCGCCGACCGGGCGCAGCTGCTCTTCGCCGTGCACCACGGCGTCTTCGACGACGGTTCCGCCCCGGCCCTGCTGTCCTCGCTGACCACCGCCCACGGGCTGGGTCCGGGCGCGCTCGCCGACGCCCGGCCGCCGGAGGGCGTCCCCTCCGCCGAACGCCTCGACACGCTGCGGCGGTTCTGGAAGGACACGCTCGCGGGAGCGCCGGAGGACTGCTCCCTGCCGCAGCTGACGCCCGGGGCCGGCCGCGACCGCGCGTCGGTCGCCGCACAGCTGCCCGCCGCCCTCGTGGACCGGATGCGCCGCCGCGCCGCCGAGACCGGGGCGAGCCCGTTCACCCAGGTGATGAGCGCCCTGGCCTGGGTGGCGGGATGGTACGGCCGCACCGACGACGTGGTCCTCGCCACGGTCAGCGGAGCCGAGCGGGACACCCTGGGCGTCTCGGTCGTCGGCTGTCTGCAGAACACCGTCCCGGTGCGCGTCGGCCTCGCCGGGGCCACCACACAGGATCTGCTCGACCGCACCCTGGAGGCGCTCTTCGACGCGGTGGAGCACGCGGAACTGCCGCTCGAGGACATTCTGACCGTGACCGGCGCGCCCCGGCACCCCGACCGCAAACCCCTCACCCAACTGCTCTGCACCCAGGGCGAGCTGTACACCGAGACCGTCGACGCCTCGGGTCTGCGGTGGCGGCTGGAACCGCCCGAGTCGGACCAGGTCGAGTACGACCTGAGCGTCACCCTGCTGCACGCCCCCGACGGCGGGGAGCGCCTGGTCGTCGCCCACCCCCGCGCGGCCATCGACGCCCGCACCGCGGAAGGCTTCCTGGAGCACCTCGTCGCCGCCCTCGAAGCGCTGGCCGACCCGGAAGCCCGGCCGCTGATCGCACACGACCTCCTCAGCGTCCGGGAACGCGCCGAACTCGCGGCGCTGACCGGCCCTCCGCTCCCCGCCGCCGGCGTACCGGTGCACCACCTCGTCCGGCGCCGGGCGGAGCGCTCCCCGGCGGCCCCCGCCGTGCGCGGCGGCGGCGAGGAGCTGGACCGCGCCACCGTGACCGGCCGCGCCCGGGGGCTGGCCGCGGCCCTCATCGAGGCGGGCGTGCGCCCGGGCGACCGGGTCGGCATCCATCTGGACCGCTCGCCGGACCTGGTCGTCGCGATCCTGGCCGCATGGTGGGCGGGCGCGGCCTATGTCCCGCTGGACCCCCACCATCCCGCCGAACGGCTGCGCTACGTCCTGCGGGACGCCGAGCCCGCCGCGCTGATCGCCGGGGCTCCCCTGCTGCCGGGACTGCCGACGCTGCCCCCGGACGCCTCCTCACCGGAACCGGCGAACTGGCCGGAAGTCGCCGCCGACGCCCCCGCGTACATCATGTACACCTCCGGATCCACCGGCCGCCCCAAGGGGGCCGTCGTCCGCCACGACAATCTGTGCGCCCTGTTCGCGGCCTTCGACGCCGAGCTGGACCGGGGCCCCACCGTCGTCCTGGCGGGCACCGGCGCGTCCTTCGACATCAGCCTCATCGAGCTGGTCTGGCCGCTGACCGCCGGCCGCGTCCTGCGTCTGACCAGCCATCGCACGGTGCTCCAGGACGTGCCGGACCCCGACGGCGCGTTCTACCAGTGCACCCCGTCCGCCGCCCGGCTGCTCACCGCCTCCCCCGGGGGCCGCGCCTTCCTCTCCCGGCTCGGCGGACTCCTGGTCGGGGGCGAGCCGCTCGCCGGCGACCTCGCCGACGACCTCGCCGGGCTCGTACCCGGTCCGGTCCTGAACGGCTACGGACCGACCGAGGCCACCGTGTACACCACGCTGTGGCGGGTGGTCCCCGGCGCGCCGGTGCACATCGGCCTGCCGCTGCCGGGCGTGCGCTGCCGGGTGGTGGACGCGGACGGCCGGGACCTGCCGCCGGGCTGCCCCGGCGAACTGCTGATCTCCGGCACCGGTGTGGGCGACGGCTACTGGCGGCGTCCGGAGCTGACCGCCGAGCGCTTCCCCGTGCCGCCCGGGGCCGACGGCCGCGCCGGGTACCGCAGCGGCGACGTGGTCTCCCTCACCCCCGGCACCGGCCTCGCCTTCCTGCACCGCGCCGACGAACAGGTCAAGATCCTCGGGCAGCGCGTCGAGACCGGGGAGATCGAGACCGCGCTGCGTCGGCGTCCCGGCGTCCGGGACGCCGCCGTCGCCCCGCTGCCGGACCACACCGGCGTCATCGCCTTCCTGGTGCTCGACGAGGACCACGGTGCGGGTCCGCTGCCCGCAGCGGTCGCGGCGGAGCTGCGGCGCGGGGCGGCGGACTGGCTCACCGGGGCCATGCTGCCCACCGCCTGGCACGGCGTGGCCGATCTGCCCCGCTCGCCCAACGGCAAGCTCGACCGGCGCGTCCTGGCCGGCTGGGCCGCCGCGAGCGCCGGGGCGGTGGACTCCGCGCCCTCCGCGCTGCCCGGGACGACGGCCGCCGCGGTCCTGGCCGTGTGGGAGCGGATCCTGGGCGAACCGGTCGCCGACACCGGAGCCACCTTCTTCGAACTCGGCGGCTCGTCCTCCGGGATACTGCGGATGCTGACCCTGCTGCGGTCCCGCCATCCCTCGCTGCACGCGGCCGACCTGTTCCGGCACACCACGGTGCGCGGACTGACCGGTTTCCTGGAGAGCCTCGACCTCGCCGGACCCCTTGCCGGTACGGAACCGGAACCGGGACCGGGCCAGTCATCGGCCGACGGTCCGGCCGCTGCGCGGCGCGGCGCACGCCGCGCCCGGGCGCTGGGCCACTGGGCCGGCCGGGCCCGCCGCTGACCTCCGCCGGCCTCCCGTCGGCTCCGGCCGCCGGGCCGGACCGACGCCCCGGACCCCCTCTCCCCTCCCCCGCGCTCCCCTGGAGTCCACGATGACGCTCGCCGTGATGTGTCTGCCCTACGCCGGAGGCGGGGCCGGAGTCTTCCGGCCCTGGCAGAACCAGCCCGGTCTGCCCTTCCGCATCGTCCCGGTCCAACTGCCGGGACGGGACGAATGGTTCGTCGACGAGCCCTGCGCCACCATGGCGGACGCCGCCCGCGTCTGCGCCGACCAGATCCGCGAGGCGGCGGGGGACGGCCCGTACGCCGTCTTCGGGCACAGCTTCGGCGCGCTGCTCGCCTACGAGACGGTCCGGTTGCTCGCCGCCGACGGAGCGCGGCCGCCCGAGCACCTGGTGGTCAGCGGGGCGGCGGCCCCCGGCGCGAGCCGCCCCCGGATGGACGGCGCGGCGCTCGACGACGACGCGTTCGTCGCCCGGCTGCGCGGCCTGGTGGGGTACGACCACGAGGCCTGGCACGAGCCGGAGCTGCGCGAGCTGCTGCTGCCCGCGCTCCGCGCCGACCTGGAGATCCAGGACGGCTACGTCCCCTCGCCCGGCGCTCCGCTGACCGTGCCGATGAGCATCCTGCGGGGCGCCGAGGACGAACTGGTGCGCCGTGAGGACGCGGCGCGCTGGGCGGAGCACACCGCGTCGGAAGCCGCCGTGGTGGAGGTGCCGGGCGGGCACATGTACTTCGCCCAGGACTGGCCGCTGCTCTGGAAGACCCTCGCCGTGCTGCTGGAGGGCCACCGGTGACAGGACCGCCGGCCCCGCGCCGGCCCGCCCGGAATCACCCCGGGATCACTCCCGGGCCTCGGTGAGCCGCTCCGCCAGTACCCGGCGGTCCAGCTTGCCGTTGTGATTCATCGGCAGCGGCTCGGTCCGGTGGGTGAACCGGTGCGGCACCATGTAGCGCGGCAGGCGTTCCAGGAGCACCTGTCGCAGCCGCGCGGCCGGGCGGGCGGTTCCCGTGTACACGGCCTCCAGCCGCGTCTGTCCGTCCTCGCCGCGCAGGGCCACGACCGCGACCTGGCCGATGTCGTCCTGCTCGCGCAGCACCGCCTCGATCTCGCCGATCTCCATCCGCTGGCCCATGATCTTGACCTGCTGGTCGAGCCGCCCCAGGTGCACCAGGACCCCGCCCTCCAGCACCTGGACCAGATCTCCGGTGCGGTACCAGTGCTTCTCGTCCGGGACATACCCTTCGCCGGTCTCCACGGGACGCCCCGAGGCGTCCAGGAACCGTCCCCGGTTGTCGCTCCCGTCGAGGTATCCGCCGAACCGCTGTACGCCGCGCAGCCGCAGCTCGCCGACGTCGGAGGGGTTGCCCTCCTCGTCCACGACCTGATGGTCGAGATGGGGGTAGACCGGACCGATGGGAAGGGTGCCGTTGACCGTGCGCGGCCAGTCCTCCACCCGGTCCGGCAGCCGGTACTGCGTCGAGAGGATGGTCAGCTCGGTCGGCCCGTACACATTCTCCACCACGCTCCGCGGCGCGGCCGTGCGCCAGGCCCTGGCCTGCTGCACCGTCAGCTGCTCGCCGCCGAACAGGCTCCAGCGCAGCGACGGCATCGAGCCGGGGGCGAGACCTCCGGTCAGATCGGCCATCGTGATCACGGACGGCACGGAGAACCAGTGGGTGATCGCCTCGCGGGACACGAACCGGGCCGGCTTGGGCAGTTCGCTCCGGGGCGGCACGACCAGGGTGGCCCCCGAGCCCCACGCGCCGAACAGTTCGAGGACGGACGCGTCGAAGGCCAGGCCGCTGTTCTGGGCCATCCGGCAGCCGGGCCCGAGCGCGTAGCGGTCGATGACGTACCGCAGGAAGGCGTCGATGCCGCGGTGGGTGACGGGCACGCCCTTGGGGGTGCCGGTGGATCCCGAGGTGAACAGCAGATACGCGATGTCCGCCGGGGGCGTCGGGACCCGGGGCGGCGCGTCCTTCGCCGCCCCGCCCCCGCGCAGCCGCGCCAGGAGGTCTTCGGACAGCAGCAGGACCGGCACATCCGGTCCCTCCGGCTCCGGGGCCCGGTCGGTCAGATACAGCTCCGGACCGGCGGCCCTCGCGATGGCGGCCAGCCGGACGGCGGGGAAGGAGTGGTTGAGCGGGACCACGGCCGCGCCCAGGCGCAGGGCCGCCAGGCACCCCGCGTACGTCAGCGGGCCGGAGGCGGTCGTCAGGCCCACCCGGCGCGGGGCACGGCCGCCGCGGGCGGCCAGGATCTCCGCCGCCAGGGCAGCGGACAGGGCGTCCAGTTCACGGTAGGTCAGCCGCTCGCCGCCGGTCTCCAGGGCGACGCGTTCGCCGTGCTCCCGTACCGACGCGGCGAACCAGTCGTACAGGGCGCGCGGCGCGCCGGGCCCTTCGCCGGTCATCAGCGGGCCGCCTTCGCCCGCCACGCGCCGAGGACCGCGCGCTCCTTCTCCGGGTCGATCCCGAGCACGATGTCGCCCTGCCGGTAGGGGGTCTCGGACGGGCCGCGTCCGCGCAGCCACTCCCAGGTGTCCGCGACCGTCTCGGCGAGCGGGCGGGCGCGCAGTCCGGCGGCGACGGCCCTGGCGGGGGAGGCCGCCCAGGCGCCCGCCATGGCGGGCTGCTCCAGTGCCCAGAGGGGCAGTTCGGTCCAGGGGCCCACGCCCTGGTCCGCGAGGAAGTCCTCCGGGACCCACACCGGTCGCGCCCCGGCTCCGGTCACCCGCGCGCACAGCTCCAGCAGTTCGCCGAGGGTCGTGGTGCCCTGGGGGCCGGTGACCAGGTAACGCCCGGCTTCGCCCGCCTCCAGCAGGTCGAGGCCGAACACCGCGATGTCCCGGGCGTCGATGAGCTGGACCGGCTGCCCGGCCCGGCCCGGCGCGAGGACCTCGCCGCCGCGGGCCATGCGCTCCAGCCACCACAGCAGCCGTCCGGGGGTCTCGCGGGGGCCCACGATCAGTCCGGGGTTGAGGATGAGGGCGTCGCCCGCGAAGTACTTCTCGACGGCCCGCTCGCATCCGGCCTTGAGCGCGTTGCCGGGCACTTCGTCGACGGCCGCGTCCGGCGGGCAGTCGAGGCGGTCCGAGCTTTCGTCGATGGGCCCTGCGGGCCAGTCCGCGTAGATGTGGAAGGACGATACGAACAGATATGTTCCGGCCCGGCCGCTGAGGGCCCGGGCCGATTGTCCGACGGTACGGGGGTGGAAACCGCTGGTGTCGATCACCGCGTCCCACGGCCCGGCGGCGGCGAGGGCCTCCAGATCGTCGGCGCTCTCCCGGTCGCCCCGGAGATTCTCCGCCCCTTCGACATCGGGTCCGGATTTCCCCCGGTTGAATAAGGATAAGGAATGGCCTCGGGCGATTGCCTCCTGCACGAAGGCCCGTCCCAGGAACACCGAGCCGCCGATGATGAGAATCTTCATCACACCATGATCGGGTAACTCCCTTCGCTTGACAAGGAATTGGGTTTCCTCGCCGAGCGCCCCGGCCGCCGGCGGTCAGCCGGAGGGGGTGGCGGACGAGGGCTCCGGGACCGGGAGGTTGAAGACGTGGTCGGGGGTGACGATTTCGGTGATGGCCCGGCCGAAGAGTGTGCTGGGTTCGGTCCCGTCGTGGAGGATGTCGGTGTTGAGGAGGACGACGAGTGTCGCCCCGGGCTCGGGCAGATGGATGACCAGGCACTCGTAGCCGGGCAGTGAGCCGTTGTGGCCGATCCAGCCCTGGACGTTGAAGATGCCGAGGCCGTATCCCGTTCCGGGGATGGCGGTGGGGCCGGTCTTGAGGCGCTCGGCCTGGGTCTCGGGGGTCAGCAGGGTGCCGGTGGCCACGGTCTTCGCCCAGCTGCGCAGATCGGGGAGGTCGGAGATCATCGCGCCGGCGGCCCAGCCCCAGGAGGGGTCCCAGTCCGTGGCGTCCTCGATCTCGCCGTTGGCGGTCTGGTCGGTGTAGCCGTGGGCGTGCGGGCTGGGGAACTCCGCGCCGGTGGGGAAGAGGGTGCGGGAGAGCCCGGCGGGCTCCAGGACGTTCTGCTGGATGAATTCGCCGAGCGGCAGTCCGCCGGCCTTCTCGATGACGAGGCCGAGCAGGATGAGGTTGGTGTTGGAGTAGTCGAACTTCTCGCCCGGCTGGAACTGGATCGGGTGCTTGAAGGAGTAGTCGAGCAACTCTTCGGGGGTGAAGGGCCGTTCGGGATCCGAGGTCAGGGCCTTGAAGAAAGCGTCGTCCTCGGAGTAGTTGAACAGTCCGCTCCGCATGCCGGCGAGGTCGCGCAGGGTGATCCGGTCCCCGTTGGGGACGCCCAGGACATAGTCGCCGATCGGGTCGTCGAGGCCGACTTCGCCCTGGTCGACCAGTTCGAGCAGGGCGGTGACGGTGAAGGTCTTGGTCTCGCTGCCGATCCGCATGTTCAGATCGGTCTCCATGGGCGCGTCGTCGGTCTTGTCGGCGACGCCGAAGGCCTGTACGTACTCCCCCTTGCCGGGGGCCGACAGTCCGACGATCACCCCGGGGACCCCGGTCTCGGTCATCACTCCCCGGATCGCCTCGTCCAGGCGGGCGGCGACGGCCGGGCCGAGTTCGGGAAAGCCGGAGTCGGCGTCGGAGGCGGACGGTGACTGTGCGGAGCGGACCGGCTCCGGGGCGGGTACGGCGTACGCGCCCCCGGCGGAGACCGGCGCGACCAGCATCCCGGCGGTCGCCAGGGCCACGCACGCTCTGCGCCAGCGCTTCTGCGAGCATCCCACGGCAGGCCTCCCGCCCTTCGAGGACGACACTTCCACCTCAGGCTAGGCCGGGCCGGGGCCCTTCGCACCGCGACCCGGCCCGGGGGTCAGCCCGTGCCGCCCCAGCGGGCGGGGGCCATCTGCTTGGACATGATGGTGATCAGTTCGTAGGCCGCGTGGGACGCGGCGACGGAGGTGATGTCCGCGTGGTCGTACGCGGGGGCCACCTCGACGATGTCGGCGGAGACGAGCCGGCAGTCGGCGAGTCCGCGCACGATCTCCAGGAGTTCGCGGGAGGTGAGGCCGCCGGCCTCGGGGGTGCCGGTGCCGGGGGCGTGCGCCGGGTCCAGGACATCGATGTCAATGGAGATGTACAGGGGGCGCTTGCCGATGCGCTCCTTCAGCTGCTCGATCACCTCGTCCACTCCGCGCCGCATCACATCGGCGGAAGTGACGATGCCGAAGCCGAGTTTGGCGTCGTCGTCGAGGTCCTGCTTCCCGTAGATCGGGCCCCGGGTGCCCACGTGGGAGAGCGCGGAGGTGTCGAGGATCCCCTCCTCCACGGCCCGGCGGAAGGGCATGCCGTGGGTGTACTGCTGCCCGAAGTAGTTGTCCCAGGTGTCCAGGTGGGCGTCGAAGTGCAGAACGGCGACCGGACCGTGCTTGCGGGCGACGGCGCGCAGCATCGGCAGCGCGATGGTGTGGTCGCCGCCCAGCGTCATCAGACGGGCCCCGCCGGAGAGGAGTTCGTCGGCGCCGGCCTCGATGGTCTCCATGGCGTCGTTGAGGTCGAAGGGGTTGGCGCTGATGTCCCCGGCGTCGGCGACCTGGCTGTAGTGGAAGGGGTAGACGTCCTGGGCCGGGTTGTAGGGCCGCAGGGTGCGAGAGGCCTCCCGGATGGCGTTTCCGCCGAAGCGGGCGCCGGGGCGGTAGGTCACACCGCTGTCGAACGGGACGCCGACGACGGCGATGTCGGCCTTCTCCACCTGGTCGAGTCTCGGCACCCGGCCGAAGGTCGCGGGTCCCGCGAAGTGGAGCGTCCGGTCGGTTTCCGTCGGCGGCAGGGGTGGCGCCACCGACGTGGGATGAACGGTCACGATGAGATCAGTGCCTTCCATGGGATACAGCGGCCCGGTTCAACACACCGGGCGGTGTCGGCGTGGGGCGTCGAGACGCGGGCACCCTTCTCGGTCCATGCGCCGTCAATGCCCGTACCCGGCCATTGAAACGAGCGGCGGAATGGGGTTTCCACCGCCACCAACCCCTAGCCTTCGCCTAACCACCCCTAAGAGGAGCGCTCCGTTCCGAGGCTTGTTCGGCTCTTTTGTCCCCGAATCACATAGGTGCGTCCTGTAACGACAGGAACACATTGAGTCCCCGGGTCGTTGATACAGTTCGAATCGATCCGCCGATCGGGAAGGGCCGGGGAGTCATTCACCCGGAGCGAGCGCGCCGCTGTCCGCACGCCCTGGGTGTCGACAGTCCTCCCCGGATGGGCGGGCACGGGGAGAGCGGTCGCATCGGTGTGGAATTCCCAACCGGCTGTGCGCCATTTCATATCGCATTGGGGGAGCTTGGCAAGCATGTTGGTCGAACGGGACGAACAGATCGGGAAATTGACCTCCTTCCTGTCCGGCGACCCATCCGGCGGGGCCCTGGGCGGCCGGGCCTCCGGGGCCGGCCGGATCGCGGTCATCAGCGGACCGGTGGCCTCGGGCAAGACCGCACTCCTCCAATGCGCGCTGGAGCACCCGGAGCGGCCGGGGGCCGACCGGACCGGGCCGGGGCCGCTCAGCGCCCTCGCCTCACCGGCGGAGCGATCCATACCGTTCGGCGTGGTGGAGCAGCTGCTGCGCGATGTGCCGGAGCCCGGGCACTCCCCCGCCCCCGCTCTCGCGCCGCGCCCCGATCCGGCGGCGCACCGGGCGGGGCCGGTGACCGACGAGATCCTGCGGTCCTTCCACGCGCGCCTCGCCGGGCTCCGGGCCCGGGGCCCGCTCCTGATCACCGTCGACGACGCGCAGTACGCCGACCCGGAGTCCCTGGAGTGTCTCGCGTACGCGCTGCGGCGGGCCCCGGCGCGGGGGGCCGGGGCCCTGTCGCTGGTGGTGACGCGCGGCCCCGACCCGGACGGCGGGGCCCCCGCCGTCCTGGACGAACTGCCGCACCGACTGCGGGGGTTACATCTTCGACTGGGCATGCTGAGCGTCGAGGGCGTGGCCCTGCTGCTCGCCGGCCGGCCCGAGACCGGCACCGGCACCGGCACCGGCACCGGCACCGAGACAGGGTCCGGTGCCGGGCCCGAGGAGCGGCCCCTGACGGCCGAGTCGCTGTACGCGGCGACCGGCGGCAACCCCCTGCTCGTCCGGGCCGTCCTGGCGGACCGGCACGCCGGGCGGACACCGGCGGGCGAGGCGGAGGCGGGCCCGCGCCCGGCCGCCGAGCGGATGGACGCCGCCGACCGGGCGGCCCCCCACGCGGGTGAGCGCTTTCTGCGCAGCGCGCTGATCTGCGTCCACCGCGCCGACGCCGAGGGTCTGCGGGTCGCGCAGGGCATCGCCCTGCTCGGCGGCGCGGGATCCCTGTCGCTGCTCGCCCGGCTGGTGGGGACCGAGGAGCGGACGGCGGCGCGCGTGGTGACCGCGCTCGGCGAGGCGGGCGTCCTGGACGGCCCCCGTTTCCGGCACGCCGGTGTGCGGGCCGCCGTGGCCGAGAGCCTCCCCGAGGAGGAGGCGGTCCGGCTCCGGCGGCGGGCGGCCCGGCTGTTGCACGAGGACGGGGCGGCCCCGCTGAGGGTCGCCGTCCAGCTGCTCAGCCATGAGGAGGCGGCCCCTCACGAGCCGTGGGTCCCCCGGGTGCTGAGCGAGGCCGCCCACGCGGCGCTCGCCACCCGGCGGATGGTGTTCGCGGTCCGCTGTCTGCGGATGGCCGAGAGCCGCTGCGCCGACGAGGCGGAGCGGATGCGGACCCGGGCCACCCTCGCCAGATTCCTCTGGCGGGTGAAACCCTCCGCGTGGGCCCAGCAGCTGCGGTCGCTGACCGGGGCCGTGCGAGCGGGCCTGCTGCCGCCCGCAGACACTCTGCGGCTCGTCTCCGATCTGCTGTGGAACGGCTGGGTGGACGACGCGGCGGAGGCGACCCGCCAGCTCCTCGGCGTACTGCCGGACTCCCCCGACGCGGCGGTCGCCGTGGAGCTGCGGCGGCTGTGGCTGATTCTGTCGAGCACCTATCCGGGGACGCTGGAGCGGATCGGGGATCTGCCCGCCCTCGCGAGCCGTGGCCCCGAGCGCCCGCCGGGGACGGCGGCCACGGTGTCCGAGGAGACCCGGCTGACCGGGACCGAGGCGCTGCACGGGGTGCTGGCCGCGGTCCCCGACGGCGGTGCGCGGGGTTCGGCCGACGCCGAGTTCGCCGACAGCGCCGAACGGCTGCTGGCCGGCACCCGGGTGCGGTGCGAGACCGTCGTCGGGATGTGGGCGGGGCTGGTGGCGCTCATGTACGCGGACCAGCTGGACCGGGCGACCCGCTGGGCGGACCAGCTGGTCGCGGAGGCGGCGGACCACGGGGCCCCGGGCTGGTCGGCGGTGCTGCGGGCGGTGCGCGCGCACATGTCCCTGCGCCGGGGCTGTCTCACGGAGGCCCGGACGCTGGCCGAGGAGGCGCTGGAGCAGCTGCCGCCGCACGGCTGGGGGGTGTGCATCGGGATGCCGCTGTCCGCCCTCATCGAGACCCGGACCGCGATGGGCGACCACGAGACGGCGGCGGAGCTGGTGGACCGGCCGGTGCCCGAGGCCATGTTCATGACGCGGTACGGGCTGCACTATCTGTACGCGCGCGGCCGTCACCAGCTGGCCGTCGACCGGCATCACGCGGCGCTCACCGACTTCATGAACTGCGGCGAGCTGATGCGGCGCTGGAACCTGGACCGCTCGGGGCTGGCCCCCTGGCGGCTCGGCGTCGCGGAGGCCTGGCTGGCGCTGGGCGACCGCCCCTCGGCGGAACGATTCGCCAGGGAGCAGCTCGCCGGGGACGCCGGAGGGCGGGTGCGGGGGCTGGCGCTGCGGGTGCTCGCGGCGGCCCGCCCGCCCGCCGAGCGTCCGGACCTGCTCGGCGAGGCGGTCTCACTGCTCCAGGAGGCCGGCGACTGGCACGGACTGGCGCTGGCGCTCACCGATCTCGGCGAGGTCTGCCAGGAGCTGGGGGAGACGGCGCAGAGCAAGCTGCACACCCGCAGGGCGTGGCGGATCGCCGAGGGCTGCGGCGCGAAGGAGCTGTGCCGGCCCCGGTCTTCGGCCCCGGCGCCCCACGACTCCCCCGCCGCTCCGCCGCGTACCGCCGCGCGGACGCACTCGGGGACCACCTCCTCGCTGACCGAGGCGGAGCGCAAGGTGGCGGCCCTGGCCGCGCACGGCTACACCAACCGGGAGATCAGTGCCAGGCTCTTCATCACGATCAGTACCGTGGAACAGCATCTGACCCGCGTCTACCGGAAGATCAACATTAGTCATCGCCAGGATCTGCCCGTCAGTTTGGATACCGATGTCGCACACACCGCCTGACCCCGCCGCCCCGGCCACGCCCACCTCGCCCCCGGAAGCCGGACCCCGGCTGCTGGCCGTGAGCGATCTGCATGTCGGCATGCCCGACAACCGGCCCATCACCGAGTCGCTGCGCCCCTCCCACCCCGACGACTGGCTGATCGTGGCCGGCGACGTCGGCGAGATGACCGAGGACATCGAGTGGGCGCTGACCCTGCTGGCCTCGCGGTTCGCGAAGGTGATCTGGGTCCCGGGCAACCATGAGCTGTGGACCCCCCGCGAGGACGCGGTGCAACTGCGCGGCGAGGAGCGCTACCGGCATCTGGTGGAGCTGTGCCGACGGTTGGGCGTGCTCACCCCGGAGGATCCCTGGCCGGTGTGGCAGGGACCCGGCGGGCCGGTCGCGGTGGCCCCCCTCTTCCTGCTGTACGACTACACGTTCCGGGTGGCGGGCACGGCCACCAAGGAGGAGTCGCTGGCCCGGGCGCACGAGGCGGGCGTGGTCTGCACGGACGAGTTTCTGCTGCACCCCGATCCGCATCCGACCCGCGACGACTGGTGCCGGGCCCGGGTGGCCCTGACCCGGCGGCGGCTGGTGGAGCACGACCCGGCCGTGCCGCTGGTGCTGATCAACCACTGGCCGCTGGTGCGGGAACCCACCGATGTGCTGTGGCACCCGGAGTTCGCCCAGTGGTGCGGCACGGTGCTGACCGCCGACTGGCACCGAAGATTCACCACGGCCGCCGTGGTGTACGGACATCTCCACATCCCGAGGACCACCTGGTACGACGGGGTGCGGTTCGAGGAGGTGTCGATCGGCTACCCCCGCGAGTGGCGCAAGCGCGGGCATCCCCGGGGCCTGCTGCGGCAGATACTCCCGTACACCCCGGAGCAGGAGAGCGGCGTCGGGACCGGACCACTGGGAGGACAGTCGTGATAGAGGTGCTGCTGCCCGAGGGGGCGGTCGCGAGCGAGGCCTTCGGGCCGGACGGCTCCGGGACGCTCTACCCGGAGGAGGCGGCGCTGATCGCCCGGGCCGTGGAGATCCGCCGCGAGGAGTTCACCACCGTACGGGCGTGTGCCCGGCGGGCGATGGCGGCGCTGGGGCTGCCGCCCGTCCCCGTGCTGCCGGGTAAGCGTAACGCGCCCCAGTGGCCGGCCGGGGTCGTCGGCAGCATGACGCACTGCGCGGGGTACCGGGCCGCCGTGCTCGCGCGCGACTCGGATCTGGCGATGATCGGCATCGACGCCGAGCCCGACCGGCCGCTGCCCGAGGGGGTCCTGGAGTCGATCGCACTGCCGAGCGAGCTGGCCTGGGCGCGTTCCGGCGCGGGTGCGCGGGTGTGCCGGGACCGGCTGCTGTTCAGTGCGAAGGAGGCGGTGTACAAGACGTGGTATCCGCTGCTGGGCACCGAGCTGGACTTCGGCGAGGCCCGGCTCTCCTTTCTTGAGGAGAGCCGGGGGAAGAACGACGCCGGCGGCTTCTCGCACGGCTCCTTCACCGCGCGCATTCTCCGTCCCGAGCGCGGTCCCGACGGACGGATGGTGGATGAATTCGCCGGCCGCTGGCTCTCCGACCGGGGCATCATCGTCACAGTGATCACGCTGCCGCCCATCGGGGCGTGACGCCGGGGGGCGTATCTGATGGATCGGGCTGGATCAGTGAGCGGGGTCTGGTGCCGTGGATCTCCCCCGCGGCCTCCGGCGTGGGGGTACTCCCCGGGCCGAAGGCCCAGGGGGAGCGCGGTGCCGGGGCACGCGCGCTCAGCAAGATCCATCAGACACGCCCTAGGGCCGTTCGGACACTGGCCGTTACCAGGGTGACTAGGGGTTGTTCGGGCAAGTGCCCCTGAATAGCGTGGAATTACCGGCAGAACTGTGATTTCCGGCTCCGCGCGGAATGTCTCCGGTTCCCTGGAAACAATGCCGAACGGCCCGAGAGGTATTCATGCTGACGTCAGCCGGCCCGGACCCCATCACCATGCTCGTGCCGGACTTCCCGTTCTCGTACGACGGCTGGCTGCGCCACCCCGCCGGTCTCGGCGTCCTTCCGCCGGAGCGCGCCGGAACGCCGGTGGCGGTGGTCGGCGGCGGGATGGCGGGGATGACCGCCGCCCATGAGCTGATGCGGCTGGGGCTGCGTCCGGTCGTCTACGAGGCGGAGCAGCTGGGCGGGCGGATGCGCTCGGTGCCTTTTCCCGGCCGGCCGGAGTGCGTGGCGGAGATGGGGGCGATGCGTTTCCCGGTCTCCGCCCGCTCGCTGTTCCACTACATCGAGCTGCTGGGCCTCGCGACGAGCCCCTTCCCCAACCCGCTGGCCCCGAGCACCCCGAGCACGCTGATCGATCTGGGCGGCGAGCGGCACACGGCCCGGACGGCGGGGGAGCTGCCGGACGTCTATCAGGAGGTGGCCGTCGCCTGGGAGAAGGCACTGCGGGAGCGGGCCGAGCTGGCCACCGTGCGGGACGCCATCCAGCGGCGGGACGTCGAGACGCTGAAACTCGTCTGGAACCGGCTGGTCCGGGAGTTCGACGACCAGTCCTTCTACGGGTTCCTGGCGACCAGCTCGTCCTTCCAGTCCTTCCGGCACCGGGAGATCTTCGGTCAGGTGGGATTCGGCGCGGGCGGCTGGGACACCGACTTCCCCAACTCGCTGCTGGAGATTCTGCGGGTGGTCTACACGGAGGCGGACGACAACCATGTGGCCATCGCCGGCGGCTCGCAGCGGCTGCCGCGCGGGCTGTGGGAGCACCGGGCCGAGAGCTGCGCGCACTGGCCGGCGGGCACCTCGCTCTCCTCCCTGCACAGCGGTTCGCCCCGGCCCCGGGTGCGGGGGGTCGCCCGGGACGGCGAGGGCTTCGTCGTCACCGACGCCGAGGGGCGGCGGGACCGGTTCGCCTCGGTGGTCTACACCCCGCATGTGTGGACGCTGCTGAACCGGGTGGAGTGCGATCCCTCGCTGCTGTCCGCGCCGCTGTGGACGGCGGTGGAGCGCACTCACTACATGGGGGCGTCCAAGCTGTTCGTCCTCGCCGACCGGCCGTTCTGGCTGGACCCGGATCCGCGCACCGGCCGTCCGGTGATGAGTATGACCCTCACGGACCGGATGCCCCGGGGGGTGTATCTCTTCGACGACGGGCCGGACCGGCCCGGGGTGATGTGTCTGTCGTACACCTGGAACGACGACTCGGCGAAGATGGCGACGCTGAGCGCGGCCGAGCGGCTGGGGGTGCTGCTGGAGAAGCTGGCGGCGATCTATCCGGGGGTGGACATCCGCTCGCACGTGGTGGGTGAGCCGCTCACCATCACCTGGGAGAACGAGCCGCACTTCATGGGCGCGTTCAAGTCCAATCTGCCGGGGCAGTACCGCTATCAGCGGCGGCTGTTCACCCAGTTCATGCAGCGCGGGCTGCCCGGGGCCGAGCGCGGTTTCTTCCTCTGCGGCGACGATGTGTCGTGGACGGCGGGGTTCGCGGAGGGCGCGGTGACGACGGCGCTGAACGCGGTGTGGGGGGTGCTGGACCAGCTGGGCGGGGCGACGCATCCGGACAATCCGGGTCCCGGGGATCTCTTCGACGCGCTGGCTCCGGTCGAGTTGCCCTACGACGCCTGACCGGTTAAGCCTGCGGCGCTTCCGCCCGGGTCGGGCGGGAGCGCCGTCGGCGTACCGGGGCGGGAGCTACTCGGCGGCCATCCGGGCCAGCTGCTTCTTGTCCGGCTTGCCGTTCCGGTTGAGCGGGAAGTTCTCCAGGACGACGACCCGGTTGGGCTGCTCGTAGGCGGGCAGCAGCGCGCACAGCCGCTCGCGCCAGTGGGCGGCGTCGCGCTGTTCCTCGTCCTCGACGAAGAAGACCAGCTGGGAACCGCGCAGCTGGTCGGGGACGGGCACGATCCGGGTGGGGCAGCCGGCCGCCGCCGCCTTCCGCTCGATGAGTTCGGGGTAGAGCGTGTAGCCCATGCGGTGGACGGCGAACTTCCGCCCCAGGACATGGAGGTTGCCCCCCTGATCGAGGTGGCCGAGGTCGCCGGTGAGCTGCGGCCCGCCGGGGGTGGGCACGACGGAGCCGTCCTCGGCCATCTGGCCCTCCAGCTGGTCGGGGGTGTCGACCTCGATCTCGCCGGTCACTCCGGCGGGCAGCTCGTGGCCGTCCTCGTCGACGATCCGGATCCGGATGCCCTCCATGGCACGGCCGCAGGAGACGGGGTTCTCCAGGGTGGCGAAGGCGACATTGCCCAGCTCGGTGGAGCCGTAGCTGTCCAGCAGCGGCAGGCCGAACTCCTGGACGTAGCTCTCCACCAGCGGTCCGTCCAGCGGCGCCGCGCCGACGCAGAACATCCGGACGCCGGTGAGATGGGCGCGCAGGGCGCGCTTCCTGCTCGCCAGGCTGAGGATGCTGCGGTAGCTGGAGGGGGTGGCGTCCAGGACGGTGGCCCCGCAGTCGCGGGCCATCCGCAGCGCCCGGTCGAGCCGCCGGTAGGGGGCGATCACCAGGGAGCAGCGGGTGAGCCAGGCGATGAGCACCATCGACAGGCCGTACTGATGGGCGAAGGGGAGCAGCGGCATCAGGACGTCGTCGGGCCGGTGGCCGACCTGGTCGGCGTTGCGGCGCAGATTGCGCAGGAACTTGGCGCCGGACTTCACCACGCCCTTGGGGGATCCGGTGGAGCCCGATGTCCACATGATGAGGCCGTCGGGCAGCTCGCCCCAGTCCTCGAAGGACAGGTCGCCCTCCGGGGCCGGGCGGCCGGCGGCGGCGACCATCAGTTCGTACAGATGGGTGGGATCGGCCGCTTCGTCGACGGGGGTCTCGTCGTCGACGAAGGTGGCTTTGACTCCGGTGCGCAGCGCGATGCGGCGGGTCTCCTCCGTGGTCTCCTGCTGGTCGACGAGGACGATGGAGGCCCCCGCGTGCATCAGGGCGTACAGGACGCAGACGTACGCCGCCGAGTTGCCCGCTTTGAGCATGACCCGGTCGCCGGGGTTGACGCCGCGTTCGCGGAGCACTTCGGCGATACGGAGGGCGTCCTTCTCGAATTCGTCGACGGGCCGTACCGAGTCGGCTGCAAAGATCTTCGCGGTCATCGGTCGCACTCTGTCCTTCCTCTGGGCCGAACGTGGCCGGAGCCGGTGTGGCCGCGCCGTGCGATGCGGTGCGGGCGGTGTGTCCGGGCCCGTTCAGGGGTGGATCGCGGGATTCGCGAGCTTCACAAGGTGGGGAGATTCGGTCGGTGCCGTCCGTGGGCACGGGTCTCCACAGGGCACGCTAGGCAGTGGGGCGAAGGGGCTGACACCCCTGTTCTGCCCCTAGGCCCCCCGCTTCGGCGGCGGGCCGGTCCGGCGGAGATCGGTGGGGGCCTGCCGGGGCCGGTCGAGGTCGGGGTCGGTGCCGTGCAGGGAGATCAGCTGGTCGTGCACGAGGTTGACGACCTCGCGGCGGTGGGAGCAGAGATAGTCGCGACCGCCGGGGAGGACTTCCAGGTCGAACCGGCCGGAGGTGGCGCGCCGCCAGTCGCGTACGCCGGGCAGCGGGGCGCACGGGTCGTGGCGGCCCGCGATGGCGACGACGCGGCAGCCGAGGGAGGGCGGGCCGAGGGGCCCCCGGTGGCAGGGGCCGGTGCGGCCGGAGACGAAGAGGGTCAGCGGTCCGGCGTCGGTCTCGCGTTCCAGCCGCTGGGCGAGCCCGTGGGCGAGGTCCGCGCCGAAGCCGTGGCCGAAGAGGGCGAGGGGAAGGTCCGACCAGCCTTCCACCGCCCGGAAGATCTTGTCGACGAGTTCCGCGGGGTCCGCGGGCGGATGCTCGTCGCCGGCGGGCTCCGGGTACCGGACGACGAGCAGTTCCACCGTCGGCAGCAGCAGATCCGACATGGCGAGATAGTCGGAGGCCGAGTTCCGCCTGCTCGGGAGGCAGATCATGCGGTAGCTGCTGCGTACCGACGGCTGCCGGACCTGGATCAGTCCGATGTCGTCGGGGGCGGTCTCCCCGGCGGAGTGCGGGGGGCACTCACATGTCATACGCGCGACAGCCCCGGTCCAGTCACCGTCGCCGTCGCCGTCGCCGTCGCTGCCGCTGCCGACCGCGGGTGGGTCCGGTACCAGTCGACGGTCTCGGCGAGCCCCTCGGCGAAGTCGCGCGCGGGCGAGTAGCCGAGTTCGTCGTGGATCTTCGTCCAGTCGACGGAGTAGCGGCGGTCGTGCCCCTTGCGGTCGGTGACGTGCTCGACCCGGTCCCAGCCGGCCCCGCAGGCCTCCAGCAGCAGCCCGGTCAGCTCCCTGTTGGTCAGTTCGGTGCCGCCGCCGATGTTGTACGTCTCGCCCGCCCGGCCGCCGGTGAGGACGGCCAGCAGGCCCCGGCAGTGGTCGTCGACGTGGAGCCAGTCGCGGACGTTGTCCCCGTCGCCGTAGAGCGGCACGGTCCCGCCGGCCAGCAGCCGGGTCACGAAGAGCGGTATCAGCTTCTCCGGGTGCTGGTGGGGACCGTAGTTGTTGGAGCAGCGGGTCACGCGCACATCGAGGCCGTGGGTGCGGTGGTGGGCGAGGGCGAGGAGGTCGCCGGCGGCCTTGGACGCCGAGTAGGGCGAGCTGGGGTCGAGCCGGTCGGTCTCCACGGAGGAGCCCGTGGGGACCGAGCCGTACACCTCGTCGGTCGACACCTGGACGAAGGGTCCGGTGCCGTGGCGCAGCGCGGCCTCCAGCAGGGTGTGGGTGCCGACCACATTGGTGTGCACGAAGGGGTCCGCGCCTTCGATGGAGCGGTCGACGTGCGATTCGGCGGCGAGGTGGACGACGGCGTCGTGGGCCGCCATCAGCCGGTTCACGAGGGGCGCGTCGGTGATGTCGCCGTGCACGAAGGAGAACCCGGGTGCGTCCTCGACGGGTGCGAGGGCGGCGCGGTCGCCCGCGTAGGTGAGTTTGTCCAGGACGGTGACGCGGACGTCGTCGCCCAGGGGCCTGTCCGGGCCGAGGACGGTACGCACGAGGTGGGAGCCGATGAACCCGGCGGCTCCGGTGATGAGGAGGTTCACGATCGGATCTGCACCTTGCTGTGGTCGCCGAGAATCAGTCGGTGGGCCTGGGGGGATCGGGGGGCGGGGGTGACCCGCACCTGACGGCCGATCATGGACGCCTCGATGCGGCGCACGCCGTCGATGGCGGTGCCGGCCAGCACGATGGAGTACTCGATCTCGCTGTCGGCGATCGTGCAGTCCTCGCCGACGGAGGTGAAGGGGCCGATGTAGGAGCCCTCGACACGGGTGCCCCCGCCGACGACGGCGGGGCCCACGATCCGGGAGCGGACGATGACGGCGCCCTTCTCGATCACGACCCGGCCGACCAGTTCGCTCTCGTCGTCGACGGCGCCCTCGCAGCGCGGGGCGAGGCTCTCCAGGACCGAGCGGTTGACCTCCAGCATGTCGGTGGCGTTGCCGGTGTCCTTCCAGTAGCCGTCGACGGTGGAGGAGGTGACGGGGAGATTCTGGTCGAGCAGCCACTGGATGGCGTCGGTGATCTCCAGTTCGCCGCGTGCGGAGGGCTGGATGGCGTCGACGGCCGCGTGGACGACGGGGGTGAAGAAGTAGACGCCGACCAGGGCCAGATCGCTCTTGGGGAACTCCGGCTTCTCCTCCAGCACCCGCACCCGGCCGGTGTCGTCGAGGGTGGCGACGCCGAACGCCGACGGGTTGGGCACTCTGGTGAGCATGATCTGCGCGGCGGGTCTGCGGATCCGGAACTCCTCCAGCTGCGCGCTGATCCCGCCGAGGAGGAAGTTGTCGCCGAGGTACATCACGAAGTCGTCCTCGCCGAGCCAGGCGCGGGCGGTGCGGACCGCGTGGGCCAGGCCGAGCGGCTGGTGCTGCGGTATGTAGGTGACGCTGATGCCAAAGCGGGAGCCGTCGCCGACGGCGGCCCTGATCTCCTCGGCGGTGTCGCCCACGACGATGCCGACGTCGGTGACGCCCGCGTCGGCGATCCCTTCGAGTACGTAGAAGAGGATGGGTTTGTTGGCCACCGGGACCAGTTGTTTGGCCGAGGTGTGGGTCAGGGGGCGCAGGCGGGTGCCGGATCCCCCCGACAGGACGAGTGCCTTCACCGGGTCTCCTCGCTGAACGGGTGGGCGAGCGAGGACAGATACCGCAGGCAGTCCTCGTACGCGGGCAGCAGGCCCCTGGCCTCGGCCTCGGCCAGGCTGGGGGCCGAGGTGTCCTTGCCGGACAGCACGGGTGCGGTGTCCGGGAGCCATTCGATGCCCAGTTCGGGGTCGAGCGGGTCGATGCCGTGCTCATGGGCCGGGCGATAGCCGGCGGTGGTCAGATACATGACAGTCGCTTCGTCGGTGACGGCCTGGAAGGCGTGGCCGAGCCCCTCGGAGAGGAAGACCGACCGCCGGGACAGATCGTCCAGTTCGACCGCTTCCCAGGTGCGGTAGGTGGGGGAGCCGGGGCGCAGGTCGACCAGCACGTCGCGCACCGCCCCCCGGAGGCAGGTGACGTACTTCGCCTGGCCGGGCGGCAGATCGGCGAAGTGGATGCCCCGGATGACGCCCCGGCGGGAGACGGAGCAGTTGACCTGGGCGAGTTCAAGACGGCGGCCGGTGGCGAGCTGGAAGGCGTCGCGCTGGAACACCTCCAGGAATGAGCCGCGGTCGTCGGTGTGGAGGGTGGGCTCGTACAGCCAGGCGCCCTCGATCGACAGGGATTTCACCCTTCGGCAGCCTTTCGGTTAAGCGGAGTGAGCGGTGGACGGGGTGAGCGGGGTGAACGGTGTGAGCAGGGCGGACGGAGCGGGCCCGGCGAGGGCTCCGGCGAGGACCTCGCGCCAGTGGCGCGGCGCGGGGAGCCCGGCGGCGGCCCACCGCTCGTGGCCCAGGACGCTCCACGCCGGGCGGACCGCGGCCCGCCGCAGCGCGGAACTGTCGATGGCCCGCACCCGGTCCGGGTCCTGCCCGGCCAGCCGGAACACCTCACGGGCCAGTGCGTGCCAGGTGGTCCGGCCACCGCCGGTGGCGTGGAAGACCCCGTGGGCGCGCTCCGGCGGCAGGGTGCCGAGCGCGATGAGCCGGCCGGCGACATCGGGTGCCCAGCTGGGCTGTCCGTACTGGTCGTCGACCACCTCCACCGTGCGGCCCGGCTCCCGCGCGAGCCGCGCCATGGTGTGGACGAAGCCGCCCTCACCGCGCCCGTACAGCCAGGCGGTGCGCACCACGGCGGCGGTCTCCGGCAGCACGGAGAGCACGGCGCGCTCGCCCGCGAGCTTGGTGCGCCCGTACGCGGTGCGCGGGCCGGGTTCCGCGTCCTCGGCGTAGGGGCGGCCGGAGTCGGCCGGTGCGCCGCCGAAGACATAGTCGGTGGAGACATGGAGGAGTCTGCTGCCAGTGGCGGCGCAGGCGCGGGCGAGATGGCGCGGGCCGTCACCGTTGACCCGGTGGGCCGCCGCCTCCTCGGTCTCGGCGAGGTCGACCGCGGTCCAGGCGGCGCAGTTGACGACCACGTCGGGGCCGCCGTCGGCGACGGCCGAGGCCACCGCCCGCGGATCGGTGAGGTCGAGATCGGCCCTGCCGGTCCGCACGATGTCGGCCCCGTGGGCGGCGAGCTGGGCGGACACCTCGCCGCCGAGCATGCCGGTGGCTCCGACCACCATCCATCGCAGTGTTCCCGGATCAACCGGAAAGACCTCGGGGACACGACCCGCCGACGCTTCTTTTTCTTGCGAATAATAATTCGGCGCGATCACGCGTCGATGTTATGGGAATGTTCGACAAAATCGCAACACCAGTTCTCCGTAATAGTTCCCAACGAAAGACCAGTGCCGTATGAATCATTCTCCGAAAACCCCTAATAACCCCTATCGATCGGATCACCGCCCCCAGATTTCCATGCGTCTCGGGATCATCCGCCTTCCCACGTGCTAGACAGGATCCGAACCACTTTCGTTCCCTCCTCCGCCAATCTTCGCCATGTGTCGGCCGCACCACTTCCCGAGGGCGCGCGACGGCCGCCGCCACCGTGCCCCCACACCATCGACTCCCCTTTCCGGCCTTGTGTCCGACCGCACGCGCACCCGCGAAGCGGCCGAATGCAGGGCCCTTTCTCGTCAGCGACACCGGCAGGCGGCTGCCGGAGCAATCCCGGAAGCAAAGGTATTCACGGATCATGACCAATTCCGAGCAGATTCCCGCGCCCGATTCTCCCGGATCAGCCACTTCCGCCGGTTCCCAGGCCGCGCGCACCGGGACCGCGATCGTTTTCCCGGGAATGGGCCCCTCCACGTTCTCGGAGGTGGGGAAGTTCCTCTTGCTCGATCCCTATGCGCGGAAGCGCCTCGCGGAAGCCGACGAGGCGCTCGGTCATTCGGTTTTCGACCGGTTCAGGACGGCCGAGGACGACTACTCGGTCCATTCGCAGATCGCCTTCCTGGTGAACTCCATGGCGATGGCGGACCGGGCGCTCGACACCCTCGGCGTCTCCCCCACCGTCTGCACCGGACCGAGCTTCGGCCAGAAGGCGGCCGCCGCGTTCGTCGGCTCCCTCCCCTTCGCGGACGTCGTGCGGCTCACGGCCGAGCTGGCCCGCTGCGAGGAGGAGTACTTCACCGAGGCGTACCAGGACGTCGTCACCCACTCCTTCGTCCGCACCCCGCAGGAGAGGCTGGACGAGATCCTGGCCGGATTCGACGACCGGGGCGTCTGGTACGACATCTCCGGCCGGCTCGACGCCGGGTTCCACATGCTCTCCGTGCGGGAGGGGGAACTCGACGGGCTCAAGGCGAGCATCAGCGCGGCGGGCGGCTACTCCATGTACTCGATGCGGCCTCCCGTCCACGCGGCCGCGTTCGCCGCGCTGCGCCGCAAGGCCGAGGAGGAGGTGTTCGCCTCGTACCGACTGGCCGACCCCGCCCTGCCGGTGGTGACCGACCAGGACGGCACGGTCGTCCGGGACGCCGCCGGGATGCGCACGATGATGCTGGACACCTTCGACCGGCCGATCCACTGGCCGAGCGTGGTCCGCACACTCAAGGAACTCGGGGTGGGCACCGTCTGTGTGACCGGGCCCGACAATCTCTTCCACCGTCTCGATCTCACCAAGGACAGCTTCGAGGTCGTCACCGTGGGTCTGCCGAAGAAGCGGGCCCGGGAGCGCGAGCGGCGCACCCGCTGACGGATCCGCCCGTACGCGAAGGGCGTTTCGCGACGCGGTACGCGACGGCGGGCCTCCGCCGGCAAGGGCCCGGCCCCACCTCAGTGGTGGGGCCGGGCCCTCCGCTTGTCAGCGCCCGGCGTCGAGCCAGTCCGTCACCGCGCGCGCCGTCGTCGGGGCGTGCTCCTCCATCATGGTGAAGTGATTGCCCGGCACATCCACGGCGGTGTGCTCCAGCTCCCAGTACGAACGCCAGTCGCCGTCCGTCCCCCGCGACCAGTCGAAGAACCGCTCACCGGCCCGGACCAGCAGGGTCGGCGTCTTCACCGCCGTCGGCTTCCAGCCGCCGAAGAGCCGGAAGTACGCGCCCATCGCCAGCAGCCGGGAGTCGTCGACCGGCACATAGCTGTCCTGGCGGTCGTCCATCCCCTCGGAGAGACCGGGCTGAATGCCGATGATGGCGTCATCGTCGTGCGAGTAGATGTCGATCATCACCACGGCCTCGGGGAACACTCCCTCGCTCTCCAGCCTCCCGGCCACCGCGTGGGCGAGCATGCCGCCCGACGAGTGTCCGAGCAGTACGAACGGAGCGCCGTCCGCGTACCGCAGCACCGCATCGGCCTGGGCCTCGATCACCGCTTCGGCGGTCGAGGGCAGCTGCTCGCCGCGGAGGAAACCGGGGGCGGCCAGCGCCCGGACATCCCGCCGGCCCCGGAAGGCGGAGGCGAAACGCGCGTACTGGTGCGGGCCCGAGATCGACAGAATGGAGGAGAAGCAGACCAGACCGGGACCGGTCTCCCCGCGCGACAGCCGCACCAGGCTGGGTGCCTTGCGCAGCTCGGCCGCCGAGGCGAACGACGGCCGGAAGCGCGAGGCCCCCATCAGCAGCTCCATGAACTGGCCGGAAGCGCCCTGAGCGCCGGCCTCCTGAAGCATCGCCCCGAAGACTCCCCCGGACGCCTCCGTACCGTCACCGCCACCGTCCGCCGTACCGCCGGGCACCCCGGCCGCTCCGGCCGAGCCGTCGGCGGATCCCAGCAGCTCGGCACGGATCCGGCGGGCGGCCAGCAGGGGCGTCGGGTGGTCGAAGAGCAGGGTGGCGGGCAGCCGCAGACCGGTCGCCGCGTTGAGCTGGTTCCGCAGCTCGACGGCCGTCAGCGAGTCCAGGCCGAGTTCCAGGAACTCCTGGGACTCCCCCACCGCTTCCGGCGACGGGTAGGCGAGCACCGCGGCGACCTGAGCGCGCACCACATCGAGCAGCAGCCGCTCCTGCTCGTCCTCCGGCAGCCCGGCCAGTCCCGCGAGCCGTCGCGCGGCGGCGGACGCCGCCGGGTCGGCGGCCCGGTGCGCCGCCGCCCTGCGCGGCACACCGCGCACCAGCCCCCGGAAGACCGCGGGCAGCGCTCCGGCTTCCGCCTGGGCGCGCAGCGGAGCGGTGTCGAGCCGCATGGCGACATAGACGCCGCCCCCGGTGTCCCCGGTGTCCGGGCCGTCGGCGGAACCCTGCGCGGCGAGCGCGCACGCCGTGTCGAAGAGCGCCAGCCCCTCGGCGGCGGAGAGCGGGGCCAGTCCGGCGCGCGCCATCCGCTGGATGTCGGCGTCCGAGAGTTCCCCGGTCATCGCGCTCGCCTGGGCCCACAGCCCCCACGCCAGCGACACGGCGGGCAGTCCCGCCGCCCGGCGCTGCTGGGCCAGGGCGTCCAGAGCGGCGTTGGCCGCCGCGTAGTTGGCCTGCCCCGGGTTGCCGAGCGTGCCGGCCGCCGAGGAGAACAGGACGAACGCGGCCAGGTCGAGTCCCTGGGTCAGCTCGTGCAGATGCAGCGCGGCCTCGGCCTTGGGCCGCATCACCGTGTCGAGCCGCTCCGGCGTCAGCGACGGCAGCAGTCCGTCGTCGACCCGGCCCGCCGCGTGGATGACGGCGGTGAGCGGACGCTCCCGCGGTATGGCCGCCAGCAGCGCGGCCAGCGCCTCCCGGTCGGCCGCGTCGCACGCGGCGACCGTCGTCCGCGCGCCCAGTTCGGCGAGTTCGGCGACGAGTTCGGCGACACCGTCCGCCGCGGCCCCGCGCCGGCTGGTGAGCAGCAGATGCCGCACCCCCCGCTCGGCCACCAGATGCCGGGCCAGCAGACCGCCGAGCGCCCCGGTACCGCCGGTGACGAGCACGGTTCCCTCCGGGACAAAGGCGGGCCCCTCGGTGCGGGCACGCTCCTCGCCCGCCACCGGCGGAACCGCCGGGACCGCCGGCACCCGGGCCAGTCTGGCCGTGTGCGCGACTCCGTCGCGGAGAGCGAGCTGCGGCTCGCCGCTGGCGACGGCCGCGATCAGCAGCGGGGCGAGCCGCTCCTTGTCGCCGTCGTGGCTCGCGTCGAGGTCAAGGTCGAGGTCGAGCAGCGTCAGCCGGCCGGGGTTCTCCGACTGCGCGGACCGCAGCAGGCCCCACACCGGGGCGTGTGCCAGGTCCGGTACGCCCTCGCCCGGCCGGGCCTCGACCGCGCCCCGGGTGACGACCGTGAGCCGGGCACCGGTGAACGTCTCGTCGGCCAGCCAGTTCTGTACGAGTTCCAGCGCTTCCTGGGTCGCCCGACGGGCGGCCTCGGCGGCGGTGGTCTGGCTCTCCTGATCGGTCGACGCGTACGAGACGAGCACGGTGTCGGGCAGCGGCTTGCCCGCCGCCACCACTCCGCCGAGCGCATCGAGGTCCGCGTACACGTCGGCGGTGACACCCGCCGACCGCAGGACGGCCTCCATACCGAGCACATCGGCCCCGACGACGGCCCAACGGCCCGTCCCGGCGGGAGCGCCGACGGTCAGCGCGGGCCATTCGAGCCGGAAGAGCGACTCGTGGAAGACCGGCCGCTCCGACCGCAGCCGCGCCGGGTCGAGCGCCCGCAGCAGCAGCGATGCGACCGACACCACAGGCGCGCCCTGCTCGTCGAAGGCGGCGAGGGACACCGCGCCCGGCCCGGCGGGGGCCAGTCGTACGCGCAGCGAGCCCGCGCCGACGGAGTGCAGGGTGACGCCGCTGAAGGCGAACGGCAGCCGGATCGGGGCGGTTTCGCCGTCCCCTTCGCCGTCGCCGGTGAGGAGGGAGCCGAGCGCGATGCCGTGGAGACCGGCGTCCAGCAGCGCCGGGTGCACACCGAAGGCGGCGGCCTCGGCGCGCGGGCCCTCGGGCAGCAGCAGTTCGGCGAACAGCTCGTCGCCGCGCCGCCAGGCGGCGCGCAGATTGCGGAACGCGGGGCCGTAGGCGAACCCGGCATCGGCGAACCGGTCGTACAGACCGTCCGCGTCGAGCGGCTCGGCGTCGGCGGGCGGCCAGCTCTCCAGCGCTGCGGCGGCCGGCGTCTCCGCCGTGCCGAGCACTCCGCTCGCGTGCCGCGTCCAGGGCGTGTCCCCGTCGTTCCCCGCCTCCGGGCGCGAGTGCACCTGGAGGGCGCGGAGTCCCGACTCGTCGGGCGCGGCCACGGAGAGCCGCAACTGAAGCGCGCCCCTCTCCGGCAGCACCATCGGCGCTTCGAGCGTCAGCTCTTCCAGCAGGGTGCTGCCGACCCGCCTTCCGGCGTGCAGCGCCAGCTCAACGAAGGCGGTTCCGGGCAGCAGGACCGCGCCCGCGACCGCGTGATCCGCGAGCCAGGGGTGGGTGGCCAGCGAGAGCCGCCCGGCGAACAGAGCGCCCTCAGAGTCGGGCAGCTCGACATCCGCGCCCAACAGCGGGTGCCCCGCCTCACCGAGCCCGGCGGACGACACATCGCCGACCGGGGCCACGGGCACATCGATCCAGTACCGCTCGTGCTGGAAGGCGTACGTGGGCAGGTCGACGCGCTGCGCGCCGGTGCCCGCGAAGTACGCGGCCCAGTCGACGGTCACGCCCTGGGCATGCGCCCGCGCGAGAGCCGTGGTCACCGTCTCCGCCTCGGGGCGGCTCTTGCGGAGCACGGGTGCGAAGACTGCGTCACCGCCTTCGACACAGCCCTGAGCGAGGGCGGACAGGGTCCCGTCCGGGCCGAGTTCCATGTACGAGGTGACTCCGGCGGCCTCCAGCGCACGGACACCGTCCAGGAAACGGACGGCCTCGCGGACGTGGCGTACCCAGAAGTCGGCGGTCGACATGTCGTCCGTGACGAGGGTGCCGGTGAGGTTGGAGACGACCGGGATCTTCGGGTCGCCGTACGAAAGGTTCTCGATGGCCGTACGGAACGCCTCCAGCATGCCGTCCATGTGCGGCGAGTGGAACGCGTGACTCACCGTAAGACGCTTCGACTTACGATCCGGGAACTCCTCGACCACAGCGAGAGCGGCGCTCTCGTCACCCGCGATCACCACCGACGTCGGGCCGTTGATCGCCGCGATGCTCACGCGATCGGTCAACAGCGGGAGGATCTCCTCCTCCGAGGCCTGGACCGCGATCATCACGCCCCCCGTGGGCAGCGCCTGCATCAAACGCCCACGAGCCGCCACCAGGGTGCAGGCGTCCTCCAGCGAGAACACACCCGCCACATGAGCAGCGGCGATCTCACCGATCGAATGACCGGACAGGAAGTCCGGCTTCACACCCCAGCTCTCCAGCAGCCGGAACAACGCCACCTCAACAGCGAACAACGCCGGCTGCGTCACCGCCGTCTCATCGAGAGCACCGCTCTCGTCGCCGAACAGCGCTTCCTTCAACGGCACATCAAAACGCGCGCAGACCGCGTCCAACGCGTCCGCGAACACCGGATACACCTCGTACAGCTCACGGCCCATCCCCAGCCGCTGACTCCCCTGCCCGGTGAACAGGAACGCCAGCTTCCCGGAGTTCACCGTGCCCTGTGCGAGATGGGCCCGGGCGTCGCCGTCGGCCAGTGCTCGCAGACCGCTCAGCAGCTCGTCCCGGTCGCCCGCCACGACCACCGCACGGTGGTCGAAGGCGGCCCGCCGGGTCGCGAGCGAGTACGCCACATCATCGACACGCGCCTCAGGAGCATCCGCCAGATGGGACACCAGCCGGGCAGCCTGGCCACGCAACGCGTCCGCCGACTTCCCGGAGAGCACATACGGCAGCACAGCGGGAACCCGGACCGGAACCCGAACCGGACGCGAATCCGACCGCTCCGGAGCCTGCTCGATGATCGTGTGCGCGTTGGTCCCGGAGATACCGAACGAGGAGATGGCGGCGCGGCGCGGGCGGCCGGTCTCCGGCCAAGGGGTCACCGACTCAAGCAGCGAGACCGCTCCCGCCGACCAGTCGACATGCGGAGTCGGCTCGTCCACGTGCAGCGTCTTCGGCAGCACACCGTGACGCATCGCCTCGACCATCTTGATGATGCCCGCGACACCGGCAGCCGCCTGCGTGTGACCGAAGTTGGACTTGATGGAGCCCAGCCACAGCGGGGAGTCCTCGGTGTGCTCCTGGCCGTAGGTGGCGAGCAGCGCCTGCGCCTCGATCGGGTCACCCAGCGAGGTACCCGTGCCGTGCGCCTCCACCACATCCACCTCGGCGGCCGACAGACCCGCGTTGGCCAGCGCCTGACGGATCACCCGCTGCTGAGACGGACCGTTCGGAGCCGTCAGACCATTCGAAGCACCGTCCTGATTGATGGCGGAGCCACGGACGACCGCCAGCACCGGATGGCCATTGCGCCGCGCGTCGGAGAGCCGCTCCACCAGCAGCATGCCGACACCCTCGCCCCAGGCGGTGCCGTCGGCGGCGGCGGCGAAGGGCTTGCAGCGGCCGTCGCCCGCGAGGCCGCGCTGACGGCTGAACGCGACGAAGGTGCCGGGCGTGGCCATCACGGTCACGCCTCCGGCCAGCGCGAGATCGCACTCACCGCCGCGCAGCGCCTGCGCGGCGAGGTGCAGGGTGACGAGGGAGGACGAGCAGGCGGTGTCGACGGTGACCGCCGGGCCTTCGAGACCGAAGGAGTACGAGACCCGGCCGGAGGCGACGCTGCCCGAGCTGGAGGTGCCCATATAGCCCTCGAGGCCCTCGGGGGCGCGGTGCAGCAGAGTGCCGTAGTCGTTGTACATGACACCGGCGAAGACGCCGGTACGGCTGCCGCGCAGGGTCGCGGGGTCGATGCCCGCGCGCTCGAAGGCCTCCCAGGAGGTTTCGAGGAGGAGGCGCTGCTGAGGGTCGGTGGCGAGGGCCTCGCGCGGGGAGATCCCGAAGAAGGTCGGGTCAAAGTGGTGGGCGTCGTGCAGGAATCCGCCGGCCCTGCTGTAGCTGGTGCCGGGCCGGTCGGGGTCGGGGTCGAAGAGGGCTTCGACGTCCCAGCCACGGTCGTCCGGCATGTCCGAGATGGCGTCCCGGCCCGCCAGGACGGCTCCCCACAGATCTTCGGGGGACCGGATGTCGCCGGGGAAGCGGCAGGCCATCGCCACGATCGCGATCGGCTCGTCGTCACGGGCGGTGCTGGCTGCCACGGTGGCCGCCGCTTCCGCCCCGCCCAGGAGTTCACCACAGAGGTAGTCGGCCAGGAGCGCGGGGTTCGGGTAGTCGAAGACGAGTGTGGCGGGCAGCCGTACATCGGTCGTCGCACCGAGCCGGTTGCGCAGCTCGACGGCTGTCAGCGAGTCGAAGCCGACCTCACTGAACGAGCGCGCCGGATCGACGGCCTCGGGCCCGGCGAAGCCGAGCACGGCCGCGACCTGGTTGCGGACCAGCTCCAGCACGGCCACAGACCGCTCGTCCGCCGTCAGCGCGGCCAGCTGCCGGGCGAGCTTGCCCGCCGGGGCCGAGCCACCTCGGGCCGCGCGGCGGGCGGGGGCCCGGACGAGTCCGCTCAGCAGCGGCGGAACCAGCCCGCCGGCACGCAGTGCGGCGAGGTCGAGCTTCACGGGTACGAACAGCGCCTGGTCGGTGGCGGACGCGGCGTCGAACA
>NZ_BAAASB010000030.1:0-69044 GCF_039532665.1 Streptomyces amakusaensis | reverse complement strand
GCCCGGGGCCGCGCGCCGGGGCCGCCCGCCGCCGCTCGGCCCCGGGGCGGGGCGGGCGGCGGAGGGGGTGCCGGGCGGGAGAGGGCGGGGTCAGACCGCTTGGGGGTCCTGATCCATTCTGCTGCGCACCGCGGTCTGGACCTCGGCCTCTTCGGCGGGGTCCGCGGCGAGCCTGCGCAGCCGTTCGGCGACGCGCACATCGCCGGTCTCGGCGTGCCGCGCGGCCACCTCCCGGGTGGTCTCCTCGCAGTCCCAGAGACATTCGACGGCGAATCCCGTGGGGAAGGAGGCGTCGGTGGCCGCCAGCGCCCTGGCGGTGCGTCCCCGCAGCTGGGAGGAGGCGGTCTCACGGTAGACATGGCGCAGCACGGGGGCCGCGCAGCCGATGCCGAGGCGTCCGGCGCCGTCGACGAGGGTCCACAGCATGGGCGCGTCGGGGCCGTCGGCGCGGACCGTCTCGCGCAGCGCGCCGAGGACGAGCGGGGAGTCGGCCGTGCCGCCCCGGCAGGCCAGCACTCCGGCGGCGGAGGCCCCGAGGGCGTCGGGCCGGTGGACCCAGCCCCGGGCGCGGTTGACGGCCTCTTCGCCGCACATCCGCTCGAAAGCCGAGATCGCCGCGTCCGCGACGGTGCGCGAGCCGCCCGCGTACGCCGCCTCGATGAGGTCGAGGACGGCGGGGTCCTCGGAGACGGCGAGGTGGTGGAGCGCGGTGGAGCGCGCGCCGTCTCCGCCCTCGCGGGCCGCGCGGAGGATCGCGGGCCGGTCCTCGGCCCCGGCGACCGCCGAGAGGCAGCGGGCTGCGGGGACATGGAGTGCGGCGCCGCGCTCCAGACCCTCCTCCGCCCAGTCGAAGACCGCCTGGACGCTCCAGCCGGGCCGTGGGCCGGTGGGGCTCAGCTGCCGCTGCCAGCGGTCGAAGGAGCCGGCCTCGCGGGCGGCGCGCACCCGGGGGCCGATCTCGGGCCTGGGGTCCTCGGCCCACAGCCGCCAGGGCCTCGGTTCGAAGGCGTCCCGCACGGCGGCGGTCAGTTCGGCCTCACCGTCCGGGGTGGCCGGGAATCTGGCGAGGATGGGGGCGGCGAGCGCGCGGAGTCCGGCGTCGTCGTCGCGCAGGGCCAGCTCGTCGAGGGCCCAGGCCCAGCCGGCTCCGGTGGCGGCGTAGCCGCGCAGCAGCATCAGGGCGTCGTCCCTGCCGTACGAGGCGAGGTGGCCGAGCACCGCGAGCGCGAGGCCGGTTCTGGCCTCGTCGGTGTCGAGCCGGTCGTCGATGTCGTACAGGTGCCGCTGGATCTCCTCGAGACCGCCGTGGAGGTCCATGTAGAGACGGGCGTAGTAGAGAGAACGGTTCTCGACCTGCCAGTCGTGACGGGGATCGTTGAGCACGCAGTGGTTGAGGGCGGCGAGCGCTTCGGCGCGGGGTGCGGCGAGCGCGTGCAGTGTGCCGTCGCCGCGGCCCCTCTGCAGCAGGCCGAGCAGCGTGCCGCTCGGCGCTATGACTGGATCGAACATGGGGAAGGCCTCACATCAAGCTCTCGACGCGACCGGGGAATGGAGATGTCTAGGCCGCGCAGCAGCATGAGAAGCCGCCCGTCGTCATCCGCGTCTTCCGCTTGTTGTAGACCATCTTCCTGCCTCTCGTCGGTGGGCCCCAGGGGAACTCCCGGTGATGTCCGGGGCAGGGCCTGACGTCATGATGACCCACCCATATCGCCACCGCGACCACATTTACGACGTCCCCGCCAGGGGCTCACGGTGATGTCCGGGTGCCTCTGAGCTTGCTGTCCGTGTGCCGTACGACGGCCTCACCGGACGCCGAACAGCTCCAGAAGCTCTGTCTTCCCAAACATCCGCGCGGTATCCGCGGCGGAGGGGGTTCCGGCCTGGGGATCGGCTCCGCCGGCCAGCAGGGCGCGCACGACGGCGTCCTCGCCCTTGAAGACGGCGCCCGCGAGCGGGGTCTGTCCCCGGTCGTTGTGGCGGTCGGGGTCCGCGCCACGGGCGAGGAGGGCCTCGACAGCGGCGGCGTGGCCGTGATAGGCGGCGAGCATGACCAGGGTGTCGCCCCGGTCATTGGTGAGATCGGCGGGGACGCCCGCGTCGACATAGGCGACGAGCGCCTCGGTCTCTCCCTGGCGGGCCAGGTCGAAGACCTTGGTCGCGAGCTCGATGACCTCGGGGTCCGGGGTCTCGCTCATCGTGGGAACCGCCTTTCGCTGGGCTGATGGATGCCTCGGTGGGCCGGGGTGCGCGAGGCAGCGGCGGCCGCATGGGTGAACCGGGACAGATTACTGCCCGGCCGGCCGTGACAGGGCGCGTTCCGGCTGTGACGGGGGCACTGTGCCGTGCGACGGCCCGGTGCGCCCGCCGGGAAGCCGGTCGCGGTGAACCAGTGCAGTGAAATTCTCACCCTTTCACCCATTTGCACCTTTTATCGCATAGATACTTCCTGCGAGGTTGGAAGAACTCATGGTGACCGTCCCCTCACCCAGGAGAACTCATGAACCTTTCCATGTCGGGCGTGGTGCTGCTCGCGATCATCGTCTTCCTCTTCTTCCGGAAGGGCGGCCTCAAGGCCTCGCACGCCGTGGCCTGCGCACTCTTCGGGTTCTTCCTGGCGGGCACCGCCATCGCCCCCAGCATCGCGGCGGGCAGCCAGAGCCTGGCCAGCCTGCTCGGCGGGATCAAGTTCTGACCCCGGCCGGTCCCCCGGCCGCCGCTCCCCGTACCTCCCGCACCCGCCCGCACCCCCGCACCCCCAGGAGACCGATGTGGCCCGGCGACCGCTCCCCCGCATTCTGAGCAGCGGCACCGCGCGGATCGCCCGGACCAGGGAGATCGCCCGCACCGCCGCCGACGGCGCCACGGACGTCCTCCATCCGCTGATCACGGTCTCCCGCGGCCTGCGGAAGCTGGCGGTCCTGGCCCGCCGGAAGTGGGCCGACACCCCCAAGGACAGGCGCGGCCCCACGCTCGCCCTGGTGGCGGGATGCGTCACGGCGATCGCGCTCGTCCCGTTCGGACCGCTGCTGGCCCTGGTCTCGCTGATGGGGGCGGCCGCCTGGCAGGGGCGGGTGCGCACCCCGGTGCGGACAGGGCCCGACGAGGCCGAGGCCGGGCGGCTCCAGTCGCTCTACGAAGCCCTGGTGCCGTACTTCACCGTCCCCGAGGACCCCGCACCGCTCTACACCCACGGCGGCGAGTGGACCGGCGCCCTCCACGACTACGCCTTCGACGAGAACGGCCGGCTCACCGAACTGCGGGTGTCCTACCCCGCGTACTTCACCGACGGCGAGGCGGAGTCCCGGGCCCGGATCGAACAGCTGCTGCACGCCAAGTCCGGCCGGGGCCGCGAGTACCGCTTCGTCTGGGACGAGGAGGGCAACCAGCTGCTGATGCGGGTGCTGCCCGCCCTGTCCACCGCCATCGCGGCGCAGCGCTTCGTCACCGCCCCCGGCGAGACCGTGCTGGGCTTCACCGACGCGGGCGCGGTGCAGCGCACCGTGCCGGTGACGGACGGCGAGGAGAGCCGGGACGCGCCGCCGGTGATCTGGCGGACGGGGCCGCGCTCCACCGAACCGCATCTGCTGGCGGTCGGCAGGCCCGGCGGCGGCACCACGACCCTGCTGCGCTCGATCGCCCTCCAGGCCCTCCAGCACGGGGACGTACTGATCGTGGAGGGAGGCGGAACCGGCGACTACGCCGCGCTCGCCGGGCGCTCGGGGGTGCTGGCCGTCGAGTGCGGCCTCGCGGGGGCGCTCACCTCCCTGGAGTGGGCGACGCACGAGACCGAGCGGCGGCTGATCGCGGCGAACCGCGCCCGGCAGGCCGGACACCCGGTGCCCGACGACGTCAAACGGCCCCTGTGGATCCTGGTGGACCGGCCGGGTGTCTTCGGACACCTGGCCGCCGCCGACGGGCGGCGCGACCCTCAGGAACTGCTCCAGGTGCCGCTGCGGCACGGCAGGGCGGCCTCGGTGACGGTGGTGGTGGCCGAGCAGTCCGACAGCCTGGACACCCTGTCCGAGACGGTACGGACGCACACCCGCGCCCGGGCGGTGCTCGGCCCCGCCGGATTCGACGAGGTGGCCGCGGTGCTCGGGGCGGCCCCGCACACCACGCCGACGCCCGAGGTCCCGCCGGGCCGGGGATACGCGCGCCTCGGCGAGGGGCCGGTGCTCAGGCTCCAGGTCCCGGCGACCCCGGACCCGTACGACGACGCGACCAGCGAGGCGCACCGGCGGGCGGTGCTGGACCTGCTCCCGGAGCGCCAGGACACGGGCGGGGGCGAGCCGGACCCGCCGGACGACCTCACACCCGCGCGGGAGCCGTCGGCCGCGCCCGCCCCCGTACCGGCGGAGGGCTGAACAGGGGCGGCGGGCGGCCCGAGGTGGGTCAGGGCGGTCCCACGTCAGGACGGCCCGAAGGCGGCGGGGCCGGAGAGGACGCCGGATCAGGCCACGAAGGTCCTCGGCGCGTCCGTGCCCGTCGTCGCGCCCGTCTCCACCAGCCGGGCCGCGGCGGCCAGCCGGGCGGCGGCCTCGTCCGCGACCGGGCCGCCGACGGTGAAGGGCAGCCGGACGAAGCCCTCGAAGGCCCCGTCGACCCCGAAGCGGGGACCGGAGGGCACCCGCACCCCCACCCGCTCGCCGACCTCGGCGAGCCGTGAGCCGGAGAGCCCGCCGGTCCGCACCCAGAGGGTGAGCCCGCCGTCCGGAACGGCGAACTCCCACTCCGGCAGCTCCCGGCGCACCGCCGCCACCAGCGCGTCGCGGTTCTCCCGGGCCTGGGTGCGGCGGACGGCGACCGCCCGCTCCCAGCCGCCGGTCCGCATCAGCCAGTTGACGCCGAGCTGCTCCAGCACGGGAGTGCCCAGGTCGGCGTAGGCGCGGGCGGCCACCAGCGAGCGGATCACCTCGGGCGAGGCGCGTACCCAGCCAATGCGCATCCCGGCCCAGAACGCCTTGCTCGCCGAGCCGACCGTCAGCACCGTGGAGCCGGCCGGGTCGAAGGAGCAGACCGGCCGGGGCATCTCGCGGCCCTCGTCGAGATGGAGCTCCGACATCGTCTCGTCCACCACCAGGACGGTCCCGGCCGAGCGGGCCGCGTCCACCAGACGCCGGCGCTGGTCGTCGTCGGCGAGCGCGCCCGTGGGGTTGTGGAAGTCCGCGACGACATAGGCCAGGCGCGGCGCGGCGTCCCGCAGCACCTGACGCCAGCGGGGCAGGTCCCAGCCGCCGAGTCCCTCCTCCATCGCCACCGGCACCAGCCGCGCCCCGGCCTCGCGCATCAGCTGGAGGATGTTGGCGTACGAGGGCGACTCGACGGCGACCCGCTCCCCGCGCCCGGCGAAGAGATGACAGATGGCGTCCATCGCGCCCATGGCCCCGGTGGTGACCATGATCTGCTCGGGCATGGTGGGGATGCCGCGCTCGGTGTAGCGGTCGGCGAGCATCTGGCGCAGGGCGGGGATGCCCGCCGGGTAGTCGCCGTGGGTGTGCGCGTACGGCGGCAGCTCCTCCAGCGCGCCCTGGATGGCGCGGGTGAGCCAGGGCTCGGGCGCGGGCAGCGCCGCGCAGCCGAGGTCGATCATGGCCCCGAGGGACTCCGGGGGCAGCGGCTCCAGACCGCGCGCGGGCAGCGGGTTCCCGGCCGGGACCGCGGTCCAGCTGCCCGCGCCCCTGCGCGATTCGAGGAACCCCTCGGAGCGCAGCGCCTCGTAGGCGGCGGCGACGGTGGTGCGGCTGACGGAGAGTGCCAGGGCCAGTTCCCGCTCGGCGGGGAGCCGGGCGGCGACGGGGACCCGGCCTTCGAGGACGAGCAGCCGGACGCCGTCGGCGAGCGCGCGGTAGGCGGGCGGCTTGCGTGCGCCGGGCCCGGCGGGGCGGGGCTGCTGGGCGGTGAGCTGACGGGCGAGCTGGGACGCTCCGACCGCCGAGGTCCACTGAGTCATGGAAATCAGTCCACCTTCCCGGAATTGGCCATGGTTGCCATCCGTTCCATAGCCACAGAGTGTCATGGGTCAGTCCACCATCGCCAGAGGGGCCACCACCGTGAAGAGAAGGTCCACCCACCTCCCCCGTCGGCTGTTCCAGCTGTACGCCGGTCTGGTGCTGTACGGCGCGAGTTCGGCGCTGCTGCTGCGGAGCGGCCTCGGTCTCGAACCGTGGAATGTGCTGAACGAGGGACTCTCCGAGCGGACCGGGCTGACCATCGGCACGATGTCGATCATCGTCGGGGCGGCCGTGCTGCTGCTGTGGATCCCGCTCCGGCAGCGCCCCGGCCTCGGCACGGTCTCCAATGTCGTGGTCATCGGCCTGGTGATGGACGGCACCCTGGCGCTGCTCCCGGACATCGAGGCGCTGGGGGCCCGGATACCGCTGATGGCGGTGGCCGTCGTGGCCAACGGCGCGGCGACCGGCCTCTACCTCACGGCGCGGCTCGGACCGGGGCCGCGCGACGGTCTGATGACGGGGCTGCACCGGGTCACCGGCCGCTCCATCCGGCTGGTGCGCACGGGGATCGAGGTGACAGTGGTGGTGACGGGGTTCGCGCTGGGCGGCTCGGTCGGCGTGGGCACGGTCGCGTACGCCCTGGCGATCGGCCCGCTGGCCCAGTTCTTCCTGCGGGTCTTCGCCGGGACCGGGACGCCGAAGACCGCCGGGGAGGGCTCGGCCGGAAAGGGCGCGAAGGACGTCGGCGGCCCGGCGGGCACGATCGTCGTGGCCTCCGGAGACGGCGCGGCCGGGCCGACGGCCCCGGCGGACCCCGCGGCCCCCGCCGTCGGCCGGCCGCCCAAGCGGGCGATACTGCGGCGGTGACTCGCGTACGCCATCCCTATCTGGACCACCCCCTGACCCTGCCGTTCGCCCATCGCGGCGGCGCGGCGGACGGGGTCGAGAACACGGCCGCCGCGTTCCGGCGGGCGGCGGCTCTCGGCTACCGCTACTTCGAGACCGATGTGCACACCACCTCGGACGGGAAGCTGGTCGCCTTCCACGACACGACGCTGGACCGGGTCACCGACGCGCGGGGCCGGCTGGCCCGGCTGCCGTGGAGCGAGGTGCGGCGGGCCCGGGTGGCCGGCCGGGAGCCGCTGCCGCTCTTCGAGGAGCTGCTGGAGGAGTTCCCCGGGGCGCGCTGGAACGTGGACGTCAAGGCCGAGTCGGCGGTGGCCCCCCTGGTCGAGCTGGTGCGCCGCGCGAGGGCGTGGGACCGGGTCTGCGTCGGCTCGTTCTCCGAGGGCCGTGTCGCGCGGGCGGCGCGGCTGGCCGGCCCCCGGCTGGCCACCTCCTACGGCGTGCGCGGGGTGGTGGGGCTGCGGCTGCTCTCGCTCGGCGTCCCGGCCGCCGTGCGCGCCGGGGCGGTCTGCGTCCAGGTGCCCGAGGAGCGGTCCGGGATACGGGTGGTGGACCGGCGGTTCGTGCGGACGGCGCACGCCCGGGGGCTCCAGGTGCACGTGTGGACGGTGAACGACCCGGAGCGGATGGGACGCCTGCTCGACCTGGGGGTGGATGGCATCATGACCGATCATCTGGAGACGCTGCGCACGGTCCTGACGGACCGGGGGGCCTGGGCCTGATTCGCCCGCCCGCTCCGGGGAACAGACACCGCGAGGAGCGGGCGACGAGTGGGGGCGCGGATGACCGCCGAGACCGTGGACACGGCGACCGACGGGCCCGGCGGCCGCTTACGGGAGCAGCGCGGCTGGTACTTCTACGACTTCGCGTGCTCCGTCTATTCGACGAGCGTCCTCACCGTGTTCCTGGGGCCGTATCTGACCTCGGTGGCGAAGGCCGCGGCGGACGCGGACGGCTTTGTCCACCCGCTGGGCGTTCCGGTGCGGGCGGGTTCCCTCTTCGCGTACTCGGTCTCCGCCTCGGTGGTGCTCGCGGTGGTGCTGATGCCGCTGGCGGGCGCGTGGGCGGACCGTACGGGCCGTAAGAAGCCGCTGCTCGCGGTGGCCGCGTACACCGGGGCGGCGGCGACGGCCGGCATGTTCTTCCTCGATGGTGAGCGCTACGCGCTGGGAGCGCTGCTGCTGATCGTGGCGAACGCGTCCCTGTCGGTGTCGATGGTGCTCTACAACGCCTATCTGCCGCAGCTGGCGGAGCCGGCCGAGCGCGACGCCGTCTCCTCCCGGGGCTGGGCCTTCGGCTACACCTCGGGCGCGCTGGTGCTGGTGCTCGATCTGGTGCTCTACAGCGGGCACGAGTCCTTCGGGCTGTCGGAGTCGGAGGCGGTACGGATCTGTCTGGCGACGGCGGGGCTGTGGTGGGGCGCGTTCACGCTGATCCCGCTGCGGCGGCTGCGGGACCGGCGGGTGCGCGGCGACGGCACGGGCGCGGTGGGCTCGGGATGGCGGCAGCTGGCGGCGACCCTCAAGGACATGCGGCGGCATCCGCTGACCCTCTCCTTCCTGCTCGCGTATCTGGTCTACAACGACGGCATCCAGACGGTGATCTCGCAGGCCTCGGTCTACGGCTCGGAGGAGCTGGGACTCGATCAGACGACCCTGATCGTCGCCGTGCTGCTGGTGCAGGTGCTGGCGGTGGCGGGCGCGCTGGGGATGGGACGGCTGGCGAAAGCGCATGGCGCGAAAAGGACCATCCTGGGCTCGCTGGCGGTGTGGACGCTGATCCTGGTCGCCGGCTTCTTCCTGCCGGCCGCCTCGCCGGGGTGGTTCTTCGCGCTGGCGGCGGCCATCGGGCTGGTACTGGGCGGCAGTCAGGCGCTGTCGAGGTCGCTTTTCTCACACCTGGTGCCGCGCGGCAAAGAGGCCGCGTACTTCTCCGCGTACGAGCTGAGCGACCGCGGACTGAGCTGGCTCGGGCCGCTGTTCTTCGGCCTCGCGTACCAGCTGACCGGCAGTTATCGCGATGCGATCATCTCGCTGGCGGTCTTCTTCGGGGTGGGTTTCGCCCTGCTCGCACGGGTTCCCGTGGCCTGTGCGGTGGCGGCCGCGGGCAATCCTGTGCCGGACCGGATTTAGACGGTGAAGTGAAAGGCCGGTAGTGTACGCGTTTGGCCTGCCAGGCGGACCGTTACTGCGCACAGGGGGGAAGTGGAATCAGTGGGTGACACTTTCTGTCAGATGTGACAAACCGGGCACTGGCGGGTACCCCAACTTTGGGAAAGCAGCGGCACGACGGGCGACGCGTGACCCGGAACGGGAATCTTTACGGCCGACCGGACGTTGACCGGATGACGACGACAGCGACACCTGTCCTGTGGGCGACAAGCCCGGGAGGCACGATTCATGAGTGAGCGAGCTCTCCGCGGCACGCGCCTCGTGGTTACCAGCTACGAGACGGACCGCGGCATCGATCTGGCCCCGCGCCAGGCGGTGGAGTACGCATGCCAGAACGGACATCGGTTTGAGATGCCGTTCTCGGTCGAGGCAGAAATTCCGCCGGAGTGGGAGTGCAAGGCGTGCGGCGCCCAGGCACTCCTGGTGGACGGGGACGGCCCCGAAGAGAAGAAGGGCAAGCCCGCGCGCACGCACTGGGACATGCTCATGGAGCGGCGTACCCGCGAGGAGCTGGAGGAAGTGCTGGCCGAGAGGCTGGCGGTCCTTCGTTCCGGTGCCATGAACATCGCCGTGCATCCGCGGGACAGCAGGAAGTCCGCGTAAGCCGGATACCGGAGCATCGAGCAAGACAAGAGCCGCGGGCCGTGTCACACCATGTGTGTGCCACGGCCCGCGGCTTTTCGCGTACGTGGTGCGCCACCCGGGCGCGACCGGCCCGGAGCGCGCTCCGGGCCGGTCGGCCGGTCGGCCGGTCAGCGGGAGATCAGCGGGAGAGCGGGGGCCTGGGACCGCCGCCGGGGCCGCCTTCGCCGTCGGCGCTGCCGTAGGGGCGGGCCTGAGAGCCGTCCTCGCGGATGACCTCGCCCTGGACGACCTTGCCGTCCGGGCGGTGGATACGGGCCTGCTGGAAGGCGTCCCCCAGGCTGCCGGGGTCGGCGCGGCGCATCCGGCGCTCCAGCGAGCGCTCCGCGTACCGCCCCAGCAGGGAGCGGACCGGCGGGGCCAGCAGCAGCAGGCCCGCCACGTCGGAGAGCAGGCCGGGGAGCAGGATCAGCAGCCCGCCCAGCATCAGGAGGCCATTGCCCCTGCCGCTCTGCGGGGCGGTGGCCGAGGGGTCCGGCCGGCCGCCGTTCTCCTGCTGCCGCTGGAGGGTCTCGGTCAGATTGCGGAAGGCCCGCCGCCCGGCGCGCTTGATCACGGCTCCGCCGAGGACGGCGCCTGCGGCGAGCAGGGCGAGCACGGTCAGTCCGCCGGCCGCCCCGGCCACCAGGGTCAGCAGCCAGATCTCCAGGACGAGCCAGCCGGCGACGGCGAGCGGAATGAGGGTGCGGGCGCGGGAACGTTTGGGGCCGGGGGTGGTCGGGGGCATGCCGGTCGTCATGCCCCCAGTGTGCCTGGACGGCCGCCGGAGCGGCGTAAGGGGGTGATCGGAAAGATCATTCCCCGCCCGCCCGGGACCCCCCGGCCGACCCCGACCCCGACCCCGGCCCCGTCCCGCCGCTCCGGGCGGAGAGCCGCGCCAGGGCGGCGGCCGAGGGCGATCCCGCGGCGGCGGAGTAGACGACGACGAACTCGCGGGGGTCGTCGGTGAGCCGCATGGTCTCGTACGACAGCTCCAGCACCCCGCTGCCGGGGTGACGGATCGCGGTGGTGCCGTGCGCGACGCCGAGGACGGCGTGGCGCGACCACAGGGCGCGGAAGTCCTCGCTCGCCGCGCTCAGCTCGGCGACATGGGCGGCCAGTTCGGCGTCGTGGGGGTACTGGGCGACCTCGGTGCGCAGAAAGGCGGTGGTCTCGTGGGCCTTGGACTCCCAGTCCACGTACAGCTCCCGGGCGCGCGGGTCGGTGAAGATGATCCAGCCGATGAGACGGCGCTCCGGCGTTATCCGGGCGAAGTCGAGGAACACCTCGCACGCCGGGCCGTTCCACTCCCGGACCGTGCCGCGCGCACCGACCAGATAGGCGGGGGCGGACAGGGCCTGGAGCGCCTGGCGGACCCCGGAGCGGACCGGGGTCTCGGCGGGGTCCGTCCCGGCGAGCGTCTCGGCGAGCGCGTCGGGCCGGGCGAGGCGGTAGAGATGGCGGTGTTCGGCCGGGGTCAGCCGCAGCGCCCTGGCGACCGCGTCCAGGACGGTGTCGGAGACCTGCGAGCCGCGGCCCCGCTCCAGCCGGATGTAGTGGTCGACGCTGACGTCGGCGAGGGCGGCGACCTCTTCCCTGCGCAATCCGTGCACCCGCCGGGATCCCGAGGTCGGCAGCCCCACATCGCCCGGGACGAGCCGGGCCCGCCGTGACAGCAGGAAGTTCCGGAGTTCTGGGTTGTGGAGGGCCATGGTCGAGATTATGCGGCCGGGGGAAAGCCCCGGGGCAGCCCTCGTCACCGGGTGCACCGGGTGCGGGCGAACGTTGTCCGAGAAGCGCCGTCGGGCGCGCCGGGCCGCCCTGCGGGGCCGCGCCGTCTCCGGCACGGCCCCGGGCTCCCCCGTACCCCCCGTTCCCCCGTGCTCGGCTCCGTGCGTCCGCTCGGACCGGGCCCGCCCCGCTCGTGCGGCCGGCCGGCAGGCGGGGAGCCGGCCGGCCGCCGAGTCGCCGGGGCGTTCGGGTGGACCGGAATCAGTTTCGGGGCGGCGGCGGCCGGGTGACAGGGCACAGCTCGCACTGGATGGGCGACGGCCGGTGTGGTAACGGATCCCAGGGGGGAGGGCCGAGGGCGGCGGCGGAATCCGGCCGGGGCGCGGTCAGGACGCGGCCGGGGCGCGGCCGGGGCGGTCAGGGGGCGGAACGGCCGCGCAGCCGGTTGGTCCGGTCCGAGATGCCCCAGCCGGCGACCCGCCACAGGGCCTCCACCGCGATGTCGCGGTTCATCTTGGAATCACCCAGTTCGCGCTCGACGAAGGTGATGGGCACCTCCACCACGTGATAGCCGGTGGCGACGGCGCGGCGGGCGAGGTCGACCTGGAAGCAGTAGCCCTGGGAGGTGACCTGGCCGAGGCCGAGGCCGCGCAGGGTGTCGGCGCGGAAGGCGCGGAAGCCGCCGGTGACGTCGCGGATGGAGAGGCCGAGGAGGAGACGGGAGTAGGTGCTGCCGCCCCGGGAGAGGAACTCCCGGTACTTGGGCCAGTTGACCACCCGGCCGCCGGGGACCCAGCGGGAGCCGAGGACCAGGTCGGCCCCCTTGAGGGCGGTCAGCAGCCTGGGCAGCTCCTCCGGCTGGTGGGAGCCGTCGGCGTCCATCTCGATCAGCACGTCGTAGCCGTGCTCCAGACCCCAGTCGAAGCCCGCGAGATAGGCCGCGCCGAGGCCCTCCTTGCCCTTGCGGTGCAGCACCCGGACCTGTTCGTCCTCGTGGGCCAGCTCGTCGGCGATCTTGCCGGTGCCGTCGGGGCTGTTGTCGTCGGCGACGAGGATGTCGGCGTCGGGCACGGCGGCCCGCACCCGGGAGACGATCGTCGTGATGTTCTCGGCCTCGTTGTAGGTCGGAATGATCACCAAGGATCTGCCGAGCGGCCCATACCGCTTCGCCTGGGCTTCGCTGTCCCTAGCGCCGTCGTTCACTGCTGGCCCCTTTTATGTCCGTGCACAGAGCCCAACCATAGCGATCGCCGGGCGGGGCTCCCGCGACGGCACGGGGCTGGGGTGTCGGCCGGGGCGTGGCCGAGGGGCCGGGGGCCCGCCGCGCGCGAGACGACGGGAGAGGCGACAAAGGGTACGGACAGGGGTCCGGCGTCCTTCGGGCCGGCCTGGGACCCGCCGGCTGCGGGCCGACCGAGAGCCGTTGTCTACTGAACGCCGGACCCCGTCCGGGTCTCACCTGCCGTCCGGCTGAAACCTTCCCTCGCTCCCGAGGCGCGGGCGCTGGACCTGGCTCCCAGTGGCGGTGCTCCGGTGCGGCGCACTGCCCCATGGCCCAGCGGCGTTCGACGACTGCGTGGAGGTCTGCCGGTCGGACGTCCTGTGGTGGACTCGGCCGAACCTACCCGCCCCTGGGCGCTTCATGTCAACAGTCGAGCGATCTGCGCGGTTTGCCCAATTCAGCCGGTTCCACGGGAAAGACTCGCAGGTCGCGGCCGACCGCCCGGAACGGCGGGCCGGGGAGTGAGATACCCGTACGTCACTCGTTCGGCGGCTCACGACCGGTTGGTCCAGCTCACGACCGGTTGGTCCAGACGGTCCGTCCGCGCACCACCGTCCGCAGACAGACCGGCAGCTCCCGGCCGGGGGTGAGGTCGGGCAGTCCGGGGGTGCCGGAGCGCGGGTCGGTGGACCAGCGGGCGACCCGGTCGTCGGGGGCCTGGACGATGAGTTCGCCGGTGCGCCACAGGGCGTAGTCGGCCGGGGCTCCGGGCACCAGTACGCCCGCGTCGTCCCGGCCCGCGGCCCGCCAGCCGCCCCGGGTGTGCGCGGTGAAGGCGGCGCGGACCGAGATCCGGTGCTCGGGGGTTTGGTGGAAGGCGGCGGCGCGGACGGTTCCCCACGGGTCGAGCGGGGTGACGGGGCTGTCGGAGCCGAGGGCCAGCGGGACCCCGGCGCGCAGCAGCGCCGCGTACGGGTTGAGGGTGCGGGCCCGCTCCACGCCCAGGCGCTGGGCGTACATGCCCTCGTCCCCGCCCCAGGCCGCGTCGAAGGCGGGCTGCACGGAGGCGGTGAGGCCGAATTCCGCGAAGGCGGCGACGGTTTCGGGGGTGAGCATCTCGGCGTGCTCGATCCGGTGGCGGGCGGCGCGCACCCGGGCGAGGCCGAGGGTGTCGGCGGCCCGGCGCACACCCGCCACGACGGCGGTGAGGGCGGCGTCGCCGATGGCGTGGAAGCCGGCCTGAAGACCGGCCTCGGTGCATGCGGTGACATGGGCGGCGATGTCGCCCTCGTCGAGATGGGCGGTGCCGGTGTGGTCCGCGTCGGCGTAGGGGGCGTGGAGGCAGGCGGTGTGGGAGCCGAGGGAGCCGTCGGCGAAGAGGTCGCCCGCCGCGCCCCGCGCCCCCAGCTCCCGTACCCGCTGGGCGTCCTTCTCGTCCGCGACTCGCTCGGCCCAGTAGCCGACGACCCGGGGGCCGGGGCGGGCGGCGGCGAGGGAGAGCAGGCCGGTGAAGTCGTCCTCGTCGGAGATGTCGGGCCCGGCGCACTCGTGGATCGTGCCGATGCCCAGCGAGGCCGCGTGCTCCAGGGCGGCGAGCTGGGCCCGCTCGCGCTGGGCGGGAGTGATCGCCGCGTGGGCGGCGGCGCGTACGGCGTGGTGGGCGGCGTCGGTGAGCGGCCCGTCGGGGTGGTAGCCGGTCAACCCGGTGACCTGGGGCGCGAGGTCGAGGAGGGCGGTGGTGACCACGGCCGAGTGGACGTCGATACGGGTGAGGTAGAGCGGGCGGCCACCGCTCGCCTCGTCCAGCTCGGCGCGGGAGGGGTGCCGCCGCTCGGGCCAGCGCGCGGCGTCCCAGCCGTGGCCGATGAGCACTTGGCCGGCGGGGCGGCCGGCGCTGTGCTCCCGCACCCGCCGCAGCGCGTCGGCGAGGGTACGGGAACCGGAGAGGTCGAGGCCGGTCAGCGCGAGGCCGGTGGCCGTGGTGTGCACATGCGCGTCGGTGAACGCCGGGGTGACCAGAGCCCCTTCGAGATCGACGACCTCGTCGACCCCCGCGGCGAAGGCGTCGGCCGCGCCCTCGGAGCCCACCCAGGCGACATGCCCCCGCTCGACGACCATGGCGGTCGCGAAGGGGTCGGCGGGGCTGTGGACTTCTCCGCCGCGCAGCAGTGTGGTGCGGTGCTCGTCGCTCGGGTGGCTGTTCTCGGTCATGGCACCACCCTAGGTCGTGCCCTCGGGCGGCCGGATTCAGGCGGTCCGGTTCAGCCGGTCCAGTTTCGCGGGCCGGTTTCGCGGGCCGGTTTCGCGGGCCGGTTCAGATGCGCGGCGGGCGGGCCTCGTAGGGGGTGGAGAGGACGACGGTGGTACGGGTGGAGACACCGGCCAGCGAGCGGATGCGGGTGAGGAGGTTCTCCAGCTCCAGGGGGGTGGCGACCCGCACCTTGAGGATGTAGTTCTCGTCGCCCGCGACGCTGTGGCAGGCCTCGATCTCGGGGACGTCGGCGAGGCGTTCGGCGATGTCGTCGGGGGCGCTGGGGTCGAAGGGCTTGGCCGAGATGAACGCGGTGAGCGGCAGCCCGACCGCCTCGGGGTCCACAACCGCGGCGTAACCGCGGACGACTCCGCGCTGTTCGAGCCGGCGCACCCGCTGATGCACCGCCGAGGTGGACAGGCCGGTGGCCTTGCCCAGGTCGGTGTAGCTCATGCGGCCGTCCTTGACGAGCAATTCAACGATGTGACGATCCAGCTCCTCCATGCGGATCAACCTAATTGCCCGAGCCGTCTCCGGCACAGTCCCGCGGGCCGTGCCGGGGCATCTACGAGGCTCATGTGACGAACGCCACAGAGATGGAGGGGGCTCGGCCGTGACCGGACGGTTACCAGCTAATCGCATGGGGAAGTGCTTGCTGTGGTCGAGGCCACATGTCCCTGGTTGGCCCACCCGAGGGGGAGAACCCATGCAGAGTGTCAAGAACATCGGCCGTCCCGAACCGGAGCCTCTCGATCCGGCCGAGTCGGCTGAGCTGGACGAGTTCGACGCGTACGACACCTTCGAGATGTACCGGGTCGTATGCCCCGACTGCTCCCAGCCAATCGCGCTTCTCGCGGAGGAGGAGACACTGCCGGAGCACGCGCTGTGCCCCACTCCGTGGAATCCGTTCGGGCTGACCGTCTGCTCCGGCACCGGCCGCTCCGCCGGCGCGGCCCGGCCCGCCGACGAGACGCTGGAGGTCCAGGAGCAGGAGATGGGGCTGCTGCTGACGCTGCCTCAGAGCCTGGACTGGCGTATGCAGCCCTTCTCGCACGTCGGCGGCCCCGGCTCCCGTCCGGTGCCGACCCGGTCCGCGCACCGGCGCGCCGCCTGACCTTCCGTACCCGTACGACCCTCCGCACCCCGTACGACCCGGCGGTCCGGGAGCCCCGCGGCGGCCCGGGACGGAAAACGGCAGTGCCGCGCTCTCCGGGAGAACGCGGCACCGGGGCGGGGAGGTTCAGCGCGACTCGGGTCCGGCCAGATGGCGGGCGATGACCATGCGCTGGATCTGATTGGTGCCCTCGACGATCTGGAGCGCCTTCGCCTCGCGCATGTAGCGCTCCACCGGGAAGTCGGCGGTGTACCCGTAGCCGCCGAGCACCTGGACGGCGTCGACGGTCACGCTCATCGCCGCGTCCGTGCAGAACAGCTTCGCCATGGCGGCCTGCCGGGAGAAGGGGCGTCCCGCGTCCCGCAGCCGGGCGGCGGAGAGACAGAGCGCGCGGCCGGCCTCGATCCGGGTGGCCATGTCGGCGAGCATGAACCGCAGCCCCTGGAAGTCGGCGACCGGGCGGCCGAACTGAAGGCGTCCGGTGGCGTATCCGAGGGCCTCGTCCAGGGCGGCCTGGGCGACGCCCACGGCGCAGGCCGCGATGCCGAGCCGGCCGGAGTCGAGGGCGGAGAGCGCGATGGCGAAGCCCTGCCCCTCCTCGCCGAGCCGGCGGGCGTCCGGGACACGGACCCCGTCGAAGTGGAGCTGAGCGGTGGGCGAACCCTTCATGCCCATCTTCTTCTCGGGCAGGGCGGCCTCAAGGCCGGGCGCGTCGCCGGGGACCAGGAAGGCGGTGATGCCCCGGGCCCCCTCCTCTCCGGTGCGCGCGAGCACGGTGCAGAAGTCCGCGACACCGCCGTGGGTGATCCAGGCCTTGGTCCCGGTGATGATCCAGTCCTCGCCGTCGCGCACCGCCCTGGTGCGCAGCGAGGCGGCGTCGGAGCCGGAGGACGGCTCGGAGAGGCAGTACGCGCCGAGGAGTCCGCCGCCGAGCATGTCGGGCAGCCACTTCGCCCGCTGCTCCTCGGAGCCGTATCCGGCGAGTGCGTGGCAGGCCAGCGAGTGGACGCTGACGCCGAGGCCCACGGTGAGGCGGGCGGCGGCGAGTTCTTCGAGGACCTGGAGATAGACCTCGTACGGCTGGTCCCCGCCGCCGTGCTCACCGGCGTAGGGGAGGCCGAGCAGTCCCGAGGAGGACAGCAGGGAGAAGAGTTCCCGGGGGAAGTGCCCCGACTCCTCCTCCTCGGCGGCCCGGGGGGCGATCTCCCGCCGGGCGATGTCTCGGACCAGGGCGATCAGTTCCCCGGCCTCCTCCGTGGGCAGTTGGCGGTCCACCGGCTGCGGGACGCTGTCGGGCATTGCGCGTGCTCCTCCCTGTCGGGCGCTGTGGCGTGGCGCGCGAAGGGTGGGTGCGCGCATCGCCCGTCGTTCTGCCAGGCCGATGCTGCGCCTCCGGATCACGGAAGGCGCTGGTCGGCGGCTGTGGCGCGTTGAGTATGCCCGATCGGATGAGATACGTCACGGGTTGGCGGAGGCCGATGCTCCGTCAACTCCCGGCACGGTGGGAGGCGCTGCTCCGACGACGCGCCTCAGATCAGGCCGAGCCGGGTGACGAGCATGGCGACGACGACCACCAGGGTCCAGCCGACGATGTGCTCGACGAGGTCGGAGCGGTCGTCGGGGCCGCCGGTGCGGGTGCGGGCGGCGGCGGGAGCGACGGCGGTGGCTGCGGAGCCGGAGGCAGAGGTCATGGCGGTCTCGCTCGGTCGGACGGCGGGGGACGGGGGACGGCTCCCCGGGGGGTCTCGAAAAGCTCCCCGGTCGGCCGGTGTCCCGACCACAGTGCCAGGCGGACCGCCCCGGGGGTAGAGACGTACGTCACCGGCCCCGGGGCCGCGCCCGGCGTCAGCGCACCCCGAGAGCGTCCAGAGCCCGGCGCTGGGCGGGCGTGGGGCGCTCGGGCCAGTAGAGGTAGCAGACGCCTCCTGTGCCGGACGACACTTTCCCGCTCGCGTTGTACCGCTTGGTACGGAGCCAGATGTTCTCCCATTCCCGGCGGCGGTAGACCCTCCGTACCTCCTCGTTGGAGTCGGACGCGGGATCGTTGGCGATCACATCGCCCTCGGGGGTGAACCCGATCACGGTCATCAGATGGCCCGCGGTGCCGTAGCCCGCGCCGGTCAGCTCCTCCTTGAGGAAGGACTGCGAGGTGATCACGGGGATGCCCGCCGCGATCAGCCGCTCCAGGTCGGTCAGCGAGGTCAGCCGGGTGACGACCGCGTTCATCCCGGGGTGGGACGCCGCGTAGGCGGCGTTGAAGGGCCAGTTGCCGCAGCCCCGGTACTGATGGTCGTAGGTGGACCGGGCCGCGTGGCAGACCTGGGGGTCGTCGAAGGCCGGGTCGACCCAGGCGAGATCGCCGGGGGTGGGGCGGCGGCCCCAGTACTCGATGATCATCTGTGAGGAGGCGGGGCTGCACCACGCCTCGCCGCCGTTGTCGTACTCCGGGTAGCGGCCGATGTGGATGTTCTGGGAGTAGCGCGGCACCTCCAGCTCGCGCGCGGCACCCGGCCGTGTCACAGGTGTCGCGGGCACCGTGAAGCGGTCCGGTACGTCGGAGGCCATCGCCCCGGCCCGGTGGACCGTGGGGGTGAGCCGGCTGCCCGGCCTGCGGTGGAGGGTGAGCCGCAGCCGGTACGAGCGCAGCCGCGGCCCGTTCGCGGCGTCGTCGATCGAGAGGGTGTCGGTCCAGACGGAGGCCCGGCCGTCGGACTGGCCGTCCAGCGAGGTGCGTCCGATGTCCTGGTCGCCCGAGGCCCAGCGTCCCAGCACGAACCACGGCGAGGCCGTGCCGTCGGAGTAGACGCCCCTCAGCTCGGTCTGGAGCCAGGTGCCGGCCGGGGTCTCGGCGTTCCAGGAGGCGATGACCTCGGTCGCGGGGACCTCCGGGCAGTGCTCGGGCGAGGTCCAGGTGGCGTACTCCCAGCTCTCGGTCCGCCCGGTGTGCGGATCGGCGTACTCCAGCAGCCCGGCCGGGCGGGTGATCACCAGGCCGGAGCGGCGTCCGGCGACGGCCCGGACGCCCTCCCGGTCGCCGGAGCGCCAGTCGGCGTACGAGGACCAGAAGCGGTTGTCCACGGTCGGGGGCATCCGGTGCGGCCGGGGCGGACGCGGCGGCCGTCCGGCGGGCAGAGTCGCGGGTACGGAAAGAGCTGGGACGGGAAGGGCGGCGGCGGACGCGGTGGAGAGCGCTCCCGCTCCCGCGGCCGCCGCGATCGCGGCGCTCAGCACGGTTCTGCGCGAAGTGGCCAATGGAACCCCCAGGTCGGTGACGCTCGGCCGGTTGGACTCGACGGGGGCCACTATCGCCGCTGCCGACGGGTCCCGGCCAGCGTTCCGACCCCCTTCCCGCACCCCAGTATTGGCCTGGACCACTGGTGTGACCTGCGGCGTCCGCCCGCCGTAGGCTGGCCGAATGGAGGATCTCGACCGACTCGCCCGAACGCTGCGCGCACGGCCGCCGTCCTGCGGCCCGGTACGGCTGGTCGCGGTCGACGGCCACGCGGGCTCCGGCAAGAGCACCTTCACCGCCCGGCTCCGGGAGGCGCTGGCGCGCCTCCCCGGCCCCGAGGCCCCCGTCCCCGTCCCCGTCCCCGTACTGCACCTGGACGATCTGGCCAGCCACGAGGAGCTCTTCGACTGGACGGGCCGGCTGTTCGACCAGGTGATCGGGCCCCTGGCCCGGGGGGCGGACGCGCGCTACGCCCCGTACGACTGGAACGAGCGCCGCTTCACCCCGGCGCGCGCCCTGCCCACCGCGCCCGTCGTCCTGATCGAGGGCGTGGGGGCCGGCCGCCGGGCGCTCCGGCCCCACCTGGCGGCACTGCTGTGGATGGAGCGGGACGCCGAGGACTCCTGGCTCCGCGGCCGGCGGCGGGACGGCGAGGGGCTGACCGCCTTCTGGGACGGCTGGACGGCGGCGGAGACACGCCATTTCTCGGCCGACCCGTCGCGCCCTTTCGCGGATGCGCTGGTACGTGAGCGCCCCCAGGGGTACGAGTTGCTCCCAGGGCCCCGAACAAACGCACGTCAGAACCAGATCATCACACTGGGTGACCACCCTGCGGTGGGGTGGGGAGTCGTCGGAAAACCGCCCCCAGGGGGCCCGAACTCCGCTTGACCAAGGGGCCATACAGGTCTTACGTTCTCAATGTGCGGCCTTGAAGGCCGACTCGGACGCGAAGCCCCCGGTTGTTCCCCCGTGACCGGGGGCTTCGTTCTGCCCTTCTTCTCCGCCCGGATCCGCCAACCGCGACACCTCTTCCTCACCCTCGGTCACCGCGATCCGGATCACTTGACGGCACCCTTAATCTCGGCGTCTCCTCGCAGGTACGATGCCCTTCGTTGGGGTCAAATCCCGTCCAAGGAACGGCGGTTCGGTGCCTTGGCCGCCGTCACCCGCCGACGGCGGGCCGGGGGACGTCCTCCCGGACACGGCGCAGGTGCACTTTGTGGGGGGCCTGATGGACATCGGCACGCAGGGCGCACCGGCCCCCGCAGACCTCGCCTGGGTGCGCGGCGTGGACGCGTACACCATGGGGGCCTACCCCCAGGCGGAGGACGAGTTCCGGACCGCCGTACAGCTCGACCCCGGCATGGCCGACGGCTGGCTGGGACTGCACGCGCTGCGCGTCGACACCTCCAACGCGCTGCTGCGGATGTACCGCTCCCGCGACCGCTTCGGCGAGCAGCGCTCCCGCCACCGGCGCACCCTCAACTCCTGGTACTGGCTCGGCTGGTGGGTCCAGCCGGTCCTGGAGACCCCGCGCGATCTGCTGCTCGCGCACGCCTCCCACTGGCTCGACGGCCGCCATGTGCCCGATCTGGACCGGGCGCTGGCCGGGCTGCCGCCCGTGGACGCCGACCCCCAGGTCCGCTTTCTGCACGCCTGCCGCGCCTATCTCGTCAAGGACTGGGAGGAGTTGGTCCGCCACACCGAACCCCTGGTCGGCGACGCGCTGCTGGGCATCGAGGCCGGTCTCTTCGGCGGCATGGCCCGGGTGCGGCTGGAGATGTACGGACAGGCCGAGCCGCTGCTGTCGGCGGCCCTGATGCGCTGCCGCAGCGAACAGCCCCAGCGCAAGGAGCTGCGCTACTGGCTGGCGCGGGCCCATGAGGGCACCGGCCGCAGTGCGGCCGCCCTTCCGCTGTACCGCGCGGTGCACCGTGTCGACCCCGCCTTCATGGACACCTCGGCCCGGCTGACGGCGATCGCCGAGTACGACGGGATCGACGGCTACGACGAGTCGGCCGGGCTCGCCGTCTCCCTCGCCGGATTCGGCCCCGAACCCCTCCAGGAGCGGGCGGCCGAGGCCGTGGAGGCCGAGGGGACCGTCCCGGCCGAGGCCCGCCCCGGGCCCGACCAGCAGAGCCAGCTGCCCGGCGCGACCCCGCCCGGCCCGCCGTCCGACGCGATCAGACGGCGGACCCAGGGCGCGGGGCCGGACTCCCCCACCCTGCTGCCCTCGGGCCCCACCGATCCCGCGCTGCTCGCCGAGGCACTGGCCGAGCTGGAGCGGATGGTCGGCCTTGAACCGGTGAAACGGCAGGTCAAGGCGCTCTCGGCGCAGCTGGAGATGGCCCGGCTGCGGGCCGGTCAGGGGCTGCCGGTGCAGCCGCCGAAACGCCATTTCATCTTCTCCGGGCCCTCGGGCACCGGGAAGACCACCGTCGCCCGGATCCTCGGCAGGGTCTTCTACGCCCTCGGTCTGCTCGGCGGCGACCATCTGGTGGAGGCCCAGCGCTCGGACATGGTGGGCGAATTCCTCGGCCAGACGGCGGTGAAGGCCAATGAGCTGATCGACTCGGCGCTCGGCGGTGTCCTCTTCGTGGACGAGGCCTACAGCCTGGCCAACTCCGGCTACACCAAGGGCGACGCCTACGGCGACGAGGCCCTCCAGGTGCTGCTGAAGCGCGCCGAGGACAATCGCGACCACCTCGTGGTCATCCTGGCGGGCTACCCCGAGGGCATGGATCGGCTGCTCGCCGCCAACCCCGGGCTCACCTCGCGCTTCACCACCCGGGTCGACTTCCCCTCGTACCGCCCGCTGGAGCTGACCTCGATCGGCGAGGTGCTGGCCGCCGAGAACGGCGATGTGTGGGACGAGGAGGCCGTGGACGAACTGCGCTCCATCAGCGGCCATGTGGTCGACCAGAGCTGGATCGACGAGCTGGGCAACGGCCGCTTTCTGCGGACCCTGTACGAGAAGAGCTGCGCCTACCGCGATCTGCGGCTGTCCGGCTATCCGGGCACGCCCACCCGGGAGGATCTCGCCACGCTGCGGCTGCCCGATCTGATGCAGGCGTACGGCGAGGTGCTCTCCGGCCGGGGCCCGCGCGACCGGGGACCTCAGGAGCCCCCGGCCGGCTGAGCCAGTGCCGCGTCAGGCAACGTTCGTCCTGTCGACGACTTGGCGTAGGGGTTCGTGGGTGTTGTGGCGGTTTCGCCTGAGGACGCAGCGACGGATCATGCCGCGCATCACCCTGGCACGACGCGCCGCCCGGCACGGAACCCGGCGGCTCGTCACTCACCACAGGGCGGGCGCGACCTGATCTGGCGTCATACGCCGGTGGTGCCGTCGATGCGCTCCCGGAGCAGGTCGGCGTGGCCGTTGTGGCGGGCGTACTCCTCGATCATGTGGACGTGGATCCAGCGGAGGTTGACGTCCTGCTCCATGAAGCGGCCTGTGTCGGTCAGGGCACGGTCGGCGCAGAGCTCGCGGGCGCGGGCGATCTCCGCCTGCCAGGTGGCGAGGGCGTCGTGCAGTGAGGCGCCCTCGGCCAGTTTGAAGCCGCCGTCGGGGGCAGACGGGTCGGCCTGCGGGTCGTAGATGGGCGGGGCCTGTTCTCCGGCGAACACTCGGCGGAACCAGTTCCGCTCCACCTCTGCCATGTGCTGGACGAGGCCGGTCAAGGTGAAGCCGGACGGTGGCACGGACGCGACGGCGGCCTGCCCGTCGTCCAGGCCCTCGCACTTCATGGCGAGGGTGGCGCGGTGAAAGTCGAGCCAGCTTTCGAGCACGGTGCGCTCGTCGGCGTTCAGGGGCGGCAAAGGGCGTTCGACGGCATTCATCGGTCGATTATCGCCAGCGGCCGAAGCCGTCGGCGGGCAGGGCCTCCGACAGGGCGGACGTTGTCTGATGCGGCACTAGGAAGCGGACGGCCGGCCCGCGCGCTCGTCGACGAGCGCGCGCAGGGCGCGGGCGTCGGTGATGGCCTGCTCCCTGGCTACCCCGGGCTGGATACCGAGGACCGGCAGGCTGGTGCCGTCGCTCAGATCGAGGAAGACCCAGGGGTCACCCGGGCGGAGGTTGACCCGGACGATCTCCGCCCACTCCAGCCGGCGCACCCCGGTGATGTTGGTGACCGTGACACCCTGGTCGTCGGCGACCACCTTGGGCCTGCTGAGCAGGATGAGGACCCCGAGGAAGAGCAGACCGGTGAAGACGAAGCTGATCCGCTCCCCCGTGTTCAGCCGTTCCAGCGTGAGACCGACGAAGGCGACGACGGCGAACATCGCCACGCCCATGGTCAGCAGGAGGACTCGGGTACGGGTGGGGCGGAAGGTCACCGGGAGGGTGTCGTTACGGGTGGCGGGGCTGCTGGACATGGTGTCGGTGATCCTCAGAGCCGGCAGGCGTGGATGGCGGTGGTGAGGATGGCCCGCGCGCCCAGCTCGTACAGATCGTCCATGATCCGCTGCGCCTCCTTGGCGGCGACCATGGAGCGGACGGCGACCCATCCCTCGTGGTGCAGGGGGGAGATCGTCGGCGATTCGAGACCCGGGGTGAGGGCGACGGCCTGTTCGAGGTGCTCGACGCGGCAGTCGTAGTCCATCATCACGTAGGAGCGGGCGACCAGGACGCCCTGGAGGCGGCGGAGGAACTGCCGCACCTTGGGGTCCTCGGTGTCGGCCCCGGTGCGGCGGATGACCACGGCCTCGGAGGTCATGATCGGCTCGCCGATGACTTCGAGGCCCGCGTTGCGCAGCGAGGTCCCGGTCTCGACCACATCGGCGATGATCTGGGCGACGCCCAGTTCGATCGCGGTCTCGACCGCGCCGTCGAGGTGGACCACGGAGGCGTCGATGGCGTTGTCGGCGAGGTGCTTGGCGACGATGCCCTCGTAGGAGGTGGCGACGGTCATGCCGCCGAAGTCCTCGACGCCCTTGGCCGTGCCCGGCCTGGTGGCGTAGCGGAAGGTGGAGCGGGCGAAGCCGAGCTGGAGGATCTCCTCGGCCCCCGCTCCGGAGTCGAGCAGCAGATCGCGGCCGGTGATGCCGATGTCCAGACGGCCGGTGCTGACGTAGATCGCGATGTCGCGGGGGCGGAGGTAGAAGAACTCGACCTCGTTCTCCGGGTCGACCAGGACCAGCTCCTTGGACTCCTTGCGCTGCTGGTAGCCGGCCTCATGGAGCATCGCCGACGCAGGTCCGGACAGTGAACCCTTGTTGGGAATGGCGATGCGCAGCATGAGGTCGGCTTCCTTACGTAGGCAGGCAGGCGGGTGGAGGGGAGCGGGCCGGTGGTGGATCAGAGGTGGGCGTAGACGTCGTCCAGGGAGATCCCGCGCGCCACCATCATCACCTGGACGTGGTAGAGCAGCTGCGAGATCTCCTCGGCGGCGGCTTCCTTGCCCTCGTACTCGGCGGCCATCCAGACTTCGGCGGCCTCCTCGACGACCTTCTTGCCGATGGCATGGACGCCCTTCTCCACCAGCTCGGCGGTGCGGGACGTGGCCGGGTCGCCGTTCTCCGCCTTGAGCCGCAGCTCGGCGAAGAGTTCTTCGAAGGTTTTGTTCGCCATGATGGTCTCAGGGTACGGGGTACGGGCGGCCGGTTCAGCGCCAGGGTTCGCTGACCGAGCGCAGGGTGGCGGCGGTGGCCACGGCGGCGGTGACCGCTTCGTGGCCCTTGTCCTCGGTCGACCCTTCGATCCCCGCCCGGGCGAGCGCCTGCTCCTCCGTGTCGCAGGTGAGCACGCCGAAGCCGATGGGGACGCCGGTGTCCACCGAGACCTGGGTCAGGCCCTGGGTGACGCCCTGGCACACGTACTCGAAGTGCGGGGTGCCGCCCCGGATGACGACGCCGAGCGCGACGATCGCGTCGTAGCCCCGGCCCGCGAGCACCTTGGCGACCACGGGGAGTTCGAAGCTGCCGGGGACCCTCAGCAGGGTCGGTTCGTCGATGCCCAGCTCGCCCAGGGCGCGCAGGGCCCCGTCGACGAGCCCGTCCATGATCCTCTCGTGCCAGAGGGCCGCGATGACGGCGACACGGAGGTCGCCGACGTTGCGTACGGACAGTTCGGGTGCGCCCTTGCCACTCACGCTTCTCCTCAGAGTTCTCGTGGTTCTCGTGGTTCTCGTGGTTCTCGTGTGCGTTCGGTGGTGATGCTCGTGATGCCGGTGGTTCCCGGTGGCTGTCTTCTACTGATTTCCGCAGGCGGACGCGGTGGACGCGTCGAGACCGGGCAGATCGTGGCCCATCCGGTCGCGCTTGGTGCGCAGATAGCGGAGATTGTGCTCGCCCGCCTGAACGGGCATCGACTCCCGGCCGTGGACGGTGAGGCCGTACCGCACCAGCGCGGTGATCTTGTCGGGGTTGTTGGTCATCAGCCGTACGCTCCGCACGCCGAGGTCGGCGAGGATCTGCGCGCCGGCCGCGTAGTCGCGGGCGTCGGCGGGCAGTCCGAGTTCGAGGTTGGCGTCGAGGGTGTCGCGGCCTCGCTCCTGGAGTTCGTACGCGCGGAGCTTGGGCAGCAGCCCGATGCCCCGGCCCTCGTGGCCGCGGAGATAGACCACGACGCCCCGGCCGGCCTCGGTGATCCGGTCCATGGAGGCGTGCAGCTGGGGGCCGCAGTCGCAGCGCAGCGAGTGGAAGATGTCGCCGGTCAGGCACTCGGAGTGGACGCGGACGAGGAGGTTCTCGCCGTCGCCGATGTCGCCGTGGACGAGGGCGACGTGCTCCACGCCGTCGATGGTGGAGCGGTAGCCGTAGGCGGTGAAGCGGCCGAAGGAGGTCGGCAGGTCGACGGCGGCCTCGCGCTGGACGGTGGGCTCGGTGGCGAGCCGGTGGGCGACGAGGTCCTCGATGGAGATGATCGTCAGTCCGTGCTTGCGGGCGAAGGGGACCAGCTCGGGCAGGCGCAGCATGACGCCGTCCTCGCCGGCGATCTCCACGATGGCCCCGGCGGGGCGCAGTCCCGCGAGCCGGGCGAGGTCGACGGCGGCCTCGGTGTGGCCGTTGCGGACGAGGACGCCGCCCCGCTTGGCGCGGAGCGGGAAGACATGGCCGGGGCGTACGAAGTCGGCGGCCGAGGCGGTGCCGCCGGCCAGCAGTTGGAGGGTGGTGGCGCGGTCGGCGGCGGAGATGCCGGTGGTGACGCCGTGGGCGGCGGAGGCGTCGACGGAGACGGTGAAGGCCGTCTGCATGGACTCGGTGTTGCGCTCCACCATCTGGGGGAGTTCGAGCCGGTTCAGCTCGTCGCTCTCCATGGGGGCGCAGATCAGCCCGCGGCACTCGCTCATCATGAAGGCGACGACCTCGGGGGTGGCCTTCTCGGCGGCGATGACGAGATCGCCCTCGTTCTCGCGGCTCTCGTCGTCCACGACCACGACGGGACGGCCCTCGGCGATGTCACGGATGGCCTGCTCGACCGGGTCGAGGGCGAAGTCCTCGCGGTTGTCGGTCGAGTACCAGGTGGGGGCCGCCCCCTCGGCCGGGCGCGGCGGGAGGGGGGTGGCGGGTGCCGCCGATTCCAGGGGGAGGGAGGTCATGCCGGGGCTCCTTTCAGAACCGGGGTGCGGGAGCGCAGCCACCAGTCGCGCATGCCCCACAGGACGAGCGCGAAGTAGATGACGTAGACCAGTCCGGAGAAGGCGAGGCCGCTGCTGAAAGCGAGCGGTACGCCGACGATGTCGACCAGCAGCCAGGCGAACCAGAACTCGATCAGGCCGCGGGCCTGGGCGACCATGGCGACGAGAGTGCCGACGAAGATGTACGCGTCGGCCCAGGGGCTCCAGGACAGCGACGGGTAGAGGGTGAAGAGGCCGCCGACGGCGAGGGTGCCGAGGACCGCTCCGCCGATGAGCAGCCCGCGCTCCTTCCAGGTGGCGAAGCGGACGGCGATGGAGCCGTCCTGGGCCTGCCGGCTGCCCCGGGACCACTGCCGCCAGCCCCAGAGCGCGACGAGGATGACGAGGAACTGCTTGCCGACCCCGCCGCTCAGCTCGGCGGAGGCGTAGGCGGCGATCAGGACGACGCCGGAGAGCAGCTGGGCGGGCCAGGTCCAGATCGAGCGCCGCCAGCCGAGCGCCAGGGCGGCCAGACCGATCGTGTTGCCGATCATGTCGGACCATTTGATGTCCTGGCCGAAGGCGGTGAAGGCGACGGAGTTCAGGGTGGACAGGGCGCTCATGGCGCGATCCCCTCGATTCGGGATCCGAGCAGTCGTTCGACGTACTTGGCGATGATGTCGACCTCGAGGTTGACCGGGTCGCCCTTGCCCTTGAGGCCGAGGGTGGTCAGCGCGAGGGTGGTGGGGATGAGGCTCACGGTGAAGTGGTCGGAGCCCGCCTCCACGACGGTGAGACTGACCCCGTCGACGGTGATGGAGCCCTTCTCCACGACATGGCGGGAGAGGGCGGCCGGGAGGGCGATCTTGACGATCTCCCAGTTCTCCGAGGGGGTGCGGTCGAGGATGGAGCCGGTGGCGTCGACGTGCCCCTGGACGATGTGTCCGCCGAGCCGTCCGCCGACCGGTGTGGGTCGCTCCAGATTGACCCGGGAGCCGGGGGCGAGGGCGCCGAGGCTGGAGCGGCTCAGGGTCTCCGCCATCACATCGGCGGTGAACTCCCCGCCGCCGGTCTCGACCACGGTGAGGCAGACGCCGTTGACGGCGATGGAGTCGCCGTGTTTCGCGCCCTCGGTGACCACGGGGCCGCGCAGACGGAAGCGGGACGCGTCGCCGAGGTCCTCGACGGCGGTGACCTCACCCAGTTCTTCGACGATTCCGGTGAACACTCAGCGCTCCTTGGGTGCGATGACGGGGACGGGGCCCGTGGTGTCGGGGACGGCCGTGTCGGCGGTGTCGGGGACGGCCGTGATCCGGAGATCCGGGCCGATGCGTACGGTTTCCGTCGTTCTGAGCCGGAACGCTTCACCGATGGTGGAGATTCCGGCGTCGCCGAGGGCGGCTGGGCCCGCGCCGAGGAGTACGGGGGCGAGGTAGCCGACGACCTCGTCGACGGCTCCGGCGGCGACGAAGGCCCCCGCGAGGGTGGGGCCGCCCTCCAGGAGCACGGCGCGCACCCCCCGGGCGTACAACTCGTCCAGCAGGGCGTGGACGGAGAGGCCGCCGCCGTCGCCGGCCGGGAGGCGGACGGTGTCCACCCCGGGCAGCGAGCCGGTGTCGGCGCGCTCGCCCACGGCGATCAGGGTCGGCGCGGCGCCGTCCAGGACGCGGGCCGCGGGCCGGATCACGGCATGGGTGTCGAGGACCACGCGCAGCGGCTGGCGCGCGCCGTCGACGCCGCGCACGGCGAGCTGCGGATCGTCCGCGGTGAGGGTTCCGGAGCCGACCACGACCGCGTCGGCCTCGGCGCGCAGCCGGTGCACGTCGGCGCGGGCCTCGGGCGAGGTGATCCAGCGGCTGGTGCGGTCCCGGGCGGCGATCCGGCCGTCGAGGGTGGCGGCGTACTTCCACCGGACATGGGGGCGGCGCAGGCGTACGGAGGTGAGCCAGGCCGCGTTGCCCGCCGCCGCCTCGGCCGCGAGCAGGCCGGACTCGACCCGGACGCCGGCCGCCCGCAGGGTCTCGGCTCCCCCGGTGGCCTGCGGGGTGGGGTCGCCCACCGCGTAGACGACCCGGTCGACGCCGGCCTCGATGAGCGCCCGCGTACAGGGGCCGGTGCGGCCGGTGTGGTCGCAGGGTTCGAGAGTGACGTACGCGGTGCCGCCCCGGGCGCTCGCGCCCGCCGCGGCGAGGGCGTGCACCTCGGCGTGGGGTCCGCCCGCGCGCTGGTGGTGGCCGATGCCGGTGATCTCTCCGGAGGCGTCGGCGATGACGCATCCCACGACCGGGTTGGGGCTGGTGAAGCCGAGGCCGCGGGCGGCGAGCGCGATGGCTCGGCGCATGGCGGCGGTGTCGGCTGCGGTGGCCACCGGGTCCTCCTGCCTCTTCGGGCACGGACTCCGGGGCCTGTCGATGACGACAGAGAGCGGGACGCCTGACACGCAACAGCGCCGGGCCGCCGGACACACCGATCGCCGCGAGGGCGATCAGCCGCCGATGACGGCCGGCGTGCCGTGAAGGGCCGCCCGCCGCGCACTGCCTCCCATCCGGACTTTAACCGTCGGTCCAGGAATTTCACCTGGTCAACCGGCCGCTGGATGCGGACGGGTCGCGGACTGTAACCGCCGGTTCGGAATTTCACCGACCCCGGAGTGCGCTGCTGCTGATACAGGGCCAGTCTGCCACGGGAGGGTGTGGACCATGCGGGTGAAGCGTGTGGTCTGACTCACAGGCATCGGCCAACGAGCTTGCCCACTGGCTTGATTTCCCCCTATTGACCCCTCTGGTCTAGTCCTTTTACGCTCTGCGGACCTCCGCACGCGCGCGGGGTGACGGACGCCCGGCGGCGGAGTCCCGGCCCTTGCCGCCGCCGGGCGTCCCTCCGCGCCGGGCCGCGGCACAGATCACGGCTCCGGTACTCAGAGAGCCGGGCCGAAGACCTCCTCCTGCGCCGCGTCGCGGGCGGTGAGCAGCGCCCCGCGCAGCACCGCCGCGCCGCCCAGCTCCCCCGCCCTGACCCGGGTGGCCAGCGGGGTCAGCTCCGCCAGCGCGGATTCGACCCGGGCCGCCAGCTCCGCGCCGCCCGCCAGACCCACCTCCCCGCCGAGCACCACGCACCCCGGGTCGAGCACGGAGGCCACCGCCGCCGCCCCCAGGGCCAGCCGCCGGGCGAGCGCGTCCAGGAAGGCGTCCTCCCCCGCCGCGACCGCCTCGGCGACGATCGCCGCCGCGGCCGGGCCCGGCGCGTCGGGCGCCTTGACGCCGTACTCCTCGGCAAGGAGACAGATCGCCGCCGACCCCGCCAGGGAGTGGAAGCCCCCCTCGCAGCCGTGGGCGGAGGGCAGCCCGCCGGTGCCGGGCACCGGGAGGAAGCCGATCTCGCCGGCGCCGCCCGACGCGCCCCGGCGGAGCCGGCCGTCGAGGAAGAGCGCCGCGCCGACGCCGTGGCCGAGCCAGAGACAGACGAAGGTGTCGCGGTGGCGCGCCGCGCCCGCGCGCTGCTCCGCGACGGCGGCGAGATTGGTCTCGTTCTCCAGCACCACCCGCGCGGGGAGTCGTTTCTGCAGCTCGGCCACGAGGAGCCGGTGCCAGGCGGGCAGGCCCGTGGCGTCGCGCAGCTCTCCGGTGGCCGGGTCGATCAGGCCGGGCACCCCGATGCCGACGGTGTGCAGCCTGGTCGCGCCCGCCTCCCGCACGGTCCGCTCCAGCACCGCCACCGTCCGCTCGACGGCCGGGCCGGGGCCGGTGTCCCGGTCGATGGGGAGCGCGGCCTCGGCGAGGATCTCGCCGAGGAGGTCCGCGACGACGAGCGAGACGCCCTCGGTGCGGATGTCGAGGGCCGCGAGATGGGCCCGGTCCGCGACGATCCCGTACACCCGGGCGTTGGGGCCGCGCCGGCGCGCGCCCGTCTCGCCGACCACTCCGACGAGCCCGGAGGCCTGGAGGCGTTCCACCAGATCGGCGACGGTGGGCCGGGAGAGTCCGGTCAGGGTCTTCAGCTGTCCGGCCGTCAACGGACCCTCGCTCTGGAGCAGTTCGAGCGCGAGCCGATCGTTGATGGCCCGTGCGGTGCTCGGGGATGCGGGCATGCGGGAATCCTTTCAGATCGGCTCCCCCGCATTGACCATTATCTATCAGGCAGGGTTCCTGATAGTTTACTGCCAACCAACGGACAGGGAGGGACGCCGGCATGGCGTACGCAGTGGTTTCTGGGCAACAACGATGGAAACGGGCGCGGTTCGCCGTGGCCATGGTCTTCTGTGTGCACGGCGCGGTGACGGGCAGCTTCGCCACCCGCATCCCCTGGATCCAGGATCACGCCGGGGTCAGCGCCGGACAGCTCGGGCTCGCGCTCGCCTTTCCCGCGATCGGCGCTTCGCTGACGATGCCGCTGGCCGGCACGGTCAGCCACCGCTTCGGCGCACGGAACGCCCTGCGCGGACTGCTCGCCCTGTGGACCCTGGCGCTGACACTGCCCGCCCTCGCGCCGAATCTCGTGGCGCTCTGCGGCGCGCTCTTCCTGTACGGGGCCGCCGCCGGGCTCTCCGACGTGGCGATGAACGCGCTCGGGGTGGAGACCGAGAACCGGATCGGCCGCTCGATCATGTCCAGCCTGCACGGCATGTGGAGCGTGGGCGCGCTGATCGGCTCGGCGGGCGGCACCCTCGCCGCGCACCTGGGCACCGACGCCCGGCTGCACCACGCGATGGCGGCGGCGGTCCTCACCGCGCTCGGGCTGATCGCCTGCCAGGGCGTGCTGGATCTGCGCAGCACCCCCGACGAGGAGGCTCCGCCGAGGTTCGCGCTGCCGCCCAGGTCCGCGGTGGTCATCGGAGCGATCGGTTTCTGCGCGGTGTTCGCGGAGGGCGCGAGCCTGGACTGGTCGGCGGTCTACCTCCGCGACGAGCTGGGCGCGTCCGCCGGTCTGGCCGCCGCCTCCACCACGGCCTTCGCCCTCACGATGGCGGTGGCGCGGCTGGTCGGCGACCGGGTGGTGGACCGCTTCGGCCCGGTGCGCACGGTCAGGTCGGGCGGAGTGCTGGCGACCGCCGGCGGACTGCTGGTGGTGCTGGCCCCCCATCCGGCGCTGGCCGTCAGCGGCTTCGGCCTCATCGGCCTCGGGGTCGCCGTGGTCGTCCCGCTCGCCTTCGCCGCGGCCGCCCGGAGCGGGCCCCGCCCCGCCCAGGCCATCGCGGGCGTCGCGACGATCACCTACACCTCGGGCCTGATCGCCCCCTCCGCCATCGGCGCGGTCGCCGACGCGACCAGCCTCATCGTCTCCTTCGGCCTGGTGACGGCGCTCGCCTTCGGCATCATCCTCGGCGCGGGGGTGCTGCGCTCCGCGCGCGGCGAGCGGGCCCGGTCGGCCCCGACGGCCCCGACGGCCACCCAGGACCACGCCCTCACCAAGCCGAAGGCCTGACCCGGGGCCGGGCCTCCGGGCCTCCCCTCCGGGGTGAGCACCGGCGCGACGAAGGACGCGCCGAACATGGCCACGCCCCGGACGCGCTGCCGCCCCGGTCGAGGCGGGCCCGTACGGTCCGGGCGCAGGGCAGGACGAGAGGCAGGCCGTGTCCTGCCCGAGCACGGCGCGCACCCCGTACGGGCGAAGGCTTCCGACCGCCGCTCCCCCGCCGGAGGCGCACCCCCGGTGGGCGGGGTGACAATCCCGCGCCGCCCGCCCGAAGGGAAAAACCTGGCCGAAACTCGCACTACCATTGCGCCGATCGCATTGCGCCGATCGTCGAACACCCCCGAAGGACACAAAGGAGCGGCCCGTGAACCTCGGCGTGCGCTGGACCCTGCACGGCGACGGGCGGACACCCGCTCCGGGTGCCGTCGTACGCCCCGACGAACGGCTCTCCTGGCCACGGACGGCGGGCCTGGGCGCTCAGCATGTCGTGGCCATGTTCGGCGCGTCCTTCGTCGCACCGGTGCTGATGGGGCTGGACCCCAACCTCGCGATCATGATGTCCGGCGTCGCGACGATGATCTTCCTTCTCGCCACCCGGGGACGGGTGCCCAGCTATCTGGGCTGCTCGCTCTCCTTCGTGGGCGTGGCGGCGGCCATCCGGGCGGGCGGCGGCGACAGCGCGACCGTCACGGGCGCGGTCTTCGTGGTCGGTGCGGCGCTCTTCCTCGCGGGCCTGGCCGTGCAGCGCTTCGGCGCGCGGATCATCCACGCCGCGATGCCGCCGATCGTGACCGGCGCGGTCGTGATGCTCATCGGCTTCAATCTGGCCCCGGTCACCGCGAGCACCTACTGGCCGCAGGACCAGTGGACCGCGCTGCTGACGATGCTCTTCACCGGGCTCGCCGTGGTCTGTCTGCGCGGCTTCCTCTCCCGTATCGCGATCTTCCTCGGGCTGATCTTCGGCTATCTGCTCTCCTGGGTGCTGGACCGGGTCTTCGGCAAGATCAACTCCCCCGTGGGCGGCGGCGAGGCCGTCGACCACTGGCGGCTGGACTTCTCGGCGGTGGGCAGGGCCGACTGGATCGGGCTGCCCTCCTTCCACGGGCCCAGCTTCGAGTGGTCGGCGATCCTGATCGCGCTCCCCGTGGTCATCGCGCTGATCGCGGAGAACGCCGGGCACGTCAAGGCCGTCGGCGAGATGACCGGCGACTCCCTCGACGACAAGCTCGGCACCGCGATCGCCGCCGACGGCGCTGCCTCGATGCTCTCCACGGCGGTGGGCGGCCCGCCGAACACCACGTACTCCGAGAACATCGGCGTGATGGCCGCCACCCGGGTCTACTCGACCGCCGCCTACTGGGCCGCCGCCGGATTCGCCCTGCTCTTCGGCCTCTGCCCGAAGTTCGGCGCGGTGGTCGCCGCGATCCCCGGCGGGGTGCTCGGCGGAATCACCGTGATCCTCTACGGCATGATCGGGCTGCTGGGCGCGCAGATCTGGATCAACGCCAAGGTCGATCTGAGCAATCCGCTGAATCTGGTGCCGGCCGCGGCGGGCATCATCATCGGCGTCGGCGGGGTGAGCCTGAAGGTCACCGACGACTTCGAGATCGGCGGGATCGCGCTCGGCACGATCGTGGTCATCACGGGCTACCACGTGCTGCGGGCCTTCGCCCCGGCGCATCTGAAGGAGCAGAAGCCGCTGCTGGACGCCGGGACCTCGGCGTACGACTCCGGGAACGGCCCCGCCGACGGTCCCGAGGGCGGCACGGAGCGGTAGCCGCCTACCCCGTTCCGGGGAAGTCCGGGCCCGCTCGCCCCGTGAGCGGCCCGGCTGCTGGGACGCTGCCCCCATGACGTACAGCGAAGTGATCGCGACGGACCCGGCGAACCCGGCGGATGTGGCCGATGTGGCCGATGTGGTGGCGCGGCTGCGGGCGCTCGGCTCCCGCTGGCCCGCCGCCGACGGGGTGGCGGTCTTCAACCGGGTCTATCTGGCGGTGACCGAGGAGATCGGCCGGCGCATCGGGGCGGGCGAGTTCCCCGACCGCCGGGCGGCGGCCACGCTGGACGTGCTCTTCGCCGGGCGCTATCTCGCGGCGGTGACGGCGGCGGAGACGGGGGCCGGGGCCCCCGCCTGCTGGCGGCCGCTCTTCCAGTACCGGCACCATCCCGGTGTACGCCCGGTGCAGTTCGCCCTCGCCGGGGTGAACGCGCACATCGGGCACGATCTGGCGCTCGCGGTGGTCGACTCCTGCCGGGCGCTGGGGTGCGAGCCGGCCGAGCTGGAGACCGAGTTCGACCGGGTCGGCGAGATCCTCCGGCTGATGGAGGAGTCCGTGCGCGAGGATCTGATGCCCGGCCCCGACGCGCTGGAGCTGGCCGATCCGCTCACCCATCTGGTCGGCGCGTGGAGCCTGGACCGGGCCCGTGAGGGGGCCTGGTCGGCGGCCCGGCTGCTGTGGCGGATCAGGGAGCTGCCCTCCCTCGCCGAGGAGTTCACCGAACGGCTGGACTCGGGGGCGGGGCTGGTCGGCCGCTGTCTGCTCACCCCCTGGTCCTGAGCCGCGCCACGACGCGGAAGGCAGCGGTCCGTCAGTCCTCCGGCAGCTCGACCGGCGCGATCTCCTCGTACAGATCACCGGGACCGGGGTTGCCCGGGTCGCTCGCGCCGCCGAAGTGGGTCATCACTCCCCAGACCGCGTTCAGCGCGGTCTGCACGGCTCCCTCGGCCCAGCCCGCCGTCCAGGAGATGTCGTCACCGGCCAGGAAGATGCCCCGCTTGTCCTCGGGCAGCCGGTCCTGCATGAAGTGGGTGAACAGCCGCCGCTGGTAGCGGTAGTGACCGGGCAGATTCGCCTTGAACGCGCCCATGAAGTACGGCTCGTTCTCCCAGGAGACGGTCACCGGGTCGCCGATGATGTGCCGGCGGATGTCGACCTTCGGATAGATCTCGCCGAGCGACTTCAGCATGACCTCCATCCGCTCGTGCGCCGAGAGCGGCAGCCACTTGAGGCTGTCGTCGCACCAGGTGTACGAGAGGCAGATGACGGCCGGCGCGTCCGGGCCGTTGTCCAGCAGATAGGTGCCCCGGGTCATCCGGTCGGTCAGCGTCATCGACATGGCGTCCCGCCCGGTCTCCTCGTCCTTGTCCAGCCAGAACGGCCGGTCGACGGGGACGAAGAGCTTGGAGGACTCCATGTAGTGGGTGCGCTCGATCGCCGTCCAGTGGTCGATCGGGAAGAGCGAGTCGTCGCAGGCGATCTTGGACAGCAGCATCCAGGACTGTGCGGTGAACACGGCCGCACGGTAGGTGCGGATGGATCCCGAGGAGTCCGTGACGGTGATCCGGTTGCCGGCCGTGCGGTTCAGCCGGGTGACGGCGGGCCGGGGCTCGCCGCCGTGCAGCGAGGCGAGCGAGGTGCCGAGCGGCCAGTGGACGATCTTCGCGGGCTCGCGCTCCCACAGCCGCAGCGGAAGCTGCTGGCTGCCCTCCACGATGCCCCGGTGGTGGTCGTCCGCCTCGGAGTAGACCACCCGGAGGATCTCCAGGATCGAGTTGGGGAAGTCGGTGTCCCAGCCGCCGGTGCCGAAGCCGACCTGGCCGAAGATCTCGCGGTGGCGGAAGGACTTGAACGCCTCCGACTCGCAGAGGAAGCCGTAGAAGGTCTGGTTGTCCAGCTTCTCCACCAGCCGCGCCCAGATCTCCCGGATCCTCGGCACATCGCGCTCGCGCATGGCGCGGTTCATGTCCGAGAAGTCCGCGCCCTCGTCCAGACAGGCGTTCCAGGCGTCCATCACATCGCGGTAGACCTGCGGCAGATCGTCGATGGTCTCGGCGTAGTGCGTCTCGCCCTTGAGGTCGACCACGGTCGAGGGGGTGCCCGGGGCCAGCGGGTTGGGGAAGGGGGTGGTGGTCAGCCCCACCAGGTCGATGTAGTGCTGGAGCGCGGTGGAGGACGGCGGGAACCGCATCGCGCCCATCTCGGCGCTCAGCGAGGGGTCGCACCCCTCGAAACCGACCGTGCGCAGCCGGCCGCCGATCCGGTCCGCCTCGTAGACGACCGGCTTGAGCCCCATCTTCATCAGCTCATAGGCCGCGATCAGCCCGGAGAGCCCGCCGCCGATCACCGCGACCTCGGCCCCGTGCTCGGTCGCGGGGATCTGGCCGAGCCCGGCGGGGTGCGCGAGGAAGTCGTCGTACGCGTACGGGAAGTCCGGACCGAACATGGTGATCGGCGGCTGCGCGTCGGTGTGCTGGACGGCGGTGGGCACCGTGGACGTCATGGGGTACGGACTCCTTGCGCGGGAAAAGCGGAAAAGCTTCAGAGCGGGTGGGACGGGGCGGCGAGAGGGGCGGGGCGGTACGCGGGCGGGTCAGCCCAGCGAGGAGTAGAGGCCGGGCCTGCGGTCGCCCAGATAGGGGTTGGCCTCCCGGGAGTCCCGGAGGAAGTCCGGGTCCACCTCGCCGACGACCAGTTCCTCGCCGCGTCCGGCGCGGGTGCGGGCCAGCCCGTCGGGGCCCGCGAGACAGCTCAGCCCGACGAACTCGAACTCGCCCTCGGGGCCCGTCCGGTTGACGTACGCGATGTAGAGCTGGCTCTCGAAGGCACGCACCGGGATCATCGATTCGGCGACGAACTGGAAGGGGTGCATCTGCGCGGTGGGCACGGCCAGCAGATCGGTGCCCGCGAGGGCGTGCGCCCGGACGTTCTCGGGGAACTCCACGTCGTAGCAGATCAGCATCCCGATCCGGACGCCGTCCAGCTCCGCCTGGACCACCGGCTCCTCGCCGGGGGTGAACCAGCGCTGCTCGAAGGGGCCGAAGAGATGGGTCTTGCGGTAGCCCGCGAGCCGGTCGCCCCCGGGGCCGATCAGCTGGACGGAGTTGAAGATCCGCTCCCCCGAGCGCTCGGGGTATCCGTAGGCGATGCCGAGACCGTGGCGTACGGCGATCTCGGCCACCGCCCCGGCGGCGGGCCCGTCGGCGGCCTCGGCCAGCACCGGCACCCGGTCGCCGATCGCGTACCCGGTCAGAAACAGCTCGGAGGTGATCAGCAGGCGCGCGCCGGCCTTCGCGGCACGGGCGGCGGCGGTGTCGAGCGCCGTCAGATTCTCGGCGACCGAGCCCGGTCGACCGGAGCTCTGGAGCAGGGCTGTGCGCAACGGCGGCATGGCTGACCTCGGGCGATGTACGGACGGAAGCACCGGATGTCCGGGGCGTCGCCCGGGGGTTTAAGGACCTCCAGAACCGTACGATCCGGGCTCGGGTGCGGGCAAGGCGCGAGCGTTGCGCTCCGACGGCCGATTCATTGCGCGATTCGGGCCGGGTGCGGCGATTCGTTGCGCGGCGCGTTTCGCTGAGCGGTACGGAGGGGCCCGGCGGGGCCGGACGGGGTCAGGCGGGTGAGCCCGAGGAGTAGCGGCGCAGCAGCGGGGAGAGGACCAGCACGGATTTGGTGCGCTCGACGAAGGGCTCGCCGGCGATCCGCTCCAGCACGCGCTCGAAGTGGCGCATGTCGGAGGCGAAGACCTGGACGATGGCGTCGGCCTCCCCGGTGACGGTGGAGGCCGAGGCGATCTCCGGGTAGCGCTTCAGGCCGCGCTCGATGGCCTCGGGGGAGGTGTTGCTGCGGCAGTACAGCTCGATGTACCCCTCGGTCTCCCAGCCCAGCGCGGCCGGGTCGACCCGCACGGTGAAGCCGGTGATGGCCCCCACCTCGCGCAGCCGGTCCACCCGGCGTTTCACCGCCGGGGCCGAGAGCCCCACCAGCGCGCCGATGTCGGCGTAGGAGCGGCGGGCGTCCTCCGCGAGGGCGTGGACGATGCGTTCGTCGAGGTCATTGAGGAGCACTGCGGGTGGATCACTTCTCTGCCGGGCCGGTGGGGCGGGGACAGCACGAGGCCGTCACCGCAGTAGACCATGGCGGCGGGGGCGATCCGGAACGGTGGGCGGCCACCGGGGCGATCTTCTTCGCCCCGGTGGCCGCCCACCGTCCGTTCATCCGGCTCGCCCGGCTCACTCGGCGACGAGGAGTCCTTCGCGGAGCCGGGTGGTGATCCGGGTCAGCAGCCGGGAGACATGCATCTGGGAGACGCCCAGCTCGGCGCCGATCTGCGACTGGGTCAGCTCCTCGCCGAAGCGCATCCGGAGGATCCTGCGGTCGCGGTCGTCCAGCTCCTCGATCAGCGGCTTGAGCGCCTGGACGTTCTCGGCGATCTCCAGATCGGCGTCGGGCGCGCCGAGCCGGTCGGAGAGCGGGGTCGCGGTGTGGTCGGAGGAGTCCTCCATGGGCATGTCGATCGACCCGGCCGTGTAGCCGTTGCTGGCGACGACGCCCTCGATGACCTCCTGCTGGTCGATCCCGAGGTGTTCGGCCAGTTCGGCGGTGGTCGGGGAGCGGTCCAGCCGCTGGGAGAGGTCGTCCGTGGCCTTGGCGAGGTCGATCCGCAGCTCCTGGAGCCTGCGCGGGACATGGACGGCCCAGCTGGTGTCCCGGAAGAATCGTTTGATCTCGCCGACGATGTACGGGACGGCGAAGGTGGCGAACTCCACCTCGCGGCTCAGCTCGAAGCGGTCGATCGCCTTGATCAGGCCGATGGTGCCGACCTGGACGATGTCCTCCATCTGCTCGGCCCGATTGCGGAAGCGGCCCGCCGCGTACTTCACCAGCGCCAGATTCAGCTCGATGAGCGTGTTCCGGACGTACTGGTGGTCGCGGGTGCCCTCTTCCAGTTCCGCCAGCCGGACGAAGAAGATCCGTGAGATCTCCCGCGCGTCCTTGGGGGCGACTTCCCCAGGGTTCGGCACCTCCGGAAGATGCAGCTCGGCGCTCGGCCCCCGTGTTCCCGGCTGTGTGAGTTCGGTCGCGACCTGGCTCGCCGTGGACACTCAGTCCTCCCCTGCTCCGTGGTCAGTGCACAGCGCGCCTACCCCGGTTCACTCCTTCCATGCGCGGGAGATTTTCCAGGGGGGTGTCCGGGGGGCCGGAAACGGCGGATCCGGCCCCCGGGGACTCTTGGGGACCGGATCCGCCGGACAGGCGGCGGGTCAGCTCCAGCTGGCGTGCAGCGGCTTGCCCTCGGCGTAGCCGGCGGCGCTCTGGACACCGACGATCGCCCGCTCGGCGAACTCCTCCAGGGAGCCCGCGCCCGCGTAGGTGCAGGAGGAACGGACGCCCGCGATGATCGAGTCGATCAGGTCCTCCACGCCCGGGCGGTCGGGGTCGAGGAACATCCGGGAGGTGGAGATGCCCTCCTCGAAGAGCGCCTTGCGGGCCCGGTCGTACGCCGACTCCTCGCTGGTGCGGTTGCGGACGGCGCGCGCGGAGGCCATGCCGAAGGACTCCTTGTAGAGCCGTCCGTCGGCGGTCTGCTGGAGGTCGCCGGGCGATTCGTAGGTGCCGGCGAACCAGGAGCCGATCATGACGTTGGAGGCTCCGGCGGCCAGTGCCATGGCGACGTCGCGCGGGTGGCGGACCCCGCCGTCGGCCCAGACGTGCTTGCCGTACTTCTTCGCCTCGGCGGCGCACTCCAGCACGGCGGAGAACTGCGGCCGGCCGACGCCGGTCATCATGCGGGTGGTGCACATCGCGCCGGGGCCGACGCCGACCTTGATGATGTCCGCGCCCGCCTCGATGAGGTCGCGCACGCCCTCGGCGGCGACGATGTTGCCCGCGACGATCGGGACCTGGGGGTCGAGCGCGCGGACCGCCTTGATCGCGGAGATCATCGACTCCTGGTGGCCGTGGGCGGTGTCCACCACGAGGGTGTCCACACCCGCGTCGAGGAGCTGCTTGGCCTTGCCCGCGACATCGCCGTTGATACCTACGGCGGCGGCGATGCGCAGCTTGCCGGCGGCGTCGACGGCCGGGGTGTAGAGGGTCGCCCGCAGCGCGCCCCGGCGGGTGAGGATGCCGACGAGCCTGCCGTCGCCGTCGACGGCGGGGGCGTAGCGGCGGTTGGCGTGGTCGAGCTTGTGGAAGGCGTCGCGGGGGTCTATGTCCGCGTCGAGGAGCAGCAGATCCGTGGACATGACCTCGGTCAGCTGGGTGAAGCGGTCCACTCCGGCGAGGTCCGCGTCGGTGACGACGCCGACCGGGCGGTGGTCGCCGTCCACGACGACGCCCGCGTCGTGCGCCCGCTTGGGGAGCAGGGAGAGCGCGTCGGCGACGGTCTGGTGGGGGGCGAGCACGATGGGGGTGTCGAGGACCAGATGACGGGTCTTGACCCAGGAGACGACGTCGGTGACGACCTCGATCGGAATGTCCTGGGGGATGACGACGAGACCGCCCCGGCGGGCCAGTGTCTCGGCCATCCGGCGGCCCGCGATGGCGGTCATATTGGCGACGACCAGCGGGATGGTGGTGCCGGTGCCGTCGGGGGACGAGAGGTCGACGGCCTGGCGGGAGCCCACCGCCGAGCGGCGCGGGACCATGAACACGTCGTCATACGTGAGGTCGTACGGCGGCTTCAGATCATTGAGGAAACGCACGTGCTGAACATCCCAGTCGATCGGAGTTGGCCCCCGGGCAGATGGAACGGGGGAAAACGCACGTACTTCATTCTCCCACGAGGCGGGCCCCGGGTGTGCTGGGAGGAAGCTCCAGCGCGCGGGGGCGGCGTCAAGCCGATCCTCCAAAGGGGGGGACGGCCTCCTTCGAGGCGGCCTCGTACCGGTCGACGAGCCGCCCGACGACATGGCGGACGCGCCGGTCGGCCATGGCGCGCAGCAGCCGGAGATTGGCGACGGCCTGGACGACATGGGGGTCGTCGTCGGCGCGGACGAGGAAGTCCTTGGAGTGTCCGAAGCAGGCGGCGACGGCGCTGAGCGGGGCGGCGCTGAAGTAGCCGACGTCGACCTTGAAGTAGTCGGCGTATTTCTGGGCCAGGACGATCGAGGGGTTGTTCTTTCCCGCCCGGAGGTTCCCGACGTGCTGTTTGTTGCTCTTGAGCGCCTCGGCGACCTCGGTCTGGGTCACCTGCTTCCCCGTGCGGGGGGAGACCCGGGTGCGGAAGAGACACTCCAGGCGCTGGGCGAAGAGCCGCTCCCGCTGCTTCTCGCCGATCTGCGGATCCACGTCCTCGGGCGGGAGGGCGGCGGCGCGCAGTCCGTCCACGTACTCGGTGTCGACCCCGGCCCGGGCGGCGATCTCGGCGCTGCTCCAGGGGCGCTGGAGGGCGGCGGGCCGGATGACGTCGAAGAGCAGGTTCAGCCGTGCGGCCACTCGCCGGGGCAGTTCCGCCGCGCCGGACTCGTCCGTCATGCGCTGGGGACCTCCCTGGTCATACGTCCGCGGAGGACCTGACGGCAGAAGTATGTGCGGGGCGCACAGGCCGGTCAAGGAAAGTTGACGGACTGTCTGATACCAGTGATTGTACGGCGGTTCGGAGGCGATGGAACCATCGCGGACGCCCGGCGACGGCTCCCGGCGAGGCGTGCGCGGGACCGCGGCGCGCGGGGGGCTCCCGGGCGGCGTGGACCGGGGCGCGGACCGGGGCGTGGACCGTACGGGCCGGGGCACACGTCGGGCCCGTACGGTCGGTCGTACGGGCCCGGGCGAACGGTGGGACCGGTTCCGCCGGTCCGGCGCGGTCGGTCGCGGTCAGTCGCGCTCAGTCGTCGGGGTCCGCGCGCTCCAGCGCGGGCCTCGGACCGGCCGGCACCGACAGCAGATGGTCGGCGGCGGCGGTGTCCGTCACCAGGCTGGTGACCAGGCCGGACCGGAGTACGGCCGCGATCGCGTCCGCCTTGCGCTGACCGCCCGCGATCGCCACCACCTCGGGGATACGGCGCAGCCGGTCGGCCTCCACCGTGATGCAGCGCTCTCCCAGATCGCGGCCGACCCGGCGGCCGTCGCGGTCGAAGAGATGCGCCGACATCTCGGCGGCGACGCCGTACGAGGCGTACCGCGCGCGCTCGTCGTCGCTCAGCATGTCGTGGACCGTGGAGATGCCCGGCTCCCAGGAGCCGATGGAGACGGCCGCCACGGTCACCTTGTCGAAGTAGTCGAAGGCGCGGGCGATGCCGGTCTGATTGCGCAGCGCGGCGGCGGTCGCCGCGTCGGGCAGCAGCATCGGCGCGTAGATGGGGTGGGCGTCGCCGCCGGACACCTGGGCGGCGCGCCGGACGGCCTCCACCGAGCCGCGCTCGGCGGTTCCGGCGTCGTACACCCCCGTGAGCTGGACGACCGTGCACTGCGGCAGCCGGTCGAGCGCGGCGGCCATGTGAATGGTGGAGCGGCCCCAGGCCAGCCCCAGCACCGCGCCCTCGTCGACCAGCTCGCCGAGCAGATCGGCGGCCACCTCGCCCAGATTCTCCGGGTCGGGCGACTCCTCCGCCTCCGCCGGGGACTCCACGACCACGGCGTGCCGCAGCCCGAAGTGCGCGCGGAGCGCGTCCGAGCGCTCGGCGTCCAATTCCGCCGGAACACGGATCTCGATACGCACGAGATCACGCTCCAGCGCCGTCTCCAGAACCCGAGCGACCTTGAAGCGGCTGACGCCGAACTCCTCCGCGATCTGGATCTTGGATTTGCCCTCTAGATAGAAGCGGCGGGCCATGGCCGCCGCCTGCACCAGCTCCGCGGGTCCCATCCGCGCAGCTGACCGGCCCGTCGACACCGCGATCTCCTCACTGCAGTACATACTCCGGATCCGTCATCCTGTCAGATCCGATGGATGTTGATCAGCCCTGTCGGGCCGAGTTCGGTTGTTGTGGACCGGGGGCGGCACGCGCGGTGCACGGTGTGCGCACGCGCGGTCCCCCCGGTGATGCTCACCGGCCGGCCGACCGGTGGAAGTCCTCGGTGCTCCCGGTCAGTGACGGCACGCCCGGCCGGCCGCGGCGCTCGCGCCGTCGGCCTTGGCGCGCAGGGCCCGGACCGCCTCGGCCGGGTCGCTCGCGCCGTAGACGGCGGACCCGGCGACGAAGACGTCCGCGCCCGCCTCGGCGCACCGCTCGATCGTCGTGTCCGAGACCCCGCCGTCGACCTGAAGCCACAGTTCGAGCCCGTGCTTGGAGATCAGCTCCCGGGTGCGGCGGATCTTCGGCAGCATGATGTCGAGAAACGCCTGCCCGCCGAAGCCGGGCTCCACGGTCATGATCAGAAGCATGTCGAGTTCGGGGAGCAGATCCTCGTACGGCTCGATCGGGGTCGCGGGCTTGAGCGCCATGGAGGCGCGCGCCCCCTTGGCCCGGATCTCCCGCGCCAGCCGCACCGGGGCGGCCGCCGCCTCCGCGTGGAAGGTGACGGATCCCGCCCCCGCCTCGACGTACTGCGGAGCCCAGCGATCGGGGTCCTCGATCATCAGATGGCAGTCCAGCGGGGTGTCCGTCGCCCGGCTGAGGGACTCCACGATCGGCACGCCCAGCGTCAGATTGGGCACGAAGTGGTTGTCCATCACATCGACATGGAGCCAGTCGGCGCCCTCGACTGCGCGGGCCTCTTCCGCCAGACGGGAGAAGTCCGCGGAGAGGATGCTGGGATTGATCTGTACGGCCATGGGGCAAGACTGCCATGCTCCGGGACCCTTCCCCGCCCCGGCCGGTGATCCGGTACAGACCAATTCGGCCGGGCGGCGCTGTGGTACACCTGAAAAATCCGCTCCGCCCCAGGTCAGGGGCGGGAGACCGTCAGGCGGTACGCCTCAGCAGAGCCAGATACATCGCGTCCGTCCCATGCAAATGCGGCCACAGCTGGACGTCCGGGCCGTCGCCGAGGGCGGGCACACCGGGCATCAGCGGCCTGGCGTCCACCCACTCGGCCTCGACGGGAGTGTTCCCGCCGCGTCCGCGCAGCACGTCGTCCACGACCACCCGGGTCTCGGCGAGATGCGGCGAGCAGGTCGCGTACCCGACCACTCCGCCGACGCGGACGGCCTTGAGGGCCTCCCGCAGCAGGGCCCGCTGAAGGGGCGCGAAACCCTCCAGGTCCTCCGGGCGGCGACGCCAGCGGGACTCCGGGCGGCGGCGCAGCGCGCCGAGGCCGGAGCACGGGACGTCCATCAGGACCCGGTCGAAGACCCCGGGCCCCCACGGCGGGCGGGTGCCGTCGGCGGTGATGACCTGGTAGGGGCCGGGGTTGCCGGCCAGGGCGCGCTCCACCAGCCGGGCGCGGTGCGGCTGCTTCTCGGAGGCGAGCAGCGAGGCGCCGCGCCGGGCGGCGAGCCCGGCCAGCATGGCCGCCTTGCCGCCGGGGCCCGCGCAGCCGTCGAGCCACCGGGTGTCGGAGCCCTCCAGCGGCGCGTCGGCCAGGGCCATCGCGACGAGCTGGCTGCCCTCGTCCTGGACGCCGGCCCGGCCCTCGCGGACGGCTTCCACCGCTCCGGGCTCGCCGCCCTCCACGAGCCGTACGGCATGGGGCGACCAGCGGCCCGGCAGCCCGGCGTCCTCCTCCAGCGAGCCGAGCAGCTCGTCGGCGGTGGAGCGGCCGGGGCGGGCGACGAGGGTGACCTCGGGGCGCTCGTTGTCCGCCTCCAGCAGGTCCTCGATGCCGGCCCGGCCGCCGCCCAGCGCGTCCCAGAGCGCGGAGACGATCCACCGGGGGTGCGAGTGCACCACCGCGAGATGCTCCTCGGCGTCCTCGTCGTAGGGCGGGGCGACCCGCTCGACCCAGGTGTCCAGATCGTCCCGCGCGATCTTGCGCAGCACGGCGTTGACGAACTTGGCGCGGCCGTCGCCGAGCACCACCCGCGCCAGCTCGACAGTGGCGGAGACGGCGGCGTGGCTGGGGATACGGGTCGCCAGCAGCTGATGCGCACCCAGGGAGAGCACATCGAGCACCGGGGGGTCGACCTCGCGCAGCGGCCGGTCGACGCAGGCGGCGACGATCGCGTCGTAGGTGCCCTGGCGGCGCAGGGTGCCGTAGACCAGCTCGGTGGCGAGCGCCGCGTCGCGCGCGTCGAAGTCGCCCTCCTCCCGGGCCTTCCGCAGCAGCGGGGGGAGCACGAGATTCGCGTACGCGTCGCGCTCGTCGACGGCCCGCAGCGCCTCGAAGGCGAGGATCCGCACGGGATCCTTCTTCGGGCGGCGGTAGGGCTTGGAGGATCGGCGAGGGCCGTGGGCGCGTGCCTGGTCGTTCAAAGGTGCTCCGCTGTCACAAGGGTTCCGAACCCTGTAAGGGTAGTCCCCTTCCCGCGCGGGCGGCTCCGCGCCGGGAGCCCGCCCGCCCCGGCTTCCGGCCGGGGCGGCTGCGGGGACGGATCCCGGGTCGGAAGGATCCCGGGTCGGACTGCCCTCGGATCGGACGGCCCCGGGTCAGACGGATCCCAGCAGCTCGCCGGGGGCGATGCGGACACCGCGCGCCCAGTCGGCGGCGCGCATCGGCTTCTTGCCCTGGGGCTGGACCCAGAGCAGCTCGACGGCGTGCGAGCCCGTTCCCGCGTACACGTCGTTCTTGCCCGCGGCCAGCTCGCCGGGGGCGAGGTCGCCGCGCTCGGCGTCCAGCCGTACGGAGACGAGCTTCAGCCGCTCGCCCCGGAACTCGGTCCACGCGCCGGGGGCTGGGGTGCAGCCCCGGACGAGCCGGTCGACGCGGAGCGCCGGGGCCTTGAAGTCGACGCGGGCGTCCTCGACGGTGAGCTTCGGCGCGAGGGACACGCCCTCGGCGGGCTGCGGGACGGCCTTCAGGGTGCCGTCCTCGATGCCGTCCATGGTGGCGGTGAGCAGCCCCGCGCCCGCGAGGGCCAGCCGGGTGAGGAGATCGCCGCTGGTGTCGGTGGGGCGGACCCGCTCCGTGAGCACCCCGAAGACCGGGCCGGAGTCGAGTCCCTCCTCGATCTGGAAGGTCGCGGCGCCGGTCATCTCGTCCCCGGCGATCACGGCGTGCTGGACGGGGGCCGCGCCGCGCCAGGCGGGCAGCAGCGAGAAGTGCAGATTGACCCAGCCCCGGGCGGGCACGTCGAGGGCGACACGGGGCAGCAGCGCGCCGTAAGCGACGACCGGGCAGCAGTCCGGCCCGATCTCGCGCAGCCGGGCGAGGAAGTCCTCGTCACGCGGGCGGGCGGGCTTGAGGACCTCGATCCCCGCCTCCTCGGCGCGCTGGGCCACCGGGCTGGCGACCAGTCTGCGGCCCCGGCCCGCGGGTGCGTCCGGCCGGGTGACGACGGCGGCCACCTCGTGCCGGTCGGAGGCGATCAGGGCGTCCAGGGCGGGTACGGCGACCTCGGGGGTGCCTGCGAAGACGAGCTTCATCGGTGCTGATTGCCTCTCAGGCTGATGGGTGCGGTGCGCCGGTGACGTGCGCGGAAGGCCTTCGGCGGTCCTTCGACGGCCCTGGGGCGGACCATCGGCGCGTACGAGAACGGGCGGCGCACCAGTCTAGGCCGTCCGGCGCGACGCGCGCGGGGACGGCCCGGAGGTGGCCCCGAGGTGATCCGGGAGCGGCCGGGGAGTGGTCCGGGGGTGCTCCGCGCGGGGGGCGTACGGGAGCCCGCGCGCCCTGTCCGTACGCGCTTACGCCCCTGGACCGTGACCACATCGCCCGGTGGCGCGTTGGTCAAGTGAGATTGACCAACGCGGGCCGTTCGGATGCGACACGGCCCGACCCCCTTTCAACGCCGGTTCGAGAGGCTTTCCCATGGCCGACCACGCAACCCACGACGCCCAAGCCCGGGCGAGCCTGCATCTGTTGGTGCGGGACATCGAGCGGGTCCGCCGACAGGTGGACGCGCTGCGCACGCTCACCGCCCAGCTGGGCAATGTCTACCGTCCACGCCGCTCCGGTCCCTCCACCGGTTTCGTCGTCTACGGCCGGGCCCCGGCCCCGACCGTGCGTCTCGCGCAGGAGCTGCGGGACAGCGTCGAGACGCTGGTGACGGCGGCGGTCGACTTCGACCGCTCGCTGGGCTTCTCGTGGGACGCGGTCGGCTCGGCCCTCGGCGTCACCAAGCAGGCCGTGCACCGCAGGTACGGGGCCCGCCGGGCCGCGCAGCCGGCGGGGGGCGAGCAGGAGCGGGCGGTGGAGGCCACCACCGCGGCGACCCGGACCCTGGCGGTCCCGGGCCTTCCGGCGGCGGTGCCGGCCGCCCGCGCCATGCCGCCGCAGCACGCGGTGACCGGCCAGGCCTTCCGCGACGAGGCCCGCCCCGGCGCGTTCCCCGGGCCGCGCAACGGCTGACCGGGGTCGCCCCCGGCCCCCCGGCGATCGGGCACGGCCCGGACGGCTCCATGCCGCCGGGCCGTGCCTTCGCACGCGCGGACGGACGCAGCCCCGGCCTCGGGGCTCCGGGCCGGGGCAAGGGCACAGGGCAAGGGCCAGGGCCTCAGCCGATGTCCAGCGGGTCGATCCTGATCCGGACCTGGTCCGTGCCGCCACGGGCCAGCCGGGCGGCCTGGGCCGCCTTCAGCGCGGCGGCCAGCTCCGCCCCGCTGCCCGGCGGCACCCGGAGCAGCGTGCGCTCCCACACCTCCCCCACCGGCGGCTCCCCCGGCCTGCGGGGACGGCCCGGCGGCGGCACGGGCAGCGGCACCGGCCCCAGGACCTCCGCGTCGGCCGGGAGCCGCATCACCGCCATGAACGCGCCGACCACATCGGCGCGACCGGTCACCGACGCCATCCGGGACACCGGCGGAAAGCCCAGCTCGGCGCGGTCCGCCAGCTCGCGCCGCGCATGGCCCGTCGGGTCCCAGCGGACCAGCGCCTGCACCGGGCGCAGCGTCGGCTCGGCGACGACGACCACCGTGCCGCCGTCGTCCTGGCCCCGCACCAGCGAGGCCGCGTCGATCCAGCGGCGCAGCGCGTCCTCGCCCGCCCGCAGATCGGGCCGGGTGAGCATGGCCCAGCCGTCCAGCAGCAGCGCCGCCGCGTAGCCGCCCTCGGCGACCGGCTCCGCGCCGGGGGTGGACACCACCAGCGCGGGCCGCCCGGGGACCGCGTCCAGCACATGGTCGCGGCCGGAGGTGCGGACGGGGACGGCGGGAAAGGCCCGGCCCAGCTCCTCGGCCGTGCGCCGCGCGCCCACCACCCGGGCCCTCAGCCGGGTGCCGCCGCACTCGGCGCAGTGCCAGTCGACCGCGCCCAGGCCGCACCAGCGGCAGGTCAGCTCACGCTCGTCGGGGGCCTCCAGCGGCCCCGAGCAGTGGCGGCAGCGCGCCGGGGTGCGGCAGCGCTCACAGGCCAGCCGGGGGGCATAGCCCCGTCGGGGCACCTGGACCAGCACCGGGCCGCTCTTGAGGCCCTCCCGCACCACCTGCCAGGCCATGCTGGGCAGCCGGGCGGCGCGGGCCGCCTCGTCGCGGGCCAGATCGCCGTCGCCGACGGTCCGCACCAGCGGGGCGGCGCGGCGCACCTGCTCGCGGCCCGCGGCCAGCGGCCGGGCCCAGCCGCTCTCCACCAGCTGGGCCGCCTCCACCGTGCAGCTGGTGGAGCCCAGCAGAAAGGCGCATCCCTCCTGGGCGGCGCGCAGCTGGAGAACCTCGCGGACATGGGGGAAGGGCGCACGGTCGTCGCTGTGGCTGGAGTCGCCGTCGTCCCAGATCGCGACCAGCCCCAGGGCCCGCACCGGGGCGAACATCGCCGAGCGGGTGCCGACGACGGCCCGGACCGAGCCCCGGCTCACCGCGAGCCACTGGCGATACCGCTTCTCGGGGCCCGAGTCGGCGGTCAGCAGGGCGTGGCGGCCCTCGCCGAGCAGCGCGGTCAGCGCGGCGTCGAGACGGGCGGCGCGCCGCCCGTCGGGCACCACGACCAGGGCCCCGCGCCCGGACGCGAGGGCGGCGGCGACGGCGCGCGCCAGCTCCTCGGGCCACCCCGGACCGGGCAGCGCGGTCCATACGGCCCTGGGCGCGCCCCCGCCCGCCAGCGCCGCCAGGAACGCCGGGCCACTGGCGTACCGCTCCCAGCTCCCGGGCGCGGGCGCGGGGGGCGGCGGCAGGGGCTCGGGCGAGGGCCTGGACTCGGCGCGGCCGTTCCTCGGCGGGATGGCGAGCTGGAGCACATCGGCGAGGGATCCCGCGTACCGGTCGGCGACGGCGCGGGCGAGCGCCAGCATCTCGGGGCCGAGGACCGGCTCGGGCGAGACGACATAGGCGAGGGCGGCCAGCGCTCCCCCGTAGTCCGAGTCGGCGCGGCGCTCGACGAGGAAGCCGTCGATCAGGCCGCCGCCCTCCCGGCGGCCGTCCCGGACCCGGTGCGCCCCGGCCCCGAACCGCACCCGGACGCGCACCCCGGGCCGGGCCTCGGCGTCCAGCTCCTCGGGCACCGCGTAGTCGAAGTACTGGTCGAGATGGAGCACGCCCTTGTTGACCACCACGCGCGCGACGGGCAGCTCCTTCGCCAGCGCGGCCCCCCGCCAGGTCCTCGGCTTGGCCTTCGGCACCTTGGCCCCGCGCACGGTCTCCCTGATCAGCGCAAGCTGCTCGGGCCCACCGGCGGCGGGCGCGCTGTCGGCGGGCCCACCGGCGGCGGGCTCGCCGGGCCGCTCGTCCTCGCTGCTCACAGCCAAATTCCTACCAGACGCCACTGACAACGCCACCGGCCCCGGAACGGAACCGGCCCGGGAGGGACCCCGGGACAGGCCGAAGGCCCCGGCCGCCCGTGAAGGGGCCGGGGCCTTCGGCGTACGCGGAGGTGCTTACAGACCCGCGGCGGCGCGCAGGGCCGTCACACGGTCGGTGCGCTCCCAGGTGAAGTCCGCCTGCTCACGGCCGAAGTGGCCGTAGGCGGCGGTCTGGGCGTAGATCGGGCGGAGGAGGTCGAGGTCGCGGATGATCGCGGCCGGGCGGAGGTCGAAGACCTCGGCGATCGCCTGCTCGATCCGCTCGGTGTCGACGGTCGCCGTGCCGAAGGTCTCCACGAAGAGACCGACCGGCTCCGCCTTGCCGATGGCGTAGGCGACCTGGACCTCGCAGCGGGCCGCGAGGCCGGCCGCGACGACATTCTTGGCGACCCAGCGCATGGCGTACGCGGCCGAGCGGTCGACCTTGGAGGGGTCCTTGCCGGAGAACGCGCCACCGCCGTGGCGGGCCATGCCGCCGTAGGTGTCGATGATGATCTTCCGGCCGGTGAGCCCGGCGTCGCCCATGGGGCCGCCGATCTCGAACCGCCCGGTCGGGTTCACCAGGAGGCGGTAGCCCTCGGTGTCCAGCTTGATGCCGTCCTCGACGAGCTGGGCGAGGACGTGCTCGACGACGAACTCGCGGATGTCGGGGGCGAGCAGCGAGTCCAGGTCGATGTCCGAGGCGTGCTGCGAGGAGACCACCACGGTGTCGAGACGGACGGCCTTGTCGCCGTCGTACTCGATGGTGACCTGGGTCTTGCCGTCGGGACGCAGATACGGGATGGTGCCGTTCTTGCGGACCTCGGAGAGCCTGCGGGAGAGCCGGTGCGCGAGGTGGATCGGCAGCGGCATCAGCTCGGGCGTCTCGTCGGTCGCGTAGCCGAACATCAGGCCCTGGTCGCCCGCGCCCTGCTTGTCCAGCTCGTCCTCGTCGCCCTCGACACGCTTCTCGTACGCCGTGTCCACGCCCTGGGCGATGTCGGGGGACTGCGCGCCGATGGAGACCGAGACGCCGCAGGACGCGCCGTCGAATCCCTTCTTCGACGAGTCGTACCCGATCTCCAGGATCTTGTTGCGTACGAGGGTGGGGATGTCGGCGTAGGCCTTGGTGGTGACCTCGCCGGCCACATGGACCAGACCGGTGGTGATCAAGGTCTCGACGGCGACGCGGGACGTCGGGTCCTCCCGGAGGAGAGCGTCGAGGATGGTGTCGCTGATCTGGTCGGCGATCTTGTCGGGGTGACCCTCGGTCACGGACTCCGAAGTGAAGAGACGGCGGGACACATCGCTCCCTGGGGTTGCAGCGGCTGCTGGCTGATCATTGGCGGACCGGCAGGGGGCTGCGCCCCGCGACGTTCCACGACCAGTTTATCCGCCACCACTCCGCTCTGAACCACCCGTCTCGATCCGTGGAGACGAATGGCTGTCAAGCGACGGTTCTAGCGAGATCCGGCCAGCGACCCCGGAGCCGCCGATCACAGGGCGTAGAGCTGCGCGGAAGTCCGAAAATCGCTGGCTGTGATGCCGGTCTCATCCACTTTCATCCGGATCTCTCACGACATAAAGAATTCACAGAAGACGCGGCAGCACCAAGCTCCACACCGTGTCGGCGAGGGCTTCCTTCGGTCCGTACGGCACCGGCGTCTCCTCGCCGTCGGCCGCGAGCACCACGGCCTCGTTCTCCTCCGAGCCGAAGGTCTTGTGCTCCCCCACCTCATTGACCACCAGAAGATCACAGCCCTTGTGGCGCAGCTTCCGGCGGCCGTTGGCGAGGACGTCGTCCGTCTCGGCGGCGAAGCCCACGATCACCTGCCCGGCCCGGGGCCGTTCGGCGGAGAGCTCGGCGAGGATGTCGGGGTTGCGGACCAGGGCCAGCGGCGCGGGCTCCTGGCCGTCCTTTTTCTTGATCTTTCCGCTGGCGTATTCGGCAGGTCGGAAATCGGCCACGGCAGCGGCCATCACCACCGCGTCGGCGTCCGAGGCCGCCTTGAGCACCGCCTCACGCAGCCGGACCGCCGTGTCGACATGGATCACATCGACGCCGGCCGGGTCGGCCAGCTGGGTGTTGGCCTCGATCAGCGTCACCCTGGCCCCTCGGGCCACCGCCGTGCGGGCGAGGGCGTACCCCTGCTTGCCGGAGGAGCGATTGCCCAGGTAGCGGACCGGGTCCAGCGGCTCCCGGGTGCCGCCGGCGCTGATGACGACATGGCGTCCGGCGAGGTCGGGGGCGGTGACCCCACGGGCCAGCACCCCTCGGCAGACCTCGAAGATCTCGCCCGGGTCGGGCAGCCGGCCCTTGCCGGTGTCGACACCGGTGAGACGGCCGACGGCGGGCTCGATCACGATCGCACCGCGCCGGCGGAGGGTGGCCACGTTCTCCTGGGTGGCGGGGTGCTCCCACATCTCCGTGTGCATGGCCGGCGCGAAGACGACCGGGCAGCGGGCGGTGAGCAGAGTATTGGTGAGCAGATCGTCCGCGAGGCCGTGGGCCGCCTTGGCCAGCAGGTCGGCGGTGGCGGGGGCGACGACGACCAGATCCGCGCCCTGCCCGATCCGGACATGCGGCACCTCATGGACATCCGACCAGACCTCGGTGGCGGCCGGGTGGCCGGAAAGCGCCGACCAGGTCGCCGCTCCGACGAAGTTCAGCGACGCGGCGGTCGGTACGACCCGTACATCATGGCCGGATTCCGTCAGTCTGCGGAGCAGCTCGCACGCCTTGTAGGCGGCGATTCCCCCACTGACCCCCAGAACGATCCTCGGCTTTTCCACTGTGTCTCCCCGCACTCGGCCGGTCATTCCCCCATGAGACACCACAGGCCCGGCGGACATCCCGCCGGGCCTGTGGTCACTGAGCTGTACCGCGTGCTTACTGGGCCGGGCCCTCGATGGCCTCGGAGGTCAGCAGCCCCGCGTTGATCTCACGCAGGGCGATCGACAGCGGCTTCTCGTGAACATGCGTGTCAACGAGCGGACCGACGTACTCCAGCAGGCCCTCACCGAGCTGCGAGTAGTACGCGTTGATCTGACGCGCGCGCTTGGCCGCGTAGATCACGAGGCTGTACTTGGAGTCCGTGGCCTCAAGCAGCTCGTCGATCGGCGGGTTGATGATGCCCTCGGGCGCGGTGATGGAAGAGGACACGCTCTACCTTCCGAAGAATGGAAAAAACCGAATGGTGTGAGGTTCCGGGATCGTTCCCCGGAAAACCCGGGAAGTCACTCCCCGGAAGACACCGTCATCAAGGCTAGCAGCTCACGGGCCACGTCCTCGACGGAGGTGTTGACAAGCGTGGTGTCGAACTCCGACTCGGAGGCGAGTTCGACCTTGGCGACGGTCAGCCGGCGCTCGATCACCTCGGCCGACTCGGTGCCCCTCCCGGTGAGCCGGCGGACCAGCTCGTCCCAGTTCGGCGGGGCGAGAAAGACCAGCCGGGAGTCCGGCATCGCCTGCTTGACCTGGCGGGCGCCCTGGAGATCGATCTCCAGCAGCACCGGCTCCCCGGACTCCAGGCGCTCCAGGACCGCGTTGCGCGGTGTCCCGTACCGATTGCCCGCGAACTCGGCCCACTCCAGCAGCTCGCCATTGGCGATCAGCTTGTCGAATTCATCGTCCGAGACGAAGAAATACTGGACACCGTCGCGCTCACCGGGGCGCGGCTTTCTCGTGGTGGCCGACACCGAGAGCCAGACCTCGGGGTGGACCTTGCGCATATGCGCGACGACCGTGCTCTTGCCGACCCCTGAGGGGCCGGAGAGCACGGTCAGCCGCGGACGTACCTCTACTGCCATGCAGCAGATTATCCAGGTTCCCGGGAGTGCCCGAGAACCTCAGGCGGGGCCACCGCCGAACTCGCGCTCCAAGGACGCGATCTGGTTGGAGCCGAGACCACGCACTCGGCGGCTCTCGGAGATGCCGAGCCGCTCCATGATCTGCTTGGCGCGGACCTTGCCCACGCCCGGCAGGGACTCAAGCAGGGCGGAGACCTTCATCTTGCCGATGACGTCGTTCTCCTGACCCTGCTTGATGACCTCATGGAGCGAGGCGCCGGAGTGCTTGAGTCGATTTTTGACCTCGGCCCGCTCCCGGCGAGCCGCGGCGGCCTTTTCGAGCGCGGCTGCGCGCTGTTCAGGGGTAAGGGGCGGAAGAGCCACGCCTACGTCACCTCGGATGTCGAACTGTCGGATACGGACCGGTGAGGAACCTAGTCGCCCCACACCAGGGGAGCAACGAGCAACGCGTTGCACGTTCGCTCTTCGACGGAGACTAGCGGCCATCAACGCTCCAGTCAGCGAGAACAAGCGAAAAGTCCTGGTCAGCATCGGCCGACCAGGACTTTTCCGACATTAGGGCTGTGATTTAGGCCAAGATTCCGTCAAGAGGGCTGGTACACGCGTTTTACCGGCCTTCCACGGCGGCCCTGACCTCGTCCGCGAAACGCTCCGCCGACCCCCTCAGCCCCGCGAGGTCCGGTCCGTGCCGCAGCACGCCCCGGCTCACGCTCGGCACCACATTGCCGACCGCCGCGCCGAAGACGCCCGGCAGATCCGCCGGGGTCGCGCCCTGGGCGCCGATGCCGGGGGCGAGCAGCGGGCCGTTGATCGCCAGATTCACCCCGGCGTCGCCGAGAGTCGCGCCGACCACCGCGCCCACCGAGCCCAGCGGCTTCGCGTCCGCGTTCTCGGCGGCCATGTGGTCCAGCATCAGCTGGGCCAGCGAGCGCCCGTCGGCGGCGGTGGCCCGCTGGACCTCCGCGCCCTCCGGGTTGGAGGTGAGGGCCAGCACGAAGACGCCCGAGCCGGCCGCGGCGGCGGCGTCCAGGGCCGGGCGCAGCGAGCCGAAGCCGAGGTACGGGGAGACGGTCACCGCGTCCGAGAAGAGCGGGGACGCGGGGTCGAGGTAGGTGGCGGCGTAGGCGCCCATCGTGGATCCGATGTCGCCGCGCTTGGCGTCCATCAGCACCAGCGCGCCGGCCGCCCGGGCCTCCTCGACGGCCTTCTCCAGCACCGCGACGCCGCGCGAGCCGAAGCGCTCGAAGAACGCGGACTGCGGCTTGAGGACGGCGACCCGGTCGGCCAGCGCCTCGACCGTCGTACGGGTGAATCGCTCCAGGCCGGCGATGTCGTCGCCGAGGCCCCACTGGGCCAGCAGGGAGGCGTGCGGGTCGATGCCGACGCAGAGGGGGCCCCGGGTGTCCATGGCCTCCCGCAGACGGGTACCGAAGGGGATCACGCGGCGGACTCCTCGACGCTGGTGGCGGTGGTGGTGTTCTCGCGGACGCCCGCGCCGACGGCCTCGGCGAGGGTGGCGTACTCGCTGGCGGCGAGGCGCGCGGCCAGGCCCCGGTGGACGGAGCGGCTCCAGAACGGGCCCCGGTAGATGAAGGCGCTGTACCCCTGGACCAGGGTCGCCCCGGCCAGGATGCGCTGCCAGGCGTCCTCGGCGTTCTCCACGCCGCCGACGCCGACGAGGGTGATCCGGTCGCCGACCCGGGCGTAGAGCCGCCTCAGGACCTCCAGGGAGCGCTCCTTGAGGGGCGCTCCGGAGAGCCCGCCGGCCTCCTCGGTCAGCGAGGACGGGGAGAGCAGGCCCTCGCGGCCGATGGTGGTGTTGGTGGCGATGATGCCGTCGAGGCCCAGTTCGAGGGCGAGGTCGGCGACCGCGTCGACGTCCTCGTCCGCGAGATCGGGCGCGATCTTGACCAGCAGCGGGACGCGCCGGCCGGTGACCGTGCGGTCGGCGGCCTCGCGCACGGCGGTGAGCAGCGGGCGCAGCGACTCGGTCGCCTGGAGGTTCCGCAGGCCCGGGGTGTTGGGCGAGGAGACGTTCACCACGAGATAGTCGGCGTGCCGGGCGAGCCGCTCGGTGGAGGTGACGTAGTCCGCGACGGCTTCGGCCTCGGGGACGACCTTGGTCTTGCCGATGTTGACGCCGACGACGCCCTTGAAGACCGGGCGGCGTTCGGCGAGCCGCTGGGCGACCGCGGCCGAGCCCTCGTTGTTGAAGCCCATCCGGTTGATGAGCGCCCGGTCGGGGATCAGCCGGAAGAGCCGCTTGGCGGGGTTGCCGGGCTGGGCCAGGGCGGTGACGGTGCCGATCTCGATGTGGTCGAAGCCGAGCATGGTCATGCCGTCGATGGCGACGGCGTTCTTGTCGAAGCCGGCCGCGAGCCCGAAGGGGCCGTGCATCCGCAGCCCGAGGGCCTCGGTCCGCAACTCCTTGTGGCGGGGGGCGAGCACGGCGGCGACGAAGGTGCGCAGCACGGGGACGCCCGCGGTGAGGCGGATCCAGCGGACGGCCAGGTGGTGGGCGCGCTCGGGGTCCATCCAGCGGAAGACGAGGGCGAAGAAGAGCTTGTACATGGGTGGTGTCCTCATGAGGAGGGGGACACCGTTTCCGGTGTCCCCCATCCCCGTGTGCTAGTCGCGGGCCGCGGTCAGGTGTTCGGCGTGCTCCTGGAGGGAGCGGACGCCGACGTCGCCGCGGCTGAGCGCGTCGATGCCCTGGACTGCGGCGGCGAGGGCCTGGACGGTGGTGAGGCAGGGGACCGAGCGGGCGACGGCCGCGGTGCGGATGTCGTAGCCGTCGAGCCGGCCGCCGGTGCCGTAGGGGGTGTTGACGATGAGGTCGACTCCCCCGTCGTGGATGAGCTGGACGATGGTCTTCTCGCCGTTGGGGCCCTCGCCCTCGCTGTGCTTGCGCACGACGGTGGCGTTGATCCCGTTCCGCTTGAGGACTTCGGCGGTGCCGGAGGTGGCGAGCAGCTCGAAGCCGTGGGCGACCAGCTCGCGCGCCGGGAAGATCATCGACCGCTTGTCGCGGTTGGCGACGGAGATGAAGGCGCGGCCCTTGGTCGGCAGCGGTCCGTAGGCGCCGGCCTGGGACTTGGCGTAGGCGGTGCCGAAGACGGAGTCGATGCCCATGACCTCGCCGGTGGAGCGCATCTCCGGGCCGAGGATGGTGTCGACGCCCCGGCCGTGGATGTCGCGGAAGCGCGACCACGGCATCACGGCCTCCTTGACGGAGATCGGCGCGTCCATGGGGAGCGTCCCACCGTCGCCCTCGCGGGGCAGCAGGCCCTCCGCGCGCAGCTCGGCGACGGTCGCGCCGAGCGAGATGCGGGCGGCGGCCTTGGCGAGGGGCACGGCGGTGGCCTTGGAGGTGAAGGGCACGGTCCGGGAGGCGCGGGGGTTGGCCTCCAGGACGTAGAGGATGTCGCCGGCCATCGCGAACTGGATGTTGATCAGTCCGCGGACGCCGACGCCGCGCGCGATGGCCTCGGTGGAGGCGCGCAGCCGCTTGACGTCGTAGCCGCCCAGGGTGATGGGGGGCAGGGCGCAGGCGGAGTCGCCGGAGTGGATGCCGGCTTCCTCGATGTGCTCCATGACGCCGCCGAGGTACAGCTCGTGGCCGTCGTAGAGGGCGTCGACGTCGATCTCGATGGCGTCGTCGAGGAAGCGGTCGACCAGCACCGGGCGGGTGGGACTGATCTCGGTGGACTCGGCGATGTACGAGGAGAGCCGGGCCTCCTCGTAGACGATCTCCATGCCGCGGCCGCCCAGCACGTAGGAGGGGCGGACGAGCACGGGGTAGCCGATCTCGTCGGCGATGGCCTTGGCCTCGGCGAAGGTGGTGGCGGTGCCGTGCTTGGGGGCGGGGAGTCCGGCCTCGGCGAGGACGCGGCCGAAGGCGCCGCGGTCCTCGGCGGCGTGGATGGCCTCCGGCGGGGTGCCGACGACGGGGACGCCGTTGTCCTTGAGGGCCTGGGCCAGGCCGAGGGGGGTCTGGCCGCCGAGCTGGACGATCACTCCGGCGATGGGTCCGGCCAGCGACTCGGCGTGGACGATCTCCAGGACGTCCTCCAGGGTGAGCGGCTCGAAGTAGAGCCGGTCGGAGGTGTCGTAGTCGGTGGAGACGGTCTCGGGGTTGCAGTTGACCATGACGGTCTCGAACCCGGCGTCGGAGAGCGCGAAGGAGGCGTGGACGCAGGAGTAGTCGAACTCGATGCCCTGGCCGATGCGGTTCGGGCCGGAGCCCAGGATGATCACCGCGGGCTTCTCGCGCGGGGCGACCTCGCTCTCCTCGTCGTAGGAGGAGTAGAAGTACGGGGTCCTGGCGGCGAACTCGGCGGCGCAGGTGTCGACCGTCTTGTAGACCGGGCGGATGCCGAGCGCGTGCCGGACCTCGCGGACGACGTCCTCGCGCAGACCGCGGATGTCGGCGATCTGGGCGTCGGAGAAGCCGTGGCGCTTGGCGTCGGCGAGCAGCTGGGGGTGGAGCTTGTCGGCGGCGGTCAGCTCGTCCGCGTACTCCTTGATCAGGAAGAGCTGGTCCACGAACCAGGGGTCGATCCGGGTGGCGTCGAAGACCTCCTCCTGGGTGGCTCCGGCGCGGATGGCGGCCATGACGGTGTTGATCCGGCCGTCGGTGGGGCGCACCGCCTCGCGCAGCAGTTCGTCCTTGTCGCCGACGGGCGAGGTGAAGTCGAACTGGCTGCCCTTCTTCTCCAGGGAGCGCAGGGCCTTCTGGAGGGCCTCGGTGAAGTTCCGGCCGATGGCCATCGCCTCGCCGACCGACTTCATGGTGGTGGTGAGGGTGGAGTCGGCGGAGGGGAACTTCTCGAAGGCGAACCGGGGGGCCTTGACCACGACGTAGTCGAGGGTGGGCTCGAAGGAGGCCGGGGTCTTCTCGGTGATGTCGTTGGGGATCTCGTCCAGCGTGTAGCCGACGGCCAGCTTGGCGGCGATCTTGGCGATCGGGAAGCCGGTGGCCTTGGAGGCGAGCGCGGAGGAGCGGGAGACGCGGGGGTTCATCTCGATGACGATGATCCGGCCGTCGTCGGGGTCGATGGCGAACTGGATGTTGCAGCCGCCGGTGTCGACGCCGACCTCGCGGATGATCGCGATGCCGATGTCGCGGAGGCGCTGGTACTCGCGGTCGGTGAGGGTCATCGAGGGGGCGACGGTGATCGAGTCGCCGGTGTGGACGCCCATGGGGTCGAAGTTCTCGATGGAGCAGACGACCACGACGTTGTCGTGCTTGTCGCGCATCAGCTCCAGCTCGTACTCCTTCCAGCCGAGGATCGACTCCTCCAGGAGGACCTCGGTGGTCGGGGAGAGCGTGAGTCCCTGGCCGGCGATGCGGCGCAGCTCGTCCTCGTCGTGGGCGAAGCCGGAGCCGGCGCCGCCCATGGTGAAGGAGGGGCGGACGACGACGGGGTAGCCGCCGAGGGTGTCGACGCCCTTGATGACGTCGTCCATGGTGTGGCAGATGACCGAGCGGGCGGACTCGCCGTGGCCGATCTTCGCCCGTACCGCGTCGACGACGCCCTTGAAGAGGTCGCGGTCCTCGCCCTTGTTGATGGCCTCGACGTTCGCGCCGATCAGCTCGACGCCGTACTTCTCCAGGACGCCCTGCTCGTGCATGGAGATGGCGGTGTTGAGCGCGGTCTGGCCGCCGAGGGTGGGCAGCAGCGCGTCGGGGCGCTCCTTGGCGATGATCTTCTCGACGAACTCGGGGGTGATCGGCTCGACGTAGGTGGCGTCGGCGATCTCCGGGTCGGTCATGATCGTGGCCGGGTTGGAGTTGACCAGGATGACCCGCAGGCCCTCGGCCTTGAGCACCCGGCACGCCTGGGTGCCGGAGTAGTCGAACTCGGCGGCCTGTCCGATGACGATCGGGCCGGAGCCGATGACCAGGACGGACTGGATGTCGGTGCGCTTAGGCACGCTGGCCCTCCATCAGGGATACGAAGCGGTCGAACAGGTACGCGGCGTCGTGCGGGCCCGCGGCCGCTTCGGGGTGGTACTGGACGCTGAAGGCCGGCTGGTCGAGCAGCTGGAGGCCTTCGACCACGTCGTCGTTGAGGCAGACGTGGGAGACCTCGGCGCGGCCGTAGGGGGTGTCGGAGATCTTGTCGAGGGGCGCGTCGACGGCGAATCCGTGGTTGTGCGCGGTGATCTCGACCTTGCCCGTGGTGCGGTCCTGCACGGGCTGGTTGATGCCCCGGTGGCCGTACTTCAGCTTGTAGGTGCCGAAGCCGAGGGCGCGGCCGAGGAGCTGGTTGCCGAAGCAGATGCCGAAGAGCGGGGTCCTGCGCTCCAGGACCGCCTTGACGACGGTGAGGTCGGCGGTGGCGGGGTCGCCGGGGCCGTTGGAGAGGAAGACGCCGTCGGGGCGGACGGCGTAGACCTCTTCGGCGGTGGCGGTGGCGGGCAGGACGTGCACCTCGATGCCGCGCTCGGCCATCCGGTGCGGGGTCATGCCCTTGATGCCGAGGTCTATGGCGGCGACGGTGAAGCGCTTGGTCCCGATCGCGGGCACCACATAGGTCTCGGCGGTGGCGACCTGCGAGGAGAGGTCGGCGCCGGTCATCTGCGGGGCCCGGCGGACGCGGGCGAGCAGGCTCTCGTCGTCGGCCCCGGCGAGGGCCGGGCCGGAGAAGAGGCCGACGCGCATCGCGCCGCGCTCGCGGAGGTGGCGGGTGAGGGCGCGGGTGTCGACGCCGCTGATGCCGACGACGCCCTGGCTCGTCAGCTCCTCGTCGAGGGTGCGGCGGGAGCGCCAGTTGGAGGGGATGCGGGCGGGGTCGCGTACGACGTATCCCGCGACCCAGATCCGGCGGGACTCGTCGTCCTCGTCGTTGACCCCGGTGTTGCCGATGTGGGGGGCGGTCATCACGACGACCTGGCGGTGGTACGAGGGGTCGGTGAGCGTCTCCTGGTAACCGGTCATGCCGGTGTTGAACACCGCCTCGCCGAAGGTCTCCCCCACGGCCCCGTAGGCGCGGCCGCGGAAGATGCGGCCGTCCTCCAGGACGAGTACGGCGGGAGCCTGGCCGGCTCCCCGGGTGGAGGTCGTCATCGTGCGCCTTCCGTTGTGCTGATCAGGTGGTTCAGGGTGGTGACCCACTCGTTGTGCCCGGCCGCCGTGTCGGAGCGGAAGCCGGAGTCGATGAGGGTGTCGCCGTGCTTCCAGGTGAGGACCAGGAGGCCGCCCTCGGCGAGGACCTTGCCGGCGATGCCCTTGTCGAGCCTGGCTTCGCGCAGTGCGTCCATCGGGATGAAGAAGTCGGTCGCACCGGGGCGCAGGACGGTCAGTCCCGCGTCGGTGAGGGTCAGCTCGACCCGGCTGCGGACGCCCAGACCGTGGGCGACGATCCGGTCGAGCCACTGGCCGGCCGTGGTGGAGCCGTGGTAGCGGCCGGTCAGGCTGAGCCGGGGTTCGCCGGCCGTCTCGGGCGCGGCGGGCAGCTCGGGCAGTCCGGACTGGAGACTGCCGCGCCACTTCCAGCCCTGGCGCATCAGCCAGTAGACGAGGGCGATGAAGAGCAGCAGACCGACGACCCAGCCGATGCGGGCCGCCCAGTCCGTCACCTCCGCAGACTTCTTCTCGGCTGCGAGGTGGGCTGCGAGGTGGGTGAGTGATGTCACGCGAGTTTCCCGTCGAGTACCGTTGCCCGGCCCCGCAGGAAGGTGTGGGTGACGCGTCCCGGCAGCTCACGACCCCGGTAGGGGGTGTTGCGGCTGCGGGAGGCGAAGCCCGCGGGGTCCACCGCTCCACGGTATGCCGGATCGACGAGCGTCAGGTTGGCGGGCTCACCGGCGGCGACGGGACGGCCGTGGCCGGCCAGCCGGCCGATGACCGCGGGGCGGAAGGACATCCGGTCGGCGACGCCGGCCCAGTCGAGCAGTCCGGTCTCCACCATCGTCTCCTGGACGACGGAGAGCGCGGTCTCCAGGCCGACCATGCCCATGGCGGCCGCGCCCCACTCGCAGTCCTTGTCCTCGTGCGGGTGCGGGGCGTGGTCGGTGGCGACGCAGTCGATGGTGCCGTCGGCGAGCGCCTCGCGCAGGGCGAGCACATCGGCCTGGGTGCGCAGCGGCGGGTTCACCTTGTAGACGGGGTCGTAGGTGCGGACCAGCTCGTCGGTGAGGAGGAGGTGGTGCGGGGTGACCTCGGCGGTGACGTCCCAGCCCTTGGACTTGGCCCAGCGGACCAGCTCGACCGAGCCGGCGGTGGAGAGGTGGCAGATGTGCAGCCGGGAGCCGACGTGGGCGGCGAGGAGGACATCGCGGGCGATGATCGACTCCTCGGCGACGGCGGGCCAGCCGCCGAGTCCGAGTTCGGCGGAGACGACGCCCTCGTTCATCTGGGCGCCCTCGGTGAGCCGGGGCTCCTGGGCGTGCTGGGCGACGACTCCGTCGAACGCCTTCACGTACTCCAGCGCCCGGCGCATGATGACGGCGTCGTCCACGCACTTGCCGTCGTCGGAGAAGACCTTCACTCCGGCGGCGGAGTCGTGCATCGCGCCGAGTTCGGCGAGCTGCTTGCCCTCCAGGCCCACGGTGACCGCGCCGACCGGCTGGACGTCGCAGTAGCCGGACTCCCGGCCGAGCCGGTAGACCTGCTCGACGACGCCGGCGGTGTCGGCGACGGGGAAGGTGTTGGCCATGGCGTGGACGGCGGTGAAGCCGCCGACGGCGGCGGCCCTGGTGCCGGTGAGGACGGTCTCGGAGTCCTCGCGGCCGGGCTCGCGGAGGTGGGTGTGGAGGTCCACCAGGCCGGGGAGGAGGATCTGGCCGGCGGCCTCGACGACCTGCGCGCCCTCGGCGGACAGCCCGGTGCCGACCGCGGCGATGGTCTCGCCGTCGATCAGGACGTCCTGAGACTCGCCGCCGAGCACCTGTGCGCCACGGATAAGGATCTTGCTCATGGTTACTTGGTCTCCTCGGTACGGGCGGAAGCGGTGGTGACGGCGGGCTCTGCGCCGCCGAGCAGCAGATAGAGGACGGCCATCCGGATGGAGACGCCGTTGGCGACCTGCTCGACGACCGTGCAGCGGTCGGAGTCGGCGACCTCGGCGGTGATCTCCATGCCCCGGTTCATCGGTCCGGGGTGCATGACGACGGCGTGCTCGGGCATCCGCGCCATCCGGTCGGCGTCGAGGCCGTAGCGGCGGGAGTACTCACGCTCGGTGGGGAAGAAGGCCGCGTTCATCCGCTCGCTCTGGACCCGCAGCATCATGACGGCGTCGGACTTGGGCAGTACCGCGTCCAGGTCGTACGAGACCTCGCACGGCCAGTTCTCGACGCCGACGGGGACCAGGGTGGGCGGGGCGACGAGGGTGACGTGCGCGCCGAGGGTGTTGAGCAGCAGGACGTTGGAGCGGGCGACCCGGCTGTGCAGGATGTCGCCGACGACGGTGATCCGGCGGCCCTCGAGGTCGCGGCCGAGGCCCGCGTCGCGGCCGACGAGCCGGCGGCGCACGGTGAAGGCGTCGAGCAGGGCCTGGGTGGGGTGCTCGTGGGTGCCGTCGCCCGCGTTGACGACCGCGCCGTCGATCCAGCCGGAGTTCGCCAGCCGGTAGGGGGCTCCGGAGGCGTGGTGGCGGATGACGACGGCGTCCGCGCCCATCGCCTCCAGGGTCAGCGCGGTGTCCTTGAGGGACTCGCCCTTGGAGACCGACGAGCCCTTGGCGGAGAAGTTGATGACATCGGCGGAGAGGCGCTTGGCGGCGGCCTCGAAGGAGATCCGGGTCCGGGTCGAGTCCTCGAAGAAGAGGTTGACGACGGTACGGCCGCGGAGGGTGGGCAGCTTCTTGATCGGCCGGTCGGCGACGCGGGCCATCTCCTCGGCGGTGTCGAGGATGAGGACGGCGTCGTCACGGGTGAGGTCGGCGGCCGAGATGAGGTGGCGCTTCATCGAGGGGCTCCGATGTGTCGGGGAGAGGGCTCGCGGGGGCGGCCGCCGGTGTCACCGGCGCGCGGGGGCGCGGCGGACATGCGGGCGCACGGGACCCGCCGGGCGGCGGGCCGGACAGACGGGGGTGCTACTGCTCGGTGGCTCGGGCGGGAGCGGGTTCGCGGACTCCGAGCAGCACGGTGTCGCGGCCGTCCTCCTCGGCGAGCTGGACCTTGACGGTCTCCCGCAGCGAGGTGGGGATGTTCTTGCCCACGTAGTCGGCGCGGATGGGCAGCTCGCGGTGGCCCCGGTCGACCAGGACGGCGAGCTGTACGGCGCGGGGGCGGCCGAGGTCGCCGAGCGCGTCGAGGGCGGCGCGGATGGTGCGTCCGGAGAAGAGCACGTCGTCCACGAGGACCACCAGCCGGCCGTCGAGGCCCTCGCCGGGGATCTCGGTGCGGGCCAGCGCCCGGGCGGGCCGCAGGCGCAGATCGTCGCGGTACATGGTGATGTCGAGGGAGCCGACCGGCATCGTGCGGCCGGTGATCTCCTCGAGCTTGTCGGCGAGCCTGCGGGCGAGGTAGACACCGCGGGTCGGAATGCCGAGGAGGACCACGTCGTCGGCGCCCTTGGCGCGCTCGACGATCTCGTGGGCGATGCGGGTCAGTACCCGCGCGATGTCGGGAGCCTCGAGAACGGGGCGGGCCACATCGGAGCTGTGCGTGTCCATATGAAACGGACCTCCTTCTCCGCCTCACGGGACGGACCTTAAAGGACGTCGAAATTGCGTCACCACCGTACCAGGGCCCAACAGGCCGCCCGGCCTCCCCCCCTGGCAGAATCCGTCGCGGGAGCACGGCCCGGAAGGGGCCGGATCATGACGACTGACCGGTCCGGACCATTCGGCTTGACTCATCCAAGTAACGCTGCGTAACCTCACAGTGAGTTACCAGCCAGGCGGCGGCGCCGCACGTCGACACAGCGTCCGGGGAGCTATATGTCCAGCGAATACGCAAAACAGCTCGGGGCCAAGCTCCGCGCGATCCGCACCCAGCAGGGGCTGTCCCTCCACGGTGTGGAGGAGAAGTCCCAGGGCCGCTGGAAGGCCGTGGTGGTCGGTTCGTACGAGCGCGGCGACCGCGCCGTGACCGTGCAGCGTCTGGCCGAGCTGGCGGACTTCTACGGGGTTCCGGTGCAGGAGCTGCTCCCCGGCACGACGCCGGGCGGGGCCGCCGAGCCGCCGCCGAAGCTCGTCCTGGACCTGGAGCGGCTGGCCCATGTGCCGGCCGAGAAGGCGGGCCCGCTCCAGCGCTACGCCGCCACGATCCAGTCGCAGCGCGGCGACTACAACGGCAAGGTGCTGTCGATCCGCCAGGACGACCTGCGCACGCTGGCCGTCATCTACGACCAGTCGCCGTCGGTTCTGACCGAGCAGCTCATCGGCTGGGGCGTGCTGGACGCGGACGCGCGCCGCGCGGTCACCCACGAGGAGAGCTGAGAGACCTCTCCCGGGCTTGATCCCCGCTCCGGCAGGAGTATGGAGAAACGTCACACCGGAAGGGCGGACCCGCCATGAGCGGGTCCGCCCTTCCGTGCGTCCGCCCCCGGGTGCGTACGAAAGGGCTGGCCGCCGCTCTGAGTCTCCGGGAGCCCGGCACCGGCACCCGGCTCGCACAGCGGTCCCACAGGGCGCGAGCGGGGCGTGTGAGGCCGCTGAGGGCGGCCCGGACGCGCCCCGCGCACGCCCCGCCCGGAAACGGCGGCGGGCCCGAAGCGGACGACTGTCGTCGCCGGCTTCGGGCCCGCCGTGGCCATTCGCCCGCCGTCCGCTATTCGCGGCGCAGGTTGGGCTTCAGCTCCTTGAAACGGCCGAGCATGCCGTTGACGAAGGAGGGGGACTCGTCGGTGGAGAACTCCTTGGCGAGCTGCACCGCTTCGTCGATCACCACCGCGTCCGGGGTCTCGTCCACCCACACCAGCTCGTAGGTGCTCAGGCGGATGATGTTCCGGTCCACGACGGGCATCCGGTCGATCTCCCAGTCGACCGAGTACGTGGAGATCAGGTCGTCGATCCGGGCCGCGTACTGCGCGTACCCCTCGACCAGCTCCATCGTGTACTCGGTGACCGGAGGCTGCCGGGTGTCGGTCCGTGAGTGCCGGATCCAGTCGGCGAGGACCGTCTGCACGGTCGTACCGCGCTGGTCGGCCTCGAAGAGGATCTGGAAGGCGCGCTTACGGGCCTTGTTGCGGGCGGCCACGGTTAGCTGTTCACCCGGCTGAGGTAGTCGCCGGAGCGGGTGTCGACCTTGATCTTCTCACCGGTGGTGATGAAGAGCGGGACCTGCACGGTGAAGCCGGTCTCCAGGGTCGCGGGCTTGGTGCCACCCGTGGAGCGGTCGCCCTGGACACCGGGCTCGGTCTCCTGGATGACCAGCTCGACCGCGGCGGGAAGCTCGACGTAGAGCACCTCGCCCTGGTGAGTGGCGACGGTGGCCGTGAAGCCCTCAATCAGGAAGTTCGCGGCGTCGCCGACGGCGGCGCGGCCGACATGCAGCTGGTCGTAGGTCTGCATGTCCATGAAGACGAAGTACTCGCCGTCCATGTACGAGAACTGCATGTCGCGGCGGTCGACGGTGGCCGTCTCGACCTTCACGCCGGCGTTGAACGTCTTGTCGACGGTCTTGCCGGAGAGCACGTTCTTGAGCTTGGTGCGCACAAAGGCCGGGCCCTTGCCGGGCTTGACGTGCTGGAACTCGACGACGGACCAGAGCTGGTCGTTGTCGAGCTTGAGCACCATGCCGTTCTTGAGGTCGTTCGTGGAAGCCACGGTTGCGGAATCTCCTGGACTGACGCTGGTGGACGACCGGGGGCTACGGCAGTGCGCGCTAGAGCGCGAGCAGCTCCTTGGTCGTGATGGTGAGTAGCTCGGGGCCGCCGTCCGCCTCCTGGCGCACGACGAGCGTGTCATCGATCCGGACCCCGCCCCGGCCAGGGAGGTGAACCCCCGGTTCGACGGTGACCGGCACGCAAGCGTCCAGTTTACCCATGGCGGCCGGGGCCAGCTGCGGGTCCTCGTCGATTTCGAGGCCCACGCCGTGCCCGGTGAGGGGTGCGAGGCCCTCTCCATGGCCCGCGGCGCTCAGAATCTGGCGGGCCGCGCGGTCCACGTCACGGTACGCGGCCCCGGGCAGCAGGGCCTCACGGGCGGCCCGCTGAGCGGCGAAGACCAGGTCGTACAGCTCGATCTGCCAGTCCGCGGGAGAGGTGCCGATCACAAAGGTACGGCCGATCTCACAGCGGTAGCCCCGGTAGTCCGCGCCGACGCAGACGGAGAGGAAATCGCCCTCCTCGACCCTGCGGTCGGTGGGGTGGTGCCCCCGGCGGCCGGAGTTGGGCCCGGTGGCGACGGAGGTGGGGAAGGCGGGCCCGTCGGCCCCGTGGTCGATCAGCCGCCGCTCCAGCTCCAGGGCCAGATGCCGCTCGGTGCGGCCGACGAGGATCGACTCCAGCAGTTCGCCCAGCGCCTGATCGGTGATCTCGGCGGCGATCCGCAGACAGGCGATCTCCTCCTCGTCCTTGACGATGCGCTGCTGCTCGACGGCGAGACCGAGGTCCGCGAGGCGGAGCCGGGGCGCGACGGAGCTGACCGCCCGGTGCCGGGCGACGGTGAGATGGTGCTCCTCGATGGCGAGCGACTCGCCCGCGGTGCGGGCCAGCTCGGCGGCGGCGACGGCGGGATCGCCCGCCGAGCTGGGCAGCACGGACAGCCGCACCCGCTCGTCGGGACGGCCGCCCGCCGGGTCTCCCGCGAGGGTGCGGGGGCAGAGCAGGACGTCCTCGGCGGGCCCCAGCAGCAGCACCGCGCCCGGGGGCACCGCGCCGGCGAGATAGCGCACATTGGCGGGGCGGGAGACGAGGACCCCGGTGCTGCCGGCGGCGGCACACCGGTCACGCAGCCGGTCGCGGCGGACCCCATACACCTCAGACATGCCCCGATCGTACGAGCGGACGCCCCGCTCGGCCCGGTCAGCGCGTCCGACCGGGGTGCCCGGGGGACGCGCGGGGCTACCAGGCCGGGGGGCTGGCGACGGCGCGGGCGAGGACGTCGTCCAGGACCCGGGCGGTGGTCTCCACGTCGTACGCCGAATTGTCGATGATCGGCAGGCCCGATCCGTACCAGCCCGCCATGCGGCCGTGGATGGCGGCGACCTCCTCGTCGGAGAGCCGGCGGTTGCCGCTGCGCTCCGCGTTCCGCTCCAGGACGATCTCCAGGCCGGGCAGCAGCACGACGGGGAGCAGCCCGGGGCCCACATGGCGCTTCCAGCCGCCCAGGCCGACGACCGGGCGGTCCGGGAAGACCGCGTCGTCGAGGATGCAGGAGATTCCGTTGGCCAGGAAGTTGCGGGCGGAGAAGCCGCAGGTGCGGCGGGCCAGCCGGTACTGGGCCTCGGAGTGGTCGTTCCACCCGGTCTGCGGGTCGGCGAAACCGGCGCGCACCCATTCGCGGACGTCGTCCAGGCTGATGTGGGCGGTGGGGACCCGGCGGCGGGTCGCCCAGTGGCGCGCCACCGTGGTCTTCCCCGCGCCGGCCGGGCCGATCAGCAGCACCGCGAGGGTGGCCGTGCCGGTGCCCTCGGGCGGCACGGGCAGCGGCACCGGACCGCCGGGCGGGAGGCGGACCGGGCCGGTGATGTCGCGCGGGGGCCCCGCGAGGGGCGGGCGCGACGGGCCCGGCGGGGCCCAGCCGGGCGGGGTCGGACCCGGGGGTGTCCTGGGCGGGGGCGGCACCGCGGGAGGTCCCTGCCCGGCGCCCCGAGTCCATCCCGGCCCGTGCCCCGGCCCGTGGGGCGGCGGCAGCGGGGATCCCCCTGGATGCTGCATCCGGTGCCACTCCGTCTCGTACGACTGACGCTGGTCAGGCGGAAACTCGGCTGTCATGCCCTCGAACGGTACCCTCCGGGCGCGCCGTGAATCTCCGCCGATTCCCGGTCCTCATGGGCTCCAACGGCCGGGCGCGTCCCGAAGTGCCCGGCCCGCCGGAACGGGGCGGCACGGCACCGGGACGGGGGCGGCGGGGGCGGGGACGCTCCGGGGAGCGCCCCCGTCCTCGCTCAGGCGGAGAGTTCCTCGGCCAGCGCGCGCAGCGCCAGCCGGTAGGAGCCGATGCCGAAGCCGGCGACGGTGCCGCTGGCGACGGCGGCCACCACCGAGGTGTGGCGGAAGGTCTCCCGGGTGTACGGGTTGGAGATGTGGACCTCGATCAGCGGCGCGGTGCGCTGTGCGGCGGCGTCCCGCATCCCGTACGAGTAGTGCGTGAAGGCTCCGGGGTTGAGGACCACCGGGATCGAGCCGTCCGCGGCCTCGTGGAGCCAGCGGATCAGCTCGCCCTCGTCGTTGGTCTCCCGGACGTCCACGTCCAGACCCAGCTCGCGGCCGAGCTCCTGGCAGCTCTCCACCAGTCCGGCGTAGGAGGTCGCGCCGTAGACATCGGGCTCGCGGGAGCCGAGCCGGCCCAGATTGGGGCCGTTGAGGACCAGTACCCGGCGGGTCACGCCGAGACCTCCCCGTAGGCGGCGAGGAGTACGGCGGGGTCGGGGCCCTCCAGGACGGTGGGCTTGGCGAGGCCGTCGAGGACGATGAAGCGGAGCAGATTGCCCCGGGACTTCTTGTCGACCTTCATGGTCTGAAGGAGTTTGG
>NZ_BAAASB010000029.1:0-69703 GCF_039532665.1 Streptomyces amakusaensis | reverse complement strand
CCCGCGGAGCGGGTACCCCAGCGCTGCGCGCTGGGAAGGGGAGGCGGTCGCTGCGCTCCCTTTGGCCCCCGCGTTGCGGGGGCTCCTCCCTTCGCTGCGCTTCGGGAGGAGGTGGGGCCGGCCGCTGCGCGCTCGGCTGGCCGTGCGGAGCACGGCCGGGGCTGATCGGGTGGATGGGTGCGGGCTAGTGGGGGCTGCGGTGCGGGAGTTGAGGGGAGCGTAGGGCGCCCCCGGCGGGGCGCTGCGCTTCCCCGCCTGACGGCCCTTCCGGCTGCGCCTCCAGAACCGTTGGGCCCCGCTGACGCGGGCCTCGGGCTGACTATGAGGGGTGGGGTCGCTCGTTCGTGTGGGTTTCAGTGTAGCGGGTACTCGAAGATGATGCAGCATGTAGTCTTGGTGGAAACACAGGACACCCCCCAACGAGGTGGGCGGGGCGCGAGAAGTGAGGATGATTTGAATCCATCGGGCTTCGAAAGGCGCTTTGAGGCGCGGAAGGAAATCCACCGTGAGGTTACCGGACTGACGGCGGAACAGATTCGCGAGCTCTGGGTGGCCGCTGGTGGCCTGGAGAGCCGGAAGGACCATCTGCGGCCCCTCAGCGCGGAGGATCGGCTGGCGGCGGTCCGGCGGAACGAGCTGAAGCGGATCTGGAACCTGATGAGCAACACGGGGTGGACCACCTACTCCCCCGAGGACGATCCGGACGTGGCCAGCTGGCATCGGGCGCACCAGGAGCGGCAGGAGCGCGAGAGCGGTGCGGCCGTGGAGCTGGATCGGGGGGAGATCCGCTACCGGATCGTGGCGCAGCGCGTGGATCCGGAGCACCGGGGTGCCTCCACGGTGACGAACTACGTCTGCGGGCGGTCGGTCGAGGAGGCGGTCTCCAGGGCCCGTGAGGCGCTGGAGAAGCCCGGCGGCCTGTACGGGGGCGGGGGCCTGTACCGGGTGGTGGAGGTGGTCGAGGAGAGCCCGTCCAGCGAGCAGCGGCAGCGGGAGGACGCGCGCCGGCGGTACCTGACCACGATCCTGGAGGCGGCCCGGACGAGCGTGGTGGGCCGTGAGCCGGAGAACCCGGAGGCGGACCTGCTGGGCCTCCTGGACGACTTCTTCACCCGCGCCGTCGTCTTCCCCGATCCGCACACCGGCCGCGTACGCCCTCAGCCCCATCAGGCCACGTTCGGCTGGACCAGCGAGCCGCCCGGGATCACGCACGCCAGCGACCCCGGCCGGGCCCTGGCCCTGTTCCTCCTGGCTTACCTGGACCACCACGGCCTGGCTGTCACGCGCCCGGGGAGCGAGCGGTGAACGGGTGCCAGGACGTCCCCGCGGTCGCCGGGAAGCTGAGCGAGGACCCCGTACGCCGGATGAACCAGTACCGGACGGCGGGCACCAACGCCCGGCTGCGGCTGTTCGCACTCCTGGAAGCACAGGGCGTGCCCGCTGCCGAGGCGGACGGCCTGGTGGCCGCGCTGGAGGCCGGGGCCGTCGCCGGGGCGCAGAGCGAGGTCGTCGAGCTCGACGGGATGGCGCCGGCCTCTCGGGGCGCGGTGTTCGCGGACGGCTGAGACGACGGCGTGACGGCCGCGAGCGAGGCCCTCGCGGGCATCGCGGACCGGGAGTGGGCGCAGCGCGGCGGCCGGTCGGCCGGGGCCGCTGAACTGGCCGTACATATCGCGTACGCGCGGCAGCGTGAACGGGCCGACCCGGAGCGGCTGGAGACGTACGTCCGGCAGACCGTGCTGCCCGGCACGCACCCGCACACCACGGCGCGGCGCCGGGTGCTGGAGGCGCTGGGCGAGACCAGCGGTCTGTGCACCGCGCGGACACGGAACGCGGACGGGGACGTCGTGGTCTGCACGCTCGATGCCGGTCACTACGACCCGGACAACGTGCCGCCCTTCAAGGACGGAAAGCCCGGCGGCTGGCACAAGGCCGGCGCGTCGATCTGGAACGACCTCGGTGCGGCCTGCATTCCGCACACTGCCACCTGAAAGACCACAGGAATTCAGGCTCAGGGGAGCAAAGGAAATGTCACTGATTCCGCTCAAGGAACACCAGATGGATCAGCGGTCCGCGTTTCGCAGATGGGTGGGATTCCCTGCAAGATCACCTGTGCCGCCGCAGGGTGCCCGGGGCACCATCGTGTCCGCGACCGGCTCCGGCAAGACGATCATGGCCGCCGCGTGCGCGCTGGAATCGTTCGCGGACGGCCGGATCCTCGTCACCGTGCCGACCCTGGACCTGCTCGCGCAGACGGCCCAGGCGTGGCACCTGGTCGGTCATCGGGCGCCGATGGTCGCGGTGTGCTCGCTGGAGAACGACTCGGTGCTGAACGAGTTGGGTGTGCGCACCACCACGAATCCGATCCAGCTCGCCCTGTGGGCGGGGTCCGGGCCGGTCGTCGTGTTCGCCACATACGCCTCCCTCGTGGACCGGGACGACCCGAACCAGCCGCCCCCGCCCGAGAGCGCCTGGGGCGGGTCTCGGCCCGAATCGAAAACCGAGCGCGAGCAGCGGCTGGCGGCTCTGACGCCCGAGGAGCGTGAGCGTCGTGAAAGGCCGAACCGGTGGCTGCCGGAAGGCGTGCGTATCGCGGACCTGGACCAGTCGGTTCCCGGGCGGAGGAAGGTTCGCGGGCCACTGGAAGCCGCTCTGGCGGGCGGGGACCGGCTCTACGGCCAGCGCATGGACGCCTTCGACCTCGCCATCGTGGACGAGGCCCACGGAACCGCCGGTGATCTCGGCCGTCCGTGGGCCGCGATCCACGACAACCAGCGGATCCCCGCCGACTTCCGGCTCTACCTCACCGCCACGCCGCGCATCCTCGCCGCAGCCCGCCCGCAGAAGGGCGCGGACGGCCAGGAGGCGGAGATCGCAACCATGGCCGACGACCCGGACGGAACGTACGGCGCGTGGCTCGCGGAGCTCGGACTGTCCGAGGCGATCGAGCGCGAGATCCTCGCCGGGTTCGAGATCGACGTCCTGGAGATCCGCGATCCCTCCCCCGTCATCGGCGAGACCGAAGAGGCGCGGCGCGGCCGGCGCCTGGCCCTGTTGCAGACCGCACTTCTGGAGCACGCCGCCGCCTGGAACCTGCGTACGGTCATGACGTTCCACCAGAGGGTGGAGGAAGCCGCCGCGTTCGCGGACAAGCTCCCGGAGACGGCAGCCGAGCTGTACGTCAACGACGCCTCCGATGAGGACCTGGCCGCCGCGGACAAGCTGCCGAAGTCCTCGATCGACGCGGAATTCTACGAGCTGGAAGCCGGCCGCCACGTCCCCCCGGACCGGGTGTGGTCGGCCTGGCTGTGCGGCGACCACACCGTCGCCGAGCGGCGCGAGAAGATCCGCCAGTTCGCAGGCGGCATCAACGCCGCCGGGCGCCGGGTGCACCGCGCCTTCCTCGCCTCGGTGCGCGTCCTCGGGGAAGGCGTCGACATCACCGGGGAGCGCGGCGTGGAGGCGGTCTGCTTCGCGGACACCCGCGGCTCGCAGGTGGAGATCGTACAGAACATCGGCCGGGCGCTCCGGCTCAACAAGGACGGCAGCACGAAGGTGGCCAGGATCATCGTGCCGGTCTTCCTGGAGCCGAACGAGGACCCCACCGACATGGTGGCCTCCGCGAGCTTCAAGCCTCTCGTAGCGGTCCTCCAGGGCCTGCGCAGCCACGATGAGCGCCTGGTCGAGCAGCTCGCCTCCCGCGCGCTCACGAGCGGCAAGCGCAAGGTCCACATCAAGCGTGACGAGGACGGGCGGATCGTCGGGACCGGCGGCGAGAGCGACGGCGAGGACCAGGAGCCGGGCGACGACACCGACGCCGCCGCCGAGTCCGCGCTGCTGCACTTCTCCAGCCCGCGCGACGTGGCGACCATCGCGGCGTTCCTGCGCACCCGGGTCTACCGGCCGGAGTCCCTGGTGTGGCTGGAGGGCTACCAGGCCCTGCTGCGCTGGCGCGCGGAGAACGAGATCACCGGCGTCCACGCCGTCCCGTACGACACCGAGGTCGAGGTCGGCGTCACGAAGGACTTCCCCCTCGGGCGGTGGGTGCACCAGCAGCGCAAGGCGCTGCGGGCCGGGGAGCTGGAGGACCGGCGCAAGACCCTGCTGGACGCGCCGGAGGCCGGGATGCTCTGGGAACCGGGCGAAGAGGCGTGGGAGGCGAAGCTGGCCGCCCTGCGGTCGTTCCGGCGGGCGACCGGGCACCTCGCGCCGCGCCAGGACGCGGTCTGGGGCGAGGGCGAGGCGATGGTGCCCATCGGACAGCACATGGCCAACCTCCGCAGGAAGGGCGGCCTCGGGAAGAACCCGGCGCGCGCGGCGGAGCGGGCGGAGCAGCTGGCGGCGCTCGACCCGGACTGGGACTGCCCGTGGCCGCTGAGCTGGCAGCGCCACTACCGGGTGCTCGCCGACCTCGTCGACGCCGACGGCCACCTCCCCCACATCCAGCCCGGCGTCACGTTCGACGGCGACGACATCGGCACGTGGAGGTGGCGGCAGCAAGAACCGGGCACGTGGGCGCAGCTCCTTCCCGAGCAGCGCGAGCGCCTGGAGGCGCTGGGCGTACACGGCCCCGACCTCCCCACGGCGGCCGTCGCCCCGGCGGAGCTCCGTCCGGCGCTGGCCGCCGCCCTCAAGGACCCGAAGAAGCCGGGAAGCAAGGCCGAGGCGGCGTTCCAGCGCGGCCTTGCCGCTTTGGCGGTGTGGGTGGAGAGGGAGGGGCAGCGGCCCGTCCCGCGCGGCACGGTCGTGGAGATCACGGTCGACGGCGAGGCGGAGCCGGTGCCCGTGAAGCTGGGGGTGTGGCTCTCGAACACCAAGAGCCGGCGGGACAAGCTCACCGCGGAGCAGCTCGCCGCCCTCGCCGCGCTGGGCATGGCGTGGGCGGCGTAGACCCCGGAACGCGGGCAGACGGCAACGGGATTCGAGTGGAGGAGAAAGTGGTGGAGAGCAGCCTGTGGCTTGAGGAGGGGGACACGGTCCGGGCGCGGCTCGGTGTGTGTCTGCGCGCCGAGGGGATGAGCGTGGCCGAGGTCGAGGCGACGCTCGCGGAGGCCGAGGGGTACGCGGCGGAGGCCGAGGCCGAAGTGCGGCGGCCGTCGCCGGGGCGGCCGTCGTTCCTGCCCGACCCGGAGGTCGACGCGGCCGACTGCGCGGCGAGGGTGAGCGAGTGGCGCCGTGTCCTCACCCTGATGCGAGCGGAAGGCTGGGAGACCTACCAGTCCGCGCGGGACGAGACGGGCAGCCGGCGTGCGGCCGCCTACGAGAACTGGCGGCAGGGCATCATCACCCGGGCCCAGGAGGACGAGCAGCGGCGGCGGGACGCCGTCCACGAACTCGACATCGACCTCCGGCTCGACGCCGCCACCGGCCGCCGCATCCGGGGCCTGTGCGCACGCTACGGCATCAGCCCTGAACGGCTCCTCGCACAGCTCGCCGAACGAGCCGCGGTCACCGACGACGGAACCGTGACGGTAGAGCCCTTCACACCGAGCTGAGAACCTCTGACCGCTCCCCCACCCCGCGAGACCCCGGTGCCGAAGGCCCGGGGTCTCGTACATCACCGCGCGGCATGGCGGCAGCAGGGCAGGCCGCTACCAGCGGCGGGGGACGGTGACCCGGACCTCAGCCAGGACGACACCGGTCACCGCGTCGTGGTGCACCGGGACATACAGGCCCGCAGTGTCGCCGACCGTGAACCAGCCGCCGAACCACGGAGCGTCGGTGGTCTCCAGCACCCGCCCGGCAAGCGGGCCGCCCACGAAACGAACGGTCACACCAGACCTCCATCCGGCGGGAGTCTCCCGCCTCACCCCCTGGTGGGACTCACCGCCAGGAGGACAGCACTGCAGTACCGGCGACTTTCGTCCCGGCCCGGCCTCCGGGCCGACGGCGGGTGCGGCGCGGCGGGTCCGGACGCCGCGCAACCGCCCGAGCGCCCAGATCCCCGGCCGTGGCCGAACGCCCATCCCGCTCCTCCCGCCCGTCCCGTGCTCCTTCACTCCAGACAGGGGACATGAGCAGAGCGGCCCAAGGGGTGTCTGCGCCCCGCCCCGGCGAAGCGGCCCGGCGCAGCTGGGAACGTGCCGCCCGGCACCAAAGGGACGGTCTCCCCCCTGCGAGTGCCACCAAGGCCGTCCGGTCGGCGCGGAGCGGCACCCGGCCGGGTGATTCTCCTTCGCGCAGGCGGGCGCAGTCCTGGCAGCGTGCATCCAAATTGCCCAATAGTAGGGAATATTGAGAGTTTTCATATGCTCTGTCCCGACTGTTCCAGGCGAACGAGCGAGAGGCGGTCTCATGCGACGGACCGAGTACGACGCAGGCCAGGCAGCCAAACGCCTGAAGGTGCCCGCGACAGCATTCCGGTGGGCCCTGCACACCGGCCTCGTCCCCGCCCCGGACGTCCCGCCGTCCCGGTGGTCCCGGGCCGTGGTGGAGGCGATGGACGCCGGCGCCATCCGGGCGGCAATGACCGCCCCGCCCATCAGCGCGAGCGCGGCGGCGGACCGGATCGCCGACGCGCTCGGCACCCCCAACGTCTCCGGCCTGCGTGCCTTCGTGACGGCGTTCGTCGTGCGGCGGTTCACCGACCGCGGCCTGCTCGCCGAACTGGCCGCGAACCCGGACGGCGGATCACTGCTCCACCCCGGCCAGGTCGCGGACGTCTGCCGCCGCGAGGACCTCGCGGACCTGGTCGCCGCCGACACCCCCCTCGGCCCCGAACAGGCCGCAGCCAGACTCCGCGTACGCCGCGTGGACTTTACCGACTGCTCAGTGAGTGATCTGTACGTCCATTCAGGTGGCTTTTGACGGCGATGCGTTCACATTTACCGAGTCTGGCAAGCCTCTTCGTCGTGTGATGGTCGTGGGGATGAGGGGGGCCGGTGCGAAGCGGGATGGTTCTGGGGGACCTCCGAGTACAGCCGATGAGGCGGGCCGGCGGAGGGTGGTCGTACACGATCGTCTGGCCGGACGGGTCGGTGGTTGAGGAGGCTGACAGCTTCCTTCGCGTGTACGACGGGCGGGGCACGCAGAAGACGTACGCGTACTTCCTGGTCGACCATCTGCGGTGGCGGGTGCGTGAATCGCTGGCGACCGAGGCAGTGTCGATCCGGGATCTGTTCCGCTACATGGGGGCGGTCGGGGCGCGGGTCGCGATGCCGTTCGGCGAGCCGTGGCGTACGCCGCCGAAGCGTCCCTACGGTGCGTCAGCTCTGCAGATCGCGGCATCGTGTCTGAAGGGCTTCTACCTGCACCAGTGCAGCCGCGGCGTGAACCCTGAGCTTCGAGTGTCCCTGGATGTGCGGGTGTTGCCCACTCAGGCGGACCGGGACCGGGCTCTCCTGGGGCATGTGATGACCTCGGTGCCGAAGAATCCGCTGGCTCCCCGACACCGCGTGCGTCGCAGGCATCCCAAGATGCTCCCCGACGGGGCACGGCCGGAGCTGCTGGAGGTCGTGAACACCGCCCGTGACACGATGGTGGTCACCTGGCTGTCCGACTCCAGTCTGCGCATCGGCGGTCTGACGGGCTTGCACCTGGTGGACCTGCATCTACGCGAGAACGCGGGGTGCGACGAGTGCACGAGCCCGCATGTGCACGTCTGCCACCGGTGGGGCAACGCGAATCGGGCAGCGGCGAAGATCAAGCCGGACTGGTGGCTGGTCGGCGGGGTGATCCGGGGCGGCGAGATCTACCGCGTCAGCCCGGCGATGATCAGCAGCTACTTCCAGTACATGACGACGGAGTACCGGCAGTACGCCACCGGCCACGGCATGCTCATGATCCAGCTCGCCGGACCGCGCCGGGGCGAGCCCTGGACCGCCGACGCCGCCCGCGGGATGCTCCGCCGGGCCGGCCGCCGGGCAGAGCTGCCGGGAAGGATCAAGCCGCATGCGTTCCGGCACCAGTTCACCAATGACGTCCTCGACGCTTCCGGCAACGACCCGTACGTCGCCAAGGAGGCGGGCAACTGGGCATCGGTGCAGACCGTCGACGAGGTCTATGGCCATCCCGACCAGCACTCGCCGGAGTTCGTCCATGCCCTGTGCACGGTCTGGGGTGAACAGGAATGACTACCCTCGCGCTGGCCGCGGTCAGCAGTCCTCACGCCACTCGCACGGTCACCGACCGGCTTGAGATGCTCCAGGCCCTGATCCACGCACCCGACTTCGATCCGCTGTTCCGGCCGGACATCATCAGCCTCCCGCACGACCACCCGGTCTACGGCTGGTCGTGCCGCGTCCCGGACTGCGGTCGGGCGAAGTCGTCAGGCAAAGCACGGTTCTGTTCCGTTCACGACGAGCAGTGGCAGTCCTGGCAGAAGGACGGCGGGCACATCGGTGACTTCCTGAGCACCGCCGAGCCCCTGACCTCAGTGAAGTTGCTGGCCCCGCCCCCGTGCCGGCTCTGCCCGGATCTGCCGGCCAAGGGCCAGGACAGCATGTGCTACCTGCACACGCAACGCTGGCTCGGCTACCGCAAACTCCGCCGCGGCCGGGGCAAAGAGGCCGACTTTCAGGTCTGGCTGGCCACTCAGAAGCCCTTCTCCGGCTTCGGGAAGTGCCAGGTGCTGGCTTGCCCCTTGACCGCGGATCACTCACTCGGCCTCTGCCGTCACCACCGCTACCGCTACGTGAAAGCGGGCAAGCCCGGCGGCGCCGAACTTCCGCCGGACTGGGCGCCCCGGCACCTGGAGCACGGGCAGCACCCCGTCATCACCTACGCCGACAAGGCTGCCTTCACGGCGTGGTGCACCCGCACGCGTCCGGTGACATGGATGAACGGGAAGCTGTCCCTACTGGGCCTGCGCCCGCTGGTGAAGACCGAGATCAAGTGGGCGATGTTCCGCTACACACAGCATCCGGACGAGAGCCGGGGCTGGCCTGTTGCCTGGATCCAGCACGTGGCCGACGAATGCCGCGAGCAGAACGTCGACTCGCTCGCCGACTTCGACTTCGCCCAGGGACGCGGGCACACCGGGCACATCGTCAAGGTCATGCTCGGCTACCTGCGGCACGTCTACTTCACGAGCGCGGACACCAAGGACGCCGGCTTCATCGACACCGAGCTCTACGGCGTCCGCATCCGCCACCGCGGTGCGGTCGTTGACCTGTCCGCCGTCACTCAGCGCTGGCTGCGTGATCTCCTCTGGGACTTCCTGGACGCCCGGCTGACCGCCAACCCGCCACGCGCCATCAGCACACTCACCATTCCGAGACGGGGATGCGTCGAGCTCAGCGCCTTCCTGGAGACACAGGCACCGGATGGAGGCCATACCCCCACCCTGCTGACCAAGGACCATGCCACCGCGTTCGTGGCCGACCAGCGGCACCGCGCCGCGCACAGGCTGCGGTCCCTGGGCCTGCATCTGAACGGCTCGCGGTTCGAGCAGACCCCGGTGACCAAGAGCACGGTGGCTGCGACTTTCTCGGGCGCCCGCCAGATCTTGCGGGCCGCGATGGAGTGCGGTGAATCCGAACGCCTCGGTCTTGCCCGAGAATTCCTCATCGCCATTCCGTACTCCACCGCGAAGTCGGGCCGCCGGCGCCCCTTCCCCGACAACGTCGCACGCGCCCTGGCCGCCGAGGACAACCTGCAGCTGCTGGAAGAGCATGACGTCGACGACCGCGGGCTCCGCGACATCTGGGAGGCGCTCGTCTTCACCGGCCGCCGCGGCAGCGAGGTCTCCAGCGTCCGTCTGGACTGCATCAGCCGCCTCAACAAGATCCCGCTCTTCTGGCATGACCAGACCAAGGTCGGCAACTACGACGAGGCCATCCGCATCCCCGAGCGGCTCTTCGAGAAGATCGAGCACCGGCAGGCCAAGACCATCACCCGCTTCGTCCAGCAGAACGGCCGCCAGCCCACCAGCCAGGAACGGCGCGAGCTCGCCTTGTTTCCCCGGCGCTCGGCCAACACCAGCGGGCGGAAAAGCGTGACGCATGCCTGGTTCGGCCGCTGTTTCCGCTCCTGGATGGACGGCCTCGACCTCGGCGCCTATGTCCCCCACCAGGCCCGCCACACTCTGGCCACCAACCTCCTGCGCAACGGCGCCAACCTCAGCCACATCAAGCGCTACCTCGGACAGGTCTCCGAGAAGATGGCCGAGCACTACACCCATATCGCCAACACCGACCCCCGCCTGACGGACGCACTCAACGCCGTCTGGGTCGCCGGACCCGGATCATCCCAGCCAGGTCTACTCCTGTCGGGCAGCGAGCCGATGACACGCGAGCAGGCCGAGGCCCTCGTCATCGATCTCACCCGCAGATCCACCCCAGCCGAAGGCGGCTTCTGCACCTTCCAGCCCGTCGTCGACGGCAACACCTGCCCCTGGAACATGGATTGCCACAACTGCGACAAGTTCGTCCTGTCCGGGGCCGACCTCGTCTACTGGCAGCGCAAGCGGGAACAGTGGCGCGCGCTCGCCGAACGCGCTCCCGACGAGGCAACCACCGAATACCTTCACCAGGTGTTCGAGCCCACGGCCCGCGCGATCGACGGACTGGAGAAGGCGCTGTCCGCAGTCGGCCTCCTCGAAGACGCCCTCGACCTCGACCTCCGTCGGCCGCAGGACTACTTCGGGAGGGTCTGGTCCACCGCCTTCCGGGCCAACGAGCTCGCTCGCCACGAGGGCGACCACGACTCCCACGAGGAAGCAGACGGCATGACGGCAGCATCATGACCTCGGCCGAGGGCCAGACCGCAGCCGCTACGGCCGCCCGCCGTCGCCAGACCCTCGACAAGCTCGACCGCGTCGGCAAGGCCATCGGCCAGCTCCGCCGCGAGCGCGGCCGGCTCACCGTCCGCTCCATCGCCCAGCGCGCCGGTGTCTCCACCACATTCCTCTACGAGAACACCGAGGCCCGCGCACTCGTCCACACCGCCGTTCACGACAGCAAGAGCCGTCATGACCGGGCCGTCCAGGACGAGCACGACCGCATTGAAGCGACGTGGCGAGAGCGGGCACTCAACGCCGAGGAAGAACTGACCCGCTGCCAGAACGAAATCCTCGCGCAGCGGCGCCGCATCGGAGAACTGCTGGGACACCTGCGGGACTTCGACCAGATGGTCCCCGGCGAGTCCGTCCAGCAGCTCGTCACGGAGAACACCACCCTCAAGCGCCAGGTCCATCAGGTGACCAAGGAACACCGGGCCCTCCAGGAACGCCTGGAAGGCGCCCGCTCCAACCTCCGCTTCGCCGACAAGCGCATCGCCGACCTCGAAGTCCAACTCCTCGAACAGGACCAGCCATGACGCTCCAACCCGCCCCGGGCCCCGTCGTTCTCGATGCTCAGCAGGCCCAGTCCCTGGTCACGCTGCTGCGCGAAGTCGAGCAGTTCCTCGACGAATGCGACGAGACCGTCGAGGAAGCCCTCGCCGCCCACTTCGGCCTCCACCCCGCCAGTGAAGCCTTCAGCGCAGCGCTGTGCTTTCACGCCGACACCCTCGAAGCAGCCCTCGCAGGCCAACCGACACGGGACACCCTCACGTCACGGACACCTACGCCACGCATCAGCCCAGGTCATCACCGTTCCGGACACTCCGAGACTCGGTAAAGTGGACTTCGCCCACATGGTCCGGCTCGGCTGGATCCGCTCCCCGCAGTCGGTCGAGGCCCGCTTCGGCACCAGCCGGGCCGGAGCCGTCGACATCCCCCTCTACACCACCGCCTCCGTCGACGCGATCGTCCCCGCCCACCCCGACATCGACTGGGACCAGCTCCGCACGGTGGAGAACGGCCGGCGCTCCCCGCTCGCGGCCCCGCCTCCGGCACCCGCACCCGCGCCCTCGCCCGCCTGAACCCGCGGGCACCGTACAAGCGACGCAGGTGCTCCCCCGCCGCCGTACGCGGCCCCCGGGCCCGTCGACAGGGCCCGGGGCCGCGTGCTGTCGGCAGGCCGGCTGTCCGGCCCCGGAATGTTCGCGAGACCCTGCAACGCCGGGTACAACGCGCGGACCGCCCCGGCTTGCTGCGGACATACCCGCAGGTCAGGCATGAAACGCCGGGCACGTTGCACTCATGTTGCACGGTGGCGTCGCACCTGCGTTGCAGGGCGGCCGAAGTGGCTGAAGCCCTGCCCAGCCCCGACCAGCCTCCCTCGCCCGGTTCCCGCTGGGGCAGTGGATCGCCGACAACCGGCACTTCTACGCCCGACGACAGCGGCGTGCCGAGGGCCTGCCCGTGGAGTCGGCGGCCGGGGCACTGTCGGATGCACGGCGGGAGCAGCTGAAGGACATCGACCCGTCCTGGTTGCCCGGCCTGGCCCGTGGAATAGCAGCACGCCTTCCACCTCGCCCGCCTCCACCGAGAGGCCGGCCGCCCGCTGCCAGCCGAACCCGGCGTCGTCCTGCACCAGGGCGAGGAACTCGGCCGGTGGGTCCGCTCCGTCCGGCCCGGGCCCTGCTGGGACAAGCTGACGGCGGTGCAGCAGTGGATGTGCGAACACGTCCTCGGCATCACCCCCGCGACCGAGGACGAGAAGCCCCCACCGCGCCGTACACACGCCGACAAATGGCCACTCAACCACCAGGCCGCCAAGCAGTACTACCAGCGCGAGGGCCACCTCCGCGTGCCGAGAAAGCACTCGAACAGATCACCGTCGGCGAAGACCAGGAGGAGCATGAGCTCCGACTCGGCGCGTGGGTCGGGAACCAGCGGCAGCCGGGCCGCGACGCTCACGCCAGAACGGGTGGAGCAGCTGTACAAGATCGGCATGCGATGGGCGTAGGCACAGCGGTCCCGGCCGCACGGATGCCGAGCACACCGGGGCGCCCGTACTCAGAAGGGCGGTTCGTCGCTATATGACTGTGGACTGCTGGTCTTCTTCTGTGGTGCTTGGGTGGCCCAGGGATCATCCAGGGGCTGCTGCGAAGCGTCCCACCCCCCTGAGGGTGCACCGCTCCCCCAGCTCCCTGCCGGGGCGGGCGGCGATGTCGGCTGGGGAACCGGCGCTGGCTGAGAGGAGCCGTGATCCATCTCAACGCCGTCAACAGCGTCATTCCACAGATCGCGGATGTACTCGCGAAGGGTGCGGGTGTCGTTGTCCTCGTCGTACTCGGAGGAGTCGGAGAATCTCCTCCATGTCGGGTCGTGGTCGGCCATCTGGCAGAGAACTTGGTGTACCGCTTTCACCTTGGGCCATGTGCTGGTGGCCTCGCCTTTGAGGAGCCTGCGGACCGTTTCACGGCTCACCGTTACGCGGGCGGGTTGAGGCAATTGAGAGGCGGCTGCCGCGATGCTGGCCGGTGAAGGGCGTCCTGCTGCGCGGAAGTAGGTGAACAGCTCGCTCACGAAGGCCCTCCTGGGTCCGCGCGGAAGATCATCCTCACTCGGCATTCGCAGAATCTGGGGCACACCTAACTCCCGCTCACTACAGCCAACTTGAACCTGCACAGCCTAGCTTGGGCGAAGCATGACACCCATCAACAGCAAGAAAAGACCACCATCAGCTGATGGGAGCTCATTAAGCCTTGGGAAGACACCACTTCTACATAATTCACCTTGCGAAGGCACAGAGGAACTTTCTTGAGCCAAACACTGTTTTCGCTGGTCAGAGCGCCATTCGGGATGGTTTCGTTGATGTCATCCGCACTACGGGACGCAGCACCGTCTCAATGGGTGGACAACGGCAGTGTCGTCACCGGAAACAGCGACGGCCCCCTGGTGGGCAGGGAGCCGTCTGCAGAAGACCAAGCATCCCCGACGAAGGAGAAGCGCAAGTCCATGACCGAGAGTACGGGTCCGACTCCAGCACCGAAACCCCCCAGCACCTCGCGGTGGGCGGCACGCGCGCGACGCATGCGCAACGAGGCTGGCCTCTACCTGCTCCGCGGCGCAGCAACTGCCGTCGGAGGAGCCCTAGTCACGTACGGCGGCATCTGGCTCCACACCCGCTGACGCCTATCCAGACCACCAGCAGCCGGAAACGATTGCACCCTTGTTCGGGGCCCTACATCCGCTCCAGCAGGTGAACAGCGGGGCCGGACAGGACAATCTGTTCCGGCCCCGCTGCCATCAGGTCAGCGAGGCAGCTCGGTGTCGAAGAGCTTGATCACCGAGGTGACGAGCATCAGGACGTAGATGGCGTTGAGAGGATCCCCCGGCGTCGCGGACGAGGAGGGTGAGCATCCGGACGAGTTGCTGCTCAGGAGCGGTGAGGTCGTGGTGGGGCAGATCTGCCAGGAGTTCCTGGGGAGGGCGCTGTGTCCCGGTGAGGACGGTGCTGAGCGGCAGGTCCCCGGGTGAGCGGATTCCCGGAGGCACCGCCTGGCAGGCATCCTGAATCGACATGCTCGATCGCGTCTGGCCGGGATCGGACCAGATCCACGGTGCGCTTGTCCGCGTCCTTCGGCAGCAGCCGGCCCCACTCCCAGTACCAGTACAGTTTGACGACCAGGTCCTGCGCGTCCTCGCTGCGGCGGTCGATCTCCAGCAGGATGACCGGCACCCCGGCGTCCGGCGCCCGCACCACCAGGTCCGCCCGCTGCACGTAGCCGTCCGCGAGCCGGTGGCCGATCTCGGTCTGGGAGGCGAAGCTGCGGACCACCAGGACCGGGATGCCGTACTCGGCGAGCCAGGTGGTGAACATCTGCCAGAGCGTGTCCTTCTCCGCGGCGACGTAGAGCGCCTGCGACTGGCCGCTCGTGAGGTCGAGGCCGAACCAGTCGGGGCTCTCGCGCAGGAACCCGCCCGCGTCCGGCCAGGGCCGGGGGGGCGCGGACTTCGCGCAGGGTGTCGATCAGGTTAGGGAAGCGGCCCTCGCGGCGGGCCCGGGCGAGGTGGGAGGACAGGTGCCGGTACATCGACGGCGTGTGCGGCAGCACGCCCACGGCGTTCACGGTGCCTGGCCGCCAAGGAGCGAATCACGCGGGTGTAGAGGTGTGTCCTGCCGCCCGGGCGGGCCCTTGTGCGGCAGGGCAGACGGGCCTTGAGGCGGGGGCAGGCGTCACCGTGCGGGCTACCAGCGGCGTAGGTCCTTGGTGAGTTCGCGGTGCCACTCGGTGCGGCGCGGCACGTACGTGTCGGGCGCAGGTCCGAGCGCGACGGCCTGGTCGGTGATCTCGTAGGTGACCCGGTAGGCCAGGACCTGGGTGGCGAGGTCCATCCACTCCTGGGTCTTGTGCGCCGGCGGTACGGGACCGAGCACGGTCACGAACCACATGGGCAGCAGGGCGCGGTCGCGGACCGCGTCGGCCAGGCGGCCACGCAGCAGCCGGTTCAGCTCCCGCTCCGCCTTGTCGCCCTGCTCGATCAGCGACGCCTTCGCCTGCAGCAGAAAGTCGTCCTGGGCCAGTGCCGCCTGCGCGGTCTGGGCGGGGCCGGCCAGCTTCTTGGCCCGCTGATCGTGGATCTCGGCAAGGGGACGGGACCTGCCAAAGTCCATGGCGGCCTGTTTGAATTCGCGGGACGTACGCGGCTGGCTGGCCAGGACGCCCGAGGCCTCCACCACCTTGTCGCGGTGCTCGTCGCGCTCTTCGACCGCTGCTTCGTACTCTCGGATCTTGAGGCGGTGGGCCTCGCGCTGGTGTCCGGGAAGCAGGCCGGAGCGTACGTTCCAGCCGTGGCCGGCGGCCCTGGCCAGCTTCTTCCACTCCGGGTCGATGGTGTCGAGGTCGGCGAGCGGAGTGCCGCCCGCGGCGAGCAGGTGCGCTTCGAGGGCCTGGACCCGGCCGGTCAGCCGTTTGAGGGCCCGCTCGGTGCCCCGGATGTCGCCGCGTACGTCCTCGTCCAGTTCGGTGAGGTCGTTGCGGACGGTGCCGAGGTCGTCCTCGACGCTGCGGATGTCGCCGCGGATGTTGCGCAGCTCGTAGTCGAGGTCTTCGACCTCCCCCAGCTTCGAGCGCAGCGAGTACAGCTCGTGTTCCATCCCGCCGGTCCGGCTCTCCAGACGGCGGACCTGGTGACCGTAGTCGTCGCTCACCGTCGCGCCTCCTTCGGGTCGGCGTCCGTGCTGTCCACCGTGGCCCCGGCGACAAGCATCCAGCCCAAGACCGCGGCGATGATGAACCACCGGCTGATCACGCTCAGGCTGATGAGGGCCATCAGAAGCGCGACCACGTGCAGTGCGACGGCTCCGAAGCGGCGGTCACTGTGCTGTTCGACGCCGACCTTCTGGAAGCAGCCGGCCACCGTGCCCGCGAAGTGCGGGACCAGCAGGACCAGCCACCAGGCCGAGCGGTCGAGGACGAAGACGAGCGCGATCAGCACGGCGCCGATGGCCGCCTGGCCGCGCCAGGACCACATCACGATGCGCTCACTGCGTCTGCGCTCGGGTTCGGCCAGACGCTCCGGAATCGTCTTCTCGAACTCCACCAGCTTGCTGATGGAGTTCACGAGCCGGGCGTACTCCACCGCGAACCGGTCGTCGTCGACGTCGTGCTTCAGGACCTCGGCACGGCAAGCGCCGACCTTCTGCTGCAGCTGCGCCAGCTGCTCCTCGATCTGCTGTTCGGTGCTGCCCACCGAACCACCCCCACCCGCGATGCGACGACATGCCGACCGGATACTTCCCCGCCGGCGGAAATCTCCAGCCGGAAAATCGATCGACCGTATCCGCAGCGGTCCGGCACTCGCCAGGTAATCGCCTACGGTGGCCGAAACCTTGCCGATCACGTCCGTGTACCGATGCCTGGCCAGGGGCTTTACGGCGAGGGCGGAGTGGGGGTCAGCCAACGGTCGGTGCCTCCCGCTCAGGAGCGAGCGCGGCCACCAGGCGGTCCAGCCGTTCATAGAGGGATCGGACCAGGCGGGCGCGGTTCTGGACACAGCGCACCGTGCCTTCCACCGTCACGGACAACCGGCCTTCTGCCTCGCGCAGGACGACGTCGGCGAGCGCCCGGGGCCCGCTGCTCTTGGGCAGTTGGTCGGCGCGGCGCCGTACATCGGAGGCGACGGCGCGGGCGTGGCCGGTGAGCTGGAGGCCGATTTGCTCGTAGTCGCGTACGGCGAGCGTGTCCTCGCCGGTCCAGGCGAGGACGGCCTTGACGAGGCACTCGTACGGTTCGCGGTCGAGCGGGAGTTCTGCCTCGATCAGTCCGTCGGGGTCGTGCAGGACGGTGTGAGTGCTGGTGTGCATGGCGGGCCTCACTGCCGGGAGCGTCTCGTGCGGGTGACCGGCGGTCACCGCTGGGGCGCACGCCCGGCCGGGACGTCCGGCCGCGCGGGCACCACCTCAGCACGCGGGGGCGGGCCGGGCAAGCCCACCGTTCGAGGACGGCTTGTCCAGGGCCTCCGGTCAGGCGTGCCCGGCCGCCGGTTCCCACAGCGGGCGGGCCCGTCCGGTCCCGTCGCAGTGGAAGCACCGGCCGCCCCCCGGTGTGGTGCGGGCCCTGATGGTGCCGGCGGCGTGTCGGAAGAGCCGGGTGAGGCCGGCGGTGTGCGCCGCGTGGACCGGGAGCTCCTGCCGTCTGCCAAGCGTGAGCTCCAGGGCGACGCCGGGGCCGGTGAAGTGGGCGTGGGGAAGATGGCCGGTCATCGCGCGGAGCGTCTCGTTCACTTCGTGCATCGTCTCCGCGCCGGTCAGCTGCACCCGGGCCGCGAGGATGGTGTCGGCGGCCGTGGTGAAGGACAGCAGCCCGGCGGGGCGGGCGAGCGGCCCGACACGGCCCACCGGGTCGGGATGGGTGTGCTGAAGCTGGACCAGCGCGTGCCACAGGTCGCCCGCCAGATCCTGGGGCGCGGTCTCTTCTCTGCTGCGTCTCATGAGCCCTGTCTAGGGCCTGGGACCGGCGTACGGCCGAGCCCGGCTGCATCTCTCCCGTACGGCGGTGCCCCGACTTCACGAGCCGTCCCGCCGGGCGGGCGGTCGCGCCCGGCCCGGCGGGCGGCGTGGCTTGTTCAGGCTCCCTTCGGGCTTGCCCGGGTCAGGTCCGCCGGCGGAACCAGCCGCGGCCCCGGTCCGGCTCGGGGCCGTCCTCCGGCTCCGGCGGCGTGGCGGCCTGGAGGCGGGCGGCTTCGGCAGCAGTCTCCTGGCGGGCGATGTCGTCGGTGTGGCAGGTGCCGCACACGGTCAGGTCCCCGGCCGTCCAGGCTCCGCCGCGCGCGGTGGTGGCCTCCCAGCGCTCGTCGGTGAACTTGTGCCCGCACCGCGTACAGACCGGGCGCTGCGCCTCCCGCCGTGCGGCGCGGTGCTCCTGGTCCTGCGCGTGGGCGCGGGCCTCCTGGGCGCGGTAGAGAGCGTGGCCATCGGGGTTGGTGAGCGCCTCCGTCAGCGTCTGCTGACCGGTCCGCCCGAGGCGTCGCCACACCGCCGCGTCCGCGCCGTGCTCCTGGAGCTGCTCCAGGGTGGTGACGACGACGGGCACCGCCTGGCTGTAGTCCCGCGCGGTGACCGCGTTCTCGTAGAGGGAGTCGTACCGGCGCGGCGCCCAGTAGCGGCGGCCGTACTCCTCCAGCACCGCGATGGTGTTGTCGACCTTCGCGGTGGTGGTGTCCGCGAACACGAACCCGAGCGGCACCAGGCCCTCCCGGCCGGTCGGCGGATAGACCCGGCGCCACAGCCGCTCCTCGTGGCCGACGACCTCCTCGATCGCGTCCGGCCGCGAGCGGACCAGGTCGACGGTGCGCTTGTCCGCGTCCTTCGGGAGCAGCCAGCCCCACTCCCAGTACCGGCGCAGCTTGGCCACCAGTTCGTGGGCGTCCTCGGTGCGGCGGTCGATCTCCAGCAGCAGCACCGGCACCCCGGCCTCCGGTGCCCGCACCACCAGGTCCGCCCGTTGCACGTAGCCGTCTGGGAGCCGGTGTCCGATCTCCGTCTGGAAGCCGAGCCGGTGGCCGACCCCGGCTTGGTGGAGTTCGGCGGCGGTCGAGGTGACCGCGGCGGCGTGGTCGTCGTAGGCGGCACCGAGCAGCTTCCCCGTGTCCGGGTTGTACTCCTGCTTGCGCAGTGCGGAGACCCGTATGCCCTTCGGTTCCAGCAGCCGCTTCGCCTCGACGTGGCCGCGCTTGGTCAGCACCCACACCTGCCGCTGGTCCTCCCGCACCGACTCGATCCGCACCAGCTGGTGGTCCTCCAGATCCAGGAGGTTGTCCCGTACGAGCTTGTCGTGCCGGTTGCCGGGGCGGGTCAGCTTCCAGAGCTGGTCGGGCGTGGCCCGCTGGAAGATCCCGAGTGCTTGCAGGATCTCCTGGCGTCGGGGCTCGGTAGAAGTCCTCCGGTGCTCAGGACGCCTCGCTACATCTACATGAGGGATGTCGACGCTGCGACGCCCCCCTGTCCGCCGGGTCTGACCTGAGGAAACACCCGGCCGCTGAGCGCGCGGCGCGGAGGGAACGACGGAGGGGCTCGTGGAGGGGGCCTCCCCGGTGCGGTCAAGGGGATACTCGGGGCCATCTGTAGTGCCCACAGGCGCTCCTGAAGAGTGGGGCGGGCCCATCCCGCCATTCACCTCCTACAGGTGCGAAAGTCGGGCTCCGTGTGACACCGGCCCCGGGAAACCCTTCCACCGTCACCGCATCGTGACCAACCGATGTGGCACTGATTCGTAGGTGACCAACGCTGGCTCGAAGCCAGTTGGCCCGAAGCTGTGTTGATTCTTGGCTGGCCAGCGCGGGCGGGCAGTTTTATCCGTGTGGTCACGGGAGGCGGAAACCGGCTGCGCAGTGGACGGCGGGTGGTACAGGGTCGAGTTGTGACGGGACTCGGAGGGCGCCGCCAGGGGCGTGTGTGGCTGCTGATGTGTGTGGTGTGTGTGCTGGTGGCGTTGGCGTGTGCCGGGTATGTGGGGCGGCAGCTGAGTCATGGCGGGTTGAAGGCTTCCGATACGGCGGGGCTGGCTGCGGTCGGTTTGGCGGTGGTGGCGGGGTTGGTGGCGGTGGTGGCGTTGCGGAAGCAGTCGCAGGCCAATACCGCCGCGTTCGCGGACGTCGCGCTCGCCCGGGGCTGGGCCGGCACGCTGGCGAAGCAGGTGGAGACCGGGGAGGGCGCGGTGCGGCGGCAGTTGCTGGGGGATGACACCCGGCGCATCAACCTCGTCTACCGTCTCCACCCCGCCGGGGCGCGCCCGGCTGTGGCGCCGGGCGCGGGGCGGTTGTTCGTGGACGGCCCCGGAGGGCCGGCGCTGCCGGAGATCGCCGCCTACTACCGGCAGACCCGGCCGGACCGTCTGGTGATCACCGGCGCCGGAGGGGCCGGGAAGACGGTGTTGGCGCTGGAACTCCTGCTGGCGTTGGTCGAGGGGCGTGGGGAGGCGGATCCGGTGCCGGTGCGGGTTCCGCTGTCGCGGTGGGACACCGAACGGCATGCCTTGCCCGAACTGCTGGTGGAGCGGCTGGTGGAGGCGTACGACTGGCCGCGGGGCATGGCGGAGGGGCTGGTCCGGCACGGCTTGGTGCTGCCGGTCCTGGACGGCCTCGACGAGATGGACGCGCCGGGCCCCGGCGGGATACCGGACCCGGCGGCGCCGCGGGCCACTGCGGTGGTGGAGGCGCTGAACGCGTACCACCGGGGGCGGGAGGCCGGGCCGCTGATCCTGACCTGCCGCACCGCACACTACGACGTGCTTCATCCGCAGGCGGCAGTGGTGGACGCGGCCCGGATCGAAGTCGCGCCTGTCGGTGTCACCGACGCCGGGGAGTACCTGGCCGGCCGTGCGCTCGACGAACTCCGGTGGCAGCCGTTGACCGACCATCTTGCTGCCGAACCCACCGGGGTGCTGGCCGGAGTGCTGTCGACGCCGTGGAGGCTCGGCCTCACCGCGACCGTCTACCACCGCGAAGGCGACCCGGGCGACCTCCTCGCGCTGCCCGACACCAGGGCGGTCGACGAACATCTCCTCGCCCGCTACATCCCCGCCGCCGTCCGCACCGCACCCAACCCGAACCGGTACACGGCCGAACAGATCCACCGGTGGTTGCACCGTCTGGCCGTCCATCTCGACCCGGTCGGCACGGCAGGCGGTCCACCCGGAGCGGTCCCGGGGGGACACGGACCGGAAGGAACCGACCTGCTCCTGCACGAACTGTGGCTCCTCGCCGGACGCGTGCGTGTGAAAGCGACCGACGCCCTTCTCACCGGCTTCGCGGTGCTCAGCGGCCTGCTGTCCCTCGCTCCGCCCCCTCAGGAGGCGACTGCCCCCATTGTGGGCATGGCCGTGGCGGCGGGGGCGTTTGTCCTCAGGGAGCCCGGGGCGCCCAAGCACTGGACCAACCCGTTCCGGCAGGCTGGGGCCAAGCGCCGGATCGTGTCCGGGCTCGCAGCCGGGACCATCATCGGCACCACAACCGGCACACCGGCCGGGATCATGGCCGGGATCGTGGCCGGGCTCACCATCGGGATTTCGTCCGTGACAGTGGGTGAGCCGGGCGCGAACCGGGGAGCGCGGGCGGCCATGAGAAGCGACGCCCTCCTGGGAATCACAACCGGGATCGTGGCTGGGCTCATCATCGGGCTCATCATCGGGATCCTGGCCGGGAGCGCAGCCGGGCTCACGTTCGGGCTGACGGCCGGGCTCATCATCGGGCTCACGGTGGTGATAACGGCCAGCACGGCTTCACGCAGATATCTGTTGTTTCTGGTGTGCTCGCTGGGGCGCCTGCCCTTCCGGCTGGCACGCTTCCTGGACTGGGCAGTAGGCGCTGGGCTGCTGCGGTACAGCGGGGCGGGGTACCAGTACCGCCACCGGGAACTCCAGCACTGGCTCCGCCGCAACCCAGTTCCGCCGCCCCGCCTGCCCTGACACAGCCCTTGGCTCACCACGCGATGCCCGCCTTCCGGATCATGCGCACCGACTGACGATCTCCGGCACTCTCGTGCACGCCACGATGTCGAGCGTCCGATGTTCCGCACCGCACGCGATGCCCGCTGCTCGGATCGCGCGCACCGGCGGCCTGCCCCCTTGTCCGGCTCCGGCCGGGAACTCAGCCACCCCTTGTCCAGGTCCGGGCGGCCGCGCGTTTCCCCGGCTTGGGGCCCATGCTCGGCGCCCGCGTCCTCGCCGAGCTGGGCGACGACCGGTCACGGTTCGCCGACGCCAGAGCGTTGAAGTCATACGCCGGATCCGCCCCCATCACCAGGGCTTCCGGCAAGAAGCGATTCGTCGGCCGCCGGTTCGTCAAGAACAACCGCCTCATCAATGCCGGCTTCCTCTGGGCCTTCGCCGCCCTCACCGCCTCGCCAGGAGCGAACGCGCACTACCGGCGCCGACGCGAGCACGGCGACTGGCACGCCGCCGCACAGAGGCACTTGCTGAACCGCTTCCTCGGCCAGCTCCACCACTGCCTCAAGACCCGACAGCCGTTCGACGAACAGCACGCCTTCACACCGATCCTGCCACCTCCAGCCGAGCAGGCGGCTTGACTTCATAGCCCCCTGAGATGTCTTGACAGCGCCGGTCCCGGCCACCGATCAGATCGTGGTCAAGGGGGCTGTGATAGAGAGCCCGCCACCGCGCGCCGTGCGCCCGGTGCGGTGGGGCGGTGGTCCGGCGCGCGGCGCATCGGATGCCCGACATCGTGGCGCGCGTGCCGGGCATCGTCGGGAGGCGCGCCGGGTGTCGTGCGGAGCATCGTGATGCGCGCGGGAGTGGATTCCAGCGTCAGCCGGTGCACCCCGGAGTGGCTTCCACCTGGTGGAATCCATTCGATGTTCTGCATCCGGTGCCGGGCATCGTCCACTGGATACTGAACATCGTGGATTCCACTCGGTGGACGATGCCCGGCATCGTCACCACAGCCAGACGCTGGAGTGGGGCAGCCGGGACAGGGCCCAGCCATCGTCGTCGGATGCTGCCTCGGCCCCTGCCGGTGGGCACCGGCGGTGCGGTCCACGGCACCGTGTTCGGCCACGACGGCTCGGCTCTGCCGGCCCTGCCTAGGTGAGGCCAAAGAGCGCGATGACGCCGAGCATAAGGGCAAACAAACCGAGGTACCACAAGAGCCACTGCTGCGGGGTGCACCGTTCACGCGCGATCAACACAGCGAGGACAATCCCGAACGCAGGGCCGAGCATGACCAGGATCACGACTTCGAAACCGGCTATACCGTTCTGAGCAAGCATGATCCCTCGCAGGTCCATACACGTCGAACTAACCACAGAACACGGCTACTTGCAGACGATAGCGCGCCACCACCCCGGTGCGGTGGTGTCCATCGTCATCCGGCGCACCAGAGTGGGGCCCACTCGGTGGACGATGCCCGGCATCGTCACCACAGCCAGGCGCTGGAGTGGCGCACCCGGGACAAGGCGCGGGCGTCGCGGCGTGCGGCCGCGTTGCCGATCCGGTTCTGCCGGGGGCGGGGCCGGCGCGTGTTCCCGGCGGCGAGGCGGCGCTTGGCGGCGTCCTGGAGCCGCCGTCGCTGCTTGCGCAGCTCCTGCTTCTGCGCAGCCTTCGATTTGTGCTTCCGGGGGCGCTTCCACACCGGCTGCCACCCCGGGTCCTGATCGAGTTCGGGCTCTGGGTTCTCGTCGAGCGCGGTGGTCATCTTCTTGTGGGCTGCGCGGGCCCGGGCGAGGGCGTCCTCGAGCCCCGGGATCTCCGGAGCCTCCGGAGTCCTGCGGTTCTCGGGGTTCTCGGGGTTGTCCGGTGTGGTCATGCGGGTCCTCCGGTGGGGGTGCGGCCCGGCGTGGGCTGCGCGCCAGGCGGCGGGGTGTGTGACGGCGCGGGCGCCTGCGGGGCGGGGTGCGGCCGGTGGCGGTGGGCGGCGGCGCGCTCCCGGACGCCGTTCTGGAGCCTGGCGGCCATCTGGGCGACGGCCTCGATCGTGGTGCGGGTCTGCTCCAGCGCGGCGACATCCGGCCCCTGCTGCTGCTCCTGGGCGCGGCCAGTCTTCCGGTCCGGGCGCGAGGGGCGCGGGCCGGACCTCGGGACGGCGGGCGCGGCGACGGTGTGCGGGCGGGCACGGGAGCCCAGTCGCTCCGAGCGGCGCACCGCGTGAACCCGGGCTTCCAGCACGCGGGCGGCAAGGCGGGCCCGCGCGTAGAGGGGCAGTGTCCGGTTGCGGGTCAGCGGCCGCAGCACGGCCTGGTCCTCGGTGTCGTGCGGGTACAGGGCGTTCAGGTCGGCGGTCATCATCAGGCCCCGGCCGACGGGGCGGGTGTAGTCGTCGATGACGGTCTGCACGATTCGTTCGTCCAGGCCGGGTTCGTGCGGGCGGCCGCGCAGGACGTAGGAAAGGTGACGGCGGGCCTCGGCGAGGAGATGGTGGCGCTTGAAGGCGCCGCGCATCACGTACACCATGGCCACGACGTCGACGGCCGCCAGGGCGACGTCGACCATCGGCCGTACCCGCGCCCAGACCGCGGCGGCCGCCGCCCGCGCCCGTTCCGCGAGCCGGTCCACGACATCGGCGCCGAAGGCCCGGATCGCCGAGTTCCGCCATCGCTCGCGGAGCTCGGACAGCGACCGGAGCTCGGTGCGCTTGGGCGGGCGGGTCCGGTCGGCAGCCCGGCAGCCCAGCCCGTAGCCGGCCTTCTCCCCCGGCTCGTGCCCGTGCTCCTGGACGTACTCGGCGGTGAGGACGGACAGGGCGTCCTCGATCTGCTGACGACGCGTCGACTGCCAGCCGATGAGCCGCCGGTCGACACCCGCGATCTCCATGACGGGACGCCGCCCCGGAGTCACCTCGCGCGGCTCCCACGCCCACCCGAGCCGGGCGGACACCTCCTCCATGAAATAGAGGAGGTAAAGGGTGTCGGCGGCGACGATGTGGGTCATCAGCGAGTCCGCCGACAGATTGCCCCACTTCCCGTCGTGCCGCCGCCGGGCCCGGATCGACACCACCGCGTGATCGTGGAGAAGTGGCCTCGACTCGGCGGCCCTCGATTCGTAGTGCCGGAACACCGCGACGATCAGCCCGTCCTTCACCGGGGCGCGCTGCTTCCCGCCGGCCTTCCAGCGGATCTCCGCGACCGACTCCCCCAGCCACTTCAGCGTCCTGGCCACGGAGATGTCCTGGCACTCCTCCAGCACCCGACGGATCCCGTCATCCATCAGCGCCCACGCGATGTGTGCCGTCGGCGGCGGCCGGAACGTGAGGTCCATGCCCAGCCAGGGGATGCGCTCCTTGGCCTTCTCCGTCTTGGGTGAGCGGTTGTGCTCGATGGGCCTGCCCAGCACGGTCGCCCGCCGGGCCTTCGCCGGATCGTCGCCCGCCTGAAGGCGCTCGGCCTCGATCCGGTCCGCGTCCGGGTGCCGGCCGTCGCCCAGGAGCAGCTCGGCCTGCCGCTCGGTCACCACGTCCCCGGCCGCAAGGCCCACCGCGGCCAGTCCCCCGCCCCTCCAGATCCCGGGCGGGACACCGGCTTCGTTCTGGGCGGCGCGCAGCGCCTTACCTGCGGGGCGGTGGCCGTCGCCGACCATCACGCCGCGGAACAGGTAGCGCCACCCGTCCCCTGGGCGGACATCCGATTTACTGATCACGGGCCCATGGAACACCGGAGTTGACCTGCGGAAGAGGCCGATCCCGGGTGCTTCCCGCCGGGCGGGAGGCCATCACCGAACCTTTACCGGAGCGCCCGTCAGACGGGCCGCCGTATCGGCCCGCGACGGTAAGCCGCCGACCTGTGCACAGTGCGCCGCATGAACACAGAACAGCTCCACGGAGACCTCTGCCCGCTGTGCCACCGCCCCCTCACTGAGCGGATCACCACTGTGGTCAGGTCAAACCAGTCCGCCTACCCGACACGCATCGACACCCCCCCTGCGCCCCCTGCGCCAACGACATGACCCGCGCGCAGCAGTTCTGGGACCTCATGAACGCCCGCGACGAGAGCTGACCCCGACCGTGCGAATACTGCGCGCCAACCACCACCCACACCCCACCGGCCTCAAAGACGCCGGGTAGGGCCAGGGAACACCACCACTGGTATCCAGCACGCAGCAGCGCACCGCTCCCCCACCCGACCACCACCGCGTCGCCGACGCCCTTCAACACGACCAGCCACCACCGCCCCCGGCCGACCTCCGGCCGGGGGCTTCGCACGTCCCGGAGAAGATCGCCGTGCCCACGTACGAGACCCTGACCCGCTTCACCCGCGACTGGGACCGGCTCACCGCAGCGCAGCGAGACCGCCATCGGTTCAGCGTCTGGTGCGGACGCCCTGGTAACCGGGCCCGAGCCCACGCCGCCCCGCCCGGGGCCGGGCTGGCTTTCCAGACGCGGCCCGTTGCCCGGTACCAGCATCAGGTACAGCCCGTTCCCCGGACGCGGCGGTGTCAGGGTCGGCGGGGAGACCGAGCCGGCGGCGCGCCTCTGCGGTGGCCGCCGCCACGGCGGCGAGCGCCTCGGCGGTCTCCGGGCCGATCCCGGACAACGCCGTGGCCAGCACGCCGATCGCGTCCAGCACGTCCTCGGCCGCCGCCTCGCTCCAGGCAGTGGGCGTGACCGCATCAGCAAGATGACAGGCACTCACCACCGCCATCTCCGCCCGCTCCTCGACCCCGGGCGCAGCCCGGGAGTTCAGTCCCATACCCGGGTTCAACGACGCAGCGGGTGGAAACGATCGCCGCCTTCGCGCTGATGCCGGTCCGGTTTTTCAATTCGCTGTCCGGGGTCCGGGGTGTTCACGCCGTCTCCAACCTGGGTTGTCTGTCCGGTCTGGAACGGAAGTCGCCCGCGAGGGGGCGGGCCCGGCCGGAGGCGGCGTCCGGGCCGCCGTCCTCACTGTGCCTTCGACGGCCCTGCACGGGGGCGCTGGTCCAATGCGTCCTTCAGCACTGACCGGCCGGGCGGCAGCCGTCCCCGAACACGACTCCGCACAGACCGTCCGGACCATGCGCATGCCGGGCGGCAGCCACCACACCAACCCCACACACCTCAAAACGCCCAGCAGACGACTTCTTCGCCGCACCGCACCTGCTCTACGCACCACTCCCCCACCGAAGAACCACCGCCCCCGGCAGGCAACGCCGGGGGCTTCGTGCTTCCCAGAGGAGATCGCCGTGCCCACGTACGAGACGCTCCCCCGCTTCACCACCGACATCCACCGGCTCACCCCCGCCCAGCGCGAACGCTTCCGCCGCGTCGTGCGCACCGCCTTCGTCCCCGACCTCCGCACCGGCCACCGCCGCTCCGGACTCAGGGTGAAAGGGGTCCAGTGCGCCCGGCAGGGCGTCTACGAACTGACCTGGGCACCGGACGGACGCGCCACCTGGGAATTCGGCATACCGCTACGGCCCGGGCAGCCCCACATCGTCTGGCGGCGCATCGGTACCCACGCCATCCTCACCAGCCCCTGACTATCCAGCACAACCCCGCGTACAACGAACACATAGCTGCGTACCGTCGGAACACAGCAGCGCTGCTACTCCCCGCCGTCATCGCCGAGTGCGAGCCGAGCCGGGAAGCAGGACTGTCGAGATCCACAGCCTTCATCGTGCCGGTCTGCGTCGCGGGATCCCGTCGGCTACTTACACGAGACGGCCGTGACATGACGAGGGGAACGCCGCGTCAGCAGCTGCTATCTGGCATCCCACTCCCAGTCGTACTGACTACCGACCACTCGCTGTCATTAGGCCAGCACGGTGGAGCAGTCCGACGCGCGACGCGCCAGGAGGCCGATTCTCGGCCTGCCCATCCGGCTTGGTTTTACGGCCGTAAAACATCTCAGAGGGGGGCTTCGCCAGATCGCATGCCCTGTCTGAAATGATGCTCTCCGTCCGAAGTACCGGAACGCGGGAAGCACTCGGAGAAGTACATGCCCCACATCACTGTCGTCCTGAACCAGAAGGGCGGCATCGGAAAATCTATGATCGCGATGCAGTTGGCTGCGGTCTACGCGGAGACCCTGAGCGCCGAGGGGGACCCTGAGGTCGCCGTGGTGTCGATAGACCCTCAGAGCACAAGCGTCGACTGGGCCGAGCGTATCGAGAAGGCCGGACGGGTTGTCCCGTTCAGAGTCATCGAGGCCAGCGGCAACATCGGCAACCTGCGCAAGCTGCGTCGCGCGAAGGCCAGCATCATCGTGATCGACACTCCCGGCTTCTTGCCCTTGGGCGAAGACGGAGAGAGCATCGACCCTCTCGGTGACGGCCCTGTCGGGGATGCTCTGCGGGCGGTGCTCGACATCGCCGATGACGTCATCGTTCCGCTGGAACCAGACCCGGCTGGCTTCAAACCGACCCGAACCACGATCGAGAGGGTCATCAAGCCACGAGGGCTGCCCTACGGCGTAGTGGTCAGCAACTGGGAGCCGCGTGACGGACGTCTGGACCTGGAGCGAACCCAGAGCATGGTCAGAAAACAGGGCTGGGAGCTGTACCGGTCGGACATTAGGCACTTCCGGATGCATGCTCGCGCTCTGGAGGAGGGCCGAGTCTGCACTCAGTACATGTCCAACCACACCGCGACGAAGGCCAAGCAGGACTTCCTCGGCCTGGCTCTGGAGCACCAGTTGCGTCGCCAGAAGCAGGCGGCACTGTGATGGCGGCCAGCAACCGGAACGCGTTCGATGATTTCTTCGACAATGACGAGCCTGAATCAGTCGTTGACACCAAGGCTGAGGGCCGCCTCTTGCGTGTGCCCCTCGGCCGCATGGCACCGAACGGCGTGAACCCGCGAACCGATTTCGGCTCGCCGGAACAACTGGAAGACCTCGGACGCAGCCTCAAGCGTCGGCAAATCCAGGCGGTACCGGTCGTCACAAAGCGCGCCTACTTGAAGCTCTGGCCCGACCATCGGGACCGGGTCGGCAACGTCGACGTCGTCATCGTCAGCGGCGAAAGGCGATGGCGCGCGGCGACTGTGGTGGACCTCGGAGCTCTCGACTGCGTCATCAACGATGATTTGGCTGCCAGCCGGAAGGTGTTCATAGAGGCTGTCGTCTCCGAGAACGTGGACCGGGCGAATTTTGACCCGGTGGAGGAGGCTTACGCCGTCGTCGCCCTAGTGACGGAGTTTGGCACCAACCGGGCCGTCGCGCAGCACTTCGAGCGGGCCGACGGTTGGGTCACCCAGCGGGTCCTGCTGACGCATCTGGCTCCGGCAATGCAAACGCTGGTTCGACAGAAGGGGATGCCGGTCGAGAAGGCCCGCAGCCTCGGCAAGCTGGCCCGCGACCATGCCTGGACTGAGGAACAGCAGGCGGAGTGGTGGCAGGAGCAGCAGGCGGAGCGGGAAGCGGCAGCGGCGACCCGAAAGGCCGGGAGGAAGGACCGCAAGGATCCGTCTCGCCTGAACGGCACATCTCCCCCGCGTGCGGCTTCTGGGAGGACTGCGAACGACCAGCAGGCCCAGCCTCAGGCCGGGAGTGCTCCGGTCATCACTACGCAGGCATCAAGCTCTGCCGAGCCGGATGCTCTGCGGTCTGACGAGCTGGAGCAGAAGAGGATTTCGGATACTCCGGATGTTCCGGACCCCCGCGGTGAGTCGTCTGCGGGCGCCAAGGAACCGGCTCGGTGGACGGGGAGGGTTCCGTGGCGGGATGTCGAAGGACTCGCCAGAGCGATGATCGAGCACATGACTGAGGAAGAGATCGGGCTTCTTGCCACCCGGTTGATCGAGCACCGGAGCGCTCATCGGAACATCGCTTCTTCCTGAGGTCTGAGACACGTCGACCGCCATGGGGTTTTACGGCCGTAAAACCCCATGCTCCGAGCACTCAGGGCCTGTGGCTGCGCCAGGAAGCCGCTGCAAACTGCGCTGGCACCCGGTGGACAAGCTCGACGGCGTCCTCTCTGGCAGTCAGGGGAAGCACAGCCCGCCGCAGAGGCCCTGAAACAGAAAGAGCCCTGCTCCTTCCCTGTTTGGGAAGGAGCAGGGCTCTTTGACGTGCGCGTTGTGTCTCCTACAGGACGATGAGGATGGTGGCGGCCAGCGTCAGGTCGATGGCGTTGCTGTGGTGGCAGTGCTTGTGGTGGGTGACCCGGGAGAGGCTGTGGATCTTGTCCGGTCGGCAGCCTTCCTTCATCTCGACGCGGATCTGCGCGGGGTGCTTCTGGCCCGGTGGTGGGGGGAGCTGGCGCGGTCTGCTCCGCTGAGGTGGAGGCGGACGACGAGAAGGAGCAGGACTGCGGAGGCGGCGAGGGCGGCGATGACCTTGCCGTCGGTCCTGCCGACCTCCGTGGCCGCTGCGACGACCGCTTCGGTGAGATTCAGGTCGGTCCGGTCGGGCACCACGGTGCCGGCGGTATCGAGGTCGGGGTGTGCAGGGCGGTGGCGAGGTCGGCGGTCGGGTTCGGGGGCAGGGCGGTGGCGAGGTCGGCGGTCGGGTTCGGGGGCAGGGCGGCGGCGACCCGGCGGCGGAGGTCGTCGTCGGGGATCCACAGGCCCTGGCGGCCGGGTACGGGGACGGGCTGGGGGAGTGGGAGGACGTCGGCGAGTTGCCAGTGCGAGTGGCCGGGAAGGGCCCAGGTGCTGCACGTTCCGCCGCAGTCGGCGTGGGTGCCGGTGATGCGGGCGACGGCCAGGACGGCCTTCGCGGGCATCGTGAGGTCGCGGGGCATCTGCCGTGCGGCTTCCGGGTCGGTGCGCAGCCCGGCGTGGATGAGGACCAGGCCGCGGTAGGTGGTGCGCCAGGTCCGGTTCTCGGTGTCCTTGCCGAGTTCGGTGATGGCGGATGCCCAGGGCTGCCGGAGGGTGAGCGCGCGGAGCGGGCGGGTCTCGGACACGGCGACCGGCCCGCTCGTGTGGGGACGGGGTGTCATGCGGCGGTCGGAGTTGTGTGGTGGGTGCCGGGGCGGCCCGGGTGGCGGCCGTTGACGCTGGGCACGCGGTGGTGTTCGGGGCGGGCCTCGATGGCGTGGCCGGTGCGCTTGCCGTCGTACATCGCGATGTCGGCGGCCCTGAGCAGTGTGAAGAGGGTGCGGGTTTTGAGGGTGTCGGGGGAGGCAGCGCCGATGGAAACGGCGATGTCGACGGCACCGTCGCTGGTGGTGATGGGCCGGCGCAGGGCGCGGTTGAGCTGGTCGAGGCGGAGGGTGCGGCGGCCGGTGCCGATCCGGGTGATGGCGGCGAACTCGTCGCCGCCGAGCCTGCCGACGAGACCTCGGCTGCCCCTCCCAGGCGGTGAGTCGGGCGGTGGTCTCGGCGAGGACCAGGTCGCCGGCCGGGTGGCCGAGCCGGTCATTGACCTGTTTGAAGTGGTCGAGGTCGCAGACGAGGACGACGGCCTGGTCGCGGTAGCGGTCGAGGAACCGCTGCGCGTGGGCTGTCCAGCTCTCGCGGCGCAGGGCGCCGGTGAGCTGGTCGCGTCCGGCTTCGGCGAGGCGGCGGCGCAGGCGGATGCCGTCGGCGACGGCGGCCAGGGCGAGCGGGACGGCGGCGGTCACCAGTGCGGCAGGGGACTGCCGTAAGGCGGCGGGGCGGGCATGATGCTCTCCGTTCTCGCCCTTCGTGGGCGGGGATTGGGAAGAGGCGCACCCGGAGCTCTGCAGGCGGTGGGTGCGCCTCTTTGCGTGTCGCTTGGTGCCGGCGCTCACTGGCTGGCGGGAAGGGGCGGTGCGGCTGGTCAGTCGCTGGTGCCGGTGACGACGATGACGGTGGCGTCGTCACGGCGGCCGGAGGGGCGGTTCTCGGCGGCGGCCACGAGCTTCTTCGCGAGCTTCTTCGGGTGGGTGGCGTACCGCTTCGTCAGGTGTTTGATCGTGCGGCGCTTGACCTGGTCGGTGATGCCGTCGGACATCAGCAGGAGGACCCTCGTGCCGCTCGGGGCCTTGGTCTCGGCTTCGGCGACCGAGGTCGGTGTCGCGAGCGCGAGCGATGTGCGGATCCAGTTGTTGTGGAGCCGGGCGCGGGTCTTGTCGCCGTTGCGCCGCAGGAACACGCCGATGGTGTGCGGGTCGGTCAGGGTCCGCAGCCGGCGGCCGTTCCATTCCAGTGCTTCGCAGTCGCCGACCCAGGTCAGGCGGGTGTGACGGCCGGGGTGGATGACGGCCAGGACTGCGACGCCGTCGGGCACGGACTCGGGGCCGGCCCCGTCGTCGGCGACGAGGGCACCGGCGGCGAGGAGTCCGGCGAGCGCGCCGCGCTGGACTCCGATCCGGACCGCGGTCTCGGCCATCAGTGTGCCGGTCTTCGGCGCGGTCTTGGCGTGCCCGATCATGTCGACGACGCACACGGCGGTCTGGCCGGTGGAGCTGGTGAACTGGGCCCAGCGGTCGGCGTTGTTGCGGTCGGTGCCCTTGCGGGTCGCGGCCGCGATGCGGATCTCGGGCATGAAGCTCCTCCGGGTGGGATGCGAGGGGCGTCCGGCCGGAGTGTTCCCGGCCGGACGGAAGAGGCGGCCCGCTCGGTGCGAGCGGGCCGCCCCTGGGTGGTGTGGGTCCGGAGCCGGGCCGCCGTGGTGCCTCTGCGGCTGACGGCGGCGTAGGTGCCGTATCGGTCGAGGATGAGCTGCGCCTCCACCGCTTCGGTGTCCTCGGTGGTGTGCTGGGGCACAGTGGCGAGGTTGTCGAGCGCGTCGACTGCAGCAGCCGCGCCCCGATGGGGCGTGGCCTGTGGGGGTTCTGCCGGGTCGTGCTGCGGGTGTGTTCGGCGTGTGCGTGGCTCAGCGGGTCAGGTTGGCGAGGAAGGATTCGGCTGCCGACCAGGGGGTGAGCTCGATGCCGAAGGCGCTGTGTGTATGGGGGTTTTGGATGTGGACGAGTCTGCCGGACAGGTAGACGGTGTCGCCGGTGCGGAACGCTCCTGTGTAGGCGCCGAGGTAGCTGCGGAAGTGGGTGATGCGGTGGGCGAACACGGACGGTTCGTCGACGGTGGACTCCGTGACCGTGTCGACCTCGATCCCGTAGAGCGCCGGTGTGACCAGGCCTTCGGAGTGATCGGTGATGCGGGCGAGGACGGAGATCTCGCCTACCTCTTTGGCGACCGTCCCGGAGAATGCCTTGTCGCCGTCGGGCCTCAGCGGCTCACAGTTGATGTGCGCGCCCGCGCCGGCTGTCAGGCCCTGCAGTTTGCGGGCCTCCTGGCGCATGAGGGCGTCGAAGCTTCCCCCGGTCATGTATTTGGCGCGGCGCACATACAGGCGGGTGAGGGTCTCGCCTTCGTAGGGGTGGATGAGGGCGCGTTCGGCGAACAGTGCTTGTGCTGCCTGGTAGCCGCATGGCCCGTAGCAGACCAGATCGATGTCGGAGCGGGCGTTGGCGGTGCCGACGAGGAAGGATCCGGTCACGCCGATGACGTCCGCGGCGCCGGCCGCGACGATCCAGTTGATGATGGCGAGGAGGTCGTCGCTGACCGGGGTTGTGTCCAGGAGGTCGGGGGAGTGGTGCAGTGCGGTGAGGGTCTGGCGGCAGGAGTAGTGGGTGATGATGTCCTCGCGGGGGACGCCGGTGATGACGCAGCCCACTGTGGGGGAGTAGAGGTAGCACTCGGGCCGGTCGGCGAGAATGCCGAAGGCTTTGGACACGATGCTGTTCTGCCGGTAGGTGCGGCCGAAGAGCGTGCGGTCGCCGCGGGGGTCCGGGTAGTACTTGACGTAGCCCAGGTAGTGCGTGCCGGGATGGACGTCGCCGATGACTTTGAAGATCACCCCAGCGCGGTCCAGGAGGTAGTCGCGGTCACGGATGGTCGCCAGCGAGGTGCCGAGCGGCGAACTCTTCGAGGCTGGGGAAGAGGGCGGTATCGACCGTCCAGGTGCGCTCATACTGCTCGAGTCCCTTCGTGAAGAGGTGTCGGCGGTACTGCCATTTCAGGTGCTTGTCCGTGCGGGAGGGGTCGGTGGGGCGCATGAGGGCGAGGAAGAAGGAGGCCTTGACGAGGAGGTAGGCGCCGAGGTGCTGGCTGACCGGTTGTCCGGTGGTGCTCTCGCTCGCGTCGTCCAGGACGGCGAGGTACCGGCGGCGCTGTCCGGGGTCGGCGGTGTAGCCCTTGGCGTCGCCCTTGAAGGCGATGATTTCCAGGGCCGGGAGGGCGTCGTATCCGAGGGGCACCAGGCCGTGGTGCTGCCAGTCGATGACTCCGGCCGGCAGGACGTTGGGCAGGCCGTAGTCGAGGTGGCCCCGCACCAGCGGGACCGTGCCGAGGCGGTGCAGCGCGTCCTGGAGCGCGGCGTGGGTGCGGGGGCTGTCGAGGTCGGGGTTCTCCTGGAAGACGTTCTGGGTGAATCCGGCGCGGTCCAGCCACTGCCGCAGTGTGCTGGGTGTGGGCTGGACGAGGTGGGCGGCCTGGGCGTGCAGCAGCCGGGCGGCGACCTGGGCGGCGGTGTCGGCGATGTCGTCGGGCAGGTTCCGGCCGGGGCCGGGCGATGTGATCGCCTGGTTGTGGAGGGTCTGGTCGCCGAGGGACTCCTCCACCGTGTAGTAGTGGCCGTCGTCGGTGATGCCTTCGTCCAGGATGTGGGGGACCGGGTAGTCCAGGTCCGCGATGAGGCGCTGGAATCTTGCTTCTGCTCGGAGTTCGGGTCCGCCGGTGCGGCGGTAGCGGGTTCCGTCGGCGGAGACGTACACCGCACCGTCCGCAGCGGTCCGCTTCTTGACGTACCGCCAGTTCTTGTCGTTCATCTGCTCGTTCCTTCCGGCCCCTGTGGGGAGCCGTGGGTGGCCGGGGGGTCGGGGATGGCCAGGGGGAGGGTGTGGATGTCCATCACCCAGCGCATATCACCCGCGGCAACGCGGTGCCGGAGTTCGGCGAGGGCGTCACTCCCGGGTGTGTCCTGCCGGGCCAGGTGGGCGCGGCGCCAGAATTTCAGCAGGCCGGGGAGCTGTGCGGGGGTGATGCCTGCCCGGAAGTGGAGTGAGCACAGCGGGAGGAACCAGGTGAGGAACCGTTCCCGGAGTGCCGGGCTGACGCGGTGGACCTCGCAGAGCCGCTGCAGGACCGCAGGGTCGTCGTTGTAGGGGACGCGTCCGTGGAGCGCGTACGTCAGCCGTGTTCCGTTGTGCCGCCGGAACACGGTGCCGTAGGCGGCGACGTTGGCCGCGGCGTTCGCGGTGACCGTCATCACCGGCCGCCCGGCGCCGCACTGGGATGCGGCGGCCAGGGCGGCGATGTGGACGCCGGCGCGCGGGTCGAGGACCAGGCCGTGGAGCCCGAGCGGTGCGAGGCTGATGCCGTGGTCGCGGGTGCGGGACAGGATCAGCCGCTCCGGGACGTTCTGGGCGATGGTCAGCAGATGTCCCGGTGGACGGGCCCGGTGGGCGTGGAAGTCGTCACGTGCGAGGACGAGTGTGTCCGGGGGCCGTTCCCAGAGCAGCAGTTGGCGGGTGCGGGGCCGGGAGCCCTGGTGCCCGCACGCCCGGCAGGTGCGGGCGGCGGCACCGGTCATGTGATGGCAGCGGGTGCAGAGACGGACCTCGGCGGGAGTGATGGCCAGGGTGCCTTCCGTGAGGAGGCGTTCGGTCATCTCCAGCGCGAGGGCGGCCACCACGGCCGCGGTATCGGTGAGAACGGCCGGGGGTGGGCCGGGCGCGTATTTGGCGGCGATCGCGCGCTCTTCCCGTTCCTGCCGGCCGACGGTGTCCCTGTCGGGGGCGGCGCGGTGGCGCAGGTCTCCGGCCAGGGTGACGGTGTTCCACAGATGCGGGACCGGCCCGGTCCCGAGGAGGGTGTTGAGGGCTTCCGCAATGCGGATGCCGGCTGCTTTGCCCGGCCGTCCGGCGATGGTGAAGGGCCCGTTCTGCACCGGCCCGTTGACGTACAGGACGCTCACGGCCGCAGCCTCCTCACCGGTCCGGCCGGGCGGTGCCGCGGGCGTGGAACAGGCCGTCGGCCTGTTCGTAGATGAGGACGGCGGCGTTGGGCGTCTTGCACACCCGGGCCTCGTCGACGAGCTCGGTCACCGGCCGGCGCTCAAGGACCGCGCGCAGGGCGAGGATCGCGGTGTGGTGCGTGAACGCCACGACATCCCTCGCCGACAGGGTGTGCAGGCCGTCGACGAACGCCGTGGCCCGCTCCAGGACACCGTGGGCGAGGGATTCCCCACCGGGGCCGGGGGGCGTCCACAGGTGCTTGCGGCTCCGCCGGTCCTCCGCCAGCTCGGGATAGGTCGCGTACAGCTCCTGCTTGGTCATGTAGGTGGCAGCACCGTAGTGCTGCTCGTTGAGGAGCCCGGTCACCTCGCAGGGCAGACCGGGCAGAGCGAGCGCGGCGGTGTCGCGGGCGCGACGGTACTGCGAAGCGCGGATCGCCGGTCCGGGACGAGTGAGGTCCCGCAGCGTCTCCCGCAGCCACAGGCACTGCACAAACCCACGGGGCGTCAGCCCGACGACATCCCGCGACAGGACATGCGCGGCCGGCCCGGACCACGGACGGGGATTCTCGTAGAAGCCGGTGTACTTGGTGGCGTTCTCAACGGACTCGGCGTGACGAACAAGGAAGAGCATCCTCATCCTCTCGTTGAAAGCGCTGCTCCGGTGGTCTGGGGCGGCGCAGAGTGCGCTCAACTCGGTCAGGGGTCAGCTGGCGGTCTCGATGCCGTCACGCAGACGGGTGCGGGCCCGGGCCAGGGGCGCGGCCTGTTCTCCACGTCCTTTCCGGCGAGGATGCAGGTGGTCCAGGGCTGGCGGATGGTGCTGCCGCGGATCCAGTCGGGGTTTGAGAGGTTCATGCCGCCTGCCTCAGGGTCGCGGTGCCGGGGCGACCGGCGCGGCGGCCGTTGACGGAGGGAACGGTGTGGTGGCGCGGTCCGGCGAGGATCACACGGCCGGTGTGCTTGCCCTCGTAAAGGGCGGCGTCGGCGGCCCGCTGCAGCGGGGAGAGGTCGGTCGTCCCTGCCGTGCCGGGCGAGGCCGCACCGATCGAGGCGGCGACGTCGACCGGCCCGGTACCGGTGGCGACCGGCTCGGCGAGGAGCCGGATCAGGTGGGCGAGGCGCAGTTGGTGGTGGCGGGGGTCGATGAGGGTGAGGACGGCGAACTCGTCGCCGCCGAGGCGGCCGACGATGTCGCGGGGGCCTGCCCAGTCGGTGAGCCGGGCGGCGCTCTCGGCGAGGACCAGGTCGCCGACGGCGTGGCCGTGGGTGTCGTTGATCTGCTTGAAGTGGTCGAGGTCGACCAGGAGGACGACGGCCTGGTCGTGGTGGCGGGCGAGGAGCCGCTGCGCGCGGGGTGTCCAGCTCTCACCGCGCAGGGCACCGGTGAGTCGGTCCCGTCCGGCTTCGGCGAGGCGGCGGCGCAGCCGGATCCCGTCCGCCACGGCGGCCAGGGCGAGCGGGACGACGACGGCGGTGGTCAGCAGTGCGGCGGGGGAGTGCCGTAAGACGGCGGAGGCAGGCATGATGGGACTCCTTCTGCCGCCCTTTCGGGGCGGGGGATTGGTGAAGAGGCGCACCCTGTTGCTGTCGTAGGCAGGGGGTGCGCCTCTTCGGTGTCTTCGCGGGATGACTTTTGTTCGTGTGGGGTCGCGGCCGGGACGGGGATGTCGTCCAGGTCGACGGTCAGGCGCGGTAGACGGGCGGGCGGACCCCGGCACGGAGCTCGCGGATGAGGGAGCAGGGGCCCTTGGTGGCGCAGTAGGCGTCGTCGGTGTCCGGCAGGGTGTTGCCGGTGGTGCCCCACATGTCGCGGGCGACCGCGTTCACGACGCGCAGCATCTCGCCGTTGTTGGGGCGGCAGGCGCTGTTGGTGCCGCTGACGCCGTGCCGGTGGGCGCTGATGATGTGCTGGCGGGCCTGGCGGGCGGCCCAGCGGCGGCTGGTGGGGCCGGTGTTCTCGTGCACGTGTCCGGAGTCGTGGGCGGTGTCGAGGTGGCAGGCGGTGCAGTGGTAGGTGACCAGCTGATGCGGCTCACCGCCGGGGCTCCAGGTGCCTTCGAACTCGTAGACGATGACCTCCGCACCCGGGATCTCGGTGTGCGCGAAAGCCGTGATGAGGCCGATGCCGTCCGCGATGCCGCCGCGGGTCTTGGTGTTCCAGTAGGTGCGGGGGAGGAAGGTGTCCCAGCCCTTGCCGTGGGGCCACTGGGCATACATCACGCCCTGCGAGGCGTCGAAGGCCGCGTTGCCGCCGGTGTTCTCACGCTGGTACCGCTCGATCTGCGCGATCGACCCGACGTACATGGCGGAGAACTCCTCCGACTCCAGGAAAATCAGCCCGTATCCCTCGGGACGGGTGTCGTGACCGTCGCCCTTCAGCATCTCGACGATGTCCTCGTAGCCGGGGGTTACGGGGGTGATGGTGCCGACGAGGGAGAGCCGGTACCGGTCGCAGCTGGTGACGTTGGCCGGGTTGGTGTCGCTGACGTGGTGCGCGGTGCCGTACGTGGTCGTGATCATGATGCCCATCGGGGTGTCCTTCCTGGAGTAGCCGCGGGCGCGGGGTGTGTCCGGTGCCCTGCGGGTGGTGAGGGACCACCGCGACCGCCCCCGCAGAACCCGTTCGGGGTGCGGGGGCGGCACGGAAATCCGTCACCGGCCCTCAGCCGGCCTGCCGGTCCGGTGTGGTGTGGTGTGGGCGGCGTCGTAGGCGTCGAGGACGCGCTGCGGGATGACGCCCCGGTCGGCCACCTCGTAGTGGTTGGCGCGGGCCCAGGTACGGATCGCCGCCCGGTCCCGGCGGCCGGACGCGACCGGAACGGGGTCCGCCTCCGCGCCGGTGCCCGCGGCACCAGCCCGGTTCTTGACCGCCTTCAGCTCCCGCTGCGCCTGGTCCAGCTCGGCACGGAGCTTGGCGACCCGCTCCTCCGCGGCGCGCTGGGCTTCGTCGGCGGAGTGGCGCTCGCGCAGACCGTGGAGGCCGTCCCGGATCCGTACGGCCTTGGTGCGGATGGTGGCGGCGGGGTGGTCGTCGGCCCAGGCGAGGAGCTGCTCGACGGTGACGTCGGCAGTGGGGGCGGGGTGCTCGGTGACCTCGGTGATCGGGGTGTCCATGGTGTCTCCGTCAGGGGTGGTGGGGGAGGGGTGGGTGGCGGGGGCGGGGAGGCCGAGCGCGTCGAGGAGGTGGTGGAGGTCGTCGGGGCCGGTGGCGGCACGGGCGACAGCCCGGGCAGCGGCGGCCTCCTGCTGCTCGGTGGTCTCCGTGAGGTCGAGGCTCTGTGCCTCCCGGGAGACGTCCCAGTCGGTGAACACCTCATGCCTCCATGCGGTGGAGCGGGAGGAGGGCGGTCTCGCAGGTGTCGCAGCGGGCCTCGTCCGGGTCGCCTCCGAGATGGACCGAGAGGAGGTCGGCCGGGCCGGTGACCCGGGTCCACAGTGCGCGGTCACCGCAGTCCGGGCAGGACTCGGGGAGGCGGGCTTCCCAGCCGTGGTCGAACGGGTCACCGTCGTCCTGCTGGCGGAGCAGGAGCTCGCGCCCGGCGACAGCCAGGAGCAGATGTCCGGGGGCCGGGTGGGGGGAGACAGCGGCGGCCAGGTCGTCGCCGAAGGCGGCCCGGAACTCGGCCCGCAGATCACCGGCTGGTGTGTTCGCGGCGCTGGTGCGTTCCAGCAGCATCCGGAGCAGGTCGAGGCCGGTGACGTCGTGGACCTGGGCGAAACCCTCCTGCCGGAGCGTCTCGGGAGAGGGGATGTTCTGGTGCTGGTGGGCGATCACGTCAGCGGGCACCTGCCGTGCCGGGGGCCGCCCTTGCTGGCGGTCCTGGCAGACGGTCAGCGGGGTGCGGACGACGAGCGCGACCGCCGGGACTTTGTGGGTGCGGGCCCGGTCTACCAGAGCAATCCGGTGGGCGTGGTGGGTGCTCGTTGCGTCCACGACAGTCGGCAACCGCCGGGCCAGACGGCCCGCAAGGACGGCGTGGAAGACGGCGAGCGCCGCAGGGGTGGAGCCTTGGTCCCCGGCGCAGCCGGACACCCGGGCGCGGCAGTCGTCGAGGGACAGCCTCCACTCGGCCGGGAAGGCCGCGGTCACGGCCGTCTTCCCGGCGCCGGCAGCCCCGATGAGGACGTACAGAGCCGGTTCGGGCAGCCGCAGGCGGGCGAGAGCGCTGGCGGTGGCGGTGTGCGGGTTCATGGGGCTCCTGATCGGTGGCTGGGGGCGGTTGCTGAGGGTTCACCGCAACCGCCCCGGCATCAGCGGTCCGAGGGCGTCTGTGCGGGGCGGGTGCGGGTCTTGAGTCGGGCCGGGCACCGGCCGCGGTGGCCGGTGCCCGGGGTGCCAGGTGGTGCTCAGGCGGTGGTGGTGTCCGCGGTGGTCGTGCTGGTGTCCGTGGCCGTCGTCTCGTACGGGGCGGTGAGTTCGTCCAGCGCGCGGCGGATACGGGCGGCGTTGCCGAGGACGTACTCGCGGTGGTGCTCGGCGGATACGGGCGCGGTGTGGGCGGCGCGTTCCTGCTCCGGGGTGCCCACGGTCTCCACCAGGTGCTCCAGGTGGAACATGGCCGCGGCCATGGCGGTGAGCATCGGTGTCTCCGTGCGGGAGACACGGTCGGCGAACGGGCAGCCGGACTGCGGAAGTCCGGGGGTGCGGGCGCTGCTGGGTACGGACGTCGTCATGCGGGATCTCCTTGCGGGTTGAGGGCGCGGGCCGCCCAGCTGAGGCGCGGCCCGGCGTTGGGGGTGGGGAGGGCGGCGGCCTCGTGCAGGTAGCGGGAGGCGTCACCGTCGCGGTCGGGCTCGATCTGCTCCGCCCGCCGGGCGGCGGTGGTGACCAGCTGCGCGAGGGCGGGGACGAGGCCGCCGGGGACGTCGGCGTCCTCCTGGAGCTCGCGCAGGATCGCGGCGAGCTCCAGGCCGTCGACGTCGTCGGCACCGAGGTCGTCCTCGATCTGCTGGAGGGCCAGGGAGGCGATGCCGACCGCCGCGCGGACGCGTTCCAGGCGGGTGCGGGTCACCGGCTGGGGCGGGTGGTGAGCCAGGTGGTGACGGCGGCGGCACCGACGCCGATGGCGCGGTGGAGGGCCGCGTCCAGCTCCATCCACGCACTCCCGGGGCCGGTGATCTCCTTGGTGACCGCGCCTTCGGCGTTGAGGCGGAGCGCCTGGCAGTGCTCGATGTAGCCGGTCTTCTTCGTCTTCTTCGCCAGCCACAGAAGAAGAGCTCCGCGATCAATGGCGGCGTGCGTTCCGGCGTTGATGGCCGCGCCGGCGAGCAGCGCGGCCGGGGTGATCCGGTAGCCGAAGGCACGGGTGATCGCGACGGTCGCGGTGAGCTGGACGGCGGTGTAGGAGGCGACGTGGGATGCGACGGCGCGGCGGCCGAGGGTGGTGGTGGTCATGGTCGGGCGGGTGGAGTCCTCGGTGGCGGGGGAGCCGTCGGCGTGGACCAGGTCGTCGCCGTACAACCGCTTCCGGGAGGCGGTCTTGCTGCCCTGGACCCAGTGGTCGCAGGCGGGGTGGAGTTCGCCGAAGAGGGTCAGCAGGGTGCCGAAGAGGGCCAGGCGTTCGATGGTCAGCGGGTTTCGGGGCATGCTGGTCTTCTCCTGATCTCGAAAGGGTGAAGGGGAGTGGGTGGCCGGCCTCTTGCCGATGCTGCGGTCACCCGGCAGTCCCGCCCCCGGCCTGTGTGGCCGGGGGCGGGACTTGTTTCGGAACGGGGTTCGTCCGGCCGGGCCGGTGGGAGCGCAGCCGGGTCAGCTGCTGCGGCGGCGAGGGGTGCCGGTGTTGTGCCGGCTGCGGGGGATACGGACTTCGCCGGTCATGCTGTTGGCGTGCACGTCCAGGTCGTCGGTGACGGCCTGTTCCGTGCCGGTGACGGTGATGTCGCCGGACACCGTCTTGGCGGTGATGTCGCCTCCGGCGGTGGCGTGGATACGGATGTCGCCGGACGTGCTTTTGAGCTGTGCGGTGCCGCCGAAGTCGCGGATGGTGACGTCGCCGGAGACGGTGGTGGCCTCCGCGAGATCGGTGCGGCCGAGCCGTACGTCGCCGGAGATGGTGCGGGCGGTGATGGTGGGGGAGTTCTCCACGTCGATGTCGCCGGACTGGGTTCGGGCGGTGACTCGCTCGCTCTGGCCCGGGGCGCGGAGGTCTCCCGACTTCGTGGAGGCGGAGATCTCGGCGAAGGTGCCCTCGGCGGTGACGTCGGCGGAGTGGGTGGAGGCGGTGACCGAGCTTCCTTCGGGGACCACGGCGGTGATCGTGATGGGAGACCCACCCCGGATCGTGCTGAGGGTGTCGCGGTACTGGAACCGGGACTGGCCGCTGCTGATGTTCAGGTCTCTGCCGGACACCATGACGATCGAGCCGTAGTTGTTCTGCACGCTCTGAACGACGCCGCCGTAGTTGTCGCCGGTGATGAAGACGCCGCTCCCGCTCATGCCGCCGCCATCGCCGTTGCCCTGGACATGGGCGGTCAGCACGCCGCGGCTGTCCCAGTGGAGGTCGGCGTCGCGGACCGCGTCGGCAAATTCGCCGGTGTCGTCGGCCGTGTGGACGGTGATCTCGGCTTCCGTGCGGGTGGGGTCGGTGCGGACGGTGACGACGCCGCCCGCGCCCAGGAGCCGGGCGTCGATCAGGACGGGGCCGGGCTGCTGGGCGGTGAGGGTGCGGGTGGGCATGGCAGATCTCCTCTGCGGTCGGTGTGGGGTGAGGACGGAGTGAGCTGCGGCCGTCAGGTGACAGCCGCGGGAAAAGGGAGTGCAGGTGCCGGGGCCGGGGCCGGCGGGGATGCCCTGGCGCGGTCCGGCTCGATCGGGTGTGGGCTGATTGGCCACCGCACCGCCCCTGCCGGTGGCCGGGGCGGAACGGGCAGTCCGTCAGACCGCGACCGTGGGGGTGAAGGTGGGGTCGTCGTCCAGGAGCTCGCTGCCGGCCGCCGGGACCGCGGGGAGACCGGCGGTCCGGGCGGCGAGGTGGTGGCGGATCTCCTCGATGCCGGTGATGGTCACCGGCTCCTCGCTGTCGCCGGTCAGGAGCGTGAAGCGGTGCTCGCGGACGTAGGTGCCCTGCTCGCCGCGGTGGTGGAGGACCACTCCGGGGGCGAGGTAGAAGGACGCCTCGCCGTCCTCGTAGCCGCGCCACCTGTTCTCGTCCTGGAGGAACCCGGCACTCTCGTCGATGCGGAACGCGGCCGTGGCGGCGCGGTGCGCGGCGTCGTTCTCGGTCGCGGTGACGACCTGGGCGAGGGCCTCGTCCAGGGTGACGGCCGGTACGGGGGCCGAGGGGCGCGTGCTGCTCAGCGGGGCACGGGTGCGCAGCAGGCGGCGCAGTGGGGCGAGGGCGAGTTCGGTGAGTGTGTCGGTGGTGATGGCGCCGATGACGGCGGTGGCTCCGGCGAGGAGGATCCGGGGTTCGTGGGACCAGGTGGGGGTGAGGTGGTGGCCGAGGTAGGCGCCGATCGCGCCGCCGGTCAGCATCGATGCCATGCCGCCGCATTCGATCGCCGAGGTGGCGATGGTCTTGGCCGTCTGGCGCAGGGTTGCGGTCATGTGGTGGAACTCCTTCTTCTCGGTGCGCTCAAGAGGGGTGGGGGCTGCTGCGGGGCGGAATGGGCGCTCGCGGTGTCGGGTCAGGTCCGGGGTGCCTCGGCGGCGGGGGTGGTGGGGTGCTGGTCGAGCCATGTCCGGGGGTTGTGGCCGGCGGCCGTGGCGGCGTCCCAGGCGAACTCGCCGGTCTCTCCGCTTTCGAGCTGTTCGGCGGTGTCGGCGACGGTGGTGGCGGCGAGGTGCGGGTCTGCGGTGTGGAGGGCGTCGAGGTAGCGGTAGGCCGTCCAGGCCGTGGCGCCCGCGGTGGCGTAGGCGGCGAACGCCTCGGTGCCGATGCCGTCCGCCGTGAGCAGCGCGTGGGTGTTGCGGAGGGCCTGTTTGAGGAGGGCTCCGGCGGCTTCGGCGATGTCCGTGGGGACTTCGCCGGGGGAGTGGTCGGGGGCGGTGGGGATGCCGTCCGGCATGGTGGTGGCTGTGCCGGTGGAGAGGGTGTGCTGCCAGGCGGTACGGACGCTGGTGGGGGTGGTGAGGTGGTCGGTGCCGATGCCGTGGCGGCGGCTGCGGGTGGGCATCTGGGCTCCGAGGAAGTCCTCGCCGACGAGGAGGACAGCCTGTTGGTCGGCGGTGGCGCGGAGGCGGATCCTGGTGTCGGCGGTGCTGAAGCGGGCCAGGAGGCGGGTGTCGAGCGCGGGGAACGGCACCCCCGTACCCGTGTCGGAGGTCTGCTCGATGATGCCGAGGAGAAGACCGCGCCAGTCGAAGAACTTCGTGTCCGGGCTGACCGCGATGCCGAGGTCGCCGGTGGTGGTGAACCGCAGCCGGTCGCCGTCCGGGGTCACGGTGACCGGGATGTGTCCGGGCTGGGCGGTGGCCCACTCGCGCAGGGAGCCCAGGGCGGGGGCCGGGATCGTGCGGACGAACAGGTCGCCGTCCAGGCCGTGATGGCGGTAGCGGGCGGCCGCGACGGTGAAGCGGTCACTGGCCACCGCGTAGAGGTAGGTGGCGTCGGCCTCCAGGCGGATGCCGTGGAGCGGCGTGGTGAACTCGTCGCCGATGTGGTCGACGGTGCGGTCCATCAGACGGATGAGCTGGTGGGCGTTGACGATGACCGTCACAAGGGTTCCTCGGTGCCGTGGGTCGTCGGGTGGGTCGGACGCGTGCCTGCCGGCCCCTTGTTCCAGGGGCCGGCAGGCACGGGGTGGTCCAATCGGGTCGAGGGGTACGGGGCTATGCGCCGCCGTCCCTTCGCGCGGCCTCGGCGGCGGCCTCGGCAGCGCGGCGGGTCGCTTCCTGCTGGGCCTCGGCGGCGCGGCGGAGTTCTTCCATCAGGGCAGCGGTCTGGGCGTCGTCGGACATGTTGGTCTCCGTCTGGTGTCGGTGGTGGCGGGCTGTTGCGCTGCGCGCTGCGGGCCCCGAGACCGGGGCCGCAGGGCGCGAGGGTGTACGTGGGGGAGGGGTTGGGTTCTCTACAGGGCGAGGGCGGCGAGGGAGAGGGCGAGGGCGGCCGCGGCGGTGAGGATGAGGGCGGCTCCGGCGGTGGCCCACCAGTAGTGGCCCATGGCCTTCTCGTCGTGGAGGTCGCTGAGGGCGTCGGCGAGGCGGGCGTGGACGGCGGTGAGCGGGGGGAGGGTGGTGTACCAGCGGCCGCGGCGGTCTATCTCCCCGAAGGTTTCGCCGTCGGGGAAGTGCCCGCCGTGCTGAGTGGTGCGGTGGTCCTCGCCTTCGGCGGCGAGGGCGTTGAGGCCGTGGCAGACGGGGCTGGTCGTCCGGCAGACCGGGCAGCGGTATCGATAGCGGCGCACGGGGCGTGGTCTCCTGGTGGCTCGGGGGGCGGATTCTGGGCAGGGCAGTGCGACGCCCCGCCGGGAAGGGTTCTCCGGCGGGGCGTCTGGTCATTGGGGTGGTGCGGTGTTCTCGGGCGCGGCGGCCGGATGGGGACGCGCGCCGAATCGGGGCGGCGGTCAGGCGGCCTCGTCGTCGGCCTTCTCGGGTCGGGGGCCGAGGGCGACCTTGGAGGCTTTTCCTTCCTTGGTCCGGTGGATCTTTCCGGCCTTTTCCAGCTTGTTGAGGACGTTCGCGAAGGTCGATTCCGCGACCTGGCAGGCGGCCTGGAGCTGGCCCCGTTCCACGTAGTCGACGTCGTCGGGGTCGATGTCGTCGCCCTGGTCGAGCATGTCGACGTACATCGGGTCGGATTCGTCGCGGAGGGCGGCCAGGACCTTCTCCTCCGAGGTGAGCTCCTTGGCCTTCGGAAGGTCGACACCGGCGAACATGCTGCCTGCCTCGCCGGTGGCGCCCTCGCCGTCCTTCTCCTCGAAGCCGGGGATGGGGGTCATGGCCAGCTCCTCCATGCGGTCCTGGTCGCCCCACCAGGGGACGTCGACCGGGGCGAAGATGTTCTCCGGCCGGATGTGCGGAGCGGCGTCCTCAAGGGTGTCGATCCGCATCATGCCCGCGCGCCCGCCGGGGGCGGCGACGTAGCCAAGGCCGAAGGTGCGGCGCGGGTCCGACTCCTCCAGGGTCGGGTCGTACACGAGCGCGTCGTCCTCTTCCACCCACACCGGCGGGATCAGGGAGGGGTCGATCCCCTCGAAGCCCGGGGGGAGGTCGCCGAGGTTCACCTGGTCGCTGTCGGTACGCAGGATGATCCAGGTTCCGCCGGCCAGGAGGTTGGCGCGGATCGCCTGCTCGCTACCGAGCTGGTCCAGGTTCACGGTCTGGTTGATCAGGACCCAGGGCATGCCCAGGGAGCGGGTCAGGGAGGCACCGTCCTTGACGATCTTGACGGCCTCCTTGCGGTTCGGCGCCCCGGGGGCGAGCATCTGAGCGGCCTCGTCCAGGATCGTGGCGCAGTACGGCCGCATCGCGGACGGTTCGAAGTTCTTCAGCTCCAGGCGGGCGGCCTCTTCGATCCGGTGCTGGAGGACCCACCAGGACAGCCGCATGGCGCCCAGGGCGCCCTCCTTCGTCAGGCCGCTGTAGGCGGCCATCTTCGGGATCGCCGGGTTGGACGCTCCCTTGGGGTCGCCGTAGAGCTGGGCCATCTTGTTGGCGTGGTAGGCGAGGCTGATCATCTGGCCCGTGCCGCCCTTGCCGGAGCCGGTGGTCCCGGCGATCACGACGTGGAGGGCGCCCAGCTTCGGGTCGAACAGCTGGATCCTCGCGGGGAACCCGCTCACGATTTTGCCGATGCTGACCCAGCCGCCCGGGGTGGCCTTCAGGGAGTCCAGGCCCTGGAAGTCGTGCCCGGCCTCCAGGGGGTTGTGGTCCATGACGCGGATGATCGCGCGGCGCGGGTCGCGCCGTCCCGGCTCGTAGGAGACGAGGTCGATGGACCGGCGCAGCGCTCCGGCGAGTTCGCCGAGGTTGACGACGCGGGGGAGTGCGTCGAGGTCGTCGTCGGCGACGACGCGTGCGACCTGGCCGCCGGTGTTCTCGTCGTGGCCGACCTCTTCCAGGTGGGTCTTGGGCAGGACACGGGCCCGGACTCTTTTCCAGGCGCCCTGGAGGGTGGCGGGGTCCAGCTCCGCGCGCCGGGTGTACCAGACGGTGATGAACGCCTCGCCGGAGTGCGCCCCGTACTTGATGGTGATGTCGTCGACCGTGCGGCCGAAGAGGCTGGAGACGGTCTCCTTCGACACGTTCACGGAGTCGCCCAGGGCGGCGGTGATCCGGCCCTCCCAGCGGTCGGCGTAGATGACGACGTCGGACAGGACCTGGCCGCGGTGGCGCCCGTTCTTGGGGTCGCTGATAACGCGCCCCCAGGCAGCGATCATCTTGTCGGCCAGGGACACCGCGGCCGGGCCGCGGGTATTGGCCGGGACGGCCTGCGCCAGCGGCTGCGCCTGCTCCACCACGAGCCTGCGCCGTCCGAAGACGCGGCGAAGGCGCCAGCCGGTGAAACCGACTGCGGCCCACCAGCCCAGCGACAGGATCCCGGGAACGGTGACCGGCTCCAGGAAGCCGGCCATCAGCGCCTCGGACGCCTCGGCCCCGCCCAGCTGGCCCAGGGCCAGCCCCATACCGGTGGTGATCGTGGAGATCCCCATGGTGTCGCGGTGCGCCCGCGCGATGTCGATCCCGGGCAGCAGTTCGGCCCAGCGGCCCAGCCGGTTCATGTAGTTGGCACCGGCGAACGTCGCCCCGGCCAGGAACCCGGCCCCGGCGTAGGCCGCCGCGTCCGGGTCCAGGAAGGGGGCCAGGATGCCCACCCCGACGGGGAGGGCGATCTGGAGTGCCGCGGCGGCGCGCTCCGCCGGCTCCGCCTTCGGCACGGTCCTGGTGAGGGTGGGCATCGGGGACATCAGAGGGAACTCCTGTCTCTTCTGGGTGGTCCGCAAAACGGCGCGGCCGGCCCGCGGGGTCTGTTGATCCCCGGGGGCCGGCCGCGCCAGCGGTGTGGGTGATGAAGTGGTGGTGGTGCTATTCCTGCTCGAACCAGTCGCGCGAGACCTTCTCCAGGTCCGTCACGTCCGAGCGGTCGAAAGCCTCCTGGAACCCGGCGTGGGTGGTGCGGGCCTGGTCCCCGGCCGCCTTCGCCGCCTTCGCGGTGTCGGACGTCGTCGACGCGTAGGTGAGCGCGGCCTCCGACACCCCGCGGATGATTTTCGACAGCTCCTGGCACTCCGACAGGGAGTCGCGGTCCACGCTCTTGGCTCCCAGCGCATCCGCGTCGGAGGCGGTGTCGTCGGCCAGCTCCTTGATGCTGTCCGCGGCCTTCTTGACGCCCTCCGCGTTGCGCGCCAGGGCCTTCTCCTTGGCCTGCGTCTTCCGGACGAGGACCTTGTACGTCAGCTCCGCCATGACCATCTCTCCTGTCCGGTCCTACGCGGCGGGCGCGTAGGAGCCCTTGTCGTTGTAGAAGCGGAGCTCGGCGGGCTTCGTCTCGTCGCTGTCGACCACGGCCTTGTAGAGCGGTGCGTACCGGGTCCCGATGTTCGTCAGGACGACCCGGCACATCTCCGCCGCCCGCTGTGCGCGCTTGCGGAGCTCGGCGGCCTCCGCCGCCTGGGCCTTCGACGCGTCGGCCAGCCTGGTCAGCTTCGCGGCCAGCTTCTGTCCGCCCTCGACAGCTTTCGCCTGCTCGGCGAGCTTCTGGCAGTCCCTCGCCTCCTCCTGGGCGGCGGCTTCGAGCGACTTGCACGCCTCGGCCACCTTGATCAGGTGGTTCTCCTTGGCCTCCAGCTTGCGTTCGTACTGCTTGAAGTTCCGCAGCTCCTTCCGGCTGACCGTCCCGCGGGCGCCCTCCGTGCCCAGGGTCAGTGTGTTCGCGTCGATCTCCTTGACGGTCAGCGGCTTCACGTCCGTGCTCACTCCGTCGTCCTCCTCGTCCGGCGGGGCGATGACAACCGTCTGGCCGCCGGGCCCGGTCACCGCCGTCCCCCGCTGCTTCGGGTCGTCCTTCTTCGGGTCCTGCTGCTTCGCCTTGAGGCCGGTGTGCGCCTCGTCCAGCCGCGCGTGCTCCTTGCCGTTCTCCTCCTTCTTGTCCTGGTAGCCGTCCTTCGCGCCCTTCGCGTACGCCTTCACGTGGTCGACCGCGTTCCGCACCTTGGAGCCGTCGCCGTGACCCGTCTCCCTGGAGCGCTGGAGCGGGCTCCGGCTGCCGGGCCCGTCCGAACTATGGCTGATGGCACCGGTCTTGCCGTTCTTGCCGGTGCCGCTCGACGGGCCGGATCCGCCGCCGCTCCCGGAGGAGCCGCCCGAACCCCGGCCACTGCCGCCCTTCTTCAGATCGGGCTTCGCGCCCGTGCCCTTGGAGTCGCCGGAGCCCGCTCCGGACGTGCCGCCCGACCCCGAACCACCGCCGCTTCCCGAGGCACCCGTCTTCCCGTCCTTGCCTTTCGAACCGCCGGAGTTGGCGGAGTTGCCGCCTGCCGTCGAACCACCGCCGCTCCCGGAGGAGCCGGCCTTGTCGGCCTTGCCCTTCGAGCCGCCGGAGTTACCGCCGGACGGACCGCCCGCCGCCGAGCCAGCACCGCTTCCGGAAGCACCGGACTTTCCGTCCTTGCCGGTATTTCCGCCAGGTCCCGCTTTCCCCGAGGAGCCGTCCGCCCCCTTGTTCCCGGAGTTCTTTGCCGCCTTGGAGCCGGTGTCCTTCGGCGAGCTTCCGCCACCGTTTCCACTGATGCCGCGCCCGCCTCCGGACCCGCCGCTCCCATTCGATCCGGACGAGCCGCGACCACCGCCTCCAGCGGTGCCGCCGCTTGTGCCGCGCCCGGTACCCGTTGAGCCGTTCCCAGTAGAACTCCGGCCCGAATTTCCGCCACTGTTTCCTGCGGAATTCCGGCCCCCTCCACCAGCCTCCTGGGAGCGATTCCGGGTGGGAAGTCCCGGCGATTTCATGACCGTGGTGGTCCGGGTCTCTTTCACCTGGTGCGCTCCGGCCCTGGCCTTCTCCAGGTCGAGGCGCTTGTTCGCCGTCCCGCCGCCCTTCGCCCAGCGGGTCGCACCGGCCCGGATCAGCGTCTTGATCACGCCCTCCTTGTACCGGGTGCCGGCCGCGTCGGAGCCCGCCCCGGCCAGGTCCTCCGGGGCCTTGAACCCCGCGCTGGTGACGCCCGGGGAGGAGCGGTCCACCACCCCGCCGGGGTCCGCCTTCGCGGCCGGATCGTCACCGTCCGGCCTGGCCCCCGCGCCGGTCCCGGCGACCGGCCGGGCCGGCTCCACAGCGGCCATCAGGGCGGCCATGATGCCGGTGTCCCCGGCTGGCACGGGCGCGGTAGCGACGGCCGCCGGGGCGGGCGGATCAGGTGGCCCTGCGGGCACCGGGGGCGCCGTATCGGTCGCCATCTCCTACCCTCCTTTCTCGTGTACCGCCAGCGACCGCTGGCGATTCGAATCACCGACTAGGTCACTCAGGGTGGTTACTCCTTACTTACTTCCCGGGCCGGAAGGCCCCAGGGAACGCCCCCTGGGGGCACTTTTCGCTGTTCAGGCGGTCGGGAGTAAGTAAGGAGTAACCACCGCGACTACATTCCGTGACTAGGCGTCGGTCTTCTTGCCCTTGCGCGCGAACAGCGCGACGGCCAGGCCGCCACCGGCGACGAGACCCAGCAGGGCAGGGGAGTTGATCCCGCCGCCATCCCCTCCGCCGTCGGCACCCCGGGCGGTGCCAGCGGCCTCCATACCGGACCCGTCGGCGGTCTCGTACTGCTGCTTGCAGTCCGCCACGACGTCACCCCGCGAGGGCGATCCGTACCCCTTGCCGATCAGGCCGGAGGAGTCCTTCACGCACCTGTCGACGGCCGCCTGGATCCTGCTCGCGGAGGCGGTCGCGGCCTTCTTGTCGGTGCTCGCCCGCTCGTTCCGGAGCCTCATCTCCTCCAGCTCCAGCTCCTTCATCTGGACCTGGAGGGCGGCGGCCTCCTTCTCCTCCTTCGCGACGGCCGCCGAATGCACCTGGAACCAGACGGCCCCGCCGCCGACGACCGCGACTCCGGCGACCGCAACGGCGACCTTCCCGCGACGGGTCAGACCAGCCTTCCTGTGCTGCACGACCGGGGTCCCGTACGGCCCTTCACCGGCGTACGGTGACGCGTCCGGAGAACCATTCCCGAAGGCCATTCCTGCCGTCATTCCGGCCTGAATTCCTTCGAATTCCCTCTCTTCTTCCGGCGTCATTTCAGTCTCCGTTCCTGCGCGCCATGTCGGAAGCCGCTGAGATCGTGGCCTCCACGCCCCTAAACGTGTTGCTGGAAAGGTCGTTCCACTCCCAGAACCGCATGTTCACGCCCTGGCGGGCGAGTTGGGTCTGGAGGTAATGGACGGCCCTGCCCCGGTCGATCGCGGTCACGTGCCCGGTGGATTCCAGAAAGGTCTGGGCACCCCTGATGCACATACGGCCGGTGGGGGAGAAATCGAAGGACTGGGACCAGCCGTAGCGGGTCAGGACTTCGATCACCTGGACCAGGTGGTACGACGGCTTCAGGGGGCGCGGCTCCTGCCAGAGCCCCAGGTCGGCCATCGCGTCGCGGATCCCTTTGGGGATCAGGCGCTGGGCCCGGGTCGGGGGGTCGGGCGCCCAGATCTCCAGGGCCGGCGGGATCACCGCGGGGGGTGCCGGCGCGGGCGTCGGCGGGGTCGTCGTACGGGTGAAGATCCCGGCCGTCGGGGGCGGCCCGGTCGTCGGGGGTGCCATGGTGTGCTCCTTTCTTGTGAGGGGACAAGCCGAAGGCCCCCTGCTGACGTGTGATCAGCGGGGGCCTTCGTGTGCCGCGGCCGCGCGGTTCTCCGGCCGCCCGGGGCGGCGCCCAGGCTGGATACGGGGAGACGGATGCGGTCGCGGCACAGGGTGGATGGCACTCGGTCGTGCCTGGCCCGCGGTGTCCGCGCTCGGGGCGCGGTGCGGGCGAGCGGCCTGCCGGCCGTGGCCGTCACCGGCACGGCGCTCACGCTCGGGGAGCGCGGGCGCGGGCCGGGGGCGGCCATGAGCGGCAGGGCGTTGTGCCGAGGAGGGTGAGCGCGTCGGCGCTCACCGGGCGCTCGCCTACGCGCCCGGGGCGGCCTCTTCGACCTGAGCGCGCAGGCGCTGCGCGGTCGGGCGGGAGACCGGCTTGTCGGACAGGCCCGCGCCGGTGAGCGCGTCGCGGATCTCCGTCCACTCGGGGCGGCGCCCGAGCTCGGTGTAGAGCAGGCGGATACGAGCGTGGCGGCGCTCGGTGAGCGCGTCGCTCTCGCTGCGCGTGAGCGCGCCGTCCGCTCGCCGGGCGTCATCGTCTTCCACGGTGCGCTCACCTTCGTGAGCGCCGGAGGTGAGCGCCTGGCGCTCGCGCTCGCCGTCCGTCTCTCCGGAGGTGAGCGCGCTCACGTCCGGGTGAGTGCGAGCGCTCTCCTCCACCCGCTCGACGGTGAGAGCGTCCTCGGGGGTGTCGGGGGTGAGCGTGTCGGCGAGCGCGGCGGGCACGCTGCCGAGCTTGAGCGCCATCCGCTGCTCCAGCGGAGCCTTCCACCGCCACAGCGGACCGTGCTCCTCGCGCAGGCGCGCTCGCTCGTAGGTGTCCCGCTGGAGGCGGGTGAGCGCCTCCTCGTAGGAGGTGATCTCCCACAGGATCATCCGGCGGCGCAGCCGGGCGGTGGGGATCGGAGCGAGGATCCACCGCGAGCGCCGGACCGTCTCCATGCGCTTCTTGCCGGTGACCGCGCCGATCCGGGTGGCGTAGACGTGAGCGGCGATCTCACTGAAGATCACCCAGAGCAGGGCGAGGACGGCGTGCCCGATCTGACCCTCAAGGCCCTTGGAGGCGTTCCAGTTGAGGTAGACGGTGGCGGCGGTCAGCGCCCTCGGGACCCACCGCATCCACCGGAGCTCCATGCCCATGCGGATCAGGACCAGGTGGGCACCGGTGAAGGCGGGGATGGCGATGTCGATGCCGACGGGCAGCAGCCACGGCCATTCCCAGCCCCACCGCATGGCCGCTTTCTCCAGCGTGGCGTAGGAGGAGAGCAGTCCCAGGGCGGAGACGGCGGCAGCGGCCAGGACCACGGCCAGGACCCCGGCCATCTCGTGCCGGGTCAGCAGCGGCACCCCGTCCTTGGGGCGGGCATCCGCACGGGCCTGGCGGCGGGCGGCGCGGGCGTCATCCCGGATCTGGCCGCGCCTCGCCCGCTGCGCGGTGCGCTGCGTCGCCGCCTCGAGGATCCGCTCCGCCTCGGCGAGGGCCTGAGCGGCATCCGTCTGGTCGGCGGCGGCCAGGGCCGCCGCCTCCCGGGCCGCCGCTTGGTCCGTCTCGGCCTGCCCGCGTAGCCGGGCGACGTCCTTGTCGGCCGACGCCCGCAGTTCCTCAGCGGAGGTGCGGGCGTCGTCCAGGGCGCGGTCGGCGTCGGCGCGAAGGCCGACCGCCAGCTTCTCCGCCCCGGCCCTCACCTGCGCGGCCTGGTCGTCCGCGCTCTCGCGGACCCGGTCGGCCTCGCCCCGCGCCCGCTCCAGCACCTGTTCGGCCTCGGTGGCGGCACGGGCGCGGGTCTCGACCGCGGTGCGCTCCGCCGCCGCGAGAAGCTCGGTGCGCGCGGCCTCCGCGTCGGCACCGGCCGACGCCGCAGCCTGCGCAGCATCGGTACGGACCCGCTCCGCCTGCACGACCGCCGTGGCGGTGACCTCGTCGGCCTGGCGGCGCGCGTCGGCGAGCAACTGCTCAACCGCCGTGCGGGCGTCGGCGAGAAGCCGCTCGGCCGTCGCGTCGGCATCGGCACGGACCTGCTCCGCGTCGGCGGCCGCCGTAGTGGCGGCCGCCGTGCGGACCTGGTCGGCGTCGGCCTGGGCGGCGGCCAGGAGCCGGGACCGCTCGCTCCCGGCGGTCCCGGTGATCGAGGCCGCCTCGGTGCGGGCGCCGTCGAGCAGCTCGGTGGCACGGGCCTCGCCGCGGGCGAGGATGCGGGCGACGTCGTCGGCGGCCTGGTCCCGGAGGTCGGCTGCACGGTCGGCGGCGTCGGCCCAGACCGGGTCGGCCTCCGGATGCACCAGCAGGACGGTGGTCTCGCCGGTCTCTTCGGGTGCGGCGGCCTGGACGGGGATCGAGGCCGGCGCGGCGGGCGCCTTGGCGCGCCCGGTGCCGCGGGGCTTGGCGGCCGGGGCGGGCTTCCGCCTGCGCCGGGTGGTGGTGCTGGCCACGGGGGGATGTCCTCTCTTACGTTCCGGTGCCTCGTTCAAGAGGTCACCGCGGGTCGGCGTCGGTCGGTAGGGTGGCGGCCAGGTCCCCCGAGTCCCCGGCAGCTGAAATGCCGGGGACTCGGGGGACCGCCTTGCTCCGGGCTGGTAGGTCAGTCGGCGGGCAGTTCCGGGCGGCGGTTGGCCGTCGCGTGCTGCTGCGTCAGCCAGGCCATGGCGGCCGCCGTCATGTCGTCGACCGCGCCCTCGGTGTTGAGCGGGGCGGTGTCGATGTCGCGCATCGCGTCGACGGGCGGCAACAGCCGCATGTAGTCGCCCTGCGCGTCGCGGATCAGGCCGCCCGCCACCGGGACGAGCGTGTAGCGGACCTTGCCGCTGCCGCGCCGGTCGACGAAATCAACGCGGCAGACGACCGTGTGACCGGTCTCGCCGCGCCAGAACTTCGCCGGGTCGCGGTACAGCACGTACTGGTCGACCCGGAACTCGATCGCCGCCGTGGCGGACGGGGTGGAGACCTTCACCAGTTGCTCCTCATGTGGTGTTCGTACGGTCCGGGCTGTCCGGCTCCCCGTCACCGCCCGTCCCGGCCACCGTGGTGAGGCGGTCGGTGCGGGCGGATCAGGCAACCGTCAGGCCGGCCGTCCGGCGAGGCGCGGGGCCTCGGCGCAGCGGGCGGCGAGGTCGGTGGTGGTGGCGAGGTCGACGACGACCAGGCCGCGGTCGTCGGCGTGCTGCCCGACGACGACCAGGCCCTCACGGGCGGCACGCTCGAAGTCGGGGTGGACGAACTCGGTCAGGCGCCCGTAGGACTCGAAGTCCTCGGCGCTCCAGACCGTGCAGTCGCCGTGCTGTTCGCGGAACTGAGCGGGAGTGGTGGCCATCTGTTCCTCCTCGTCGAGGACGTCCTGGCCTGGGGCTGTTCCCGGGCCGGAGGTGCGTAAAAACCGGCCGCCCGTCAGGCGGGCGGTCGGCCTTCCAGTGGTGCAGGGGAGCGGACAGGGAGTTGTGATCCGCTCCCGCCAGGCGGGCGGGGCGGGTCAGTCGCGGGCGAGGCGGTGGACCCGCCCGGGCCCGCCCCCGGATGTGTTCGGGGCGGGTCCGGGGCAGGGAAAGGCAACCGTCAGAAGACGGTCAGCGCTGCAGGTACGCCTGGGCGCGCTGGAGCTCCTCGGTCGACATGGTCTGGGCGACGGCCGCGACGGCGTCGGCCCCGCCGGCCGCGGCGGCCTGGACCAAGGCGTTGGCCTGGGTCTTGGCGACCGCGTGCTCGGTGGTCTTGCCGATGGCGTTGCCGAGGTCGCGGGAGAAGCTGTCCAAAGTAGCCATGGTGGTGACTCCTCTTGCTGGTGGTCCGGGCTGTCCGGCTCCCCACGACCGCGCCCGTCCCACCGGCCCCGGGGGGTACCGGGCCGGTGGGACGGGCGCAGGAGGCAGTCGGCAGACCGGAATCAGCTGACCCAGCGGCCGTCCTTGATGACCTGCCGGCCGTCCTTGAGGGTCAGGTCCGTGATGAACGCCGAGAGCACGGTGCCGTCCGACGCGCGCCGGGTGTAGTCGACTCCCCACGTCTCGCCGCTCGGGCCGAAGGGCTTGACGGTGGTCGCGTAGGCGGGCTCCAGCGCCGCGGCCGCGTTCTCGGCCCGGGACTCCGTGGGCAGGACGATCGTTCCGCAGTCGTCGTTGATGCCGATCAGGAACAGGTCACGCAGTTCGAAGCCGCGCACGTCCAGGATGCTGAGGACGGGCTGCAGCGAGCCGTGGGTGTAGACGCCGTTGGGGTGGGTCTGCACCCAGCGACTGCGGCCGAAGACGCTCATGTCGAAGGCCATCAGGAACTCCAATCAATCGAGGTCGAGGAGGTGGTGGGTGGTGGTGTGGGCCGGAGTGTTACTGGGGACGGGCGGCGCGCAGCTCGTCGTCCGTCGCGCCGGCCGCGCGGGCCGCGACGACGGCGTCCAGCACGCCGTGGGTCGCGCTGACCGCCTCGGCGGCGGCGACGCCGTAGTCGTTGATGACCTGCGTCGCGACAGCGGCCGCGTTCACGGCGTCCTGCACCGCCGCCGCCTTGCCCTCGTCCTTGTCCTTGCGTCCGAACATCCGGTGCCTCCTGGCATCGAGTGGTTCGCGGAACGGCGGCACCCGCCATCGGGCACCGCCGGAGAGAAGAAAGAAGAAGGGGAAGGGCTGGTGATCACCGGCCCGCCGACCCGGGAGTCGGCGGGCTGACCTTCCAGCGCACTGGTCCACGTCAGCCGCGCCGACGGTGGAGGTAGGCGTCCTGCAGGGCGCTGAACAGCCGGAACAGACGCTTTCCGGCCGGGCACCGGCGGTCACCGGTGCAGACGGCGCACGTGGCGGCGTGCTCGCGGTGGGCGCGTGCCGCGGCCATGTAGCGGTCGTACAAACTGCGGTCAGACATGGTGTGGCCTCGTGGTGCTGTTCTTCGGCGCGGGATGCACTGCGGCGACCCGGTGCCCGGCGTCCCACGCCCGCGCAGCCGCCACAGCGGCCACGGTGAGGAGAGCACGGGACACCGGGTGCGCCAGGCCATATCGGGCGACGGCCCGGAGGGCGCGACGCTGAGCGTCCCGCGCGGCGGATATGGGAATGGGGGATGTCCAGGTGTCAGCAGAAGCCGCAGGAGATGTGGCCGTCGGCATTGAGGCACCCGCAGTCCGGGCACTTCCAGGATCCGAGGGCCTGGACCAGGCGGCGGATCGTCAGGTGGAGAGACTTCATCGGTTGCCCTCCTCAGCGGGGCGGGATCTTGGCGACGGTCTCGGCAAGTGCCTGGCGCGCGGCTTCGGCGGCCGCGAGCTCGGCCGCCGCCTTCTGCCGGGCCGCCTCCACCGCGGCGATGGCCTCCAGACGGGCCTGCTCACTACTGCTGGTCTGATCACTCACCCCCGTACCCCCACCCTGCAGGTGAGCAGCATGGGGCGGGTGGTGGTGCCGGGCAGCATGTCGTCGAGCGTGCGCCGCGCCCGCCGGCCCAGGGTGGCGGCTCGGCGGTCGCCGTCGGCGACGAGGTGCCGCACCAGCCGGTGGAGTACCTGGTGGGGCGCGTCGTCGTGGGGTTCCGGGCCGCGCGCGTTGTCGTCGGACTCCATCTCCTCGGCCAGACCGGCCCACAGCGGCCGGGCCGCCTGGCGGAGAGCGGCCGAGGCGGGCTGGGGGAGAAGCCGTCGGGAGACACCGGGCCGTTCGCGGGGTGTGTCCGGCCCGGCGACGACGGACACGGGCCCCGCCTCGAGCACGGACCCGGCCACGAGTGCGGGGTTGAACGGGATGGTGGTGCTCATGCCGCTGTCACCGCCGTTCCCTCGTGCCGCAGAGTGCGGATGGCGCGGAGTTCGGTGATGAGGTAGCGGGTCTCGGCGGGGTCCGCGGCCCGGCTGGTCGGGGCGGCGATCAGGGCCTGGCGGAGACGGATTGTCAGGTTCCGCTGGCGGCGGCGCAGGTAGTGGTCCTCGGCGTCGCGGGCCACGGCCTCCTGGAGGCTGCGGGCCTGGGTGGTGCCGAGCTGGTTGAGTTCCTGGGCGGTGTGGCCGGCGCGGATCATGTCGTCCCCGCGGAGGGTGTTCATGCCCTCACCGTCGCGGAGGGCGAGCTCCAGGCATGCTGTCCGGGCCGGGCAGGCCCGGCAGACGCGGACGGCCTCCGGCTGGCGGGCCTGCCACGCGGTCAGGAGCTCGTGGTCGGTGCGGAAGAAGAGGCCCTGATCGGCGGTGGTGCATCGGGCCTCGGTGTCGACCACGGCCTGGAGCCGGGGCCGGCGGGTGATCCGGGCGAGAACGGGCGAGTCCTCGGGCTGGAGCCAGTCGTCCGGATCGGAGTCGTTGCTGATGATCGGTTGTGCGATGCTGTGCTGCATCAGGTCCTCCACTCAAGGTCCTGGACAGCCCCGGAGGGTCTCAAGTCGCCGGGGCTGTCGCCATTTGGGGAGCCGGCTGCCGTACGAGCAGCCACGGGCGCCCCCACCCCGGGAGATCAGAGTGGGGGCGGCCGTGGTCGATCGTCACCGAGCAGGTCAAGCCGCCGTCGCGATCGACGCCACCGACGACGGGAGCGGCTCCAGCGGAGCGGGCGGGAGACCCCGGGCGGCAGGGAGAGCCATCCCTGCGGCGAACTCCCGTCGGCGGGACGCCTCCAGGGTGGTGATCGCCCGGTCGAGGAGGGCGACGAGGGCCGACCAGGCGTGGTCCGGGGCCGGGAGCGACACCGACTCCGTCGCTGCCAGCCACGCAGTCTGAAGGACGTCGTCCGCATCGGCGGCCGGATCAGCACCAATCTCGGCGAGCCGATCGGCGGCCACCTCGGCGAGCCGGGCAGCGTAGCGCTGGTAGATCACGTAGAGCCGGGCACGGCGGGCAGCACGCATAACTGGGGTCTCCTTGGCGGTGAGGCAGAAGGAAACCCCCGGGGGTGGGTTCCCGGGGGTTGGGGTCGATCAGGTGTGGGTGGTTCAGCGAGCGGGACGTTCGGGGCGGAGTCTGGTGAGCGGCACGTCGGGCCCTCGGAACTCGGAGACCGCGCCAGCCAGGGGGGCCTTGCACGCGTTGTTCGTCTCTTCGGCAGCGGTGCCGCTCCGCTTGGCCAGGGCCTTGCGGTCCACGGTCCCGGCCAGCCGGTCCCACTCGGCGGCGGTCGTCTTGCGGGCTGCGGCCGCACGATGACGCGTCAGCAGCGCGTCGACGCGGGCCTCGGCCTGGTGCTCGCGGTCCCTGTGCGGCTGGGTACGAAGCAGCCGCTCGTAGAGGGCGGCGAGCCGAGTGCCAGTGGCACAACGGTGGGTGCCGCCGCAGCGGCCGGCCGCCTTGCTGGACCGGCATTTCTTGAGGTGATCGCAGTAGGCGGTGAGCGTGGTGGCCGCGTTCACCGGGGCCGGGCTCATCTGGGCGATGGCCGGGGCCGGGGTGCGACCCGTGCGTTTGACACGGGTAGTGCGCCGGACCTCGGCGGGGATGGCGTCGGGGTATTCGGCGAGGGCCGACAGCGAAAGCGGGGTACTGATCGTTCTGAGTTGGGCGCGCCAGGTGGTGGGGGTGATATCGGCGGTGATGGGGCGGCCGGCGTTGGGGCATCGGGGCTGGCGCTCGTCCGGGCGGTTGGGAACGGTGAGGGTGGCGCGGTGGGGGTGGATGCGGTTGCGGCGGATGTCCTGCCAGGTGCCGCAGTCGGGGCACTTGAGGGAGCGGCGTTCGCCGGAGAGGTCGAGGTCGTCGGGGGGCAGGGTGCTGAGCAGAAGAGGCGGGAGAGAAATGCGGGTGCTCGTGGGCATGGCGGAGAGCTCTCTGGCCAGAGGGTGAGGGGAAGGGCAAGAACCCGTGGTGGCTGTAGTCACCGCCCACCACGGACCCGCTCAAGGGGCCGGGGCCATGGAGGACAGGAAACGACAGCCAGCCGGTACGGCTGGACTGGTGGTACAGAAGGGACAGCCGCGTGAAGAGCCAGGGATCTTGTGGATCATCACCCGACGCTCTGAGACGGCAGTCCTATGAGGGTTTCAAGAAACGGACGCTTCCTTCAGCCCCTTCCGAGGGGGCCTCCGGGCGGTGGAACGATCAGGTGCCGAGGTTCCGGCTCCCTCATCCGGCCGCGTACGAGACGGCGTCCGGGTGGGGGAGCCGGGTCCGCGAAGGACCCGGCTGGAGCTAGGCAAGCGAGACGCAGCCTTACGAAGTGGTTTAACAACCCTCCGTAAGGGCTAGCCCTTATTCAGGATGGGGCTAGCCCTAAAAATTGTCAAGAGAGGTAGGAGATAGCCTTTACCCGACGACGTCGACTCGCTGAAGGGAGGCCAAGGTGCGGGGATACCGAGACCTGGCCGAGGCTCTGCGCCAACGGATCAACGACGGCGAGTTCACCTCCGGGGAGACCCTGCCGCGGATCGTCGATCTGATCGGCGAGTACGGACTCTCCCGGCAGACCGTCCGAGACGCCATCGGGATACTCGCCGACGAAGGCCTGGTGGTCACCATGGGCAAGGGCGGGACAATCGTGCGCAATCGAACACGGGTCCGCATCCCGTTGAATCGATACTCCCGCGTTCTGAGCCCGGGAGGAAGCAAGGGGCCTTGGGAGACAGCCTGCTCCGAGCAGGGCCTGGACGGGCAGATGAAAGTCGTGCATGTCACCAGGGGCGCGGGCCCCGAAGACGTCGCGTACCTGCTGGGCGTACCCGCCGGTTCCGAGCTAGTGCACCGCCGCAGATACGCCATGATCGGATCTGACGATGTCGTCCAGGTACAGCGCGTCTGGTACGCGGCAGACCTGGCCGATGAGGCTGGCATCTCCGGTGAAGGGAAAGTTGTAGGCGGGGTCTTCGGCGCGCTGGCTGCCGCTGGGCACACCCCAGCAACTGCGAGCGAACAGGTCGATTCCCGGATGCCCACACCTGGCGAGGCCACCGAGCTCAAGATCAGTGGCAAGGTCCCCGTGATAGCTGTACAGCGACTCACAAAGACCGCCGACGGCCGGGTACTAGAAGTACTCCGGTCTACAGCGCCAGCCGACCGAATCCAGCTCACATACGACGAACTGCCCTTGGAGTAGAGACCTCTGCTGCATCTCCCGAGCGAGTGAAGCAAGTCCGCACTGCTCCAGCAACCGCCAAGGAGCACCCAACACACCGTTGCCGCCGAGAGACTGTTGCCCTCCGAACCCCGCACCATCACCCCTCCATCCTGGTGGATTGCTTGTGGTGGCTATCAGACCGGCTACGAGGATGAAGCAACATCACGGCGGCTTGTAGAAGTCTGTGCACATGCTCATTCACAGATTTTCAACATCTGCGTACACATGGGATTTGGTGACCGAGCTCTAGGCTCGCGGCCATGACGATGACGGAGGGGCAGAGGGTGGGGAAGCAACGAGCGGGGTGGCGGCCAGACAAGCTGCGTGACCAGCGGGAGGCTCACGGTTTGACGCTGGAGAAGGCCGGTGAGCGCCTCCGGGCGGTTGCCGAGCAGGCCAAGCTCAAGGGCATCCCCGCCGCGAATCCTCAGACCTTGTGGCAGCACGAGACCGGGGAAGTCTTCCCCGGTCCTCACTACCGGCGGGCCTACTGTCTCCTCTACCGGGCCACTGAACCCGACTTGGGGTTCCGCACCGCACTGCCTGGCGAAGAGTCCTCCTTCAAGCTCACGCCGCTGGACGACCGCCTTAACGGATCGCATGTCCTGGCCGTTGAGCGCGCGGTGCACCGGATCGCGCCGGGCTCGGGGGAGGCCGGCCACTTCGACCTGCAACAACGCATCATCGACGCGTGGAAGCGCCGGCACACGGGCGGCGATCCGCACCGTCCGGTCCTCATCCTGGTCGGAGGGTTCGCCGGCAGCGGGAAGACCGAGCTCGCCCGGTTCTTCGTCCAGCTCACCGGGTGGCCGCTGCTTGACAAGGACCCGCTGACCCGGCCGCTCGTGGAGAAGCTGCTGGTAGCGCTTGGCGGCGACCCGAACGACCGGCACACGGACCTCTACAGGACCCAGGTTCGTCCAGTGGAGTACGACTGCCTGATGCAGGCTGCCATGGCCAATATGCGCTGCGGGATCAGCACCGTCCTGAGCGCGCCGTTCATCGCGGAACTGACGGACGCGGCCTGGATGCAGCGCCTGGCCAACAAGGCCGCGGCTATGGGCGTCGACGTCTTCCCAGTGTGGGTGCGCTGCGACGAGGAGTCGATGCGGGAGTACATCACCTTCCGCTCAGCGGCTCGGGACGCGTGGAAGCTCCAGCGCTGGGACGAGTACACGGCCACAATCGACCTGGACCTGCGCCCGGCGGTACCGCACCTGGTGGTCGACAATCGGCTGGGCACCGCCGTGAGCCTCACGGATCAGGCCCGGCAGGCGATGGGGGCGATGTACGCATGAGCCAGCAGGGTGTGATCCTGTACGGCCCGCCGGCGGCTGGCAAGGACACCGTCACCGCCGCGCTCACGGAGCTGAACTCGAAGTACGGGCAGTTCGCGCGGCTCAAAGTCGGCTCGGGCAAGAGCTTCGGCTACCGGATGGGTACAGCGGAGCAGCTGGTCGAGCTGGAGGCTGCGGGCGATGTCGTCTACGCGAACAGCCGCTACGGCAACACGTACGTGATCGACGCGCCCGGCCTGGACGCGGCGTTCGCGACTGGGGTGCCCGTGGTGCACCTCGGGCAGGTCGACGGCATCCGTGCGCTGGTCGACGGCTATCCGGCCGACTGGTCAGTGGTGCTGCTGTGGTGCTCGCGCGCGGAGACCGAGCGGCGGTCGGCGGGGCGCGGCGACCGCGACACCGCGGCGCGCCTGGTGGCGTGGGACGCGACCCGCGAGGATCTGGACGCGCACCCGGACGTGGCCTGGGACCTGACCGTCGACACCGCAGCGTCGGCTCCGCAGGACGCGGCGCGGCTCATCGACGAGTTGCTCGCGCAGCGGACGGGGGCGGCGTCGGCATGAGTGCGGGCTACGGCTGGGCGAGCCGGTCCAGGGCGTCGGTGAGCGTGAGCTCGCCGTCGTCCTTGACGTCGTGCCACCGGGCCAGCGTGGACGCGGCAGCGCTCAGCATCTCTGGTGGAAGGCCGGCGGCCGCGAGCGCGTCGGCGGCTTCCTCCAGCTCCGGGCCCCAGCGCCAGGCGCGCGCTGCGGTTTTGGCGACGTACTCGGGCTCGGCGAGGTATGAGTCGGTGCGCTTCGAGGCGATCTCGATGAGCTCCTGGTCGACGCCGTGCTCGCGCGCCATGCCGACCGCGAGCGCCACCAGCACCCGCGACGTCTTCTGGAACGACGCGTACGCCAGCTTCAGCGCCGACGCCTTCCCCACCTCTGTGCCGAGCACCGCCGTCCGGACATCGGTGCCCGCGAACAGCGCCTCGATCCGCTCGGTCCCGACGATCAGGCCGGACAGGTACAAGGCCGGCGACTTGCCCCCGACCGGCGGGGACCCGACGACACCGCCGTCCACGACAGTCGCAGCCGGGCCGAGGAGTTCGGCTATCCGCTGTGTCCGTACAGGGTTGATGGCGTTCGCCTCCACGTACACCCCGGCAAAGCCGAGCCCGGCGACATCGCGCGCCAAGTCCTCGGCGGCAGCCGGCGGACAGAGGCTGATGACGATGTCGCTGCGTTCCAGCAGCTCGGACACCGTGGGTGCCGAGGTCAAGCCGAACTTCTCGGAGCGCGCTACGGAGGCCGCGCTGCGCCCGGCTGCGCACCACAGCACTGTGGAGGCGTTCGCCGCAGCGCAGGCGGCGACGGCGGCGCCCATGCTGCCGGGGTGGAGGATGCCAACGGTGGGCTGGTCCACGGTGCTACTCCGTCTCGTTGAGCAGGATGGTGATGGCGTCGGTGACGTCGTCGACGACGTGATCGGCAGCGGGAAGGCCGCCGGGCCAGGGGCGACCGCGGATCCAAATGGTGTGCAGGCCGGCCTGCTGTCCGCCGCCGATGTCTCCGGCCGGGTTGTCACCGATCATCCATCCGCCGTGGGCCAGGCTCCGGCCACAGCGGCTCGCCGCGAGCTCGAAGAGTTCGCGAGCCGGTTTCCGGATCTCCACGTCGCCGGAGGCCGCGATGCCGACGACCAGGTCGGTAATGTCGGCTGCGGCCAGCTTGGCCCGCTGGATGTCGCTGGCGCCGTTGGTGATGATGCCGATGGTCCATGCCGCCGTGCGCAGTTGCCGCAGGCCCTCAAGGACCTCTGGTCGGCAGGTGATGGCTCCGGCGATCAGATCGACGTACTCCTGCCACAGCTGCTCGGCAGGCTCCGTGAGTTTGAAGTCGGTGCACAGCCGGGTGAAGTCGCTGAGGTTCGCGCGGTCAATCAGCGCGGCGCGCAGCCACTGCTCGATGGGGGTGTTGAAAGCGTGGGCACGGCACAAGGCGGTCACAGCGTCGCTGAGCGCGGCCTGACGGTCGATCAGCGTGCCGTCCAGGTCGAAGAGAACGAGTCGGGGCACGGTCCTGGACTCTATCGGGCGTCCTGCGCCGCACCGTCTTGGATGGCCTCATCCCCACCCCAGGGTACTGATCGTGTATATTTCGGGGATCTATCGATCATGGGAGGCTCCCCGATGTCCGACCCGGACCGCCTGAAGCAGGTCGACGACCTGCTCGACGGCCTGGACGATGCCCTGCCCCCGCCACATGTTCGCGTGCAGCTGCGCCTCGCGGCGGGCTTGACGCAGAAGGACATCGCGGAAGCCATGGGCGTGACACGAGTTGCGGTAGCCCGCTGGGAGCTGGGCCAGACTCACCCCCGGCGCCCGCAGCGCGATCTCTACATCCACCTGCTCAAACGACTCGCAGCACGCTTCCCTGAGGCCGCGAAGGCGAATGAGGGCATGCCGACGCCGACCTCCGGAGGGGGATCAGGATGACCTAGCGGCCATCGACCGCGCGTGCCAAAAAGTGGACTCGCAATCCACTGCGGCCGCGCGGCCCGTCTCGCCGATCGGATTCGCACCCGCTTCGGCCGCCCAGTCCCCGGTTCGCACCCGGCTCTGGGCTCCAGCTCATCGAGCTGGGTCTTCATCTGAATAGCAGCACCGCTTCACAGCAGTACCGGCACGGCAGTCGCCCCCTGGCAGGGGCTTCAGCCGCTCGTTCCACCGGCCCCTGGCAGGGCCGACGGAACACCAGCACGTCCAGCCCCGAGGGCTGTCCGCACTACCCGTCCGAATCGCCAGAAGGAAGGAAGCCCGCCTCTGGTTCTTCGTCCGGGGTTTCGCTCGCTCCTGACGGAGTGGGCGGAACCCCACCAAAAGGGAGGGAGATTTCTCCCTCCTTCACGTCGGCCGCTCCTCGCGGAGGGGCCGGGTGGTGTCACATCCGTTGGTCGTTCCGTCCCGCGTGGCGGGGTGGTGCGGCCGTGAATATGAAAGGTGTCCCCTCATGGTGCCCGATCCGGTCGCCCCTGAAAAGCCGAGCGCTGACCGTTTCCATGCGTTTTGCCTCTTTGGGGCGTTTCACGTCTCGGGAGTCACGCCCGACTCACGCACTTTTTACTGTTTTCTACCGGAAGTTAGGTTTCCGGTAGGAAGCTACAAGAGCAGCGGTTTCAGGTCTGTTCCGCCGGGCTCGGTCCCGGCCACCTGGCTCGTGTGCCTCCCGGTCACGGCGACCGTGGCGGTGTCCCGGTGAGCGCGGTGGCGGCGTCGGCGGGCGTACTGGACCGACCTCTGCGGGAGGACGCCGACAGCGTGGTCGACGTGCCCCGGTTTCCCGGGCAGCGGAACGCGCTGCGGTCGGTGCCGGCCTGCGGGAAGCCGGACGGCGACGGCCCACAGGACCCGCTGCGCCTCGGGCGGACGATGCGGCTGCGGTTGCTCGCCGCGGTCCAGGCGCTGCTGGCGGATCCGTCGATCGCCGGGCAGCCGGACGTGGCGAGGCTCGCCGCAGTGGTGCTGTTCGCGAAGTCGCGGGCGCCGAAGGGACGGAAGGACGACCTCCAGACGTCCATCTGGGTCGCGGAGCTCGGCCGGTGGATGGGTGTGGGCGAGTCCACGGTCCACCGCCGTGTGCTGGCTCCGATGCGTGCCACGGACGGGCTGCACACAAGGGTGGTGACGGACGCGAAGGGGCACCCGACCGGGCTGGACTGCCTGGTCATGCCGCTGTGGAAGGCCCGCAAGAGCGGGGGAGCGGGGCACCCGCTCGCTTTGACGAAGGCGGAGCTGGCGACGCTGCTGCGTCTGTGTGAGGCGTTGTTCGGGCACGGCTGGACGCCGGAGGACAGGGAGCCGACGCCGCCGGGGCTGCTGGCTGGCCGTACGGGCAAGGGCGCGGCGACCGACCGGCTCGGGCTGCTGCTGATGGTGCTGAACACGAGGGCGTCTGGCTGGCTGCAGTTGGTCGGCGGCTCGGTGAAGAAGCGTGAGGGGCGGGGGGCGGCGACGGTGGCCCGGCTGCTGGGCTGCTCGCCCTCGGGGGCCCGGAAGGTCCTGGCCAGGTTGACGGAGGCCGGTGTCGTAGCGCGGCAGCACCGGGAGACGTCGACGCGGATGCGCGGCCGGGCCCGGGTCATGCTGCTGCCGGTCGCCCGCGCGTACGGCCGCTCCGTGGCCCCTGTGGAGGCTGTTCAGAGCGCCGGTCCAGTGTTTTCGGCGCGTCCCGATGATGCGTGCGGAGATCATGCTCCGGCCGACCCTGCCGGTGCCCTTGGCACGCCTGGGATCGGCAGTGCTCAGGGCCCCGAGGATGCGGTGGATCAGGAGCGTCCCGATGGTGCAGAGCTCCACGCAGACCACACTCCCCTGGTTACTCCCGTCGGTTCTCCGCAGCTTGATTGTGGTTTTTCCGGCGAAGGCCGTGGGGCTGACGGCCGTCGGCCGGGACGCGCGTGCGTGCGCGAGGACCAGGCAGCCGACGGCGAGGCCAGCGCTGCCGTGACCGGGTCTCCAGTGGTTGAGGGCGGCCCGCTGCGCGGGGAACAGCCGAAGAAGTCCCCGGCCGAAGTGCGTGATGGGCAGCCGGCCGCCGGGGCTGATGCCGGTGATCGGCCGAAGGCCGGAGGGTGGGAAAAAGCGCAGCGGCAGCGGAGGGTGTGCCTTCCGGGTGATCTTCGTCTGCGGGTGGCTCTGGGACCGGTCTCCTGGCTGTGGGAGCGGCTGTCCCGGTGGCAGCAGGACCAGGTCGAGGCCGCCGCGAAGACGGAGCTGACACGCCTGACCGATCTGGGGGTGGCGGCGGAGGGTGCGCCTCGGCTGCTGGCCGACCGGCTCACCGACCGCCTGGCGGAGACCGGCGGCGAGGCGATGATCACCGGCCCGTACGGATGGCTGATCCGCCGGGGCCTGCCCCAGCGGCCGTCCTGCTCCGACCAGCGCTGCGACGACGGAATCCGCCTCGACACCAGCGGCGACTGCGCCAACTGCGGCAACGTCATCCACCTCCGCCGCAGCTGGCGCACCCGGGCCGCCGCCGACGTCGACCGGGAACAGCCCGGTCTCGGTGAGGATGCACGCCCCCGCGCCGTCGAGACCCGCCTCCGCGAGATCGCTGCGCTGGACGCCGAGGACTACGTGTGGCGCCGGGAACAGGCCCGCGAGCAGCAGACCCGCCGCGACGCAGTTCGTGCTGCTGACCAGGAGCGGGCGGCGATCGAGCGTGCGGCCGCGGAGGCGGCTGATGTGGTCCGGCAGGCGCTGGCGTGCGAGGACTGCGGGCAGCCTCGTGCGGCCGGGCTGTGCGAGGCGTGCGGCTACCTGCGCCGGACCGAAGCAGCGATCGCGGAGGCCGGACTCATCGCGGCGACCTGGGCCGCAGACCTGGACGACCCGGCCGACGTCGCCGCTGTCGCCGCCGATGCCCGGGTGTCGCTGGAAGCCGACATCGCACGCAACCAGCGCGAGTTCCTGGCACTGATCGACCCAGACGAGCTGGACGCCGACCCGGCCGCGGCGGCGTCCGCTCTCGCCTTCGCCGCGTTCCAGGCCGTGGAAGTGGCGCTGCCGGAGTACCGCGCCAGCGCGCTGGGCCGGCTCGGGCGTACCGGGGAAGCCGAGACGGAGGCACGCCGGGCATACGCCACCGAGCAGAACCGGCGCTGGTACCAGCACAACCCACACGGCACGGACGCCGTCACAGCAGCGACGAAGGCCGCCGACACCGCCCGCACTCGCACCGCGCAGCACCTGCTCACCGCGCGCCTGGAGCAGCTGCGCGAACAGACCACCACCCGGACCGAGCAGGCCGAGAGGGCCGTGCCGTGGGCGGAGCGGCTGGCCCACCTCGCCGCCCGCCCCCTGAACGACGACGGCGGAGCAGTGATCGCGTGGTCGCCGAGCTGAGCGGCGTCGGCCTCGCCCACCAAGCCCCTGGCCGCGGGCAGGGGCCTGGTGGGCAGTCGCCTCCGTGATCCGCCGGCGGCGTGCCGGTGTGGGTGGTTCTGGTCCTCGGCGCAGACGCATGCAGGTGACCAGGACCGGCGTATACGGTGGTGGCCGACGTCGACAACACCGCAGCAGCACCCGGGAGCTGTCCTGAAGCAGGTAAAGGAAAACAGCATGATCACGTAACAACGCCCCAGGTCACGAAGTGTCCGCCCCGCCCGCGCGGGGGTCGTTCGCGGAAAGGATTCCGGGCGGAACTCCGAACGCTGTCCGCCCCGCCCGCGCGGGGGTCGTTCCGGGGCTGCGGAACCCTCAGACCCCCGCTGGCAGTCCGCCCCGCCCGCGCGGGGGTCGTTCGCGGCAGACCTGTACGGCGTGACCGTGTCCACGGTCCGCCCCGCCCGCGCGGGGGTCGTTCACCCCGGGCCGGCTGTGTCTGCCCCGCGAGGACGTCGTCCCCGCCCGCGCGAGGGTCGTTCCTCATTGATGTTGGTGGCCCAGTCGATGATGGCGTCGTCCCCGCCAGCGCGGGGAGCATTCGTACCGGTCGGCCATCGCCAGCACCTTCGGCACGCCGTCCCTGCCCGCTCGTGTGCCGGACCGAGGCGACCATAGTGGAAGCCGGGCTGGTGACCGCCGCCGCCGAGGTCCGGACATCACTGGCGGCGGGGCTGCGAGCGCACCGGCACGAGCTCCCGAGGCTTGATGGATCCGGGCGAGCTGAACACGGACCCGCCACGGCCGTATCCGCGCTCACCTTCGCCATCCTCCAGACCGTGGAGGCCGCGCTGCCGGAGTACCACGCCAGCGCCCTCGGCCGACTCGGGCGAGCTGAGGAAACCGAGACAAAGACCCATCGGGCGTATCGGCTGGGCAGAGTCGGCTCTGGTGCAAGCCCAACCCGAACCGCACGGACACCATCGGCACCGGGAGCAAGGCCCCCGACACAACGAGGGAACACACCGCACGGTCAGTGCACCATCCGCCGACGCGACCGCCATACCGACGGATACCGTGCTACCAGAGCCCGGTGGCACTTGCCCGTGGCCCGCCAGCAGAATCTGGGAACGGTCGTGAAGCATGTAAAGGAAAACAGCATGATCACGTGACAACACCCCAGGTCAGGAAGTGTCCTCCCCGCCCGCGCGGGGGTCGTTCGCCCATCGAGGTCACGCACCTTGGGTGGCACGAGTCCTCCCCGCCCGCGCGGGGGTCGTTCGTGGGGAGTTACCTACGCGGAAGCATTCCTAGAGTCCTCCCCGCCCGCGCGGGGGTCGTTCCGCCACGGTGCTGGCGCTGCCGCCGTCACCAAGGTCCTCCCCGCCCGCGCGGGGGTCGTTCGCACCGCCCGGGGGTTAGAGGCCCCGGGCGGCGGTCCTCCCCGCCCGCGCGGGGGTCGTTCTCCGGTCCCCGATGACCGTGAGGCCGACGCCGCGTCCTCCCCGCCCGCGCGGGGGCCGTTCGGTCGGAGACAAGGTCGCGCCCGCCTCCCAGCAGTCCTCCCCGCCCGCGCGGGGGTCGTTCGGTAGGCACCCAGTTCCTTCCTGGTGTGCTGGCGTCCTCCCCGCCCGCGCGGGGGTCGTCCGCTCTCGATACGCGGCTCCGGAGGGCACTCCAGGTCGTCCCCGCCCGCGCGGGGGTCGCTCCGCGCCACCGACGGCGCATGGGTCGAGGCCACCGTCGTCCCCGCCCGCGCGGGGGCGCTCGCCCAAGCATCGCCTCACGTGAGGCGATGCTCAATCCGCTCCGCCCGCGCGGGGTGATCCGGGCGAGATGGAGGCTCAGGCGCGCCGGGTGGTCTCCGTGCCCGCGAGGGTGTCCGCCCCGCCCGCGCGGGGGTCGTTCGAAAGCCAGGTGCCCCGCACTGATGTCTACCTGTCCGCACCACCCACGCGGGGGTCGTTCACAGCCAGTCGCTCAGCTAGCGTGGGTTCGCCGGTCCGCCCCGCCCACGCGGGAGTCGCTCACTGCGGGCTTCACGCCCGCGATGTGAAAACCGTCCGCCCCGCCCGCGCGGGCGTCGTTCAGAGCCACAGCCGGCAAACCTGCCACCACTACCCTGAGCCGACAGGGCAGAAACGGGATCGAAGGGAGCCAACCAGATGACCAGCGCGCCCGATTACAGCCACGGCATCGACTCCGAACGCGCCCTCAAGTACGCCGTCCAGCACATCCGCGGCG
>NZ_BAAASB010000028.1:0-72091 GCF_039532665.1 Streptomyces amakusaensis | reverse complement strand
ACGACAACTTCTTCACCCACGGCGGCCACTCCCTCCTCGCCATGCGCCTCACCAACCGCATCAACACCACCCTCAACACCCACACCACCATCCACACCCTCTTCCAACACCCCACCCCCGCCGAACTCGCCAAACACCTGGCCGAACCCCGCCGGGAGCGGCCAGTGCTCCGGCGTCGAACCGGTCCCCGTCCCTGACACAGAGGAGCCAGAAGTGTTCGTGCCCCAGATCCTGGTCAAGAGCGAAGAGATCTTTGAACCCGAGTTGCACATATCGCAGTACGACCGGGCGCGGGAGATATCGAAGTATCTGCTGATGCACTACGGCGAGCTGGACGACGTGTTCGAGAGAGCGGGCCATCCGCTCGCCGCGGCGCACGGCTACCCCCGCCGGCTGTCGGAGCTTCTCCGGGAGAGCGCGAGAACGACCGGTACCCGTGTCCGTACCGCGCTCGACGTGGGATGCAACGTCGGAGGGGTCAGCCACGCGCTGAGCACCTGGGTCGAGGACCGGGTGGTGGGAGTGGACATCAGCCGGCGGTCGATCGAGGTCGCCAAGGCGCTGAGCGTCGGTGGCGGCGGGGTGTTCAGCATCGTGCAGCAGGGGCCGTTCACCAAGGACGTCGAAGTGCGTCTCCCGTACCCGGAGTCCTGCGCGCGCGTGGAGTTCGAGGTCGGGGACGGCGCGGACCTCGAATCGGTCGAGGGTTCCTTCGACGCCGTGCTGCTGTCCAATGTGGTGGACCGGGTGGCCGATCCCGAGCTGTGCCTGCGGCAGTTCGGCGCGTCGGAGCGGACGCTTCGCAGCGGCGGGCTGCTCATGATCGCTTGCCCGTGGTCCTGGTACCCGGAGTACAGCGCCCCCGAATCATGGCTCGGGTCCGCGCGGGACGCCACCCCCAGCGAAGAGGCGGTCAAGGCCCTGCTGGCCAGTGACTTCGACCTGGTCACCGAGGTCGATGAGGCATGCGTACTGCGTCAGAACCCCCGTGAGTACGACTACTTCGAAGCACATGTCACCGTTTGGCGGAAGCACTGACGGACCCGGACCCGTCAGGTGGGCCGGTCCGCGCGACCCCGTTCGCGCGGACCGGCCCACCGGCCCGTGACGGACAGGGGGTACCGCCCCGCTCCGACAGCTGTTAAATTCTTGATCATGCTTATTCCTCGTGTTTAGGACCTGATGCCGACCGCACCCACCGGTGCGGCACTTCAGCGTCCCTGAAACTGTGCGCCGCGCCGTCCGCGCGCCGCCTTTCCGAGGAATACCCCCATGACTGCGCCTTCGTGCGTCCCCTCGTACTCCGCCGTGCTGCGGACCCGGTATGCCTGCCGCACCTTCGGTGCCGCCCTGCTGGGCCGTCTCTCCTACGGAATGGTCTCGCTCTCCCTGCTGCTCGCCATCGCGGGCGGCACCGGCTCCTATGCCGTGGCCGGGACCGTGATGGCCCTCTTCGGGCTGACCAGCGTCTTTCTCTCCCCCCTCCGCGCCGCCCTGGTCGACCGGCACGGCCCGGGCCGCGCACTGCCCCCGATGGCCATCGCGTACGCCCTGCTGCTGGGGGCGCTGGCCCAGGTCACCTGGCAGCCCGGCGCTTCCGGGCCGCTCCTCGGCGCGCTGGCCGCGGCGGCCGGTGCGTGCACCCCGCCGCTGGGCCCGGTGATGCGTACGCTCTGGAGCGATCTGCTTCCCGACAAGGCGATGCTCCGCCGGGCCTACAGCCTGGACTCCATCGCCGAGGAGATCCTCTTCGTCACCGGGCCGCTCCTGGTGGGCGTGCTGGCGAGCGCCGCGGTGCCCGCCGCCGGTGTCGCGGCCAGCGCCGTACTCATCCTGGTCGGCACGCTCGCTCTCGTCCGTACACCGCCGGTGCGCGCGGCGGCTGCCCGCCGGGCGGAGCGAGGACCGGTCCCGAAGCGGCCCAGGCGGCGGGATTCCGCGGCGGGCGGCAGCCGTCCGCGTGTGCCGATCAGCAAAGGGCTGCACGGTGTGATCGCGGTGTCGGCGGGCGTCGGTCTCTGCCTGGGCGCGCTGGAACTCCTGGTCGTCGCCTTCGCCGACCGGCTTCACCAGCCCGGGGCGGTGCCCTGGGTACTGGCCGCGCTCTCGGCCGGCAGCGCCGTCGGCGGACTGGTGTACGGAGCCGTCGACTGGCGCGGCTCGGACCGCTCGCGTCTGGGGGTGCTCGCCGCCGGGCTCGCACTGGTACTGGCCACCGCCGGGCTCGCCCCGAATCTGTATGTGTTCGCCGCGCTGACCGCGCTGGCGGGAGTGTTCGTCGCGCCCGCCATGACCACGGCGTACATGATCGCCGACCGTACCGCCGCCCCCGAGTCCCGTACGCGGGACAGCGCATGGGTCAACACCGCGCTCAACGCGGGGATATCGGGCGGTACGGCCGGCGTCGGCCTGCTGGTGGGGCAGGCGCCCCTGGCGCTCTGCTTCGCGCTGGCGGCGGCTCCCGCGCTGCTGACCGCGGTCGGACCGCTGATCGGGGCAGACCGTGCGGGCGAGGGCGCGGTCGCAGAGGCCGCCCCGCCGCAGTGTGACACCGACACCGACACCGACGCCCGTAAGACGGAGCCCTCCGGGAAATCGCTACTGTGACCGTGTGGTGTTCCGGCGGCGGTCGCCCCGTCGCCGGAACACCGCAACACCGGAACACCCGTGTCACGTCACAGCACGGCCTCAGCAGATCCGGGGCAGCTGCTCGCCGAGCGGCAGATCGACCACCCTCGTACCGCCGAACGCGGTGCGGGCGACCACCATCCCCGGGTGGTCCGGCACACATTCGCCGATCACGGCGGCCCGTGCCCCCAGGGGGTGCGCCCGCATCGCGGCGAGGACCGCCTCGGCGTGTTCGCGGGGCACGAAGGCGACGAGTTTGCCCTCATTGGCCACATACATCGGGTCCAGACCGAGGATCGCGCAGGCGTTGGCGACCTGCTCGGGCACCGGCACGGCGCGCTCCTGGATCAGCACGCCGACGCCGGCGGCCGAGGCGATCTCGTTGAGGGAGGCCGCGAGCCCGCCCCGGGTGGGGTCCCGCAGAACATGCAGATCCGGGGTGACCGCGAGCATCGCCTCGACCAGACCGCCCAGGGCCGCGCAGTCGCTTCGCACCTCGACGCCGAACTCCAGCCCCTCGCGCACACTCATGATCGCCACTCCGTGGAGCCCGATCTCACCGCTGACGATCACCACATCGCCCGGCGCGGCGCGCTGCGGCCGGATGTCCACGCCGGGCGGGATCAGCCCGATGCCCGAGGTGTTGATGTAGACGCCGTCCCCGTGGCCCGACTCCACCACCTTGGTGTCGCCGGTGACCACCTCCGCCCCGGCCGCGCGGGCCGCCTCGCCCAGGGCCTGGGCGACCCGGCCGAGCAGCGCCGTCTCGACCCCCTCCTCCAGAATGAAGCCGCAGGACAGATAGGCCGCCCTGGCACCGCTCATGGCGAGGTCGTTGACGGTGCCGTTGACGGCGAGATCGCCGATGCTGCCGCCGGGGAAGAACAGCGGCCGGACCACGAACGAGTCCGTGGAGAACGCGAGGCGCGCCCCGCCGACGCTCAGCGCGGCGCTGTCGCCGAGGGCGGCAGCCGTCCGGCCGCCGAACGCGGGCAGGAAGATGTGCTCCACCAGCTCGGCGGACATGGCCCCGCCCCCGCCGTGCCCCATCACCACCCGGGGGTGGTCCCGCAGCGGCAGGGGACAGGTCCAGCCGCAGAGATCCGGCGCAGCGGCGGGCGCGCCGACGGCGGGGGCTTCGAGTCCGGACAGGGTGTCAGCCAACGGGGTTCGCCTCCAGCGGTGCCGCCGGGCTCCCCAGACGGCGGTACAGGTAGTACGCGGCGCAGGCGCCCTCGCTGGACACCATGGTCGCGCCGAGCGGGGTGCGCGGAGTGCACACGGTGCCAAAGGCCCCGCACTCGTTCGGTTTGAGGAGACCCTGGAGGACTTCGCCGCTGCGGCACTCGGCGGGCTCGCGGGTGGTGATGCCGGTGACCTCGAAACGGTGCTCGGCGTCGAGGTCGCGGTAGCGCGCGGAGAGCCGCCAGCCGCTGAGCGGGATCACGCCGATCCCGCGCCAGGACCGGTCGGTGACCTCGAAGACGTCCGCGAGCATCGCCCGCGCCGCGGGGTTGCCCTCCGGCCGCACCGCGCGCGGATAGGCGTTGTCGACCGTGTGCTCACCGCGCTCCAGCTGCCGCACCGTGCGCCGGACGCCCTCCAGGATGTCGAGCGGCTCGAAACCGGTGACCACGATCGGCACCCGGTGGCGCGCGGCCAGCGCCGGATACTCCTCCGTACCCATCACACTGCACACATGGCCGGCGGCCAGAAAACCCTGCACCCGGCAGTCGGGCGAACTCATGACGGCCTCGATGGCGGGCGGCACCCGCACATGCGAGACGAGCACGCTGAAATTGCGGATGCCGAGCTTGCGGGCCTGGTGCACCGCCATGGCGTTGGGCGGGGCGGTGGTCTCGAAACCGATGCCGAAGAACACCACCTCGCGGCCCGGGTTCTCGATCGCGATACGCAGCGCGTCCAGCGGCGAGTACACCACCCGGACGTCGCCGCCCTCGCCCCGCACCCGGAACAGATCACGGCCGGTGCCCGGCACCCGCAGCATGTCCCCGAAGGAACAGAAGATCACCCCGGGCCTGGAGGCGATCTCCAGAGCCTTGTCGATGATCTCCAGCGGGGTCACACAGACGGGACATCCCGGCCCATGGATCAACTCGATCCCTTCGGGCAGCAGTTGATCGATGCCGTGGCGGATGATCGTATGCGTCTGACCGCCGCACACCTCCATCAGCGCCCAGGGCCGCGTCACCGTCGCCCTGATGTCCTCGAGCAGCCCGCGGGCCAGCTCCGGATTCTGGAACTCCGCCAGATACCTCACCGTTCCACCTCCCAGGGATCGCCGAACTCCTCCTGAAGCAGGCCCAGCTCCGCGAAGAGTTCGAGCGTCTTCAGCGCCGACTCCTCGTCGAGCCGTTGCAGCGCGAACCCGACGTGCACGATGGCGTAGTCGCCCACCGTCAGGTCCGGCAGATACTCCAGGCACACGTCCTTGACCACACCGCCGAAGTCCACGACGGCCATTCGGGTGCCGTCGCGTTCCTCGATCTCCATCACCCTGCCGGGCACGGCCAGACACATGGAGCTGTCTCCTCTCAGACCTCTAGGGACTCTCGGTCCTCTCGCGGCACGACCCGCGCGGCCACCATCAGCTGGCCGAGGGCGAGCCCACCGTCATTGGGCGGTACGAGGCGGTGCCGCAGCACCGTGAATCCGTCCGCCGCCAGATCACGCGCGCAGCCGGACAGCAGCAGCGCGTTGCCGAACACCCCGCCGGTCAGCACGACCGTCTCCAGCCCGTGCCGTTCGCGGGCGCTCGCGCAGACGCGCCGCACCACATCCGTCACCGAGGCGTGGAAGCGCGCCGCCACCAGCCCGCCCGGCGCTCCCGCCCGCAGATCGGCCACCGCCTCGCGCAGCACCGGCCCCGGGTCGGCCAGCTGTCCGCCGTCGCGGTCCACCAGCGCGAAGCGGTAGCCGTCGCCGTACGCCGGGCCGTGGGCGTACGCCGCGCCCTCCAGCTCGACGGCCGCCTGTGCCTCGTAGCCGCTGCGGTGGCAGATCCCGGCGAGCGAGGACACCGCGTCGAAGAGCCGGCCCATGCTGGACGTGGGCACGGAGTGCGGCGGTCCGGTGTCCAGCAGTCGGGACAGCACGCGGAGTTCGTCTTCGGGGCAGACGGCGACGGGCGGCAGGTCGCCCGCCCACGCGATGCCCGCGGCGCGCAGATGGGCCAGGGCCATCCGGTACGGGCGGGCCACCGCCGCGTCGCCGCCCGGCAGCGGCACGTAGGCGAGGTGCGCGAAGCGCCGGAAGCCCGTGTAGTCCGCGAGCAGCACCTCGCCGCCCCACACCGCGCCGTCGTCCCCGTACCCGGTGCCGTCGAAGGCGACGCCGATCACCGGCCGGCGGCCGTCGAGGCCGTGCTCCGCCATCGCCGCCGCGACATGCGCGTGATGGTGCTGCACCCGGGCCACCGGCCGGCCGCCGGCCCGGCGCGCCGCGCGGGCGGCCGAGCGGTAGCCGGGGTGCCGGTCGGCGGCCAGCTCGGCAGGTGTGACACCGGTCAGCGCGCCGAGGTGGTCCGCCGCGCGGTCGAAGGCGTCGAGCGTCGCCAGGTCGTCCATGTCGCCGATGTGCGCGGACAGCCAGGCGCGCCGCCCCTCGGCGAGCGCGAGCGTGTTCTTCAGATCGCCGCCCGCCGCCAGCACCGGCCGTACCGCCAGCGGGAGCGCGACGGGCAGCGGGACGAAACCGCGCGACCGGCGCAGCGGCAGCGTTTGGCCGTCGACGACCCGCACCACCGAGTCGTCGCACGGGACATGGATCGGCCGGTCGTGCGCCAGCCAGGCGTCGACCAGCGGCGCGAGCCGTTCCAGGGCCTCCGTGTCGTCGGTGACGATGGGCTCACCGGCCAGATTGGCACTGGTCATCACCAGCAGCCGGGGCCCGGCCGGATCGCCCGGCAGCCCGAGCAGCAGCTGGTGCAGCGGGGTGTACGGCAGCATCACCCCCAGGTCGGGACCGCGCGGCGCGACGGCGTCCACGGCCGCCCGGCTCGCGAGGGGACCGCCCCGGCGGCGGCGCAGCAGCACGACCGGCCGGACCGGGCCGGTCAGCAGCGCCCGCTCGGCCGCCCCGATGTCCACCAGCGGTTCGACGTCGGCGAGTTCGCGCGCCATCAGCGCGAACGGCTTGTCGCCCCGGTTCTTGCGACGGCGCAGCAGCGCGACGGCGTCCGCGTTCCCCGCGTCGCACGCCAGGTGGTAGCCGCCGATGCCCTTGACCGCCAGGATCGCGCCGGTGGCCAGCAGCTCCCGGGCCCGGCGAAGGGCCTCCTCCCCGCCGAGCGGCGCGCACCCCGGCCCGAGCAGCGCGAGCCGGGGGCCGCAGTCGTGGCAGGAGACCGGCTGCGCGTGAAAGCGCCGGTCCGCCGGATCGCGGTACTCGCGGGCGCACTCCGGGCACATCGGGAAGCCCGCCATCGTGGTCGAGGCCCGGTCGTACGGCAGATCCGTGACGATGGTGAAGCGCGGACCGCAGCCGGTGCAGGTGATGAACGGATGCCGGTACCGGCGGTTCCCGGGGTCGGCGAGTTCGGCCAGACATCGGTCACAGGTCGCGCTGTCGGGCGGGATGAGGCTCCGGCCCTCCGCCCCGCCCGGCCGCGAGGGCGCGATCGCGAAACCCCGCGCGCCGGTGGCCGCGATGTCCTCGTGCCGTACGGAGACCACCCGCGCCGACGGGGGCGCGTCGGTCCGCACCCGCAGACAGAACGAGTCGACGGCGTCCGGCGGTCCCTCGATCTCCGCGAGCACCCCGTCGCCGGTGTTGCCGACATGACCGCCGAGTCCCAGCTCGGCGGCGAGCGTGAACACGAACGGCCGGAAGCCGACCCCCTGCACCACCCCCCGTACGGCGACCCTCCGGCGCAGCGCGACGGACGGCTCCCGGGAAACGGTCACCGGTGGTCCGCGACCGGGTGGTCATGACGGTGGCCGTGGGACACGGAGTGCGGGTGGGCGTGGGGCACCGAGTCATGGTCGCGGGGGTGCGCCGGGGTGCGTTCCGCCGTACGCGCCATCACCGGCCGGTGCGCCCTCGCGCCGTCCCGCACGGCGAGCGCCCGATCCAGCAGCGCGCCGGCGCCCTGCCCCCGGCGGGCCGAGGTGAACACCACCTCCACCCCCGGATTGACCCGGTCCACATTCCGCAGGAAGAGCTCCCGGTCGAACTCCACGGCCTCGGCGATGTCGGTCTTGGTGACCACCACCAGCTGGGCCAGACCGAACGCGCCCGGATACTTCAGCGGCTTGTCCTCCCCCTCCGTCACCGACGCCAGCGTCACCCGCAGCGACTCCCCGAGGTCGTAGGAGGCCGGGCAGACCAGATTGCCGACGTTCTCCACGAAGAGCACCCGGGTGTCCGGCGGCAGCCACCCCGCCAGATATCCGCGCAGCATCACGGCCTCCAGATGGCACAGCCCGTCCGTGAACACCTGCTGCACCGGCACCCCGGTACGGGCCAGCCGCCGGGCGTCGTTCTCGGTGGCGAGATCGGCGGTGAGCGCGGCGACCGGCACCCCGCGCCCGTGGGCGAGCGCGAGTTCGGCCTCCAGCAGCGCGGTCTTCCCGCTCCCCGGACTGGAGAGCAGACTGACGGCGACAGTCCCTCTGGAGGCCAGCTCGGACCGCAGCGCCCGCGCGCTGTCGTCATTGCGGGCCAGGACCGCCTGCCGGAGATCGGCCGTACCGCACATGGCATTCCGCCTTCCTCGTCAGCCGTGCACGGGCAGCGGGCCCGGTGCCCACTCGACCTCACGGATCTGAAGTTCACGCCCCGTCAGCAGCTCCGCCCGCGCGCCGCCGCACCCCGGACAGCGCAGATCGGGCGGCAGCCCCGGAGCCCACTCCGTACCGCACGGCTCGCACCGCGCCCGCGCCGGGACGCTCCGCGTGATGAGCTGCGCGCCCTCCAGCACCGTCCCGGCGCAGGCCAGCGAGAAGCAGAAGTCCAGCGCCCGGGGCACCACACCGGCGAGTTCGCCGACGTCCAGCCGCACGGCCGCCACCCCCGTCGCACCGCGTTCGGCCGCCGCGGTCGCCACCTGGTCGACTACGGCCGCCGCGATCGACATCTCGTGCATCGCCAGCCTCGCTCCAGGGTCGCGTTCCACAGGGCCGGCAGCGGCCCGGCATCCGGCGTGACAGCCCTCCCATTGCACGGCGGGCCGGCGGCGGGAGCGGAACGCCACGCCGTCGGCCCGGCCGGGGCCACCCTGTTGGCAGCGGTGCCGGGCCCGCCCGCGTCACATCCGGGAGATGCGCAGATACCGCTTGAGGTCCGGCAGGGTCTGCCAGAGCACCACCGCGGCGGCGGCCCCCAGGGCCGTGGCGAACACGGTCTTCAGCATGACGACACCTCTCTTCCGGACCGCCGCGTCCCGGCGGTCTCCTCCGCGAGTACTTCGAGGATCAGCCCGACGGCCTCCGCCGCCCCCGCCGAGACCTCGGCGCTCAGCCCGATGCCCTCCGCGAGCGTCCGGGGCTCGCAGCCGACCACCAGCACCCGTTCGGGCGCGGTGCCCCCGGTGCCCGCGCTCAGCGTGGCCAGCAGCGCCAGCACCGCGTCCGGGCCCATCCGGTGGCCGTCCAGCGCCGGTACGCCGGCGGGCTCCACCGGACCGGTCTCCGCCTCGATCAGATACACCGTGCCCGGCGGCCCGCCGCGCGAGACCGCGTCGACGAGCAGCAGCGTCCGGTAGCCGTCGAGGAGCCGGTACGCCAGATGGACGCCCCGCACCCCGTAGTCGACGACATCGACCCCGGCCGGCACGGGAGTCCCCATGAGCCGCCGGACCGTCTCCACCCCGAACCCGTCGTCGCCCAGAAGGATGTTCCCCACCCCCGCCACCAGCACCCGGCAGCCGCTCACGACTCCTCCACGGGAGTGACCTCGTCGGGCTGGAAGTAGCGGAACCTGCCCTGCTCGCGCCAGAGATCCGCGCCAGGATCCCCCTCCACCGTCACCGCCAGATGCACCGAACCGTCGACATCGCGCAGCACGGCCTCCACCAGAGCGGTCCGCCCGTGCAGAAACAGATCCTGCGCGTCGGTACGCCGGCGGCCCGGCCCCAGCACCACCCTGCTGCCCGCGCCGACCCGGTGCCCCGCGATGAGCACCCGGTCCCGGGCGGGATCCACATCCCGGTCGGCCCCCGGGTCCCACCAGGGGCGATCCGTACCGTACGGATCACTCCCGGTCCGGTCCGGCGGCGCTCCCGGCTCGCCGGTGACCTCGCGCAGCGCCCGGACCGCGCCGTGCAGCCGCTCCAGCACCTCGGGCGGCATCGAGTCGGCCAGGTCGATCACCGCGCCGGCGCGGTCGTCGGTGCCCCGGGCCTCGCGCTTCTCACGGTCGGTCAGCGCCGCCGTGCGCAGGGCCAGGATCTCGTCGATCTCGGTGGCGTCGTAGAGCGCGCCGGGGCTCTCCGGCGCGATCCGGGGATGGTCCTCCAGAATGATCGGCGAGGACAGCACCACCTCGCGGCCCGGTTCGCCCGCCAGCACCGGCCAGGTGTGCTCGTTGCGGCACTCGGCCACCGCCGCCCTCGCCCACCGGGGAGGGTCGGTCACCGAGAGGAAGGAGCCCCGGTCGAGGGCGAGCAGCAGATGCGCCGAGACCAGCGCGTGCGGCAGCGCCGCCTCCCGGCGGGCCCCGCCGGTCACGCCCCCGGGGCTCTCCACGGTGCCGGTGTTCTCCACGACGGCGGTCAGCCGGACCGTGCGACACGGCCCGGGGATCTCCGTCGTGCACAGCCTGATCACTCCGGCGACCGCCTCCCGCGCGAGCAGCAGCCGGCCCACCCGCGCGCCCGCATCCTCGACCGTCTCCTCCTCGTACCGCGCGGGCAGCCGGAATTCACGGGAGACCCCGCCGTCGCGGGCCAGCTCGGCCACCGGCACGAGCAGCCGGATCCGCTCCTCCAGACCCTCGTCCCAGGCGACCAGCGTGCGATCGCTCAACTCCAGCTCCGCGACCGTCTCATGGCCGCCGTCCCCGGTGGCCCGCTGGACGGTTCTGCGCCGCGCCCGCAGAAAGCGCAGCTCGACCGCGAGCCGCGCGCCCTCGCGGGGCTCCATCAGACACTCGGTCCGCTGATGGACAGGGTCCGACCCGTCGCCGCCGGGCGGCACGAGCACCCCGAACTGCCAGCGCAGCCGGTTCTTCGCCGCCGAGGCCCGGTACGGGTAGAGGACGTATCCCTCGAAGAGCACCGCGTCGGCGATCTGCCGTACCGCCCCGAGGCGTTCCTCCAGCCCGTCGGGGAGGACGTCCGGCCCGGTGCCGGTGCCGGTGTCCGTGTGCGCGTACGTGTGGGTCACAGCGCGCCCTCCCCGACCTCGGCCGGTTCGGCCGTGCTGAGGAGCGCGCGTACGGTCGCCTCCCAGGAGGGCAGCGCCCGCCGGGTGCGGAAGGCGAGCAGACCGTCGATGACATCGCCGGGCAGCCGCAGCCAGCCGCAGCCGGGGAAGTGCTGCTCGATCATCTCCCGCCACACCTTCACCGGCAGCCGCGCCGAGGTCTCCCGGTCCCAGGAGACCGGGGTGACCTGGAAACCGGCCGGGCCGCTGAAGACGGTTCCGGAGAACAGCAGCAGCAGCGGCACATCCCCCTCGTCGAGCGCCCGGAAGTAGCGGGTCGCGGCGATGTCCAGGTCGTAGGTGCACGGCACCGCGACATCGATCTCGGTCTCGCCGGTGAACCCGGGCACCATCAGGGAGACCTGGGCGAACTGGATCGGGTTGAGCGTGCTGCCCCAGCGGGAGCGGTCGCCGAACAGATCGGCCAGCCGCTCGCCCTCGCGCTCGGCGTAGGAGCGGCGCGCCGGTTCGATGCGCAGCTGGCAGCGGAGCGCCACGGCGTGCACCCGGCCGCCGCCGGGTGCGGTGATCCGCAGCCGGAATACGAGGGTGGGGCCGGCGGCGTGCCGGTCGGCCCGTACCTCCGTGCAGCCGAAGCGGAGTTCGGTCATCTCAGGATCTCCTCGGGCAGGGTGCGGGCGCGGTCCGCCACGGCGGCGAAGAAGGAGTCGAGTTCGGCATGGGCCTCGGCGCCGCCGTCGAAGCCCCGCCAGTGCAGCCGCATCCGGCCGACCAGCTCGTAACAGAGATCGATCGGCACCAGGAAGCACTGGACGCGCTCCCGGGTCCGGCGCAGCAGCAGGGCCTCCACATCGGGCTCCAGCGCCGCCGCCAGCCGGCTGTCGCCGAAGACGGTCCGCCAGGCCGTTGCCGCCAGCTCGCTCTCGGTGGCTCCGGCGGGGCCGGGGTAGCACAGCACCGGGGCGTCCAGGGCGGAGTTGAGCAGCAGGAAGGCGGTGCTCACGGGGATGCCGAGGGTCGCCCAGGCGGCCTCGGCCACCTGGTGGCCGGGGTCGGTGAGACAGCGGTCGGGCACACCGCGATAGCGGCCTCCCGCCGCCCCGGGCCGGTTCAGGAGCAGTGCGCAGCCGGTGCAGGCGCAGACGAGGGCGCGTTCCGCGGTGTCCGCCAGATGCCGGTGGCCGGGGGCGAGCCGGACACCGCAGAAGGCGCAGCGCTCCGGCTTGGGCGGGGCGGGCGCGCGCATGCCGCGCAGCAGCGCGGTGCCGGGGCGGGGGAGCCGGCGTACGGTCACGGGCACGGTCACCGGACGGCTTCCGTCGCCGTCCCGGTCTCCGACGCCGGTGGACGGCTGCCGATCTGGAGCAGGGCGGGGTCCTGCCGCCAGAGCACCGAGGTCACCTCCGGCGCGTGGCAGGCGAGCGCGTTCTCGACCTCCCGCTCGTCGGCCCCGCCTCCGCATCCGCACCCCCCGCCGGACCCGGCCCGCCGCAGCGTCAGCGTGCCGCTCTCCGGTTCGTGGCCGACGAGTACGGCGGGTGTCCCGGGCAGCGAGTCCAGGGCCCGGACGATCCGCGCGCCGACGTCCTCGGGGTGCAGATCGTGCAGGACCAGCAGCCCGGCCGCCGCCGGATGGTCCAGGGCCCGCGCGAGCGCGCCCGGCTCCAGCGCCTTCACCAGCGCGGCCAGGCCCTCCCCGTAGAACGCCATCAGCTCGCGCACCAGATCCTCGCCCGCCTCCCGGGCCCCCGCCCCGGTCAGCCGGTCCAGCGCCTCCTGCACACGCAGACCCGTCTCCTCCGCGCTCATCCGGTCAGTCCGCTCAGCCCGGTCGGGACGTGCATCTGCTTGAGGGTGCGTCCGCCGCCCACGTACATGTGCACCCCGCAGGGCAGACAGGGGTCGAAGCTGCGGACGGCCCGCATGATGTCGATGCCCTTGAAGTTCTCCGGGGAGTTCTCCTCGAAGATCGGGGTGTTCTGCACCGCGTCCTCATAGGGGCCGGGGGTGCCGTAGGAGTCCCGGACGCTGGCGTTCCAGGGGGTGGGGGGATACGGGTGGTAGTTCGCGATCTTTCCGTCGCGGATCACCATGTGGTGCGAGAGCACCCCGCGCACCGCCTCGGTGAAGCCGCAGCCGATGCTCTCGTCGGGCACCTCGAACTTCTCCCAGGTCTGGGTCCGCCCGGCCCGGACCTCGGCCAGGGCCTTCTCCGCGAAGTGGAGCGCCGCGGCGGCGGCGTACGCCTGGAAGTAGGTACGGGCGCGATTGCGCTCGATGGCATTGCTCCACCGGGGGATCTTCCACTCGAAGGTGGTCTCGGGCTTGGTCATCGAGCGCGGCAGATTGATCACCACGCTGTGGCCGGTGGCCTTGATGTAGCCGATGTCGACCAGCCCGGAGAGCGCCGTGGACCAGAGCCGGGCGATCGGGCCGCCGCCGGTGTCCAGCGCCAGATGCTCCTTGCCGTCGAACCAGCGCGGCGACATCACCCAGCTGTACTTGTCGTCGAAGTCCCGCTTCTGCGGGGCCGGGATGGTGTGCTGGTTCCAGGGGTGGCGGGGGTCGACCGGGTTGCCCAGCGGATCGTGGGTGACGAAGAGGTCCCTGCCCTGCCAGTCCTCGTAGTACGAGCTGCCGAGCAGGATCCGGATGCCGAGGTTGATCTCGGTGAGATCGTTGGTGACCAGCTTGCCGTCGACCACGACGCCCGGGGTGACGAACATCTTGCGGCCCCAGTCCGTCATATTGCGGTACGTGAAGTCGCAGTGGTCCGGGTCGTTGAGGCTGCCCCAGCACCCGAGGAGCACCCGGCGGCGGCCGACCTCCTCGTAACCGGGCAGGGCCTGGTAGAAGAAGTCGAAGAGATCGTCGTGGAGCGGGACGACCTTCTTCATGAACTCGACGTAGCGCATCAGCCGGGTGAGGTAGTCGGTGAACAGCTGGACGGTGGCGACCGTGCCCACCCCGCCGGGGTAGAGGGTGGAGGGGTGGACATGCCGCCCCTCCATCAGACAGAACATCTCCCGGGTGTACCGGCTGACATGGAGCGCCTCGCGGTAGAACTCGCCCTCGATGGGGTTGAGGGAGCGCATGATGTCGGCGATCGTGCGGTATCCGTGCTCGCCCGCGTGCGGGGCCTCGGTGCGCTCGGCCATCTCCAGCACGCCGGGGTTGGTCTCGCGCACCATCCGCTCGCAGTAGTCGACCCCGACCAGGTTCTCCTGGAAAATGTTGTGGTCGAACATGTACTCGGCCGCCTCGCCGAGGTTGATGATCCACTCGCCGAGGTGCGGCGGTTTCACCCCGTACGCCATGTTCTGGGCGTAGACCGAGCAGGTGGCGTGGTTGTCGCCGCAGATTCCGCAGATCCGGCTGGTGATGAAGTGGGCGTCGCGCGGGTCCTTGCCGCGCATGAAGACGCTGTAGCCGCGGAAGACGGAGGAGGTGCTGTAGCACTCCGCGACCTTCTTCTGCTTGAAGTCGATCTTTGTATGGATGCCCAGACTGCCCACGATCCTGGTGATCGGGTCCCAGGACATCTCCACCAGGCCCGTGCCGTCGCCGGCCGCCTTGGTCGTTGGTGCCATGTCTCTCTTGTGCCCTTCTGCGAGCGAGCGGAGTGGGGGCGCGGCGGTGGGCCGGGCGGTTGGGGCGGGGTTCAGCGCGGGGAGCGGGAGCGGTGGCCGGCCCTCGGAGCCCGGCCGGCCCTGCGCCAGCGGGGTTCCTTGTCGAGGGTCTTCGCGGTGATCGTGCGGAGCCGGCGGATCACCGCTCCGTAGGCGGAGCTGGCGTTGCTGGAGACATGCGATCCGGGCGGGGCGTCCATGAACGGCATGAACTTGTCGGGGAAGCCCGGCATGGTGCAGCCGATGCAGATGCCGCCGACATTGGGACAGCCGCCGATGCCGTTGATCCAGCCGCGCTTGGTGACATTGCATTTGACCACCGGACCCCAGCAGCCGAGGCGCACCAGACACTCCGGGGTGCCGTAGTCGGCGGCGAACTGGCCCTGCTCGTAGTAGCCGCCCCGGTCGCAGCCCTCGTGCACGGTCGCGCCGAAGAGCCAGGCCGGGCGCAGCTTGTCGTCCAGCGGGATCATCGGGGCCGAGCCGGCCAGCTGGTAGAGCAGATAGGTGAGCGTCTCCGCGAAGTTGTCCGGCTGGACGGGACAGCCGGGTACGCAGACGATCGGCAGACCGGCCTTGGAGGTCCAGTCCCAGCCGAGATAATCGGGTACGCCCATTGCGCCGGTCGGGTTGCCCGCCATCGCGTGGATGCCGCCGTAGGCGGCGCAGGTGCCGATCGAGACGACGGCGGTGGCCTTGGGCGCGAGCCGGTCGAGCCACTCACTGGTGGTGATGGGCTGGCCGGTCTCGGGATCGTCGCCGAAGCCGCACCAGTAGCCCTCCGCCTTGATCTGCTCATTGGGGATCGAACCCTCGACGACCAGCACGAACGGGTCGAGTTCGCCCCGGTCGGCGGCGAAGAACCACTCCACGAAGTTGTCCGCGCCCTGCACGGGGCCGCACTCGAAGTCGATCAGGGGCCAGTGCACGGCGATCTCCGGCAGGCCCGGCAGGGCGCCGGTGACGATCTCCTCGATGCTGGGCTGGGTGGCCGCGGTCAGGGCGACGGAGTCGCCGTCGCAGCTCAGGCCCGCGTTGATCCAGAGGATGTGCACCGGGCCGGTGGCGGCTTCGGAATCGGTGCCGCTGGTCGTTGTCGCACTCACGAGGATGCCTCCCTGAAAAGGGATGAATCGATGGAAATCGCTTATTAAGTTCATAGCATCTCGTGGTGAGCGGTGAGGGCGCGCGATCCCGCGCGGTCGTCCGGAAAGCCGTATCCGGCGGGCCGTCCGGGTGGATCGCCCTCCGGGGCGCCGGACCGGGACCGGGACCGGGCGGGGGGCCGGGGCCGGAGTCAGGGCGCGGGCGGCTCCTGGGGGATCACCGCGCGGACGACCTCCAGGGTGCGTTCCGTGATGTCGGCCCGGTCGTTGAGCACCCAGGAGATGTGCCGGCCCCGAAGAACGCGGAGACCAGCACCCTGGCGAGCGCCTCCGGAGAAGTGCCGGGCACGAGCTGTTTCTGATCCCGCAGGGAGAACACGCACCGGTGTGTGGAGGTCATGCGACCGGCGTCGCCCCGCCGCCCGGCCCGCGCCCCCGGGCGACACCCTCGCCCAGGGTTCCCGACAGAATCGTCACGGCACTGCCGCTCAGCTGTACACGGTCGCCGCTGACGACGGTCCGGACCAGCCCGGCGCGGGCGGAGGCCTGGAGCCCGGTGAGGCTCTCCCGGCCGAGGAGGCCCGACCAGTAGGGCGCGAGAGCGGTGTGGGCGCTGCCGGTGACCGGGTCCTCGGGGATGCCCTCGGCGGGTGAGAAGAAGCGCGAGACGAAGTCGTACTCCGCACCGTGCTCCGCGTCGTACCCCGAGCCGTGCTCCGTGTCCGCGCCGGCGGCCCGGGCGGTGATGATGACACCGCGCAGCTCCTCGGCGCGCGTCAGCTCGGCCAGCGCTGCCAGATCGGGCGTCACGGCCCGGACGGAGGCCTCGTCGGGCAGCACGGTCAGCAGATCGCCGAGCGCACCCGTCCGGAAGGTCGCCTCGGGGGTGACACCGAGAGACTCCGCCAGCCCCTCGGGAACGGGGACCCGGGTGCCCGGTGCGGCCGGGAAGTCCAGGACGAGGGTGCCGTCCGCGCCGGCGTCGGCGACGAGGACGCCGTTCCACCGGCTGCTGAACCGGATCGGGCCGAGAAGCCCGCGCTCGGTGCGCAGCACATGGCGCGTGGCCAAAGTGGCATGCCCGCAGAGATTGGTCTCCACGAGCGGGGTGAACCACCGGATCGCCCAGTCCGCGTCCGCCCCGGCGGCCAGGGGGAGCGCGAAGGCCGTCTCCGAGTGGTTCATCTCCGCCGCGACCTGCCGCATCCACTGGTCCTCGGGCCATGAACCGGCGGGCAGCAGACACACCCCCGCGGGGTTTCCGCCGAAGGGCCGGTCGGTGAAGGAGTCGACGACATGGATGCTCGAAGAGGGCGTGGCGTTCATGGGGAGAAGGTAATCAGCCCGATCACCCTCTGGCCCAGTCCAATGCGCGGTCGGTGGACTGAATTCCCTTCGGTCGCACGCGGTGACCATCGGGGAGAGGATGGAGGGACCGAGACGACCGGGCGGGCGCGAGACGGCGGAGGTACGGCACATGTTCCGGGACACCAGGGCGTTCAGCGGATTCGCCGTCGACGACATCCCGGCGGCCAGACGTTTCTACGGGGAGACGCTCGGGCTGGAGGTCGGCGAGGAGCAGGGAATGCTGACCCTGACACTCGGCGGCGGCGCGACCGTCCTCGTCTATCCGAAGCCGGACCACACACCGGCGGGGTTCACGCTGCTCAACTTCCCGGTGGACGACATCGAGGAGGCCGTGGACGCGCTGGCCGCGCGGGGCGTGAGCTTCGAGCGCTACGAGGGCTTCGCCCACGACGAGAAGGGCATCGCCCGGCACGAGGGCGGACCGGCCATCGCGTGGTTCAGGGATCCGGCGGGAAACGTCCTCTCGGTGCTCCAGGAGAGCTGAGCGGGCCTGCCCTCCCGCTACCGCCCGGCATCCGTGACGCCCGCGTCGGCACCGTTGCCGATGCCGAGCAGCGCGGTCAGCTCCAGGACCTCCTGGCCCCCGGGCGCTTCCGACGCCCTGTGCAGCGCCAGCGCCTCCCCCCAGCAGGCACGGGCGCGGTCCTCCTGTCCGAGCGGGTGCAGCGCCCGGCCCAGTGTGAGCAGCACTCCGGCGCGTATCCGGTCGCCCCCGATACAGCCGATCGCCAGGGCCTGTTCGGCATGGCGGGCGGCGGCGGCCGGCCGCCCCGCGCCCAGATGGGTCTGGGCGATACGGAAGTGAGTCGTCCCCTCCCACAGCCGCTGCCGGTTCACCGCGAAGCCGTGCAGCGCCGACAGCTGCTCCTCAAGGGCTTCGGCATGGCGGCCCGCCCTGGTCAGAGCGTTTCCCAGGGTGTAGCGGGCATTGGCCGTCCGCAGGGTCAGACCATGGGCCGACAGCATGTCCACGCCCTTGCGCGCCAGCTCGATCGCCTCGTCGACGCGGTCCATGGTCAGATACACATGGGAGAGATTGCACAGCGAAGTGGCCTGGCCCGGCTCGTTGCCATAGGTCCGGGCGTCCTCGACGGCCTGCCGCAGAAAGCGCTCGGACTCGGCGTGCCGGTGCTGGGTGAGCGCGATGATCCCCCGGTCGTTGCCGGCGGCGTAGACGAGCGCGATGTCCCCCGCCTCCGCCCCGAGCAGCGCGGCCCGGCGGGCGTGCTCGCCCGCCTCGCCGTAGCGGCCCGCCATCAGCTCCACGGTGGTCAGCGCGGTGTGGGCCCGGCCCAGGGCCCGGGTGTCGCCCGCCGCCCTGGCGGCGTCCCACGCGATCCGCGCGGCCGTGGCGTACTGCGCGGAGTGCGCACCCCACTCCGCGAGGTTCTTGGCGGCCCAGAGCAGATCGACGGCGCGTTTGAGCAGGCCGTCCGCCGTGGACTGACCGACGCACGCCAGTACGCACTGCGCCTCGGTGTGCAGCCAGTCGACGGCCTCCCGCCGGTCGGCGAAGGGCAGCCCTTCGTGCGCGGTGGCCTCCAGATGCTCGGGCAGCCGGTCGCCGGCGCGTTCCACCGCGTAGGCCCGGGCGGCGGTGGCCAGATAGAAGTCGAGGAGACGGGAGCGCGCGGCCAGAGTCGCCGCTTGGCGCTCGTCGCGCTCGGCGCAGGCACGCGCGTACAGCCTGACCAGGTCGTGATACCCGTACCGGCCCGGCACCGAGGACCACAGCAGCGAGGTGTCGATGAGCGCTTCGAGGAGGTCCTCGGCGTCCTGCGGAGCCAGCCCCAGCAGCGCGGCGGCGGCCGGGAGCGAGATGTCCGGCCCGTCCGCGAGCGCCACCAGCCGGAAGGCGCGCGCCTGCGCGGGCTCCAGCTGTGCGTAGCCCAGCTCGAAGGTCGCCTTGACGGCGAGGTCCCCGGCGTGGAGCTCATCGAGCAGCCGGCGCTTGTCGGCGAGTTTCGTGGAGAGGACGGAGACGCTCCAACCGCTGCGGGCGGCCAGCCGCGCGGCGGCGATCCGGGTGGCCAGCGGCAGAAAGCCGCAGGCCGTGACCACATCGAGGGCCGACTCCCGGTCGACGGTGACCCGCTCCTCGCCGACGACGCGGGTGAAGAGCTGGAGCGACTCCTCGGGGGACATCACCTCGACATCGACCAGCCGCGCGTTCTCCAGGCCGACCAGCCTGGCCCGGCTGGTGATCAGGGCCGCGCAGCCCTCCGCGCCGGGCAGCAGCGGACGGACCTGGGCCGTGTCGCGGGCGTTGTCGAGCAGCACCAGGATCCTGCGGTGCGCCAGCAGGGTGCGGTAGAGCGCGGAGCGCTGTTCGAGCGAGTCCGGAATAGTGGACTCCGGTGCTCCGAGGGTACGGAGGAACGCCCCCAGCACGGTGGCCGGTTCGGCCGGGCGGCTGCCCGCGCCCTGGAGGTCGGCGTAGAGCTGGCCGTCCGGGAAGTGCGGGCGCGACAGCCGGGCGGCATGGACGGCGAGTGTGGTCTTGCCGACTCCGCCGATCCCCGCCAGCGCGGCGACCGGGGAGACCGCCCCGCCCGCGGTGGCCAGCAGCTCGACCAGCCCGCGCACCTCGTCGGAGCGGCCCGTGAAATCGGCCACCGAGGGCGGCAGTTGCGCGGGCGGGCCGAAGCCCGGCGGCGCGGGAGCCGTCGTCCCCTCCCCGGGGCGGTCCAGTTCCCCGTCCGCGCGCAGGATGCGCTGTTGCAGCTGGGAGAGTTCGGCGCGCGGGTCGACGCCCAGCTCCTCGGCGAGCAGCCGGCGGGTGTCGGCGTACACCGCGAGGGCCTCGGCCTGCCGTCCGGCGCGGTAGAGCGCCAGCATGAGCAGCTCGCGCAGCCGTTCGCGCAGCGGATGGGCGGCGGTGAGCGCGGTCAGCCCGGAGACGGCCTCCGCGTGACGCCCGGTCTCCAGGTCCAGTTCGAGACGGGTCTCCAGCAGCCGGAGCCGCCACTCGCCGAGCCGGGCCCGCTCATGGTCGGCGTACGGCCCCGGGAGACCCGCGAGCGCCTCCCCGTCCCACAGATTGAGCGCGGTGTCGAGCAGGGAACGCGCCCGGTGCGGCTCCCCGGCCGCGCGGAGCCGCTCGGCCTCCGCCGCCGCGCCCTCGGCCACGGCGAGGTCCACACCCGAGCGGCCGACCCGCAGGGCGTATCCGCCGGCCTCGCTGACCAGCGCGTCCGGGGTGAGGAGCTTACGGAGCCTGGAGGCGTACGTCCGGATGGTGGCACGGGCCTGTAAAGGAGGGTCCTCACCCCAGAGCGCGTCGATCAGCTCGGACACCGTGGCCGTGCGGCCCTCGCGCAGCAGCAGCACGGCCAGCACCGCGCGCTGCTGCGGCGAACCCGGAGGCAGCGCCTTCCCGCCGTGCCAGGCGCGCACCGGACCCAGCAGGCTGAAACGCAGATCGCCCCCGCCGCCGTGCACCGGACCCCCTGCCGACCCCTTCGGTATGGATGACCCGCCCTCATCGTGCATTTCGCCCCCGCCCCCCCGCCGCGGTCGCCGTTCTCCCACGGATGACGGGACGCTACGCCACGGTTCGGCGTGTCCGGAAACCGTTCGGAGCGAAGCCGCGGACCGCCGCCCGCCGGCGTACGCCACAGGCGCGCGCCCGGCGGAGCGCTCAGGGCAGCCGGGTCGAGTGAGTGACCTTGTCGACATGGTAGTAATCGGCGACGCACCCGGCGGGCCAGCTGCCGTGTTTGCCGAACGGCTCACCCATGGCGGCGACCGACAGCGGTGTGTACGGGAGCGTCCGGGCCCCGCCCGCGGCCTGGGCGCGCAGCCACTGGTCCTGATGGTCGAAGGCCCGGGCCCTGGCCGCCATCTCCGTCCCGAGCCCGGCGAGGGGGAGGGCGAGCCCGAGACAGCAGGCGGCGCAGACCGCCGCGCAGACCGCGGTGAGCGGCCCGGACGCGACTCTCACGGCACGCCCGAGCAGCGCGCCGACGCCGACGAGCAGGGCGACGAAGAGCAGGAGGTAGTCGTTCCAGGCGCGCGAGACCGTCGCCGTTCCCGCGCCGAAGACGGGGTAAGCGACCACCGTGCAGAGATAGCCCGCGACGAGGAACGTCAGCGTCCCGGCGGCGGCGAGCAGCGGCCGGTTCCCCAGCACGACCGACGAGGGCCGCGCTCCGCCGCTTCGGCACAGCAGGCCCAGCAGCATCCCGGCCGCGACCGCGCCCAGATACTCCCACGTGGTCAGAAGGGTGGCGAGAACGTGCCCGAAGGCGCGCAGCGCCCCGAGCAGCGAATCGGGCGCGAACATGGACGCGTTCGCGCCGTACCGCTCACGACGGCTCTGGGAGCCGGGGGAGGTGAGCAGGAGGACGGTCCCGACGCCGATCCCCGCGATCCCCGTGAGACACCACCGGCGCACCTCGGCGCACCGCCCGCCGGTGACGAGCCGGCGGCCGAGCAGCAGCACACAGCTCAGGACCGTGAGGGCGACGACACAGGTGTTCTCGGAGAGCGTGGCCAGGAAGCACCCCATCAGGAACACCGCGGCCGTCGCGGCCCTCCGGCCCGCGCGGGACCGGGCCAGCAGCAGCGGAACGACCGCGGCGCACGCCAGTACCGGAGCCACCGTGTGCGAGACGGCCGAGGCGGGCCAGTAGAACGTCTTGTACGTATTGGGGCTGGCGAGCAGGAAGACGGCGGTCGCCATGGACGCCACGAGCAGCGGCAGCGCGCGCGGGACCCGCAGGGCCGTACGCCGCAGGGCCAGCGCGGTCACCGCCCACAGGATCCCCCACATGAGAAGCCCGCTGACGGCGGCGAACCACTGGTGTCCCGCGATCCCCGGTTTGGCGTACGCCCCGACCAGCAGGGCGTTCGCGACGCGCCCGTTGTCCCAGAGGTAGAACTTCTCGACCATCCCGATGACGCCGCCGTCGCGCACGGCCGGCAGGAAGCACCAGTCGTCCGCGCCGGGCCGGACATGCCGGCCGAACCAGGCGGCCGCGGCGAGAAGCCCGAGGGGCGGCGCGGTGAGCGCCGCGGTCCAGAGAGCCGTCCGCCGTCCACCACCGCCGCCGGTCCGGTCCTTTGCGGGCGGCGGCCCGGTGAGGGCTGCTTCCGACGCCTCGACGGCCATGGGCGATTCCGCCTTTCGTTCGTTCGTCATCGCTGTCGCCCGGACGGCGCGACCGCACCGGAGGTGATGGCCCACCGGGCCAGCAGAAAGGAGAACGGGGTGACCAGCACTCCGGCGGCCACGGCCGAGATGTTCTTGTCCATCCCCAGCACGCCGACCGCGAGCTGGAGCAGGATTCCCGCTCCCACCAGACCGGCCACGCCGGACGCCGGATACCGGGCGAAGGCCCGCCAGGTCGGCCTGGTCCGGCAGGTGAGCCAGGAGTTGAGCAGGAAGGACACCACAACGCTGACCGCGTATCCCAGGACATGCGCCGCCAGATAGGGGATCCAGTGGTGCGCCGAGACATAGACCGCCAGATAGACGGCCGTATTGACACAGCCGATCGCCGCGAAGAGGGCGAACTGCCGTACGGTGCGAGGCGTTCCGGTCGGGTCGGCCGTTCGTGCGCCGGGCGAGTCGGGCGAGTCGGGCGAGTCGCGCACGGCGGGTGCGTCGGGTGCGTCGGGCACGTCCTGCGGGTCGGGGCACGGCGGGGCGGCCGGCGACTCGTCCGTCTCGTACACCACATAGTGGGGCCGGTGCTTCGCCTCGTGATGGATACGGCCCACGTATTCACCGATGACGCCGAGCGTGACCAGCTGGATCCCGCCGAGCGCGACCACCGCGGTCAGCAGGGTCGGATGCCCGGGTACGGCGACCTGGCGCAGCAGGGCGTCGAGCACGACCCAGACCGCGTACCCCAGCGCCGCCAGGAAGAGCGCGATGCCGGTGTGGAGGGCCAGCCGCAGCGGGCGGCTGTTGAAGGAGATCACGCCCTCGACGCCCCGGCCGAGCGCGCTGCCGCGCGTGTTCCCGCCGCCCCGCACCGGCCCACGGGTGTTCCGGTAGGAGAAACTCACGGTCGGATATCCGATCCAGGAGAAGATCCCCTCGGAGTACCGGTTGCTCTCGGGCAGCGACAGCACGCTGTCCACGGCGCGGCGGGACAGCAGCCGGAAGTCGCCCGGTCCGTCGACGGCCCCGACGCCCGTGAGACGCCCCAGCGCCCGGCGGCCGAACGCACGGACGGCGGCCCGCACACGGCCTTCGTCACCCCGGTCGAGCCGCGCGACGACCTGGTCGTATCCCAGCCGGTGGAACTCCAGCAGCCGGGGCAGGAGTTCCGGCGGATGCCGCAGGTCCGCGTCCATGAGGATCACCGCTTCGCCCCGCGCCATGCGCGCTCCCGCGAGCAGGGCGGCCTCCCTCCCGAAGGCGCGGCTGAAGGAGGTGTGGCGCACCCGGTGGTCCGAGGCGCAGAGCGCGGTCAGCCGGGCCCTGGTGCCGTCGCGGCTGCCGTCGTCCACGTAACAGATCTCAAAGGCGCGCCGGGTCCGGACCAGCGTTCTGACGAGGGTGCTGTGGAAATCCGTGAGGGCGTCGGCCCCGGGGAGGCGGGGGACGACGACGGAGATCTCTCGCCGGGTGCCGCACATCGCCGTCTCCCGCTCCACGCTTCCCGGATCCCCGCACCCGGGCATTCTCCAGCGCCGCCGACGCGGGCGGCGGCGCGAAACGCGGGAGCGTGCGCCGTTGGGGTGAGAAGTCGCCGCTGCTGACGACGGCGTCGGCGGCGGCACGCTCACGCCGGAGCGAGGTTGCCGAAAGTTATGGTTATTGACCATGGGTGACGGTGCCGGAGCGGCTGCGCCTCGCGCCGCCGATGCGGTCGAACTGCCCCGGGAGAACAGGTCATTGGTGACAGTAAGAGGGTATTGTCACTTTACGGTCAATTTAAGCAACCTATGGTAGTATCGCAGGCTTGCCGCTCTGGTCGGATCACCCTCTGGCCGGATTCATGTGGGTCGTTCTCAGGGAGTCTCATGCGTCGCCGAATACATCCTGTGGCAGCGACGAGCGGAGTGGTGGTCGCCGGCTTCGGCGCCCTCTACCTCGCCGGGCTGCTGCTGACCGGCGACGAGATACCCGAGGACACCTCGGTGCGCGGGGTGGACATAGGCGGCCTGAGCCAGTCCGAGGCCCGGCGGAAGCTGGACGAACGCCTCGGTACGAGCGCCACCGGGCCCCTGACGGTGAAGATCGGCGACCGTACCGACACCGTCGACCCGCGCTCGGCCGGTCTCGCCTTCGACGCCGGAGCGACCGCCGACCGCGCGGTCCGGGGCGGGAGCGACCCGATCACCGTGATCGGCGGGCTCTTCGGAGCCGGTGGGGGAGCCGTCGAGCCCGTGCTCCGGCTCGGCGAGGACAAGACCCGGACCGCCCTCGAAAAGCTGGCCGAAAAGCATGAGCGCAAGGTCCGCGACGGAGCGATCTCCTTCGTCGCCGGAGAGCCGAAGCCGGTCCTGCCCCGCAATGGGCAGACCCTGAACGTCGACGCCTCCGTCGGCGTCCTGCACTCCGCGTACCTCGCCGCCGAGCCCACGCCCGCCAACCTCCCGATCCGGGAGAAGGCCCCCAGGATCGGCGCGGCGGAGACCGAGCGGGCCATGTACGAGTTCGCCCGCCCGGCGATGTCCGGACCGGTCACGCTCACCACGGGCGGCAAGCGGATCACGATCACCCCCGCCGTCCTCGGCGAGCATCTGAAGATGCGGCCCGACGCCGCCGGCCGGCTGGTGCCCAAGCTCGACGGAAAGGCCCTCACCGAGGACCCGGCGGTGGCCGCCCCCCTCGCCGCCGCCACGGGTGAGGCCGTCGAGGCCGAGCTGCGGCTCGACGGGAACCGGGTCGAAGCGGTCACCGCCGGTGAGCCCGGTCGGGAAGTCACCGCCGACTCGGTCACCGACGCGGTGCTGCCCCTGCTCACCAAGGACGGCGCGGCGGCCCGCACCGGCGAGGTGGCCACCCGGCTGACCCAGCCCAAGGTGACCAGGGAGAACCTGGACGAGCTGGGCCTGAAGGAGAAGATGTCCTCCTTCACGGTCGACTTCGAACCGGCCGAGTACCGCACCAAGAACATCGGCCGCGCCGTGGAACTGATCAACGGCTCGGTCGTCATGCCCGACGAGACCTGGAGCTTCAACCGCACCGTCGGTGAGCGCACCAAGGAGAACGGCTTCGTCGACGGCACCATCATCCTGAACGACCAGTACGCCAAGGCCGCCGGCGGCGGCGTCTCGGCCGTCGCCACCACCGTCTTCAACGCCGTCTTCTTCGCCGGCGTCAAGCCCGTGGAGTACGGCGCGCACTCCTTCTACATCGAGCGCTACCCGGAGGGCCGTGAGGCGACGGTCGCCTGGGGCAGCCTCGATCTGAGGTTCACCAACGACTCCGGCAACGCCATCTACATCCTGGCCGAGTCCACCGACTCGTCGGTGACGATCACCTTCCTCGGCACCAAGAAGTACGACAAGGTGGAGGCGGTGCAGGGGCCGCGCACCAATGTCAAGGAGCCCGGCACCCGCCCCGGCAAGTCGGAGGAGTGCCAGCCGCAGACCCCGCTGGAAGGCTTCGACGTCACCGTCGAACGCGTCTTCCACTCCGGCGGCGAGGAAGTGAAGCGGGAGCCGTTCCACACCCGCTACACCCCGCGCGACAAGGTCACCTGCGACTGACGACCCGGACAGGGCCGGCAGAGGACCGCGGCCGCCGCGCCTCCACGGGGAGGCACGGCGGCCGCGGTCCGTTCCGCTCCGTTCAGTCCCGGTCGACCCGCTGCGACACGATGTCGCCCTTGGCGGCGTCGATCTCGAAGTCGGCCTCGGTCCAGTCGTCCGTGTTCGCCACCTCGACCTGCCAGACGGCGACGTCGTTGCTGTCGTCGTCATCGAGCTGCACCCCGGTGACGGTGCCCGGCTGCTTGTCCGTGGCCGTCTTGACCGCCTGCTGAGGCGTCTGGGTCGCCTGCGCGAGCAGCCCGGCGAGCTGCTGCTTGTCGCCCGAGTCCTGACCCTGTTCCGCACGCGACTCGATGACCTGCCCGGTCACGGCGTCGATGATCACGATGCGGGCCGTGCCGTCCTTCTGGGCGACGGTCGCCGCCCACTGCGGCGCACCCGGACTCCTGGAGGGCCGGGGCGAGGCCGTCTCCGGCGGGCTGGGACGCTGCGGAGTGCGCTCCAGCTCAAGATCGACGAGCTTGCTCTGCGGAACCTCCGCCACCGCCTTGTCCGCCGCCTTGTCCCAGGTGATCTGGGCGGACGCGACCAGCTCCTTCCGCTGCTCCCGCTCCCGTGACAGGGACGCGCTTGCGGCCGGGGTGCTGGGCGTGGCCCGGGCCGCCCCGGCCTCCCGCCCCGCCTCGGCGGCCGAGGTCACCGAGCCGCTGTCGTTGCCGCAGGCGGTGACCGACAGCAGGGAACCGACGACGGCACAGACCGCCGCGGCGGTACGGGCACGGAGAGGACGCGGAGCGGGGGCTTGCGGCTGACTCGAATCAGGGCTCATGCAGCCACGGGTAACCCCTCGCCCGCCGCCCCTACCGAGCTGCCGCCACGAGCCACCCGATCGGCCGCCGTTTCCTCCCGTTCCTTCCGTTCCTCCCGCGACGAGCGCGGCACCCGGCCGGGATCACCCGGCGGTCACGGTGTCCTCGAACGTCCGGCCCGCCGCGCGGTACGCCCCGACCTCCGCCGCGACCTGCGCGGGGGTGAGGACCCGGTCCTTGATGTGCAGGACGTAGTCCACCTGCTGCTCGTACGCCCGGGGCGCGGTGGAGGTCTGGCCCGTCAGATCCGTCAGCCACTGGTTGAAGCTGATGACCATGGAGCGCTCGGGCAGATAGGCGGCGCTGTGGGTGCTGAAGAGCCGCCCGTCCACGTAGTAGCGGATGTCATCGCCGTCGATGGTGAACACCAGGTCGCGCCATCCGCCGTGGCTGCTGCGGGCCACCGTGTGCTGGTTGACGCTCTGCCCCGAGTTCGGGTCGTAGGTCTCCCAGGAGGTGGTGAAGAAGATGTTGGCACTCTCGCCCCAGCCGCCGTTGGGCAGATACTCGAAGTCGTACTCCGAGTAGTCGTCGGCCATCGGCGACTTGAGGTCGTTGATGGCGAAGAACGTCTGCACCACATGGTCGCCGTCCGGCCCCGACCTCGGCGCGTCGCTGAACCTGACCCGGGCCGCGTAGGTGCCGTTCTTGAACTTCATCGCCGAGGTGGAGATCTCCGCCTGGCGGGTGCTCGCCGCAGTCCCGGAGGTGGAGGTCTCCAGATTCATGAAGGTCTCGCCGCCCGTGGCGGTGAAGGAGATGTTCTGCGGCGACCAGGTCGCGCCCGGGACGCCGGGGCCGCCCGAATAGGTGCGCGGCGTCCAGCCGTTGGCCGCGAGCCGGGGATCGTTGTGCGCGGTGTAGTCGAAGTCGTCGAAGAGCGCCGCGCGCGGCGGCTCGGCCGGCCCCCCGCCGGGCTCGGTGCCCCACACGGTGGTCCCGGCCAGCTGCGCGGTGACCTTGGGCCAGTCGCCGTACGAGGTCTGCCCGGCTCCGAAGGAGTGGTCGTCGCTCTGGACCAGCTGCTGCCAGTCCGAGCGGTGGAAACGCAGCTGTATGTCCCCGCTGTCCGCGCCCGGGGCGAGAGAGCCCGCCCCGGCGGTGAAACCGACCTCCAGATAGCGGTCGGCGGTCGCCGTCGGCCGGGCGAGCGTGCCGAAGGAGCCGGTCACCTGGGCGCACCCCTTCACCGCCCAGTCGCAGGAGAAGCGGTGGGCGGCACCGGCCGAGTCGGCCTTGAAGTAGTAACGGATCCTCACATCGCTCAGCGGCACCGAGGTGCCGCCGGTATTGCGCACCTTGAGCCAGGGCGCGGTCTGGGAGGCGGTGGCCCCGGTCGCGCTGGTGCGGTACTGGACGGTGAGTCCGCCGCCCGCGGTGGCGGACTTCGCGGCGGCGTTCGCCGCGGTGGGGAGGGTCGCGAGACCGACCGTGCCGAGGGCCATGGCGAGAGCGGCGACCGCCGCCGTGCGCAGCCGGTGGTGGGGGGTTCTTCTCATGGCGCTGCCTCTCCTGAACGGTTGAGACGGGCTGTCACCCGGGTGACGCCCGGCGACAGTCCGTGACTGTACTGAAAAGGGGGCCTGTCGAACTGGTGTATGTAAGAGGCACGCACATGTGAAAGCGCCGCTGTGCGGGCGGCCTCGCTGCGCCGACAGAGTGATATGTGCATCTGCCACCCATACCGTCGGCCCTCGGCTCCGAACCCTGAGCGGACATCGCCCGCCCCGGGCGATCCACCCAGCAAGGAGCACCGTCAATGCGCAAGTCCGTCGCCACGGCCGCCGTCTGCCTGGCCGCCCTCACCACACCCGCCCTCGCGTTCACCGGCCCCGACGCAGCCCCCGCGGCTCCGCAGAGCGGTGCCGCCGCGCCGAGAACCCTCAGCGCGCTCGGGCTCACGGCCGACCAGCGGCTCGTCCGGTTCGCCGTCGACAAGCCCTCGGCGACCAGGACCCTGGGCCGGATCAGCGGTCTCACGGGCGACACCAAGCTCGTCGGCATCGACTTCCGGGTCCAGAACCTCAAGCTGTACGGAGTCGGCGACCAGGGCGGTGTCTACACCCTCGACACCGCCAACGCCACGGCCGTGAAGGTCTCCCAGCTCACGGCCGCGCTCTCCGGCACCCTGTTCGGCGTCGACTTCAACCCGGCGGCCAACCGGCTGCGCGTCATCAGCGACACCGGCCAGAACCTCCGCCACAACATCGACGACGCCACCGGCGCGCCGGGTACCGTCGTCGACGGCCCGCTGACCAACCCCACCGTGCCGCCCGCCACGGCCCAGGGCGTCACCGCCGCCGCCTACACCAACAACGACCTCGACACCGCCACGGCCACCACCCTCTTCGACCTCGACACCCTGACCGACCGCGTCGACCTCCAGTCACCCGCCAACAGCGGCTCCCTCGCCCCCACCGGCGGCCTCGGCGCCGACGCGGGCCCGGACGCCGGATTCGACATTCACTTCTCCCCGGCGGACGGTGCCAACCACGGCTTCGCCACCCTCCGTACCGGCGCCTCCCACCGTCTGTACGAGGTCAGCCTCCTGACCGGAGCCGTACGCGACCTCGGCTCCTTCCCCGCCCGCCGCCAGGTCACCGACATCGCCCTGCCGCTCGCCCAGCACTGAGCCGAAAGCCCGCACGCCGGAGGCCGGTCACCGCGCGGTGACCGGCCTCCGGTGCGCTCTGCGGGCTCCCCGCCCCGGGGGCTCCGGGCCCCTGGGCGCGCCTACTTGGGCATCAGGACGGTGTCGACGATGTGGACCGTGGCGTTGGCCGTCGTGACATTGCCGCAGACGACCTTCGCGCTCTCGTTCACCGTGTACGCCTCGTCCGCGCCGGCCGTGGTGATCATCCCCTTCTGGAGCGTCTCGAAGGAACCGCTCCGCAGCTGCTCGGGCGCGAGGGTCTCGCCCACCACGTGGTAGGTGAGCACCTTCGTCAGCAGATCCTTGTCGGCGAGGACCTTGTCCAGGTCGGCCTTCGGGATCTTCGCGAAGGCGTCGTTGGTGGGCGCGAAGACGGTGATGCCCTCGGCGTTGTTGAGGGTGTCCACCAGCCCGGCCTTCTTGACCGCCGTGACCAGGGTGGACAGCGCCGGGTTGTTCGAGGCGGCGGTGGCGACCGGGTCCTTGGCCATGCCGTCGAACGAGCCGGAGCCCTCCTTCGGGACGGACTGGCACGCCGTCCCGAACGGCTTGTCCGCGGCCACCGCGGCGTCCTGCTCCGCGGCCTCGGACTCCCGCGCCCCCGCGTCGTCCGAGGAGGACTCGGCGGCGGAGTCGGAGGCCGCCGTGTCCTTCCCCGAGTCCGAGCAGGCCGCGAGGGTGAACGGCAGAACGGCCGCGGCGGCCACGGCTGCGGCGGTACGGCGGAAGCGAAGGGCATTCATCGAAGACTCCATGAGGGTGATCGGGCTCAACGGCGGGACCGCCCGCCCGGCACGGGCCGGAGGGATCCCCGACCTCTCGGGCCGTGGATCCCGGACGGGCGGAACCTGCTTTCACCCGGTATTCGGAGCCACCGCCCGGACGGATGGGTCCGTCGCTCGATCAGCTGGTGCCCGGCCCCGCGTTGACGCCCCCACTCCCGGTCAGGGCCGGCCGCCCAGCAGCTTCCCCGCCCGGTCGAAGGCGCTGTCGCGGTCGGCGGCGAACTCCTCATCGGTGAAGACCGGGGTGGCCAGATGCGGAGGGATGCCCGGACCCTCGAAGGAGAACCCGCGAGGATTGGTGTACTTCTCGTTGGAGAGCCCGAACTGCCAGCCGTTGGGCAGCGAGCGCGCCAGGGTGTCGGAGAAGACCCCCTGGGTGTTCTCCCCGATACGGGTCGTGGGCGAGGGCCGCTCGGACAGCGCCTGGGTGAAGGTCTCCCCGGCGCTGACCGTCGCCCCACCGGTGAGCAGCGCCACCGGACCGGTGTACCGGGGCACGCCCGCGGCCGGCTTCACCCGCAGGGTCTGCCGCCGGGTGAACCGCGTGTCGTCGTGCGGATCGTTGCGCGCCTGCTTGGCGAACGCCGCGTACGGACGATCCGTCAGCCGGGACGCGATCTGGAGCCCGAGCCCGTCGAACCCGCCCGCGTTGACCCGTACGTCCACGATCAGCCCGCGCCATGCCCCCGGCCCCGAGGTGCGCGCCCGGGTGATGATCCGGTCCAGGACCCGGGCGAGTTCGGGGGAGTCGGCGGCGTACGCGGGGGGACCGGCGGTGTACGCGAGGAAGCGGCTGATCCGCAGATAGCCGATGCCGCCGGGCAGGTCCGCGTAGCCGATCGCGCCGTTGGCGTACTCGCGCAGCGGCTTCCCGCCCAGATCGCGGCGCTCGACGAACTCCCTGATCCGGTCGTCGTACTCCTCGCTGGGATCGGCCGTCCCCGGCCGGCCGGTCTGGAAGAAGCGGGTCAGCTCGGGGGTGTTCGCGGCCAGCGCGACATGCCCGTCCCGCAGCGGGGTGACCATCTCGCTGAGAATGTCGAACAGTTCGCCGGGAGACGTCCCGGCGTGGACCCTGGGCCGGTACTTCGCCCGCGCCGCGTCCCAGTCGACCCCCCGGGCGGCGAAGAACGCGTAGTTCTCCTCGAAGGTCTGCCAGAAGACGTCGAACGTGGCCACCGGATCCTTCTCCGGCGTCCGGCCGCACCGCTCCGGCAGGGCGTCGACACGGCGCATCCGCCGGGTGTCCACCGCGGCGTCCAGACTCAGGGACGCGCGGTCGCCCGGTCCGGGCCGTACGGTCAGAACGATGCCGTCCACCTCGAACCGGACCGTGCCGCCGGGGCCCGGACGGCCTGTCTGACGGGCGGTCGTGCCGGGGAGGCAGCTGACGGCCGTGGTGTCCCAGCCGCGCAGCACACCGTCCGCGATCACGACGCTCATGCCGTAGCCGTCCACCTCCCACACCCCGTCGGCGGGGCCGCCCGCCCGGCCCGCCGACCGGGTCTCCGGGGCCGGCGGCGCGGCGGCGGCCGTGCCCACCGATCCGGCCAGCGCGAGAGCGGTCCCCGCCGCCACGAACACGCACCGCCCGGCCCGGCGGCCGGATCTGCGGCGTCCGGGCCCGCCGCGCCCGGCGGACGTCACTGATGTCACCATGTCTCTCCCTCGATCGGTCGGCCCTCATCGTCCCCGGCACGGCGCGACCGCCGCGTCCTCCCAGCGGTGCGCGAAGCATCAACCAGTAGCCGTACAGATCGAGTTGGCACCCCTAGGGGCAGCCCCGAGGCGCAGGGCGCCCGAGGCGGGGGTGACCCCGAACTCCGGCCGGGGGCGAGGCCCTCCTCAATGAGGATTCGGGGCGGCCGGGGGGAGCGTGAGGATGAGGTTGTCCGCCTCACCCGGCAGAAGGGCCAGCTCTCTCGATGAACGGCAATCCGATGAACCGCCGAACGGTACTCGTGGCGGCCGCGGCCGCTCTCGCGGTCTCCGCGGCACCCGCGTCCGCCGTGTCCGCCGTGCCCCGGCGGGGGAGCGCACCCGGCGGCGGACACCCGCAGGCCGAGGCGCTGCGGGCGGCGCTGGCCGGGCTCCCGGACGGGGACGCGACGAGCGCGGTGGTACGGGCCGGCGGGCGGGACGGCCGCTGGGAGGGGAGCGCCGGGGTGCGGGACGTCCGACGGCCGGGCCCGGCCCTCGCCCACGGCCGGTTCCGCGCCGGCTCGGTGACCAAGGTCGTGACGGCCGCCCTGGTGCTGCGCCTCGCCGCCGACGGCGCGATCGACCTCGACCGGCCGGTGACGCACTATCTGCCGGATCTGCTGACACCGGCCTTCGAGCCCATATCCGTACGGCGGTTGCTCAACCACACCAGCGGCATCCGGGCGGGCGACGTCGGCTTCGGCGAATCCTGGGAGGAGCGGTACGCCCACCGCTTCGACACCATCGACCCGCGGGAGGTGGTGGCCTCCGGAGTGGCGAAGGGACCGGAGTTCAGGCCCGGCACTCAACAGCACTATCTGAACGTCAACTACACGATCCTGGCCATGCTGGTCGAGGAAGCGACCGGACGGTCGTACGAGGAGGGGGCGGCCCGGTACGTCCTCGGGCCGGCCGGAATGCGGCACACCTCGTTCCCCGGCGACGATCCGAGGCTGCGCGGCCCGCACAACCGGGGGTATCAGCTGGTCGGCGGGGCACCGGTGGATGTGACCGAGTGGAATGTGGCGGATCGCTGGGCGGCGGGCGACATGATCTCGACCGTCGACGATCTGGAACGGCTGATGACATCGCTCTTCCGCGGCAGGATCGTGCCGTGGAAGCAGCTGCGCGAGATGTTCACGGTTCCGCCGGGCATCCCGGGCGCGAGCCGGACCGCCGGAATGCAGCGCTTCATGATCGACGGCGTCGAGGCCTGGGGCAAGACCGGGGCCCGCCCCGGCTACAACTCCGCCTTCGTCGCCACCCGGGACCTCTCCCGCACGGTCGTCTACTCGGTCACCGGCACCGACGCGCACGCCCAGGGGGAGCGCGTCGGCCTGCGCTTCGGCTTCCCCGCGCTGCTCCGGCCCGAGCCGGCCCTCTCGGCCCCCTCGGCCACCGCGTGAGCCGAACGGACGCCGGGGCGGGGCCGCGTGACGCGCCCCCGCCCCGGCGGTGTTGCGTCACCCCCCGGTTCCCTCGTTCCACGCGCCCACGATCATCTCGGTCGTGAAGCCGGGGCCGAACGCGACGACGAGGCCGGGCGACGCGTGCTCGGGCGATCCTTCGTCATGGTGACGCCTGAGGACGTCGAAGACGGAGACGCTCGACGTGTTGCCGATCCGCGCCATGCTCTCCCGGCTGTGCCGCAGCGCGCCGTCCGGAAGGGAGAGTCCCTTCTCCACACCGTCCATGATCAGTGGGCCGCCCGTGTGGGAGACACAGAAGCCCAGGTCACCGGGTTTTGTGCCGAACTCCGCGAGGAAGGACTCTATTTCGGGTATCACCTTCGGCACGGTGTTGCGGACGCGCGGATCGGTCTTGAAGTGGAACCCCCGCTCGGTGGTCTGCCCGGCTATCACCGACTGCGACGCGGGGAGGAGATGCTGTCTGGCACCCCACATATGGAATCCGGTGGAGGCGGCGTCGGCACGGCGGAGCACGGCCGCCGCCGCGCCGTCGCCGAAGATCCCGTTGGAGATGAAGTCGCTCAGGGTGGACTCGTCCGGCTGGAACGAGAGGGAACTCAGCTCGGCGGCGACGGCGAGGACGGTCGCGTCCGGGTAGGCCTGAAGGAAGTTGAACGCCTCCGCCATGGCGGACACCCCGGCCGCGCAGCCCAGCTGCTGGATCGGCGTCCGGCGCATCGTCGGCCGGCAGCCGATCTCCTGGGCGATGTAGGCGTCGGGTCCGGGCAGTGAGTAGCCCGTGCAGGAGACGAACACCAGGTGGTCCACCTCCGCCGCCGCGACGCCCGCCGCGTCGAGCGCCTGCCGGGCGGCCTCCGAGCCGAGCCGGACGACCTCCTCCGCGTAGGACGCGTTGCGGACGCCGAAGGAGCGCTCGGAGAAGATCTCCTCGAGCCCGGCCACCAGCCGCCGGGTCTCCACCGTTGTGCTGCGTATCAGGCTCAGTCCGCGTTCGACATGGGGGACGTCGGCGAAGAGTTCGCCGAGCGCCGTGACAATCTCGTCCTGTGTCACCACGTGCTCGGGTACCACGACGGCGGGGCGGGTGATCGCGACATGCGTGCTCGTTCCGCGCGCCGGGGGGTGTGTCGCTGACAAGGTGATCTTCCCTTCCAGGGGCTTGGCGTGATGCGTGTGGGGGGATCGCGGGACCGGAGGGGGCGGGCCCACGACGTGACTCCAAGCGCAGGCCCACGACTGTTCGAACAGTCATGCGCCTGTCAATACCTTTACGGGGAATCATGAGTACGCGGACGGTTTCGCGACAAGATCAACTTTCGGACGCGGCCCCGGTGTCATGCCCCGGCCGGGCCCCGGGGGCGGATCATCACCTTCGGTGAACGATCAACGAATGTCTCAAACTGATCGTCTCGTGCCTTCCAAATCACCCCCGAAGGGGTGTGGTTCCGGCTCTTCGGTGTGCGGAGCGGGCTTTCTGTCGAGCGGGCCAAATGGTGAATATCGGTGTCAGTGGATGAGAAAACACAGCAGACCGTGCCTGATGTGCCACTTCACCTTGGAACCGCAGGCGCTCTTCCGTCTCGCGCCGTGGGTACGAGGATGAGGGCCGCCGCCGCTCGCCGTCCGCCCCGCCCTCGGTTCCGGCCAGTCTGCGGCTCTCGGCCCCCGCACACGCCGCGGGGCTCTCCGAGGGGCCGGATGTTCGGAGAGCGGCCGTACGCGCCAACCGCCCCCGGGGAAGAGGGCCGCGGATCGCGCCAGAGTCATGACCGGTCTGCGCATGTGCCGGCTCGCAGCCTTCGGAATCGGGCATTCTCTCGCTCAGGCGCGGCGACTGCGGCGGTCTCCCGTCGCGTCCTGCCCGAACCCGACCGGAGACAAGGAGAGGCCATGGGGTGGCAGTTGGAGGAGTACGGGTCGTCCCACGAGGGCCGGGCGGGCGCGGTCCTGCCCGACGGCAGCGAGCCCAAACCGGTGTACATCGACATCGGCAGCGGTGCCGACGTGCACAGCACCAGCGAGTGGTGGGCGTACGACGGCACGCTGGGAGCGCCGAAGGCGGACCGCGTGCGCGGCTCGTGCTCCTGCGGCTGGCGCGGCACAGCCCTCTATCCGCTCGACTGGTCCCAGGTGGACGAAGCCGACCCGGACGACTTCGACCTCTCGGGCCCCCACCGCGACTGGCTGCGGCACCTCGCCGATGTCGAGTCCCGCTCGGTGCCGCTGCCCACCGGACTCGCCGATCTCCTGGAGCGGCTGGAGCAGCAGCTGAGCGCCCTCGCGGACGACGCGCCACTGGCCGCGCTGAAGGCGGTCGCCGCGCTGGAGCGCACCACCCACCGCGTCGGCCGGATCGCCGCCTATGCCGCGGAGGCCGACGAGATCCCGTGGGACGTCGTCGGCAAGGCCCTCGGCCTCGCCGAGGACGACGCCCGCTCCCGCATCACCCACTACAGCATCCGGCGCTGAGGCCGCCTCACCCCGCGGTGACGCCCGAGCGGACGGCGAGCACCGCGAGGCGGGTGCGGTTGTCCCGGCCCGCCTTCGCCATCGGATTGGCCACATGGGTCTTCACGGTCGGCACCCCATGTGCAGCCGGTCGGCGATCTCCCCGCCGGACAGACCCGCCCCGAGCGGAGCCGGCACCTCGCGTTCACGTGGGGTCACGGACCGCGCGACGGTCTCCGCCACCCCGCCCGCCGGGGCGGAACCGGCCCGGACCGCCGTGGTGGCCGGCGCCCGGATCCGCGTCGAGGACGACCTGCCGGGCCGGCCGGCACCTTGAGCGCCGGAACCGTCTCGGCCCCAGCCCCGAAAACGGGGAACCGCGGTGGGCGACGGCACGCCCACCGCGGTCGTCACACGTTTCCGTGCCGGCCGTACTCGCTGTACTCGTTGTACCGCCGGATCAGCGGACGTCGACGTCCACGCAGGCGTAGAAGGCGTTGGGGGTGTCGGCGATGTTCCACACGGCGAGCACCTTCTGCCTGCCGCTGAGGCCGCCGAAGTCGACCTGGTGCGACACGGTCGCACCGGGCCGGGCGCCCCCGTCGTCGAACTCCGCGATCTGCCGGCCGCCGGCGTAGTACTGCCAGGTGCTGGTGGCGTGCCGCGCGGTCAGGCGCCAGTTGAAGGTGGTCGAACCGCTGACGGGGGTCACCTTCCACCCCTTGCCGTCATTGTCGAGCTCGGAGAAGAGGGACTGCCCACCGCTACAGCTGCGCAGGCCCTTGGGTCCTTCCACGCTCTGGGGTTCGTACTTGATGGGTCCGCAGGGGACGGTGCCGGCGGCGCACTGGGCCTGTCGGCTGGGAGGGGAGGAGATATAGCCGTGAGCACTGGCCGAGCTTGCCGGCAGGCTCACGGCGAGGAGGGGTGCGATCCCCGCGCCGATGACGAAGGCCAGCTTTTTCTTCCCGTTCATGTCCAGCTCCTTCAGCTGTGGAGGCCCCGCGGCTCCTGCCGGGCCTCGCCGAGGGTGGTGACACGCGCTTCGCCGAGCGGCGGCCGGCGTTCTGGGGGTACCGGCGGCCGTGGACGTGACGGCGAGGACGTATCGACCCTTGGTCTGGACCATACCCTTGTCAGGTCACTGTCAAATAGATCGGAAGCCGCCATTCCTTCGGGGCGCCGGGTACCGGCCGCCGGTCGCCCCGCCCGAAGGGCCGGTGCGGTCATGGAAAACCGGTCCGGCCCGGTGTGATCGCCGAGGATCACACCGGGCCGGACCGGAAGCGCGGGAACGCCGGGCTATCGCACGGTGACGTTCTCCGCCTGGGGGCCCTTGGGGCCCTGTGCGACCTCGTACGAGACCTGGTCGGCCTCGTTGAGGGACTTGTAGCCCTGCGCCTGGATGGCGGAGAAGTGCACGAAGACATCCGGGCCGCCGTCGTCCTGCTGGATGAAGCCGAAGCCCTTGTCCGCGTTGAACCACTTCACTGTGCCTGTAGCCATGCTGCTTCCCTTTCGGAGGTGCCGGACGCCTCGAAGCGGGTACGGGACCGCTCCTGATCAGCGCACATCACGGAAGGTACGAGTTCGGCCACCGATGGCGATACGGGGAACTCGGACACCCGAACGCATCTCATGGCCGGAATTCGACCTCTTGTCGATCGGGCGCGCGCTCGGCTCCCGCGGCGGCGGAGGCGTACCGGCCGGCGGGGGCGGGGGACCGGCTGCCGACAGTGATCATGGGCCCCCGCGCTGCCCGCCGTCGATGGACCGGCTCGGCCGGCATCCGTCCAGCTCACCGGGTTCCCCGTGCGACACCGGCCGGAAATCGATGCTGATCGCATGTGTCTCGGCGCTTACGCAGCGTTCGTACGCCCGGTGCGGTCGGGTGAACCCCGTCGAACGGCGGGGGAGCGAGGGAGGGGGCGGGCCGGCCCGTCGGGCTCGACGCCCTGCGGAACGCGCCGTTCGGCTGTCCGGAAAGAGGCCATCGACCATGCCCGCAAGGCGAGTTGGCCGATGCCCGCGAGTCTGGGGAACCGTCCTTGACCTGCTGTTTCGGGGTGTCGGGCGGCCCTCGGGCGAGGGTCGCGAGGGGGTGGTCGCACGCCGTTTGAATGGCCGAAGTAGCGTGGGGTTAGCATATGAGCGCCGCCTAGCTCGAAAGAGAATCCTGTGACTGTCAACGAGGACTCGTTCACCAACTGGAAGAACCGCGAAGAGATCGCGGAGTCGATGATCCCGATCATCGGAAAGCTCCACCGGGAGCGGGACGTCACGGTCCTGCTGCACAGCCGCTCCCTGGTGAACAAGTCAGTGGTCAGCATCCTCAAGACCCACCGCTTCGCCCGGCAGATCGCCGGCGAGGAACTCTCGGTCACCGACACGATGCCGTTCCTGAAGGCCCTCACCACGCTCGATCTCGGCCCCTCCCAGATCGACATCGGCATGCTCGCCGCGCTGTACAAGACCGACGACCGGGGGCTGCCGGTCGAGGAGTTCACCGCCGAGACCGTCGCCGGGGCCACGGGCGACAACAAGATCGAGCGCCGCGAGTCCCGCGATGTCGTCCTCTACGGCTTCGGCCGCATCGGCCGCCTCCTCGCCCGTCTGCTCATCGAGAAGGCCGGCTCCGGCAACGGCCTGCGGCTGCGCGCCATCGTCGTCCGCAAGGGCGCCGGCCAGGATCTCGTCAAGCGCGCCTCGCTGCTGCGCCGGGACTCCATCCACGGCCAGTTCCAGGGCACGATCACCGTCGACGAGGCGAACAACAAGATCATCGCCAATGGTCACGAGATCACGATGATCTACTCCGACGACCCCACGACGGTGGACTACACCGAGTACGGCATCAAGAACGCCATCCTCATCGACAACACCGGCAGGTGGCGCGACCGCGAGGGGCTCTCCAAGCACCTCCGCCCCGGCATCGACAAGGTCGTCCTGACCGCGCCCGGCAAGGGCGACGTCCTCAATGTCGTCCACGGCGTCAACCACGACATGATCAAGCCGGACGAGCAGATCCTGTCCTGCGCCTCCTGCACCACCAACGCGATCGTCCCGCCGCTGAAGGCGATGGCGGACGAGTTCGGCGTGCTGCGCGGCCATGTGGAGACCGTCCACTCGTTCACCAACGACCAGAACCTGCTGGACAACTACCACCCGTCCGACCGCCGAGGCCGCTCCGCGCCGCTCAACATGGTCATCACCGAGACGGGTGCGGCCTCCGCCGTCGCCAAGGCGCTGCCCGACCTCGACGCGAGGATCACCGGCAGCTCGATCCGCGTCCCCGTGCCGGACGTCTCGATCGCGATCCTCAGCCTGCGGCTCGCCCGCGAGACCACCCGCGAGGAAGTCCTCGACTACCTCCGCAATGTGTCGCTGACCTCCCCGCTCAAGCGCCAGATCGACTTCATCAGCGCCCCCGACGCGGTCTCCAGCGACTTCATCGGCTCGCGCCACGCCTCGATCGTCGACGCGGGCGCGACCAAGGTCGAGGGCGACGACGCGATCCTCTACCTCTGGTACGACAACGAGTTCGGCTACTCCTGCCAGGTCATCCGTGTCGTCCAGCACGTGTCCGGGGTGGAGTACCCGACCTACCCGGTCCCGGTGGCCTGATCCCGTAGGGCGGCCCGGCCGGGGGCCTTCCCCGGCCGGGCCGCCCGCCCTGCTTCAGCCCTTTCAGCCGATCTTCGCGCCGTACACCTTGTCCACCGTCATCGTCAGCAGCACCCGGCGGTCGGACACCATGACCGAGCGGTACTCCTCCCAGTCGGGATGCTCGCCGGCGGCGGCGCGGTAGTAGTCCACCAGCGCCTGGACCTCGGGACCCTCCGGATCCGTCCCCGGCCCCACGAGCGTGGCCGTCCCCTCGGCGGTCGCCCACGATTTGCCGTCCTCGCTGGTCGCCTCCAGCGAGGCCCGTGCGTCCCGGCGCAGGTTGGCGACCTTGGCGGTCCCCTCGCTCATGGACACCCGGATGACGCCCGCGGCCCGGTCGTACGAGGGCATGACCGGAGAGAGCTGGGGCCGGCCGTCGGACTTGATCGTCGCGAGCACGCCGAGCCGGCTGCGCGCGAGCAGCGCGTGCGGATCGTAATCTGTGTCTGCCATGTCGGCCCCAACCCGCCTCCCCCACCCCGTATTCCGGGTACCGGCATCCGGGGGAACCGCCGGGACCGCCCCGATACACGACGGATACCCGGCCGAGCGGCATCCGACGAACGGTCTCCGCGACGTCGACACACCGCTCCCGGAGAGTGACCGGTACGCGCCTTCCCCGCGTGCCCGTCCCCTCCGGAGGCACCGCCATGCACGACCAGCCCGACCACGACCCGCCCGTCGCCGGTCCCGCCGTCATCCAGGACGAGCGCCCCGTACCGCGCTCCGGGGCGGACGGCCCCGCCGCGCCGCCGAGGGCCGTACGGCGCAGGGGCGTACGTACGGCGGTACTGGCCGCGCTGTACGCGGCCGTCCTGATCGCCCACCCCCTGATCCCCAACGGGAGCCACCGGTCCGGCAGCCTCGTCGAGACCTTTCTGCCCTGGTCCGGCCTGGCGATCCCGCCGCTGCTCCTGCTCGCGCTGTTCCGCCGCTCCTGGATCGCACTCGCCGCCGTGACGCTTCCCGCGCTGGCCTGGCTGTATCTGTTCGGAGGCTCGCTCGTCGACAAACGGGAGAAGGGCGGGGAGCTGATCGTGGTCAGCCACAACATCGGCGCGGACAACCCCGATCCGGCGGGGGCCGCCCGCAGGCTCGCGGACACGGGCGCCCAGGTGATCGCGGTGCAGGAACTCGCCCCCGGGGCCCGGGAGACGTTCCACCAAGCCCTTGCTCCCCGCTACCGCCATCACACGGTCCAGGGCGGGGTCGGTCTCTGGAGCACCTATCCGATGACCGGCGCGGAACCCGTGGACATCATGCCGTGGCCCCGCGCCCTGAGAGCCACGCTCGATACGCCGAAGGGCGACGTCACCGTCTTTGTCGCGCATCTGGCATCGGTCCGGGTCACCCCGGCGTCCGGCTTCACCACCGACCGCCGCGACGCCGCGGCCCGGCTTCTCGCGGAGGCCGTCGACCGGGAGCGGTCGGAGCGGACCCTCCTCGTCGGCGACTTCAACGGAACGGTGGCCGACCGGGGGCTCGCGCCCGTGCTGCGCGGGATGAAGGCGGCCCAGGAGACGGCGGGCGACGGCTTCGGTTTCACCTGGCCCGCGCGGATGCCCGTGGCGCGCATCGACCACATCCTCGCCCGCGGACTCCGGCCGGTCTCCGCGCGGACCCTGCCCGCCACCGCCAGCGACCACCTCCCCGTGAGCGCCTCCTTCACCCTCTGAACCCGGGGCTGAACCCGGGCCCGGCGAGTGTGCTGCCGGTGTTGGAGAACCGTCCGTCCGCACCCGGCCCTCGCGGCGGCGACCGCGGCGGCCATGGTGGTCGGAGACCACAGTCGGTACGGTCTGGTCCGTAGGGGCTCTGCCCGAGGCGACGGCGGATGGGATGCGGTGCTTCATGGTCACGAACTGCCCGCGCTGCGGTGGGGCGATGAGACAGGGCCCCGGCGGGGACTGGGTCTGCGGGACCTGCGCCACGGGCCGGGACCCCGAACCGACCGTCAAGCACCAGGCGTACCAGTACGTCCGGTGCGACAGGTGCTTGCAGGTCCGGGCGCTCACCGGGCCGAACGGGGGCTATGTGTGCGGTCTCTGCTCACATGTCGTGGAGCCCATGGGGTACGCCCGGGAGCGCGAGGAGGGCCTGCGGATCGTGGCGGCGGCCCGGATCGCCCGCACCCGGGCCCGCAGGGAACAGCGCGCCGCCGGGGGGCCTGCCGAGGACGCCGGGGAGTAGGGCCGTCGGCCCCGCTTCCCGCACGAGCGGGAAGCGGGGCGGCGGTCATCGGGTGCGGTAGGCGTCGACGGTGGTCTGGGTGAGGGTGTTTCCGTCGGTGTCGGTCAGTTCGGCGCGCAGCGAGACACCGGTGTCCGCGGGCGGGTTGCGGAAGGTGACGGCACCCCGGGTGACGGGGAGCCGGGTCCAGGTGGCACCGCCGTCCGTGGACGTGGAGACCGTGAGGGAACGGGTCCGGCCGTTCGCGGCGGCACCCTGGACGGTGACGGGGATCCGCAGGGCCGTGCCGGCGGGAGCGGTTCCGGTCAGGCTCAGACCGGGGGAGAAGCGGACCGCGCTCAGCGGAAGCGGCGTCGGGCCTGCCGTGGTGGCGGAGGCGAAGGTCCATACCGAGGTCACCCGGGTGGCGGTGCCGGGAGCGCCGGTGCGCCGGGCCGTGCCGGTGAGGCGGTGGGCGGCGCGCCCCGGGGGCACGGTGAAGGCGGCCCGCCCCGGGGCGCTGGCCTCCGGCGCGACGGGCACACCGTCGCGGTGCAGGGTGAACGAGACGGTCTCGTCCGGGGCCCGTTCGACGGAGGTGTGGCCTTCTCCGTCGGCGAGCAGCGGGAGGTCCACGGAGATCCGGCGGCCCTCGCGCACCGCGCCGGGGCGGCCGGTGAGGTCGGGGCCGAAGACGGCGTTGTCGAAGGTGAGCGAGGTGGTCTCGCCCGCGCGCACGCGGACGCCGTCGGCGTGGTAACGCCTGGCCGTCGCGCCCGACGCGTCCCGGGTCGCGTACATGAAGTCCCAGGTGCCGCGCTCCGGTGTCACGAAGTGGGTCGCCGTGCCGGGGGTCTTGACGGTGCCGCCGTATCCGACGGTCGGTCCGGCGCTCGGCGTCACGAAGACGTTGGCGTACCCGCTCGTGCCCGGTGTGGCGGCTGCGCCGACGCGGACGGTGGCCAGGTCCCGCCGGGCGGGGTGCCGGGTGAGGCCGGTCAGGGCGCGGTCGCCGGTGAAGGCGTAGCCGAGGGAGTAGACGCCCTTCCCGGCCTCCCAGTGGCCGTCGAACCACTGCCGCACCGACCCGGGTTCCGCCGCGGGGCCGAGGTGGGCGACGCGCAGTTCCGCGCCGCCGGTGGAGACGTTGGGGTGGTGGGTGACGCCGTTGTGGGTGATCTCGGCCAGCATCATGCCGACGTAGAGCTTCGCGGCAGGGTCGGGAGGACGGACGTCGACGGCGGCGGTGGTCCGCGCGTCGACGGTGACCGTGGTGTCGCGGTCGAGGTCGAGACGCGGCTGCACGATCCAGTCGACGCCGTCCGCCGGCTCGCTCTTGTGGAGCGCGCTGTCCAGGGCGTACCGCCCCCGGGGCAGCCGGACCGTGGTGGTGCCGGACGCGTCGTGCGGCTTCACGGACTTGCCCGCGTTCGGCCCCGAGAGGCCGTGCACGCCGGTGAGGTAGTCCGCCGTGGCCCGGCCGGCCCGGTCGAGATGGTTGATCGTCAGGGTGTAGGTCCCGGGCGGCTCGGCGGAGGCCGCAGTGCCCGAGGCGGGGATCGCGCCGCCCACCAGGGCGACGCTGACGGCCAGGGCGCGCAGGACGCTCCGGCGGGGTGCGGAAGGAATGGTCATGATGTGCACTGCCCTCTGGAGCGCCCGAGTTCCATGAACTGGATCACATCGGCCGAACGCCGGCCGAACGCCGGCCGGACACCGGCCGGTCCGCGTAGGGTCGGAAGCGTGATCATTTGGCTGAACGGAACTTTCGGCGCGGGCAAGACCACCACCGCGAAAGAGCTGACCTCCCGGATCCCGGACTCCAGACTCCTCGACACCGAGAAGGTCGGAGAGATGCTGTGGCACGTACTGGGCGTGCCCGAGCGGGACTTCCAGGACTTCCCGCCCTGGCGGGGCCTGGTGGTGGAGACCGCGCGGCAGGTCCTGGACCATGTCGGCGGCACCCTGGTGGTCACCCAGACCGTTCTGGTCGAGCGGTACTGGCAGGAGATCCGTACGGGTCTGGGGGCGGCCGGCATCCCGGTGCACCACTTCCTGCTGGACACCGACTGGGACACCCTGGTCCACCGTATCGGGACCGACACGGTGCCGGAGAGCGTCACCGCCCGTCAGTGGCGTCTCGATCATCTGCCGGAGTACCAGGAGTCCCTGCCCTGGCTCCGCCGCGAGGCCGAAGTCGTCGACACCACCGGGATCCCCCCTTCCCGCGTCGCGGAGATCATCATGGCGAGGGTCGAGAGCGCGTAGCAGGCGCTCGAACTCCTGCCCGGTCGGCCGTGCCGCATCCAGACGTTCGGCTCCTGATGCACGCCCTCGTCGGCTCCACACATATGGCGGCGGGCCGGGAATCGGCCGCCTACCGGCGTCGCTCCCACCGCTCCCGGGTGAGTTCGTACTCGACCTCGCCGTGCTCGGAGCCCTCGATCACCTCGGGCCAGTCGCCGGTGAAGTTCCGGAGGAACGACAGGCCCGATTTCTCCATCACCCGGCGGGACGCCGTGTTGACCGCCATGGTGTTCGCCGTCACCCGCTCCACCCCGAGGTCGGTGAAGCCCTTGTGGATCAGGGCCCGCGCACCCTCCGTGGCGTATCCGAGGCCCCAGGCTGCTCTGTTGAGCCGGTAGCCGAGTTCGACGGCGCAGGGGCCGGGGTCGTCCAGGGGGCGGAATTCGAACCAGCCCAGGAAGGTCCCGGTGGCCTTCTCCAGGGCGGCCCAGTAGCCGCGGGACCCGGTGCGGGCGTGGTCGAGGAGGAACCGGGGCAGGGTGTGCGTCCGGATCGCGGTCAGGGTCGTCGGGCGGCCTCCGTTGATGAAGCGCATGACGTCGGGGTCGTTGTCCAGGGCGAGGAGGCGGCCGGCGTCGGCCTCGGTGAACGGGCGCAGTACGAGACGTTCGGTCTCCAGGAAGACGGTCATGCCGCGATCCTCATCGCGGGCGGTGGGCACTTCCACCGAATAACCGAGTACGCGCGACACGGCCGCGGCCTACCGGGGGCGGCCCATCGGCAGCAGGTACTGGAGGGGCCGGTCCAGGTCGTCCAGTCCGAACACCTCGTGGGCCAGGTCGTCGCGGAAGCCGCCGAGCGGGGTGGTGGCGAGCTCCAGCGCGGTGGCCGCGAGGAGGAGGGACTGCGCGAGATGGCCCGCCTCCAGGAGGCCGAGGCGCAGGGCGCGCAGGCCGTAGCGCTCCCGGAGCAGGCCGAGGTTCGCGTACAGCCCGAGGAGTACCGGGAGCCCGTCCGGGGCGATGCCGTCGGGGTCGCCGGGAGGACGGGAGAGATAGGAGGAGAGGGAACCGACCTCCTGGCGGGTGGGCGCGGGGCCGATGAGCCGCAGGGACCGCCGGTCCGGCAGGCACTGGTAGGTGCCCGGGGGCAGACCGTCGACGTCCAGGGCGATCAGCCGGATGCCGGCGGTGTAGAGGGCCCCGGCGCTCGGATACGGGCGGTGGCGCATCCGCCGCTCGCTCCCGTCCGCGAGAGGCTGCACCGAGGTGTGCCCGGAGGCGTGGGCCCCCCACAGCAGGGTGCCGAGCGTCCTCGCGTCCAGCGGGCCCGTCAGCGCGCCGCGCCGCGAGACCCGGCCCGTCATCACCGTACGCAGCCCCGTCTCGGGGAGGGGATCGGCGGGAAGGGGGATCTCGGCCCGGTCCCGGACGTCGTCGCCGGGTGCGGGCCCGAAGAGCGAGGGCGGCAGCTCGCGGGCCGCCGAGTCCTGTTCGCGTCCGAGGTGGAACTTGCTCCGCTCCAGATACTGCCGGTCGGGGGAGAGATGCCCGGCGGGGAAGTACGAGGCGTCCTCGCCCCGGTCGAGGAGCGTGCGCGCGGCGAGGCGGCACACGGCCCGCTCCTCGTCGGGCGCGGTTCCCAGCCGGTTGAACAGCATGTGCAGCTGGGAGGCCCACACCTGCGGACGGTTCACGGAGGGCACGAGGGACTTCAGCGTCTCGTCGGCGGCCCGGACCCCGTGGTACCAGTCCAGCAGCGGGGCGGGGGCCGTGCCCTCGTCCAGCCCCCGCCGTACCGACTCCGCCCGGGCGGCGAGGGCCTCGCGCTGGAGCGCGTAGACGAGATTGACCTTGGTGTGGATGTGATGGGGGGCGAGCAGCGGGACATCCTCGGCCCATCGCCAGCCCGCCGCGTGCCGCCGCAGCCACCGCGCCGCCGTCAGCGGGTCCATCCCGCAGGCGAGGGCCGTGGTGTGGGCGAGATCGACGGCGAGGGCGAGCCGCGCGCTGCCGCGCGGCGCTCCGGCCAGGGCTCGCACCGCCACCCGGCTGGAGAGGATGAACACCTCCTCCGCCACCGGCAGGGCGTCCGGCCCGCCGTACCGCGCGGTCTCCGGTACGTACGGCTCCGGGCGGACCTCGGCATGCCGCGCGTGCCGCTCCGGAGGGCTCCCGTCCGCCGGCTCCGGCGGCGGGTCCTCGGCGACCGCCAGCCGTTCCGCCAGGCGCGCCAGCGTCCCCGGCAGCGCAGCGGCCCCGGCCGGGTCGGCTCCCCGCACCCGGACGCGCAGATGCGGTCCGCCCTCGTCGTAGCGGATGTAGAACCAGCCGGTGGCCCCGCCCCGGGCGACGAGCCCGTCGAGCAGCGGGGCCAGCTCCTCGTGGAGGAAGGCGTCGTTGTCCTCGGGGGCGGACCGCAGGAAGCAGTGGAGGCTCAGCCAGCCGTCCGGGCCCGCCGGCCCGCCCCCGGGCCGCGCCGGGGGTGCTGTCGTCACAACGATGGGGTCCGTCACTGGGTGTCCTGGTCGCTCGGCACGTCACGGAAGGGGGCACGGGGAGTCTGTGGTTCAGGGGAACGGGTGCGGGTGCGGGGACAGCTCCTCGTGGCGGAGCACCCGGTCCGCCCGGCCCAGCCGGTACGGCGTCTCAAGGAGCCGGGGGAGCCCGAGCGTGCGCCGGTTGACATGCCCGAAGGTCATGGGCAGGGACCCGGGGACGACGACCTTGACGGTACGCAGACCGAGCCGGTCCCGGACGCCGGGCTCGTCCAGGGGGACGACGACGACCTCCAGCCCCAGCCCGGCCAGCCGGTCCACCGTCCGCTCCAGGAGCGAGGTGAGATCCGGCACCGGTCCGGGCGCGCCGGGCCAGATCTCGCGCCAGTCGGCCGCCGGACCGCCCCGGTCGCCGCCCCCGTGCAGGAAGTCCAGCCGGGACCGCGCCTCGGGCAGGGTGTTCACGGCCACATGGTCCGAGAGCGTCAGGACCAGCTCGGGCCGCTCCAGCATGGGCAGCAGCCGCCGCCGGTCGTACAGCTCCGGTTCGGCGCGGTGCCGGTGCACGGCGTTGACCACATTCGTCACGACCTCGGCGACGGCGGAGCGGATCGCCGCGCGCGGATCGTGGTGCCCTCCGGCGGCCACGAACGCCTGCGGGGCCGTGGAGGGTTCGCCCCGGTGCAGCGCGACGGCCAGCACCACGGGCACCCCCAGGTCGTTGGTGGCGTCGAACAGGGTCACCCGGTAGCCCGCGAGCGCCGCACGGTCGGTCAGATGGGCCACTTCCGGGTCGTCGGCGGGCGGGGCGACCCTGCGCAGCGGGGTGCGCGCGTACCAGGCCATCAGGAACGCGTCCCGCTCGGCGACCTCGAACAGGCCGTACAGCGCCGCCTCCTGGGTGCTGTTGCCCAGACCGCAGCCGTTGGAGCACTCGTACACCACCCGGGGCAGCCCCGGGCTCGGGTCCCAGTAGGCGACGTGCTCGGGCACCGCCATGGGCCGATCGTGGGTCAGGGACCAGCCGTGCACCCACTCCAGGGGCAGTTCCGGGGTGTACGGGACGGTCGCCGACGCCGGATGGCCGTGGTGCGCGGGGTCGGGCAGACCGAGCCGTACCGGATCCACCGCCCGCTCGGGCCCCAGCTCGGCGTAGGGCGCGCGCAGCGCGGTCCGCCGGCCGGTCGGGCTCATCGACGCGAGGCGTTCGGCCGCCTCGAAGAGCGCGACGCGCTCGCTGCCGTCGAAGTCGAGGCTCCGTCCGTAGCCGCCGTCGCGCCCGTGGCGGCCGAAGGTGACGTACGCGCTCGTCAGGCTGTGCACGGACTCCTCGGTCCGCAGGATCTGGTTGACCGGCCCGAACCGCTCGTCGAACAGCTCGGCGCGCAGACCCGCCGCGCCCGTCCGCGCGTTGGGCTCGCGCAGCGTCGCGGGGTCGTGCGGGGGTCTCGGCAGCCGGCGCGCCTCCGGGCCGAGGACGGCCTCGGCGACTTCGGCCCCGTCGGGCGGCAGCGGCAGGCACACCGGGCAGCCGCCCACGGGCCTGAACTCATGGGTCGACCAGGTGGCCCGGCCGCTGTGGACGACATGGACGACCGCGCCCGCGTCCGAGTCCGTGCCCGCGTCCGGCGGCGTTCCGTCCGCGAGCAGGTCGGCGGCCAGGACGCCTACGGCGTCGAGGAAGGCGGGCGAGGGCCGGCCCGCGAGCCGGAGTTCCGGGCTGTTCCAGGGGGCCCGGCCGCCGATGGTCGCCAGCCGCCGGTACTCGCCGCAGGACAGACAGCCTCGCGCGCCGGGCCGCAGCACGGGCCCCACCACGGTGATCGCCCCGTCGCTCCGGACGGGGACGAGGGTCACCGGGTGCCGCAGCGCGTGGCGGGACACCTCCGCCGCCGTGCCGAGACTCCACTCGTCGAGGAGCACGAGCGCGCTTCCCCCGGTCAGGCGCAGGGCCTCCGGTGCGCCGAGAACGACCGGGTGCCGTTCGGACAGGGCGTGCCGGAGCGGATCGGCTGAGGTCACCGGGGTCCTTCCACGGGGGTGTTGGGCACGGACCGTGACTTGGGCACGGACCGTGACGCGCCGCTGTTCCGGTCCGAGCCGGAGGAGGGGGAGAGAACCGAGAAGCCGCACTGCCGCAGCGCGGACCACACCGGGTGCGCGGGCGTGCCGGCGGCGGGCTCCCACGGGCGCGGGGAGTGCCCGGTCGCCTCGGCCAGCGCGTCCTGGAGGGACTCCTCCCGGCCCGCCGTCTCCCCGAGCCACGCCGTCGTCCAGCCCCCGTCCTCCCACGGGGCCCGGTCCGCTGCCGCGCCGAGCGCGGCCGACGCACCGCTGGGCAGCGTGAGGAACCGGAGGTCCGGGGCGCTCGCGCCCGCCTGGATCCGGACCACCGCCGACAGCGCGGCATAGGCCACCGCGTCGTCCGCCGTCGCCTCCACGGCCGTGCCGAGGACACGGAGCGGCCCGCCCGCGACCGTACGCCCGCGCACCACGGCACGGAACACACCGGGGTCCGCGGCGATACGGGAGACCTCCGGCTCCGCGTCCACGCCGAGCCGCCGGACCAGTACGGACCACCAGTGCCGCGCCTGCGGATGGACCGTGTCCAGCGGCTGCCACGCCACCGGACGGCCGGGCGGTCCGGCCGCGGCTTCGACAGGTGTCCGGGGCACCGCGTCCCGATGGCCCGCGGCCCGGCGCAGCGCCCGGCCGCGCGCGTGCCCGGGGTTGACTCCGACGACAAGATCCAGGCCGTCGCCCCCCAGGCGCAGTTCGGCGGCGCGGCACACCGCGTCGAGCCGGGCGAGGTCCGCCCGCGCCGCGCCGGAGAGCAGCTCGCCCCCCGGCGTCGCGCAGCGGACCAGGGCCGCGGGCAGCTGCGGCAGCGCGCCGGGGGAGGGCGCGTCCAGCACGCCCAGCTCGCCGTCGCCGAGCACCGGGATCCGGGCCAGCGCGTCGGCCAGGGTCAGGGGGACCGCACCGGGGGCGGCCCGGTCCGCGTCCACGAGGTTTGGACCCAGCCAGGTCCGGTACTCGCCCCGCAGCGGCCGTTCGCCCGCGACGAGCGCGGCCGGCCGGTCCGGCAGCAGACGCGCGCCGCCCGCCTCGGCGGACGGATCGCGCAGCCCGGCGACGGCGCACAGCAGACGCTGCGCCGCCGATGCCGCCACGAGCGCGGTCAGCGCCGGGTGCTCCCCGGGCTCCCCGGTCCGCGAGACCCCGCCGAGCCGTTCGGCGAGGGCCGCCGCATCCGCCCGCGCCTGCGCCGGGCTGCCCACGGGCGTGACGAAGCCGAAGCCCGCGTACACCCCGGCGGACACGGACAGTTCGCCGCCGGGCAGGGACGCGACCAGGAGGAGCTGCCCGTCCGGCAGCTCCTCCCGGGCCCGCTCGGCCCCGGTGCCGCCGCGGTCCAGAGCCCGCCCGGCGGCGCGGGCGAACGCTCCGTCGGGCCGGGGGCCGAGCACCCGCGTCCGGGACCCGGCGAGGCGGGCCGCCGCCTCACCGGGCCGGTCGGCGACCGTGCCGAGCCACTGCCCCGCGAGCGGGCCGCCGAGTCCGCCGTCGTGCCCGCCCCGCTCGACCAGCAGATCGTGTTCGCTCAGCCGGTCGATCAGCGAGACCAGGGCCGCCCGCAGCGGTGAACCGGCCGGGACCGCGTCGGCCAGGGCCGCCGCACCGCCGTCCGTCGCGAGCGCGTCGGCCAGGTGCTCCCACAGCGCGGGGAGCGCGGGGCTGCCCTCCAGCGAGACGCTCGTGATCCAGCCGCGCAGGTGCACCCCGTCCCTGAGCGGGGTCGCGGTGACGCCCGGGCGCAGCCGCCGGTGCCGCAGGGAGTCCAGTGCGTCCGGTGCGTCCGGCGAATCGAGTGCGTCCGGCGGCGCGGGGGCGCTCGTCGCCGGCTGACGGCCGCTCATAGGTGTCCCCTCGGGTTCGTCCCGCCGGGTGCGCCCGGCGACTCGGCGTTCACTCGGGCCGCCCGGCGCGGTAGGTCTCCACCACCAGCTCGACCGCCGGTCCGGCCCCGGCCGTCCCGGGGGCCGGCAGTGCCTCCTCCAGCACCGCGCCGTCCGGGTGCCGGGCCAGCCACTTCCCCAGACAGCGCAGATGGAGGGCGTCCCCCAGATCGACGAACTGCGGCTTGGGCCGGTCGAGAGCGTGCAGGACGTCCTCCGTCACGCGCTCGCCCCGCGCGGGCGGCCCCGCGTGCAGATAGATCTGATCGGGTACGCCGAGGAGCGCCCGCCACCGTGCGACGGTCGCCACCGGCACCCCGCCCTCGGCCGCGAGTTCCGCCCGCAGCGCCGCGACACTGCCGCCCGCCAGCTGCCACCGGCGTCGGCGCAGCACCAGATGGCGGTGGCGGACCCGGGGCGTGCTCACGAGATCGCCGCCGGGCACGGGGGTGACCCGCCGGGGGGCCAGGGCGGAGAAGTCGGTGGTGCCGTGCGGATGGTCGGTCAGCAGCGGCGCGAGCCTCGGCTGGAGCAGCAGGGGCGTGAACACGCCCGCGTAGAGCACGTCGACCGGCTCGCCGCCGTCCTTGAGCCGGACGCGTACCTCATCGGTGCTCACCTCGTGGAACAGTTCCACATCGGCCGCGCCGAGCGAGGCGTGCGAGCGGTCGGGTCCGATCTCCTGGGGCACGAAGAGCGGATGCAGATTCGCGTTGAAGCCGGCGACCGGCCGGATCTGGGCGGCCCGCGCGCCGGGAGCGAGCGCCCCGAGCACCGCCTTCGCCGTCCCCCGTACCGCCGCCGGGGGCAGGGAGTCCAGGAAGCGGCTGGTGAAGCGCCCCCACCCGCCGTACACCTGATTCACACAGAGCAGCCCGTCGTGCCCGCGCTGGAGGAAGAGGGAGTACGACACCGGGCGGCGGGTCGCCCACGGCGGTGTCCGGCGGACGAGTTCCGTGACCAGGGCGGCCGGGAGGACGACATCCTCGCCGGGGCCGCCGCCGCTGTCGGCACGGGCCCGGTGCACGGCGCGCACCAGCTCGGAGCGGAGCGCGGAGAGCTGTCCGGCACCGCTCCCGGGCGGCGCGTCCGGGGATCCGCCGGCGACGATCCGGGTGGCCCGCTGCCAGGCCTCGTAGGCGTCCGCGCCGAAGTCCCAGACATGGGGGCAGACGCCGCCGGGGCCGTAGCGGGCGACGAAGCCGTCCCGGACGCAGCGGCGTACGACGGGGCCGAGGTCGAAGAGTTCGGTGAGCGCGGACAGTTCGCTCAGCGCCTCGTGGTCCGCGCCGCCGAGGAAGCCGTCCAGCCGGACCGGCTCAGCGAGGACGACGTCCTCGCTCAGCACGGTGAGTCCGGCCGCCGCGTCGCCGCCCGCCGGGCCGCCCACCGGACGGTCCACCTCGTCGAGCAGGGCCCCCCAGCGCTCCCGGAGGCCGGTGTGAAGGGCGGTACGGCGGTGGGGTTCCGCCGCCCCGAAGGCGTGGGTGGCCTCCGCGATCTCCTCGACACGGGAGGCCAGTTCCCGGTCCCGCGGCGAACCGGTCGTCTCCCGGAGCCAGTGCGCCAGCCCCGACAGCGGGTCCGGGTCCTGGAGGCCGACGGGCGGCACGGGGACGAGCAGCCCCGCGTCGTACACCTGCCCGAGGAAGGAGAGCGCCGCGTCGTGCTCCCCGGGCCCGGCGAGCGCCCCGGCCAGTGCGTCGAGGGTGGCGGGGGTCTCGCACAGGGCGGCGAGGCGGCGCAGCGGCTCCCCGGCGGCGAGGGAGACCTCGTCGTCCTCGACGGAGAGGAAGCGCGCCGAGGTGAAGGCGGTACGGGAGCGCGCGAAGGCGGCACGGCCCTCCGAGAGCCGCGGACTGCTGCACATGCGGTGGGGCAGGGTGGCGCGGCGGACCGGATCCGTGATCAGCGCCGCCGTCAGGGTCTCCACCAGGGTGCGGTTCACCCGGACGACGGACCCGGCCGGGGCGGGCGGCAGCTCCGTGCCGCTCCAGGACCTGCGCGGTTCCCCGGCCGGGGGCGGCAGCTCGCCCCAGCCGACGGCGGTGAACCAGGAGAGCGGGGTCGTCCGGGCGGCGGCGCGCATCGCGTGCCGCAACACGCCCGCCTCCTCCTTCCGGGCCCTGCGGTCGTCCGGGCCGCCCTCTCCCGCGCGCACCACCGCACGCAGCAGATCGGTGCTGGTGAACGACACGGCCCGGGTGAACGCGGGCTCCCGGCACAGCGCGGCGAGCGCCTCCCGCCCGGCGGCCAGCGCGGGCGCGGTCCCGGCCTCCAGCGCCGTGAGCAGCTCGCCCCTCCGTCTCCGCGCGGCGAGCCAGCGGCCCAGTCCGGGCACCCGGCCGGACAGCTCGCCCAGCCCGCCGAGGACGGCGGGCCTCGGATCCCGCCCGTTGTGCACCGCGCGGCGCAGCGGCAGCACCACCTCGCGGTGGAACTCCGTCCCATGGCCCGCGCGGCTCGCGTACAGCGCGTCGCCGAGAGCGGGAGCGAGCGCCGTCAACTCCCTCTCCAGTTCCGTCAGTTCCGCCAGAGCCGCGCGGAACGCGCCGGCGGGCCGGGCCTCGGCGGGCAGGCCCAGCAGGTTCGTACGGATCAGAGCGCCGGGGGCGAGCCGGGGGGCGGGAGCGGGGGCGGCGTGCCCGGTGTCGGCTCGGGCCGCGGGCTTCTGACGTTCCGGGAGGAGCGGCTTCACTATCGATCCAGTCGACGGCGCGTGAGGAGGGCGAATCCGAGGTGGTGCGGGGCTCCCGCGGGCCCGAGGGGTACCCGGTGCCGCGGAAGCCCTCACCGTGCCTGTGTCAGTAGGTCTCGGCCGTCATCGGGTTCTGCACGCTGCAGCCGCCGCAGCCGCTGCATCCCATACAGGATGTGGAGGAGGACGATGACAGGGAATAAGTGGATTCACCTGTTCCCGCTGTGTCGCGCATCGCGGTGACGGTGATGTCGCCGAGATCCAATCCATTGAGGTCGAAGGAGACAGCCGTGTCTCGAAGCGCCATGTGTTTCTCCCGGATGAGTGAGAGTGAACAGCGCGGGCTCTGTGCGCCGCTTTCGCAGCGTAGATCAGCGATCAGGCCCGACTCCGCCGGCCCGAGCGGGACTTGACTTAGTGCTGACGTCTTCCGGACATGGCCGATCACGAGCACCGCCCCTTTGCTCGTAACGAGGTGAAGACGGCCGGCGGGCGCATTTCCGACAGGGCCCCGCTCCCTCCCCGGTTCCGGAAGCAAACTCGTCATCCGCGCCGCCCCGCTGTCGAATGTTTTGCGCCGCACGGAACCGCGCACGAGATGTTTCTTACGGTTTGACGGCGCGAAAACGCCCCCGGTGTCCGGAACTCGGGCTCTCGTCGCTGCCGGTCCAACGGCCGCCCAGGAAGCCGGTGATGTCCTGGCGCAGGGAGGCCGGGTCCAGCCGATGGGCCGTCAGATGCTCCGCCATCTGCCCGTAGCGGCGCAGCTCCGCGCGCCCCACCCCCAGTCCGAGGATCCGGTGGGGGACATCGCGCAGCGCGTCGTTCGCGGCGGTGGTGGACGTGCCCGCCAGATACGGCTCCACGATCACCACGTCCGTCGAGGCGTGCTCGGTCGCCCGGCGCAGGGCGGCGCTGTCGAAGGGCCGTACGGTCGTCGCGTACAGCAGGGTGACGTCCAGCCCCTCCACCGCCTCCTCCACGGCTCCCAGCATCGGGCCCACCGCGATCACGACCCCCGAGCGGCCCTCGCGCAGAGTGAGGAACCCCTCGCCCGTCACCGGGAGGGCGCGGTCGTTCTGCTGGAGCGACAGCCGGAGGTACACCCGGTCCTCGCCCCTGACCGCCTCGCGCAGCAGGGCCTCGGCCTCGTCCGGATGGCCCGGGACATGGATGGTCCAGCCGTCCAGGGTGTCCAGCAGGGCGACATCCCCCGGTGCCATATGGGTGAAGCCGCCGGCCGGCCAGTCGTACGACCCGCCCGCGCTGACCAGGACCGCCCCGGTGCCCTGATGGCCGAAATCGAGTTTGACCTGCTCGAAGGGCCGCTCGACCAGGAAGCTGGCGAAGGTGTGGACGACGGGCCGCACCCCGGTGAGCGCCAGGCCGCCGCCCACGCCGATCAGCAGCTGCTCCCGGATGCCCACATTGATCACCCGGTCCGGGTGGGCCTGTTGGGCGGGCCTGAACCCGTCGGCGCTGATGTCCGCGAGCACGACGGCCAGCCGGGCGTCCTCGTCGAGCAGCTGGGAGGTGGTGGAGATGAAGCGGTCGCGCATGGTGTCCATCGTGGGTGTCCCCCTTGATCGGTCGGTCGGTCAGTCGGTGGGCGAGGTGCTCAGGAGGCTTTCGGCTCACCCTCGTCGGGCTTGGGCTCGACCCGGGCCACCACGGCGTGCGGACGTCCGGGGTGCGCCATGGTGTACGCCGCGTGCAGCGCCTCGTGGTCCCGCCCGTCCACGGTCACCGCGGACCAGCCCGCCGCCTCGAACCGGGAGGCGATTCCGCCGGGCCAGCCGTGGGTGGCCGAGTCGTTGTCGATGACCAGTGCGTGCAGCGCCTCCAGCCCGGCCGGGCCCGCGTGGGCGATCGCCTCGTGATTGCTGCCCTCGTCCAGCTCCGCGTCCCCGACCAGCACCCACACCCGGGAATCGCCGCGCCCCTGGAGTCGCAGCCCCAGCGCCGTGCCCACGGCGAGCGGCAGCCCGTGCCCCAGCGACCCACTGCCGATCTCGGCCCCCGGCACCAGCACCCGGTCCGGATGGTGGCCGAGCGGGGAGTCGTAGCCGCCGAAGCCGGTCAGCAGCTCCTCGGGGAAGAACCCCTTCGCGGCCAGCACCGCGTAGTACGCCATCGGCCCGTGCCCCTTGGAGAGCAGGAACCGATCGCGGTCCGGATCGTCCGCCGTCCCGGGCGTCACCCTCAGCACCCGGTCGTAGAGCACCCACAGCGCGTCCAGGGTGGAGGTCGCGGCGGGCCCGTGCTTCTCGGCCCCGGTCATCAGGGACATCAGCCGGCCGAGGTCGCCGAAGCCGCGGTCGGCGGCTCCGCCGTGGCGCTTGTTCGCTGTCGTCTGCGTCATGACCCCACGATCTAACCTCAAGTGCACTTGAGGTCAAGGCCATTCCGAGGATGCCCGGAACCTGCCCGGAAAACGCCCTTCGGCCCCGATCCGCCCGCACCCGCGGCGGGGTCGTGGGAGGGGAGATGCCGCCCTCGAAAGGGCCGGGCGGCTTCGAGGCCCGCCGGGCCCTGGCCATGGCCAGGGAAGCGGCGCAGCTGACACCGATGGAGCCGGACGAGCCGGACACCGCACCCGACCCGTACGCCGGCCGCCCGGCGTACACGGTGTGCTGTCCAGCATCGACAACACCGCGGCAGCACCCGGGAACCGTCCTGAGCAGGTAGCCGAAAACAGCGTGATCACGTGACAACACCCCAGGTCAGGAAGTGTCGGTCGAGTGATGGCGAAGGCCCACCCCGACATCGTCCAGGCCATGGCTGATGACGAGACCGGGGCTCGACAACGGTGTCTCGCTCGACGTCGTCATGGGTGACTACGACCCCGACCGGGACCGCGACGTGCCCCGGACCGCCCTCGCCAATGGGGTCCCGGTCGACCGCCCGACCGCTCCGCGCCATGGTGCGGACCTCGGCCGGATCACCGCCCTGTGGCAACGGAGCGCCGCCAGGCAGGTGGCATCGCTGGGCCGATGGAGTTGCCTCGTCCCGACCGCTCTTTCTGCCGGGGAGACATCACCCCACCCGGATCGGGGTACCCGGGCGAACCACATGGTGCAGAGGTGTCCAACAGCGAGAAGGGGTGCGCATGCTGGGACCGCGGCCCACCGGGGCCGAACCGGTCAGGCCCGCTGACGGCCCGCTCACGGCCCGCGACGCGGCACGGGCCGCGGAAGCGGAACTCGGGCGCGTCCTTGACGAGGCGCTGGAACGGGCCCGCGCCACGGACCCGGTGTTCGCCCGTGACATCGCCGAACGCGTGACCGCCCTGGTCCTCTGCGGCGGCAAGCGGCTGCGCACGTCGTTCGCGTGGTGCGGATGGCGGGCAGCCGGCGGAGCGGGAGACCTCACGGCTCTGCTGCGTACGGGTGCCGCCCTGGAACTCGTCCAGGCATGCGCTCTCATCCACGACGACGTGATGGACGACTCGGCCCTGCGCCGCGGCGCGCCGGCCGTCCACGTGGAACTCGCCCGGATGCACGAGTCCGGGCACATGACCGGCCCGCCCGGCGTCTTCGCGGCCTCCGCGGCCGTACTCGCCGGGGACCTCGCCCTGGCCTGGGCGGACGATCTGCTGACCGAGACGGCGCTCGGCTCGCCGCACGGGCCGCGACTGCACCGCGAGTGGCAGGAGATGCGCGGCGAGATGGTCGCCGGGCAGTACCGTGACCTCCACGCTCAGGCCACCGGGGCCCTGGCGGTCGAGGACGCGGTCACCATCGCCACCCTCAAGAGCGCCCTCTACACCGTCGGGCGTCCCCTCGCGCTGGGCGGCATCCTGGCCGGCGCCGATGCCTCCGTCCTGGAGGCGCTGCGCTCCGCCGGGCGCTGTGCCGGCCTCGCCTTCCAGCTCCGCGACGACATCATCGGAGCCTTCGGCGACCCCGACCTGACGGGGAAACCGGCCGGCGACGACCTGCGGACCCGTAAACCCACCTATCTGCTCGCCGCCGGAGCCCGGCTGGCCGAGGCTCTCGGCGACCGGGAGTCCGCGCACATCCTCGTCCCGGGTGAACCCCCCGGACCCGGCACCGTACGACTGATGCGCGCGGCCCTGGAGCGCATCGGGGCACGTGCCACCGTCGAGGCGAAGATCAGGCAACTGGCCGGGTCGAGCCTGAGGCACTTCGCCCGGACCGGCGCGGAGCCCACCGTCCGGCGGGAGTTCGAGGCCCTGGTCGAGCGGGCGACCGGGCTCGCGCCGCGCCGTGCCGGGGAGGCCGCGTGAGGACGGTGCCGGGACCGACCGACCATGTGGTCGTGGTGGGAGCCGGGCTGTCCGGACTCGCCTGTGCGCTGCACCTGCTGGGCGCGGGCCGCAGGGTGACCGTCGTCGAACGGGACGGCGGCCCCGGCGGTCTGGCGGGGCGCGTACGGCTGGGCGGCTACGAGATCGACACGGGGCCGACGGTCCTGACCATGCCGCATCTGGCCGACGAGGCGTTCGCCGCCGTGGGGGACAGCCTCACAAGCCATGTCGCGCTCACACCCCTGCACCCCGCCTACCGCGCCTGCTTCGCGGACGGAACCGCACTCGACGTCCACACCGACGGCGCGGCGATGGAGGACGAGGTCAGAAGGTTCGCGGGGCCCGCCGAGGCAGCCGGATACCGCGCCCTGCGCACATGGCTGGAACGGCTGTACCGCGCCCAGATGCGGCGGTTCATCGACACGAACTTCGACTCCCCCCTCCAACTGCTTCACCCGGACCTGGCGCGGCTGGCGGCGCTGGGCGGCTTCGGCCGGCTGGAGGGGCGCATCGGCCGCTTCCTCTCGGACCCCCGGCTGCGCCGTGTCTTCTCCTTCCAGGCCCTGTACGCCGGAGTCGCCCCCGCCAGGGCCCTGGCGGCCTACGCGGTGATCGCCTACATGGACGCCGTGGCCGGTGTCTGGTTCCCCAGAGGAGGCATGCACGCCCTGCCGCGCGGGATGGCCGCCGCCGCGGCCCGGGCCGGCGCGGACCTGCGCTGGTCGGCCGAGGTCACCGCCCTGGAACGGTCGGGGGACCGGATCCGCGCGGTACGCCTGGCCTCCGGCGAACGCATTCCCTGTGACGCCGTGGTGCTGACGTGCGGCCTGCCCGCGGCGTACGGACTCCTGGGCCGCGCCCCCAGACGGCCGGTCCGACTGCGCCATTCCCCGTCCGCCGTCGTCCTGCACGCCGGGACCGACCGTACATGGCCCGGTCTCGCCCACCACACCCTGTCCTTCGGCGCCGCCTGGGAGGACACCTTCGAGGAGCTGACCGGCTCGGGGCGGCTGATGAGCGACCCGTCGCTGCTGATCACACGCCCCACCACGCACGACCCCGGCCTGGCACCGCCCGGCAGGCACCTGCACTACGTCCTGGCGCCCTGCCCGAACACCGACGTGGGACCCTCCGGCCCGCAGTGGCGCGATCTGGGGCCCCGCTACCGCGACAGCCTGGTCGCCGAACTGGAGCGCCGCGGTCTGGAGGGGTTCGCCGCCAGCGTCCGCCAGGAACTCCTGGTCACGCCCCTGGACTGGACCGCTCAGGGACATGCGGGAGGCAGCCCCTTCTCGGTCTCCCACACCTTCGCCCAGACCGGCCCCTTCCGCCCCCGCAATCTGGTGCGCGGCGTGGACAACGTGGTGCTGGCGGGCTGCGGCACCACCCCCGGTGTCGGCATCCCGACGGTGCTCATCAGCGGCAAACTCGCCGCCGCGCGCGTGACCGGACCGCCCCGGGCCCCCCGCCCGTACGCCCGTCCGGCACCACAGGCCGCCAGGACCGCCGCACCGATCGCACGGGCCGATCGCGAATCCGCCGCGGAGGCCGCCCGTGACCCGTCGTGAACTGGACGCCGCCGGTGTCACCGACCCCGCCCTGCGTGCCGCCTACGACCGCTGCCGACGGCTCAACGCCCGCCACGGCAAGAGCTACTTCCTGGCCACCCGGCTGCTCCCGGTGGAGCGCCGGCCCGCCGTGCACGCGCTGTACGGCTTCGCCCGCCGGGCGGACGACATCGTGGACGATCACGAGGGGCGCCGCGCGCCCGGTGAACGCGACCGGCTGCTGCGCCGCCTGGAGGCCGACCTCGCGCACGGGCTGCGGACCGGCGGGGGCGACGACCCCGTGGTCAGGGCCGTCGCCCACACCGCCGACCGGTACGGCATCGAGCACACGCTGTTCGCGGACTTCCTGGCCTCCATGCGCAGCGACCTGCACGTCACGGACTACCCGACCTACGCAGACCTGCGCACCTACATGCACGGTTCGGCCGCGGTGATCGGCCTCCAGATGCTGCCCGTGCTGGGCACGGCCGTGAACCGCGACGAGGCGGCGCCGCACGCGGCCGCCCTCGGCATCGCCTTCCAGCTCACCAACTTCCTGCGGGACGTGGGTGAAGACCTCGACCGCGGGCGCGTCTACCTGCCGGCGGATCTGCTCTCCGCCCACGGTGTGGACCGGCCGCTTCTGGAGTGGAGCCGCCGCACCGGCCGCCCCGACCCGCGCATCCGCTCGGCCCTGATCGCCGCGGAAGCCCTGACGAGAGGGGTGTACCGCACGGCACAACCGGGTATCGCCATGCTCGACCCGCGGACGCGTCCGTGCATCCGCACCGCCTTCGCCCTCTACGCGGGCATCCTCGACGCCATCGCGCAACAGGGGTACGCCGTGGTACATCGCCGCGCCGTGGTCCCCCGCCGCCGGCGCGCGACCAGGGCCGCCGCCGGAGTCCTTCAGATCGCCCTCGCCCGCCTGAGGGCCGGTGCCAGTGCCGGGACACCTGGCACGGGCGACGCCGTGTCCCAGCGGAAGGGGCCCGTGCCATGAGCGACCGCGCGCGCCGAAGGCCCTGGTCACCACCTCTGCGGCGCCGCCGCCGGTCCACCTGGGCGAACCAGCCACCGACTTGGCGCGAGGCGCGCCCGACCGTGATCGGCGAAGCACTCAAGCGGGCTTCGGCACGACGCTCCGGCAACTGGTTCGTCGTCGGCGCCTCCCGCGACGTGCGCCCCGGTGGCCGCCCCCGCGGCAGGACGGTGGGCGGCGTCGAGATCGTGCTGTGGCGGTCGGAGAACGGCGACATGCGCGCCGGCCCCGGTGCCTGCCCTCACCTCGGAGCACCGCTGAGGGAAAGCCGGGTGGTGTGCGGCACGCTGGTGTGCCACTGGCATGGTCTGTCCCTGGACGGCGGGGCGGTCGGGGGATGGGAGCCGTACCCGGTCCACGACGACGGAGTCCTGGTGTGGGTCCGGCTGGACGCCATCGGCGGCGAGGAGCCTTCGGAACGGCCCCTGGTGCCGGCGCGTCCCGCACCGGCCGACGCGGTGCACGCCGTGTACACGGCGGTCGGACGGTGCGAGCCGCAGGACGTGGTCGCCAACCGGCTCGATCCCTGGCACGGCTCGTGGCTCCACCCGTACTCCTTCGTGGATCTCACGGTGACTCGCCCACCCCTGGGCGAGGAGGACGATGTCTTCGTCGTCGACGTGTCCTTCCGGGTGACCGGCCGGCTGGTGGTCCCCGTGCGGGCGGAGTTCACCGCTCCCGGGCCCCGTACCGTGGTCATGCGCATCACCCAGGGCGAGGGGGCGACGTCCGTGGTGGAGACGCACGCCACGCCGCTGACCCCGGCGTCGGACGCGCGGCCGAGGACCGCCGTGGTCGAGGCGGTCGTCGCCGCCTCCGGCCGGCGGGGCTTCGCCCTGGCCCGCGCCGTGGCACCGCTCCTCCGTCCTGTGATGCGCCGGACCTCGGCCAGGCTGTGGCGCGACGACCTGGCGTATGCGCAGCGGCGCTGGGAGCTGCGCAGCACGGGCCGGTTTCCGGGCTGAGCCCCGTCCGTTCACCGCGCCCCGGCCGCCGAGAGGGCCCGCAGGGCGCGTGAGCGGCCGGACCGGGGCACCGTCCACAGCGTCTGGCCCCGGACACCCCAGTTCCTCAGCAGCTCCCCGGCCGCCAGGAACCCCGTGGTGGCCGCGCGTTCCATCAGGGCGACGGGCAGGTCGCAGCGGATCGCGTCACCGGCCAGCACGACCCTCGGGTGCGAGGTCCGCACCGGGGGCCGCCGGGCGTGGGAACCCACCGGGAAGAAGGGGCAGTCGGAGCGCCACTCGTGCCGCGCGTCCACGATCCGTGCCGCACGCGTCTCCGGGTACACCCGGCCCAGACTCTCCACGAGACGGCCGTGCACGCTCTCGGGCCGGGCGTCCTCTGCGAGGGCGTAGGCGTGCAGTTCGACCACTGAGCCGCCGCTGCGCGTGGCCCAGCGCGCGGCCTCCCCCTCGTAGCGGTCGAGGACGCTGACGTTGTCGAGGCCGCCGTAGCCGCTGGTGCCGAGGAAGCCGGGCCGGTCGGCGCGGACCGGGCGGTCGAGCCAGAGCCGGGAGACGAGGAAGGGCGGGGCGGTCGTCACAGCCGCGATGTCCTCGCGCCACTTCGGGCTCCCGAGGCCGGGTGACGCGGCCACGAGGTCACGCAGCGCTCCGGGGTCGAGGGCGAGGACCAGGGCGTCGTACCGGTCCGCGGCGCTGTCGGTCCGCACCGCCACCCCCGTGGCGCCTTCGGGGTGGACACCGCGCACCGGTGTCCCGGTGCGGATGTCCGTTCCCAGCCGCTGGAGGTAGTCGCCGAGGGGCTCCCACAGTGCCTGTGGGAAGGGCTCGGTCGGTACGTCGAAGAGCAGGCCCTCGGCGGAGCCGAGGAAGTAGATGTGGAACATCAGGAGCAGCTCGGCGGCCGACAGCTCCCCCGGGTCGGCGAAGAAGCTGCGCGAGAACACCTCGAAGGCCAGGTGGTGCGCCGCCGCGGGGAAGCGGACTGCCTCCAGGAACGCCGTCGCGCTCATGTGGTCGAAGCGTTCGTAGACCTCGGGCACGCGGACGTCGAGAAGGGGCAGCGCCGCTCGGACGTCCAGGGCGGCGAGGTCGCGCCAGCCGAAGGTCGGGCTGAGGGCGGCGAAGCCGAGCGCGCTGAACGGCGGTGTCCGTGGAACCCGCGCGAAGCTGTCCCGCAGTCCGCCGCTGTGCCACAGCGGGTAGTCCGGCAGCGGGCGCAGCCGGTCCAGCCCGGGGTCGGTCCGCCGCAGCAGGCCGCGCAGGTTGTAGTACTGGCGGAAGAAGGCGTGGAATCCCCGGCTCATGGTGACCCGGGATCCGTCGCTGAGGCGGGTGGGCCGGCCCGCGAGGCGTCCGCCGAGCGACTCCTCCCGCTCGTACAGGGTCACCCTGGCCCCCCGTTCGGCCAGCAGGGTCGCCGCTGCCAGGCCGGCGATGCCGCCGCCCGCCACGGCGACGGCCGGTGCGTCGCGGGGCGCGAAGCGCTCCCGTCCCCGAGGGGCCGGGAGGACTTCCGCCCGGCGGTCGCGTCCCCGGCGGGCCGTCGGTCGGGAGCCGCTCACCGGGCGTCCTCCGGGCGCGGCGCCGCGGCCCCGGCGCAGGCCAGGAAGGTGTGGGCGATCCCCGTCTGCCAGCCGGTGAGGGGGACCGCCCGTACGCCGGTGAATCCCGCGCCCGCGAGACGCGCTGTGAAGGCCGGCGCGGTGTCGAAGTCGAGGACGCTCCGCCACAGATGCCGGTAGAGGGCGCGGTCACCGGTCAGACTGCCCGCCGGGATGATCACCGTGCGGCAGACGGCCTCCCACAGGGCGCGGTGGCGGAGCGCACCGCTGAGGCTGTACTCGTGGACGGCGAGCCGGCCGCCGGGCCGCAGCAGCGAACGGACGGCCCGCAGGACTCCGTCCGGGTCGGTGAGGTTGCGGAACAGATAGGCGGCGAAGACCGCGTCGTACCGCTCCTCCCCCCGCGTCGCAGCCTCCTCCGCCGTCAGGTGCCGAAAGCGCACACCGGCGGGCCACGGCTTGGCCAGCGCCCGGCGCAGCATCCCCGGCGAGGCATCGACGGCCGTGATCCGGGCGCGCGGCCACGCCCGCAGCAGGGCCGCTGTGGAGGCACCGGTGCCGCAGCCGAGGTCCAGCACACGCGCCCCGTCCCCCTCCCGGGGCAGCCGCAGCCGGCGTGCCGAACGCAAAAGGCCGGCGCGGTAGCCGGGGTTGAGGGCCGTGAGGCGGTCGTAAGCGGGCGCGGCGTGGTCGAAGGCCAGCACCAGGTCGTGGTCGCGCATCAGGGTCATCGGCGACGTCCTTCGGGGCGGGGGTCGGTCGGGCGGCGGGGCAGGAAGGGGATTTCGACAGCGGTGCGGAGCATGGGCAGGAGTGGGGTCCGCAGGCCGATGCCCCACTCCTCCCGGACGGAGGTCCCGCCGTCGAGGAAGCGGAGCAGGCGCTCCGGCGGGACGCGGCGGAACAGATCGGTGAAGAACGCGGGGCCGTCGACCCTCCCGGTGTCCAGGGCCCGCAACAGGACGGCGTCCATGGCCAGGGCCCGCCGCCCATGGGGTGCGGGGGCGGTCGCGCGCCCCGCGTCCAGGGCCTCGGCGATGGCCCTGCTCTGCCGCTGTACGGCGGCGAAGGTGTATCCCGTCGCCGGGCGGGTCGCCCCGCCGGCCGTTCCGATGCGGAAGACGGAAGGTCCCGCGCGCCGGCTGAAGCGGGCGTCGGCCATGGGGATGCAGCCCTGCTCGGCCGACTCCACCGTCAGGGGGCCGAGTCCCAGAACGTCGCGGCTGTAGTGCGTCAGAGCCGTTTCGTACGCCTCGGTCGTCAGCGGTGTCCGGGAGAACTCCGTGTACTCCACGAGCGCCCGGTCGGGCGCCAGGGGCAGGACGTAGCCGAACGCGAGCCCGTGGCGCGGCTGGGGCACCCGGAAGTCCATCAGGTCCGCGACCGAGGGGTCGAATCGTTCCGTATCGGTGCTCACGAACCAGCCGCAGAAGTGCTGGGTCAGCAGGGTCCTGGCCGGTGGCAGCACTCGCCGGGGGCGGGAGTCGAAGACGCTCCGGGCCCGGACCAGCAGCGTCCGGCCCTCCGGCGTCGTGCAGCGGACCTCCGCGCCGCCGGCAGTGCTCCGTACGTCGTCCGCCGTCGCGCGCACGACGCGGACGCGGGGCGAGCGGGCCAGCCGGGAGTGGACCAGCCGTTCAAAGTCCCTGGACCTGACCATCCGGTAGGCCAGTGGAGCCGGCTCCACCGTCACCGCCCGGCCGTCGGTACCGTGTACGCGCAGCCGCGACCAGGTGGCGCTCACCGCTTCGTCGAAGTCGCCTGTGCCCCGGTCCCAGTAGCACCAGGTCCGTTCGGCCGGCCGCAGGGGCCCCTCGGGAGCGTCCACCAGGGTGACGGTCAAGTGCGCGGAGGCGCCGAGCCGGTGGGCGAGGCTGAGTCCGGCCGCGCCGCCCCCGATGACGGCCACATCACACGCGTCCCCGGGCAGGCCGGGCGGCCCGCTCACGCCGCGCGCCGTTCGGCGGCGCGTGCACGGGCTTGGCGCTCACGCCGATGGGACGTTTCGGCGGGCCGGCGACCGCCGGAACCCGGGGCGGCGGCCACCGCCGGAACCCGCGCGCCGGTGTGCCGCACGGTCGCTCCCCCTCGCCGGGCCCGGCCGCGGCTTCGGGCCCTCATCCTCCTGTCCGTCCGCCGGCCGTCCGCGGACGCGGCCTTCCGTCCTGTTGTCCCGTCGCGAGCCGCGTCCGCTCACCGAGCAGTTCCCGGGCCGCGCGGGTACCGGAGGCCAGTGCGCCCTGCACACTGCCGGTCGCGCGGTGATCCCCGCACACATACCGGCCCGGGGCCAGCCGGGTGGTCCGGCTGAGCGGCCACGGCGGCTCCATCGCGGGCAGCGCCCCTTCGACGGTGTACGCGGCGACCTGCCGCCAGCCGCTCGTGTCGGTGCCGTACAGCTCGGCCAGGCGCCCCAGGACGGCCTGGCCCGCCCCGGGCCGGTCGGCTCCCAGCACGGAGGTGGAGACCAGCGCCCTGCCCGGGGGGCCGTACGTGGGAGTGACCGCAGTGGGCACACAGGTGTTCAGCACAACACCGGAACCGTCCACCACCAGAAGAGGCTCGGTCAGCGGCGGGCGCGTCACGGCGTGGTAGTAGGTGGTGACCGTACGGCCGGGCGGGATCACCAGCCCCGGCAGCAGACGTGCCGCGGAGGAGGCGTCCGTCGCCACCACGACCGCGGCCGCCTCCAGCTCACCGCCGCCCCGCAGGAGCACCCCGGTGGGAGTGATCGCCTCCACGGGCGTATCCAGCCGGAGCACTCCTTCGGGCAGGTCGCCCGCCAACTGCGCGGGCACCGCTCCGATGCCGTCGGCGGGCAGACAGAGCGTTCCCCTGACCATGCTCCGCCAGACCAGGTGGAAGAAACGGGCCGATGTCTCCAGCCGGTCCTCCAGAAACACCCCGGACAGAAAGGGCCGCAGGATCTCGGCGACCGTACGGTTCGTCACTCCGGCGCGCGCGAGAGCGGACGCCGTGGACCGGTCGGGACGGCTCTTGACGAGGCGGACGGGCAGCAGCGTGTCCCTCGCGGTGAGCGCGGCGACGGCTGCCAGGTCCCGGGCCGGCATGACGCGCCCCGGCAGCAGCGATCCCGCCGCCGCGGGGAGCCGGGTCGGGTCGCCGAGGCGGACCGGGCCCCCCGGCGTGTGCGCGACGATGCCGGGAGCGAAGGGCCGCAGCCGCAGCCCCCGCAGGTCCAGACGGCGCTTCACCTGCGGGTAGGAAGTGTTGAACACCTGGAAGCCCCGGTCCAGCAGAAAGCCGTCCCGCCGGTCCGTCCGCATCCGGCCACCCACACCGTCGGACGCCTCCAGCAGCGCCACCCGGCGCCCGGCGCGGCACAGATCCAGAGCACAGGCGAGCCCCGCGAGACCCGCTCCAACGACGATGACATCAGGCCCAGCGCCGCGGTGACCGTTCACATCAGCTCCTCATTGAGCCGGACCTCCTCGAGGCGGAGGCGGATACGCTCGCACACGTTCCCGCGCCCGCCCCGTCGCATACCCCCCTTTCGTCAGGGAGCCTCCGTTGGCGGTGTCCCGTCCGTGGCACGAGCGCCGGCTGTGTGGAATGAAGGCACCCAAACCGGTCGCCGGGACTCGGCACAGGCGGCGGTGATGGATGACACAGGCCGGGAACCGGCTGCGTGGAGACCCTGGCGACGAGGAACGGAGTTCCCTACCCGTGTGGACATGGTCGCCCTGATGAAGGGGCCATCGAGGCCGGCTGCCCGGGCCGGAGCCCAACTGCCCGGATCCGCCACCTGTTCAAGGTCCAGGCCGCCATAGCCGGTGACGTCCCGATCGTCCCACCACCCGGCTCCTGCGAGTCCATCGCGCACCGGCCCATCAGCTCGGTACACCGCCGCGCTGGACATCGACCACATGGTCCCGCTCGCCGAAGCCTGGGACTCCGGGGCGTCCGGCTGAACGCCGGCACGGCGCGAAGGCGTCACTGGTCGCCGTGACCGCACGCACCAACGGTCCAAAGCCGCCGACCAGGACCCGGGGAACCTGACTGCCGCCCGCCCGGCGCGCTCTGCCGCCGAGTGGACCGCCACCAAGCTCCGCTGGGGCCCCGCCGTCGACGAGACCGACCAGGTCCACCCCGCCCGCGCGGGGGTCGTTCGACAGCCCGGCCGGCCGGGCTGTACGTGGACTGCGGCTACCCTCAGGCCGAGGCCCTGACCATGGAGGCCGGGCTGGTCGACGTAACCTGGACAGCCGACCTGGCCGCCGTCACAGCGGGGCCGGGTGTCGCTGGAGGCCGACATCGCGCACCCGGCGGGAATTCCTGGACCCGGTCGAGCTGGACGCGGACCCGGCCGCGGCGGCGTCCGCGCTCGCCCACGCCGCGCAGTACCTGCTCGCGGCACGGCTGGAGGAGCTGCGTGAGCAGACCGCCGCCCCGACCGGGTCGACCGCGCCGTGGGCGGACCGGCTGCCCGAACTCGCCGCACGCCCCCTGGGCGACGGTGCCGCTGGGATGGCGATCGCACGACCGTCGAGGTGTCCGGGGTCGACCTGGCCCGGGTCGCGCTCTGGGCCGCGATGGAGGGGCTCCGAACTAGCCCAGCACAGCGGAGAGTTCGTGGACAAGCCCGTCACCCAGGTGCCGCCTCCCGACCGCCCTGGTAGCGTGCGCCGCCATGTCATCGGAACTGGAACGCCCCCCGCGCCAAGCGGATGAACGCACCGCGCTCGTCGGCTGGCTGGACCTGCAGCGGCAGATTCTGCGCTGGAAATGCGAAGGGCTGAGCGACGAGGACGCGCGCCGCCCGGTCATCCCGACCTCACCGGACATGACGATGGCCGGTCTCATCTCCCACATGCGCTGGACCGAGCACATGTGGCTGGAAGTGCTGTTCCTCGGCGGCGACAAGAAGCAGAACCCCGCATTCGACGAGTCAAGCAAGAACGCCGACTGGCACACCGACGGCCGCCACCTCGCAGAACTCCTTGCGGAGTACGAGGCCCAGTGCACCCGCAGCAACGCGATCATTGCCGCCGCCGACCTGGACGACACCGGCCGCCACCCCGACTTCCGCGACGGCAGCGCCAATCTCCGCTGGATGCTGATTCACCTCGTCGAGGAGACGGGGCGACACGCAGGGCACGCGGACATCGTCCGGGAGCTACTCGACGGCACGAAGGGCTACTACTAGCGCAGCTCCGCGAAGCGGGGTTTCCCTCAGGAGCCAGGCCAACACGCCGCACGACCCATCCGGGAGAGCCCGTTACGGGTGATCCTCGCATGATGCCGCGCGCGGCGATCCCTCGTCCCTTCGCAGTCCAAGACTTCGACCGGCGACATCACGCATTAAACCTCAGTAGCCGCTGGCCGGGTCGGAGGTGAGACGGCCTGCGCTGGTTCGGAAGTCGGGCATCCCGAGGTGCACGGTGGTGCGCCGGGCGGACACGTCGCGCATCGCGGTGAGCTTCTGCTCGGCAGCCGCCCGGCCCGACTGTGGAAGATCTTCCGGGCGAGGGCGTGGCGGCCTCCCTGGCAGTCCCGCCCGCGCGGGGGTCGTTCCGCGCGCTCGTCATCGGATGAGTCAGTTCTAGGGTCCTCGGGGACCATCGAGGCAGCCGTTGGGCCTTCCAGTAGCAATGGCTGAATTTCCAACGGAGTCGGTCCTGGCGTGGGCTGTTACAAGGCCGCCTCCTGCACGGACTTGCCCTCAGCAGCCTCCGCAGGAGAGCCTCGGTCGCCGCACCTGCCCCTACGCGGCGTAGGTGTTGGGAATTCGGCACATGCCGCCGTTCTTCGTCCACCGGATCACCAGGTACGACCCCGCCGACCGTGACGAACACGGCCACTACACCGGTGCCGAGGAGGCCGTCAGTGACCATGGGCCGGTCGAGGCCGCGTACCTCGCGGCGATCGCCGCCTTCGCGGAGGCCTCGGGCATCGACCGGCTGGAGATCCGCGATCCCGCGGTCACCGGTCCCGTCCACTTCGGCGCGGAGCCGCCGGACGGGGGACACGGCCTCGGCGGACTCTTCCCGCCCGGCCGTCGGCGAGGGGAAGGTCCGCGCTCTCCGAAGCGTGGGGGTACGAGGCCATCGGGCAGAGCCAACCAGTGCCGGGCTCGCCTGTCCTCACCGTCATGGTCCGAGCCGGTCGCCGACCGGCGCTCACGGGACCGTCGTCCTGGGCGGCGCGGCACGGTGACGGTGCGCGGGGCGAGCGAGGATGCCCGACGCGCTCTCCGCGCGGCACAGGGGAGTTCACCATCGGCCTTCGCGGCGTCGGCCGGAGACCAGGTTCGCGCGACGAGTGCGAGTGGGGTCACCTCTGAAAGACGGCCGGTCGACGGACGGCGTGGTGTCGAAACGGAGGCTGCCCGGGCGTCGACGGAGTGAGCGGGGTGGCGACAGGCTCCCGCGCAGGACGTCAGAGGAGGCCTTTCATGAGCAGTACCACCCACGCAGGGTTGCCCACCGCGGCGCTGGTGAGCCGCCGAGTGGTCGTCGCCGCCCCGCCGTCGGTGATCTTCGCGTTGCTCGCGGCACCGGGCGAGCACGCGGGATTGGACGGTACTGGTGAGGTGCGGGGGGTCGTGGAGGGGCCGGAGCGGCTGGAGAACGGCTCGGTGTTCCGGATGCGGATGAAGGGCTATACGACGACCAACACCGTTGTGGAGTTCGAGGACGATGTCCTGATCGCGTGGCGGCACCGCGGGCGGCACGTGTGGCGGTGGCGGCTGCGGGCGGTGCCCGGCGGTACCGAGGTCACGGAGACCTTCGACTACACCGCCAAGCGGGCCCGGCGGCTGGTGCGGCTGATCGGTGTTCCGAAGCGGGCCGGCACGGCGGTGGACAAGACCCTCACCGCGCTGCAGGCGCGGTTCGCCTGAGCGACCGGGCCCGCCCCGACGGCCCGGTGGACGCAGCGCAGCCGGGCGGTTCGGGAAACGCATGTCCTAGTCTGTCGAAACCTTGCCCGCATGCGCGTCGAACGGGTGAGAGGCGGTACGGCCGCCGCGAGGAAAGGAATGCCATGCGCTACATCCTGATGTCCCACGTCGACGATTCCGCTCTGACCGAGATGGCGCCGGAGGCGCTCCAGGCCACGATGGAACGTTTCGTGTCCTTCACCCGGGCGCTGGCCGAGTCCGGAGTGTTGCGCGGTGCGGAGCAGCTGCACTCCGCCGACACGGCGACCACGGTGCGGAACCGGCGCGGGGAGGTCCTGCTCACCGACGGACCGTACGCCGAGCTGACGGAGTCCTTCGGCGGCTTCTGGATCGTGGAGGCAGCCGACCTGGACACCGCGCTGAAGTACGCGGCCGGCTGCCCGGCCGCCGACTTCGGCTCGGTCGAGGTCCGTGCCCTGACCGAGCTCGGCTGAACCGATGTCCGACCCGGTCGAGGTTGCCGTCGAACAGGCCTACCGGGCCGAGTGGCCCACGCTGGTGGCCGGTCTCGCCCGGTGGACCGGTGACCTCGACCGGGCCGAGGACGCCGCCGCCGAGGCGGTCGCCAAGGCATTTGAGACGTGGCCCCGTGACGGGGTTCCCGCCAGGCCGGGCGCCTGGCTGCAGACCACCGCCCGCCGCAAGGTCCTCGACCGGCTGCGCCGCGACCGGGTCGCCGTGGACAAGCTCGCCACCCTGGCCCACGAGCTGCGGGACGAACCGGGAGCCGACAGCGTCAGTGACCCGGACGATCCGTTCGGCGCCGTGTGCTGGTCCGACACCGCCGCCGAGGACCTGCTCCGGCTGGTCTTCACCTGCTGTCACCCGGCCCTGGCCGCCTCCGCCCAGGTGCCGCTCGCGCTGCGCCTGCTGTGCGGGCTGACCGCCGCCGAGACCGCCCGGCTGCTGCTCACCACCGAACCGACCGTCGCCCAGCGCCTGGTCCGGGCCAAACGCAAGATCCGCGACGCCGGGATCGCGCTGGACATCCCACCCCGCGCCGCGTGGCCGGACCGCCTGGACGCGGTGCTGACCGTCATCGGCCTGGTGTTCACCGAGGGACACACGGCCGCCGAAGGCCCGGCACTGGTCCGGCCCGGCCTGTGTGACGAGGCATTGCGCCTGGCCGCCCTGCTGCGCAGGCTGCTGCCCGACGAACCCGAAGTCCTCGGCCTGTCCGCACTGCTGCTCCTCACCGACGCGCGACGCGATGCCCGGACCGACGGCGACGCCCTGGTCCCGCTCGCAGATCAGGACCGCGGCCGCTGGCGTTGGGACGACATCGGCCACGGACTCCACCTCGCCACCAGGGCCCTGCGCCGCAGCGGGGACCGCCCGGGCCGGTGGGTGCTGGAGGCCGCCATCGCCGCCCTCCAGGTCCAGCCCGATCCCGACCGGGAAGCCATCGTCGCCCTCTACGACCGGCTCGCCGAACAGACACCGTCCTCGGCGGTCCTGGCCAATCGCGCCGCCGCGATCGCCCTCGCCCGCGGACCCGCCGCGGGCATCGCCGCTCTCGACGGTGTGCGGGCCGCCCCCGGCGATCACCGGCTGCTCGTCCTGCGCGCCGAGCTGACCGCCGGACTCGGCCACCACCCGGAGGCACGGCAATTGATGCGCCACGCCATCCAAGCCGCCCGCAACGACATCGAACGCAACCATCTGCGACGGCGACTCGATGCCTGGACCGGCGACTGAGCCGGTGCCTCCCGGTCCGGGACGGCGGGGAGCATGGCGAGTCTGCGGTGGCAGCTGAGGGCTGCAACCATGCCGACGAAGGCGGGGAAGTGTTCCGTTTCCGCTCGTAGCGGCGTTCAGCCGTCGGCTGTTCCTCGTCTCCCTCGTGCTTGTGCCCCACCCACGAGAACACCCCCGGCCCTCTGACGCCGGACCTCTCCGGCGGCACGCTGACGTTCAGGGCCACCGGCGATCCGGCCGAGACGGCTGCCGGACTACGGAGACTCGCTGTCGTCCGCGATGTCCGCGATGTCCTCGCCGACATCGTCGAGCAGTGGTCCGCCGAGGACCCCAGCCTCCACTACCTCGACGGACGCGACCTCTACGGACAGAGCGACCACGACGAGTTCCCGCTGCCCGGCGCGATCCACCCCGCCGGTGCCGGCCTGTGCCCGGCGCAGAGCCTTCCCCGCCCGGCTGACCTGTTCCTGGAGCGCTGCGAGGTGTGCGGTCTGCGCGACACCGGCGTTGATGATCCGCTCGGCGAAGGCACGGACTTCGCCGTTGGGCACCGCCGGGGGCTGCGAGCTTACGTGCGCGAGGAATACCGGGCCTGGCGCGCCCTGGAGGACCGCTGACCCGGCAGCCGGCCCTGAAAGGCGGAGGAGGGTGTCAGCCCTGTACTCCGGCGGCGGCCGTGTTTGGTGGCCGGCTGTCAGGTGGTGCGGCGCAGTACGGCGACGATGTCGCCGTTCTCGGCCGACGGCTGGGCGCGGACGACTATGTGGTCTCCGTCGGCGATGTGCGCACCGGTCATGGACTCGCCCACGACGATCAGGGCATCAACCCGCTTCACCGGCAAAAGGGTGGGCAGGTGTCGCGGGGCCCTGGGGGGAGGCGTTCGGGCGGGAGGCGGAGAGAGTGGCGGGTTTGATGGCGCCGGGTCCGTAGCGGGCCCGAGCCCGGTCGGTGACGGCTTCGAGGGTGATGGACCGGTCGTCGTCGGGGTCGAGGGTGAGTTGCCGGGCCGTGTCCGCGGCGGGGATGAGTGACTCGGCCCGGAGGGTGATGGCCCGGACGCGGGCGCGCTGGAGTCCGAGGGTCTCGTGGAGGGCGTAGGCCGTGGCGGCCAGGGGGCGGGTGTGGTGGGTGGGTTCGGGCAGGGTGCGGGTCCTGGTGGTGGTGGTCCGGTCGGCGTAGCGGACGGTGAGGGTGAGGCCGTCGGCGGC
>NZ_BAAASB010000027.1:0-82249 GCF_039532665.1 Streptomyces amakusaensis | reverse complement strand
AACCCCGGCAGAGCCGACCCACCCGCCCCCACCACCTCACTCCCCGCCCCCACCGCCCACACATGCGGCGTCACCACCTCCAGCCCCCTGAAACCCCCCGCCCCCCGAGGCCCCGCCACCGCATCGACCGTCAACCGATCCCACGCATAGGTCAGCACCACCCCCGGCCCCTCGTCCCCGTACAGAGCCCCATCGACCATCACGGCGGCGACAGCGTCGCCACCTCCGCCGGCTGCCACGATCAATCGCGTCATTTTGGCATCGTATGGGGTGTTTGTGGATCCCTCATCGTGGAGTGAGCCGACCACTGGGCGCGTGTTCGCATATCCGTACACGCGTGTCACAGGACGTCGACAGCGACAACCGAACAGGCGGTTTCCCCGCTCCTGCGGTACGACACGGACAGCCCGTCCGATGCCCGCGCACGCCGACCGAGGAGTCACCTTCCATGCCCGAGACCTCAGCTCCCTCGATCTGGCAGTTCCGCGGCCGGACCGCAGGCCTCTTCGCGGCTGGTACGGTCCTCGCCCTCGCCGCCCCGGTCATGGTGACGGCCACACCCGCTCACGCCGCGCCCGACCCGGTCTCCGTCCTGAAGTACACCGCCAAGGAGCGCAAGGCCGCCCTCGCCCACTGGACACCCGCCCGTATCAAGGCCGTCGGCAAGTCCGTCGACCTCGGCCCGACCGGACCGAAGGCCAAGCCGTACCGGGGCACCCCCCTCAAGACCGTGGGACGCCTCTTCTTCATCAACGCCAACGGCGCCGACACCTGGTGCTCCGCCACCGCCGTGAAGAGCACCAACAAATCCGCCGTGATGACCGCCGCCCACTGCGTACGCCGGGGCTCCTCCCCCTACAACACCAACACCGACATGGTCTTCGTCCCCGGCTACCACAAGGGCAAGCAGCCCCACGGCGTCTTCGCCGTCCGCGCCGCCGCCACCCCGCGCACCTGGCAGAACGACTCCGTCAACGACATGGCCGCCCTGACCGTCGACCCCGACAAGAAGAACCGCGAACTCACCGACGTCGTCGGCTCCCAGGACATCGCCTTCAACCGCCCCGTCGGCGGCCCCGTCACCGCCCTCGGCTACCCCGCCACCAGCCCCCACCGCGGCGAAGAACTCCTCCACTGCGCCGGCACCGCCAAAAAAGAACACGGCACCCAAGTCATCCCCTGCACCCTGAGCGGCGGCGCCAGCGGCGGCCCCTGGTTCGCCGGCCTCAACACCACCACCGGCAAAGGCACCTTGATCTCGGTCAACTCCGCCCTCGACACCCTGCCCCCGACCAAGATGTACGGTGAGATCCTGGGAACCACGGCCAAGAAGGTCTACGACCGGGCCCAGCGCGCCTGAGACGGCAGCGGCGCGGGCCTTCCGGCTCACTCCGTGGGCGGGTCCGAGAAAGGGTCCGTGATATCGCCCCAAGCGAAGGTGTACTGATCCCGTGTGGCGTCATAGCCGACCGAAGCCCCCGGCCTCTTGAGGGCGAATCGCGCATGCAGCCATCCGTCCATGGCCAGCGCTGCCACCTCGGCCCGGTAGTCGCTCAAGGGGTAGGTGAGCGCTGTGACGCGGATGAGCGATCCCTCTGGGCGGAGCCTGCTCAGTGCCGGCGCGTTCAGTGAAACACCGAACGCCAGCCAGGCCGTGTCCTTCCAATGGAGCCCGGATTCCGGCAGGGCGAGCCAGATATTCTTGTAGATCTGAATGCCGTGTGCCGGAGCCTCTTCGAGCGAGTGCGCCCCGGCCCGCAGATTCGCTGCGAGCCCCTGTGCTCCTCGACGGAAACGGAACTTGAAATCCTCGGTCACGCCCGATCCTCAGTTCGTAAACTCCTACTCGACCACCCTCGGCACACCCGTACCACTCCTGCCGAATGGGCCGCCCGCAAGGACACCCCTCAACAGCGAACCCGCTTCATCCCGCGGCCGGCCCTGGAATGCGACGCGTGAACCACATCGGCAGCACGGACAGCAACACCACCGGAAAGTACCCCGGTTCGACCGTCACCACCGCGGCCCGCATCGTCACCGACGTCCTACAGCCGCGCAATGTCCTGCTCGCGGGCATGCCCGGGATCGGTCTGGCGGCAGCCGGTCACTGGACCGGCCTGCTGTGGGGCCTGCTCGGCGCCCTGTGCGCCGGGCTGATACCCGCCGGCTACATCGAATGGGAGCGCAAGCGAGGCACCTGGGGCGACCGCCATGTGGTCGATCGCACCCAGCGAGCGCCGATCTTCTTCGTCATCCTCGGTTCCATCGGCACCGGCTCGGTGCTCATGCTCCTCGGCGGGGCACCCCCGCCCATCCTGGTCGCGATGCTGGGCCTCTGGGCCATGACCATCGGGCTGCTCGCGATCAACACCGTCTGGAAGATCTCGGTGGACTCCGCCGTGGCCTCGGCAGTAGTTGCCCTGCTGGCCACAGTCCACTCGCCCTGGTGGCTGATCGCCTGCTCGCTCACGGCCGCCGTGTGCTGGTCCCGGGTCGCTCTGACCTACCACACGGTTGCCCAGACAGTCGCCGGAGCATCACTCGGCGCGGCCACCGCCGCCGCGTTCCTCTTCGTATGAGCCGCCGCCGGGCCGTCGCCCTGGACGACGTTCGGCGGTGCCGGGCTCGACGGCCCAGAGCTTGATCACTCCATCGCTGCGAATGCGCACCCTGCTGCCGCTGCTCCACACGGTCCTCGCGTCACCGAAACAGCGCCGACGGGAGTGGCTCCTCTTGACCGCTGTCGCATTTCTCTACGAGTGCCGGTTTTTCCGGTAATGCGGGAAGAGTTGCCCGCCGCTCTCTCGGAGGGGAATGACTGAAAGGGCCGCCGATCTCATCGCGAGTGCGAAGGCATCTGCAATGGAGGGTGGTTGATCCTTTTCGTGGTAGGGTCTTGATGAATTCACGGGGTGCCGCTATCAAAAGGGGAATAGTGTGAATACCGAGAAGGTTACGGCTCGACGTCTTACTGCCGAGGAGATTTCAGGCCTGGGCCTCCAGGACAGTATTTTCGTCTCGGCTGAGATGGATGGCCTTCCTCTCGACTGCTATGCCCCGGCTTTCCTGGTGGAGCCGGGTAAGAATTTTGAGGGAGGGTCCTTTGTCGCGAGGACAGTCTTCGGCGAGGAAATCCATGTCCTCCCGGGCGATGCCGAAGACAGCGGGATCTGGATCGCCGACAAGGCGGGGCAGGAAATCGAGGTCCTCCAGAGTGCCGGCGTCCTCATGAATCTCGCCCTCTTCGTTCCCAACGGGAACAAGGAGTCCCTGGATTCGCTCTACTCCGCCGCGCGGGACGCGTTCGGAGCGGGAGTCGTTCAGCGCTGGAGCGAGCAAGTCGTCGCGGTCCCCGACGTCAAGGTCGACCTGTACGAGGAGCCGGCCCGGGCGCGGAAGAACACCAACAGCCAGAACCGCGACCGCCGCGCCCTGGACATCTATCCGACTCGAGTGCGGTTCCTGGAGCCCAGCGAGGGCTGGAAGTTCGTCGTCGAACCGCACAAGGAGATCGTCGACGACACACCGACGATCTGACCCGACGGCCGCCCAGGGGGCACGTCGGAGACGCAGGTCCTCCTCTGGTAGCCAACTCGGTGGGGGTGCAGTGGCCTCCCGGTCGAGCGGCTGTTGTCAGCAACTCGATCAGACGTCTGACATGGCCGAGTGTGGCATATAGCCCGATATGGGGCCCCTCGAAAAGGAAACCACCCTCAAGTGGTCTAGATGACACGGAAGCCCCGGGCCGCTGGCCTGGGGCTTCTGCTTGGAGCGGATGACGAGAATCGAACTCGCGCTCTGAGCGCGATCGCGCCCTGGCTCACCGAGCCGCCGCTCCCGTCGGCCGCAACACAAATGCTCAAGATCGATTAGGCCCCGGGCCGCGGCGGCACAGCCGCGAGCGACCGCCGGGCACGCCGCCCGGCCGCGCGCCCTCCGATTCCCAGGCCGATCCCGACCAGGGTCAGCACGATCCCGAGGCCCCCGGGCGCCACCACCACCGCCGGCATGGTGGAACCCTTGTGCACTCGCCCGAGCACCCCGGAGGCCGCGACGCTGCCCGACTGCTTGCCGAGGAAGCATCGCGAGTCGTTCGAATTCCCCCGGTGATCGCCCAGCAGGAACAGCCGCCCGTCCGGCACCTTCACGTCGTACGGTCCGGTTGTCGGGTGCACTTCGCCGCGCATCACATACGGTTCGTCGACCGGCTTCCCGTTCACCGTGATCCGACTTCCGTCGCTCGCCACATGATCGCCGCCCATCCCAATGACCCGCTGCAGGGCCGGTCTGCCCTGATAGCGGTCGGGCACATGGACGAGTAGGACATCACCCCTGCGTATCCCGCCTGCGCCAATGCGCTCGATGACGAGCCGCTCGCCTGGGCGGTACGTGGGCTTCATCGCCTCACTCATGACGGTGGCCCCCTGGTAATTCGTGAAGAAGTACCCGATACCCCCCAGTGTCAGGACCAGCCCGAGGGGCACAAGTGCCCAGGCCGCGCGCTGCCCGCCCCCGCTGCCGCATGAACACCCCTTCTTTGAACCTTCCGAGGCCAAGCGGACCGGTAGAGGCTAAGTGGTCTCGGGGCGGGAACGCACCTTGCCTGAAGGGTCGGAGCTTGTCTCCTTGAGCTTCGTGCCCAGCTCGGCGACGATCACCGCCGCGTCGTCCGCAAACGATGGATCCCATTTCTCAGGATGTCCTGCGCCCAGCGGCGAATGGTCTAGACAACACGAAAGCCCCGGGCCGCTGGCCTGGGGCTTCTGCTTGGAGCGGGTGACGAGAATCGAACTCGCGCTCTGAGCTTGGGAAGCTCATGTTCTACCATTAAACTACACCCGCGCGAGGACCTGGATTCCCAGATCCGCAACGCCGATCACTCTACCCCATCCCCGCCCCCGGGCGTACGACGCTGCGCCGGCGAGGGGTCGATGGAGGGTGGATGGGGCGGCGAGGGGCGGGAGTTGGGGGCGTACGGTGGGGGCGGAGTGCCGGGGGTGGGGGTGGGGTGGGGATCCCCTAATGTGGGTGTTCGTCCGCATTTGTTGGGGAAGGGGCTGGATGGACTTGATGGAACGTACCGTCGTCCGCTGTGCCGAGGGGCATGTTTTCGCTACCGCTTCGTTTCCGATGCAGCAGCTCGGGGCCGGGCGGATTGGGCCCGGGCGGTTGATTCGGTGCCCGAGGTGTGCGCGGTTGCGGAGTGCGGTGCCGGTGGTGCGGGAGAAGCGGTAGTGGCTCGGCGGAGGTGAGGATGGGGCGCGCGGGGCTGTCCGAGTTAGGGCGGGTCCGCGTGCTCTGCGTATCCTCGGGGGGTGCTTCTCTCAGACAAGGACATCCGGGCCGAGATCGACGCCGGTCGGGTGCGCATCGACCCGTTCGACGATTCCATGGTGCAGCCCTCGAGCATCGATGTGCGGCTGGACCGCTATTTTCGGGTGTTCGAGAACCACCGCTACCCCCATATCGACCCAGCGGTCGAGCAGGCCGACCTCACACGGACGGTCGAACCCGAGGGCGACGAGGCGTTCATCCTCCACCCCGGGGAGTTCGTTCTGGCGTCGACCTACGAGGTCATCGGGCTGCCCGACGACATCGCGTCGCGGCTGGAGGGAAAGAGTTCCCTCGGGCGGCTCGGGCTGGTCACCCATTCGACGGCCGGCTTCATCGACCCGGGTTTCTCCGGGCATGTGACGCTGGAGCTGTCGAACCTGGCGACGCTGCCGATCAAGCTCTGGCCGGGTATGAAGATCGGCCAGCTCTGCATGTTCCGGCTGAGCTCGCCCGCGGAATTCCCGTACGGGAGTGAGCGGTACGGATCCCGTTATCAGGGACAGCGCGGGCCGACCGCTTCGCGCTCGTTCATGAATTTCCACCGGACGCAGGTGTGAGCATGAGTGATGTACGAGAGAACCTGACGTACGACAGGTTCGGCGGCGCGATCCGTGAGCTGGCGCAGACGATCGCGGACGACGGGTACGAGCCGGACATCGTCCTCTCCATCGCGCGCGGCGGGGTCTTTGTCGCCGGTGGGCTGGCGTACGCGCTGGACTGCAAGAACATCCATCTGGTGAATGTGGAGTTCTACACCGGGGTGGGGACCACGCTGGAGATGCCGGTCATGCTGGCACCGGTGCCCAACGCGATCGACTTCTCGGACAAGAAGGTCCTCATCGCCGACGATGTCGCCGACACGGGGAAGACCCTGAAGCTGGTCCACGACTTCTGTGTCGACCATGTCGCCGAAGTGCGCTCCGCGGTCATCTACGAGAAGTCGCACTCGCTGGTGAAGTGCGAGTACGTGTGGAAGCGCACCGACGAGTGGATCAATTTCCCCTGGAGTGTGGAGAAGCCCGTCGTCCGCAGGTCCGGACAGGTTCTCGACGCCTGACCCAGGAGCACGGAATACGGAATACGGAGTGCGAAAGGGCCCCGCTGCCGGAGCAGCGGGGCCCTTTCCATGTTCAGAGGGGTCAGATCGTGCCCAGCTTGATGATCGAGAGCAGGGCGATCAGCTGGATGGCCGAAGCGCCCAGCGCCTTCGGCCAGGGCAGGTCGTGGGACTTGCCGACCATCACGGTGAAGAGTGCGCCGGCCGCCAGCCAGGTCATCCAGCCGACGACCTGGACCAGGGCGTTCTCGCCGCCGAGGAACATGGCGAAGAGGAGCCGGGGCGCGTCGGTGATCGACATGAGGAGCATGGAGAAGCCGACCGTGGGCTGCCAGGCACCGGTGCCGCTGAGCTGGCGGGCCAGGGTGTGGGTGACCGCGCCGAGGATCAGACCGCCGATGACGAAGGCGACGCCGGTGGTCAGGACGTAGGGGATCGCCGAGGAGATCGTCGCGTTGATGGTCTCTTCGCGCGCCTTGTCGAAGCCGAAGATCGCGAGCATGCCGTAGACGAAGGTGATCGCCAGGGCGGGGCCCCACACCGCGTAGTCCCGCATCTGCCCGAACGTCACGGCCGGGCGCAGCACCATTCCGCTCAGCAGCTGCTTCCAGGGCAGCCTGGGACCGGCGGGCGGCGCGGGGGCGTCACCGGCCTGGTAGGTCGCGCCCTGGCCGTAGGGGTCGTCCACGCGGAACGCCTGGGTGTGGCCGGGGTTGTTCGCGTACGGGTCGTGGCGCGGGCCGTTCGCGTACGGAGCGGGGCCCGGGGCGGTCGCGTACGGGTCGTGGGCTGGGGCCTGGCCGGGGTACGGGGGTTGCCGCGGGGGCTGCTGTTGCTGATACGGGTCGCCGAAGTACTCCGGTTCGTCCCGCTGGGGTCCACCGCGATGGCCGCCGCCCGGCGGCTGGGGCCACGGGGGCGGCTGCTGTTGGGTGTGCGGAGGTGCCGCACGGCCGCCGCCACCGTGCGGGGGCGGTGCCTGCCGCGGTTGCTGCTGCTGCGTGCGGTTGTCCCGGCCGCGTCCGATCCTGAATCCAGCCACGTTGTCGAACGTACCCGCTCGGGCCCGGTCCAGTACCGGCGGGCCCGGGTGGAAGGCCCTTTGCCGCAGAGCTGTGACATCCCCTAAGGGGAGCCCCGAGCCCGTCCCGTACGGGAGGACGGCGGGGGCTCCCCTCGGGGTACCGCGTTCGTCGGCTACCGCGCGGGCTCCGGTTCGGTGGTCGGCGCCGGGTCCGGGGCCGGGTCGGCCGGAGGGGTGCGCACCGAGTCGAGGAGGAGCTGTGCCACGTCCACGACCTGGAGGCTCTCCTTCGCCTGGCCGTCGTTCTTCTTGCCGTTGACCGAGTCGGTGAGCATCACCAGGCAGAACGGGCAGGCGGTGGAGACGATGTCGGGGTTGAGGGAGAGCGCCTCGTCGACCCGCTCGGTGTTGATGCGCTTGCCGATCCGCTCCTCCATCCACATCCGCGCGCCGCCCGCGCCGCAGCAGAAGCCGCGCTCCTTGTGGCGGTGCATCTCCTGCTGGCGCAGGCCCGGGACGGCGGACATGATCTCGCGCGGCGGGGTGTAGACCTTGTTGTGGCGGCCCAGGTAGCAGGGGTCGTGGTAGGTGATCAGGCCCTCGACCGGTGTCACCGGGACCAGCCGGCCCTCGTCGATCAGATGCTGGAGGAGCTGGGTGTGGTGGATGACCTCGAACTCGCCGCCGAGCTGCGGGTACTCGTTGGCGATGGTGTTGAAGCAGTGCGGGCAGGTGGCGACGATCCGCTTGGCGGTCTTCGGCTTGCGGGTCGACTCGTCCTCGTCATCCTCGCCGAAGGCCATGTTCAGCATCGCCACGTTCTCCTGGCCGAGCTGCTGGAAGAGCGGCTCATTGCCCAGCCGGCGGGGTGAGTCGCCGGTGCACTTCTCCTCGCCGCCCATGATCGCGAACTTCACGCCCGCGATGTGGAGCAGTTCGGCGAAGGCCTTGGTGGTCTTCTTGGCCCGGTCCTCCAGCGCGCCGGCGCAGCCGACCCAGTAGAGGTAGTCGACCTCGGTGAGGTCCTCGACGTCCTGGCCGACGATCGGGACCTCGAAGTCGACCTCCTTGGTCCACTCGACGCGCTGCTTCTTCGCCAGGCCCCAGGGGTTGCCCTTCTTCTCCAGGTTCTTGAGCATCGTGCCCGCCTCGGAGGGGAACGCGGACTCGATCATCACCTGGTAGCGGCGCATGTCGACGATGTGGTCGATGTGCTCGATGTCGACCGGGCACTGCTCGACGCACGCGCCGCAGGTGGTGCAGGACCACAGCACGTCCGGGTCGATGACCCCGTTCTCCTCCAGGGTGCCGATCAGCGGGCGCTCGGCCTCCGCCAGGGCGGCGGCGGGCACGTCCTTCAGCGCCTCGGCGGACGCCTTCTCCTCGCCCTCCATCGTCTTGCCGCCGCCGGCCAGCAGATAGGGGGCCTTGGCGTGCGCGTGGTCGCGCAGGGACATGATCAGGAGCTTGGGGGAGAGGGGCTTGCCGGTGTTCCAGGCGGGGCACTGGGACTGGCAGCGGCCACACTCGGTGCAGGTGGAGAAGTCGAGGATGCCCTTCCAGGAGAAGTGCTCGACCTGGGAGGCGCCGAAGACGGCCTCCTCGCCCTCGTCGTCGAAGACCGTCTCGAAGTCGATCTCCTTGCCGCCCGAGGTCATCGGCTGGAGCGCGCCGAGCGCGGTGGCCCCGTCGGCGTTCCGCTTGAACCAGATGTTGGGGAAGCCGAGGAAGCGGTGCCAGGCGACGCCCATGTTGGTGTTGAGCGAGACCGTGATCATCCAGATCAGCGAGGTGCCGATCTTCACCATGGCGGTGAAGTAGATCCAGGTCTGGAGGGTGCTGGTGGCCAGCCCGTCGAAGAGCAGGACCAGGGGGTACGAGACGAAGTACGCGGCCTGGTAGCCGTCGATGTGGTGGATCGCGCCCTCGAGTCCGCGCAGGACGAGGATGGCGAGGCCGATGGTGAGGATGATGTATTCGACGAAGTAGGCCTGCCAGGCCTTGGAGCCCGCGAAGCGCGATTTGCGGCCGGCTCGGGAGGGCAGGTTCAGCAGCCGGATCCCGATCAGGACGAGGATGCCCACCACGGTCATCAGGCCGATGAACTCGATGTACATCTCGAAGGGGACGAAGCCGCCGATGACCGGGAGCGTCCAGTCCGCCCGGAAGAGCTGGCCGTAGGCCTGGGCCAGGGTGGGCGGCAGGGTGAGGAAGCCGATCGCGACGAACCAGTGCGCGAAGCCGACGATGCCCCAGCGGTTCATCCGGGTGTGGCCGAGGAACTCCTTGGCCAGGGTGATCGTTCGCTGCCTCGGGCTGTCGGTGCGGCTGCCCGCGGGCACGGGTTGGCCGAGCCGGACGAACCGGTAGATCTCCGCGACGGCTCGGGCGATGAGCGCGACGCCGACCACGGTCAGGACCAGCGACACGACGATCGCGGCGAGTTGCATTTCTGGCTCCTCAGGCCTGCGAGGTGGGGACCATCGACACTACTAAGCGGTAACTTAATCAGTCCGTGCTGAGGCTACCCACCTTTTTCGCCGCACTGTAGCCACGCGGCCGGTGATCTGTGTCGCTCAGGCGACCCTTCGTGCGGAGGGCGCGGGCGTACGCCCCCGGAGCGCCGCCGGGAGGGTGCGCGCCAGGATCACCAGATCGAGGCCCAGCCAGTGGGCCTCCACATAGTGCGGATCGAGTACGGCCATCTCGTCCCAGGGCAGTCCGGAGCGCCGGCCGGTCTGCCACAGGCCGGTGATCCCGGGGCGTACTGACCGCCCGGCGCGGGCCGGGCCGGTGACGGCCGCCGCCCGGGCCGGGGTGAGCGGACGCGGGCCGACCAGGGACATCTCGCCCCGGACGACATTGATCAGCTGGGGCAGACAGTCGAGGAAGTGGCGGTGCAGCAGCCGTCCGACCCGGGTCGCGGGGGCGGTGCGGAAGGTCAGCATCGAGAACGGGCGTCCGCCGAGGCCGGCCCGCTCCCGGCGGACGAGGACGGGTCCTCGGGAGGAGAGGGCGACCGCCGCCGCGAGGGCCAGCAGCAGCGGGGTCAGCAGGAGCAGCAGTGCGACGCCGGCCGCGAGGTCGAAGGCCCGCTTGGCGGGGGAGGAGGCGGACATCGCCATGGGCTCTCGACCGCAATCAATGTCGAACTGGTGCGTTTCACGCCATTGCGGGCATCACTCTTACAGAAGCACCGCGTCCGGCGGTGCTCCGCCGCGCAGGTGGCCCGCTGGGCGCGCCCCGGTCGCCCCGGGGGGCTCCAGGTGCGGATAAGCGGGGGATAAAAGTTGAGTGGGGTTGACTCAGCTCTGTTGACTCCGGGAGGGGTCTCGTGCATCCTTGAGTCAGATCCACTCAAGTAGTCAGCTGGAGGAATTGACATGGCACGTGCGGTCGGCATCGACCTGGGCACGACCAACTCGGTCGTCAGCGTTCTGGAGGGCGGCGAGCCCACCGTCATCACCAACGCCGAGGGCGCCAGGACCACGCCGTCCGTCGTCGCCTTCGCGAAGAACGGCGAGGTGCTGGTCGGCGAGGTCGCCAAGCGCCAGGCCGTCACCAACGTCGACAGGACCATCCGGTCGGTCAAGCGCCACATGGGCACCGACTGGAAGATCGAGATCGACGGCAAGAACTTCAACCCGCAGCAGATGAGCGCCTTCATCCTGCAGAAGCTGAAGCGCGACGCCGAGGCGTACCTGGGCGAGAAGGTCGCGGACGCGGTCATCACCGTCCCGGCGTACTTCAACGACTCCGAGCGCCAGGCCACCAAGGAGGCCGGTGAGATCGCGGGCCTCAACGTCCTGCGCATCGTCAACGAGCCGACCGCGGCCGCCCTGGCCTACGGCCTGGACAAGGACGACCAGACCATCCTGGTCTTCGACCTCGGTGGCGGCACCTTCGACGTCTCGCTGCTGGAGATCGGCGACGGCGTCGTCGAGGTGAAGGCCACCAACGGCGACAACCACCTCGGTGGCGACGACTGGGACCAGCGTGTCGTCGACTACCTGGTGAAGCAGTTCGCCAACGGTCACGGCGTGGACCTGTCCAAGGACAAGATGGCCCTCCAGCGTCTGCGCGAGGCCGCCGAGAAGGCGAAGATCGAGCTGTCCTCCTCCACGGAGACCTCGATCAACCTGCCGTACATCACGGCCTCCGCCGAGGGCCCGCTGCACCTGGACGAGAAGCTCACCCGCGCCCAGTTCCAGCAGCTGACCGCGGACCTGCTGGACCGCTGCAAGACGCCGTTCCAGAACGTCATCAAGGACGCGGGCATCGCCCTCGCCGAGATCGACCACGTGGTCCTCGTCGGCGGCTCCACCCGGATGCCCGCCGTCGCCGAGCTCGTCAAGGAGCTGACCGGCGGCAAGGAGGCCAACAAGGGTGTGAACCCGGACGAGGTCGTCGCCATCGGCGCCTCGCTCCAGGCCGGTGTCCTCAAGGGCGAGGTCAAGGACGTCCTGCTCCTCGACGTCACCCCGCTGTCCCTCGGCATCGAGACCAAGGGCGGCATCATGACCAAGCTGATCGAGCGCAACACCACGATCCCGACCAAGCGCTCGGAGATCTTCACCACGGCCGAGGACAACCAGCCGTCCGTGCAGATCCAGGTCTACCAGGGCGAGCGCGAGATCGCGGCGTACAACAAGAAGCTCGGCATGTTCGAGCTGACCGGTCTGCCGCCGGCCCCGCGCGGGGTCCCGCAGATCGAGGTCGCCTTCGACATCGACGCCAACGGCATCATGCACGTGGCCGCGAAGGACCTCGGCACCGGCAAGGAGCAGAAGATGACCGTCACCGGCGGCTCCTCGCTGCCGAAGGACGAGGTCGACCGGATGCGCCAGGAGGCCGAGCAGTACCAGGAGGAGGACCACCGCCGCCGTGAGGCCGCCGAGACGCGGAACCAGGGCGAGCAGCTGGTCTACCAGACGGAGAAGTTCCTCAAGGACAACGAGGACAAGGTTCCGGCCGATGTGAAGACCGAGGTCGAGACCGTCATCGTCGAGCTGAAGGAGAAGCTCAAGGGCGAGGACGTCGCGGAGATCCGCACGGCCACCGAGAAGGTCGCGGCCGTCTCGCAGAAGCTGGGCCAGGCGATGTACGCCGACGCGCAGCAGCCCGCGGGCGACGCCCAGGGTGACGCCGGGGCCGGCCAGGCCAAGGCCGACGACGATGTCGTGGACGCCGAGATCGTCGACGACGAGAAGGACTCCAAGGGTGGTGCCGCGTGACGGAGGAGACTCCGGGGTTCGAAGAGAAGCCCGACGTCCCTTCCGGCGCCACATCTGACGACGCCGCCGCCGCCGAGTCCGCCGACTCCTCCGAGAAGGAGGGCAAGGCGGCCCCGGCAGGGGACGAAGCGAAGGTCATCGGTCTGACCGCGGAGCTGGACCAGGCTCGTACGGCGCTCAATGAGCGCACCGGCGACCTCCAGCGGCTCCAGGCCGAGTATCAGAACTACCGCCGCAGGGTGGAGCGGGACAGGGTCACGGTCAAGGAGATCGCCACGGCGAATCTGCTGGCCGAGCTGCTGCCCGTGCTGGACGACATCGGGCGGGCCCGGGAACACGGGGAGCTGGTGGGCGGCTTCAAGTCGGTCGCCGAGTCCCTGGAGACCGCTGCCGCCAAGATGGGCCTCCAGCAGTTCGGCAAGGAGGGCGAGCCCTTCGACCCGACGATCCACGAGGCGCTGATGCACAGTTACGCCCCTGATGTCACCGAGACCACATGCGTCGCGGTGCTTCAGCCGGGGTATCGCATCGGCGAGCGGACCATCCGGCCCGCCAGGGTCGCGGTGGCCGAGCCTCAGCCGGGCGCCACGCCCGGCAAGGACGAGGCCGCGGACGACGAAGAGAGCGGTGGCCCCGAAGAGGGCTGACGCGAGTCAGGCGAGGAACGGCCGGGAGTGTCTCCCGGGGGGCTTCCGGGAGACACTCCCGGAAGCCCTTCGGGGGACCACCCCGGAAACCGTCCGGAAGGAGGGATGTCGATGAGTACGAAGGACTTCGTCGAGAAGGACTACTACAAGGTTCTCGGCGTCCCCAAGGACGCCACCGAGGCCGAGATCAAGAAGGCGTACCGGAAGCTCGCCCGCGAGTTCCACCCGGACGCCAACAAGGGCGACGCCAAGGCGGAGGAGCGCTTCAAGGAGATCTCCGAGGCCAATGACATCCTCGGCGACCCCAAGCGCCGCAAGGAGTACGACGAGGCCCGTGCCCTCTTCGGCAACGGCGGCTTCAGGGCCGGTCCCGGCGGGGCCGGCGGCGGCAACTTCAACTTCGACCTGGGCGACCTCTTCGGCGGTCCCCAGGGCGGCGGGCAGGGCGGCCCCGGGGCCGGCGGCTTCGGCGGCGGGCTCGGCGATGTCTTCGGCGGCCTCTTCAACCGGGGCGCGGGCCCGGCGGGCCCCCGCACCCAGCCCCGGCGCGGCCAGGACGTCGAGTCCGAGGTCACGCTCAGCTTCACCGAAGCGGTCGACGGGGCCACCGTCCCGCTGCGGATGTCCAGTTCGGCCGCGTGCAAGGCCTGCTCCGGCACCGGCGACAAGAACGGCACGCCCCGCGTCTGCCCGACCTGTGTCGGCACCGGCCAGGTCTCGCGCGGCGGCAGCGGATCCTTCTCGCTGACCGACCCGTGCGTGGAGTGCAAGGGCCGCGGCCTGATCGCACAGGACCCCTGCGAGGTCTGCAAGGGCAGCGGGCGCGCCCGTTCCTCGCGCACCATGCAGGTCAGGATCCCGCCGGGCGTCTCCGACGGCCAGCGGATCCGGCTGCGCGGCAAGGGCGCGCCGGGCGAGCGCGGCGGACCGGCCGGCGACCTCTATGTCGTCGTCCATGTCGGCGAGCACCCGGTCTTCGGCCGCAAGGGCGACAACCTCACCGTCACCGTGCCCGTCAGCTACACCGAGGCGGTCCTCGGCGGCGAGGTGCGGGTGCCCACCCTGGGCGGACCCGCCGTCACCCTCAAGCTGCCCCCCGGCACCCCCAACGGCCGGACCATGCGCGCCCGCGGCAAGGGAGCGGTCCGCAAGGACGGCACCCGTGGCGATCTGCTCGTCACCGTCGAGGTCGCGGTCCCCAAGGAACTGAGCGACAAGGCGAAGGAAGCGCTGGAGGCCTACCGCGAAGCCATCGCGGAGGAGGACCCGCGGGCCGAGCTGTTCCAGGCCGCGAAGGGAGCATGACATGGACGGAAGGCGTCGCAACCCCTACGAGCTGACCGATGAGTCGCCGGTGTATGTGATTTCGGTGGCGGCTCAGCTCTCCGGTCTGCATCCGCAAACTTTGCGGCAGTACGACCGGCTGGGGCTGGTCTCTCCCGGCCGCACCGCCGGCCGGGGGCGGCGCTACTCCGCCCGTGACATCGAGCTGCTGCGTACCGTGCAGCAGCTGTCGCAGGACGAAGGCATCAATCTCGCCGGGATCAAGCGGATCATCGAGCTGGAACACCAGGTCGCGGCCCTTCAGTCCCGGGTCGCCGAGCTGTCGGCGGCGGTCGAGAGCGCGGCGGTCGCCATCCAGCAGCGCGAGGCCCAGGTGCACGCCTCCTACCGGCGCGATCTCGTGCCGTACCAGGATGTGCAGCAGGCCAGTGCGCTGGTGGTGTGGCGGCCCAAGCGCGGCGAATAGCCCGCACGGGCTCCTGCCCCGGCCCCGGACTCCCGGGCACCTGCCCCCCGAGTCCCATGGCCGGGTGCCCGAGCACCGGAATCGGCCTCCGTGGCGCGGTTGGTCGCGTCCCGGGCGGGCCGGCGGCGCTCCGCGCGCCCTTTCCTGAGTACCGGCTGTGAGCCGCGCGGCGGCCCGCTCCGCCGCGTACCGCGCTCGCGAGCGGCTCCGGGGCGGACCGGAGCGCGACAGACCGTCAGACGCCCGTAAGGGGCTCCGGCGGTCCAAGGACTACACATCGCCCCCGGCGCGAGCGCGCCGGGGGCGATGGTTTCCGGTCGTTTCCGGACGGCCGTCCGGTTCTTGGTGCGACAAACGCCCCGGAGAGCGCCCGGAGGACGCCAGGGGACGCCAGGGGACGTCAGGGAAGGTCCGGGAAGGTCAGGAGTCGCGCTCCAAGAGCTTCGACTGCGCGATCAGATACCCCAACTGGGTACGGCTGCCGCTGCCCAGCGAGGATCCCAGCTTGGCGATATGGGCCCGGCAGGTACGGACGTTCATGCCCAGACGCCGGGCGATCGCCTCATCGACATGCCCCTCCACCAGCAGCTTCGCGATGGAACGCTGCACCCCGGTGATGCCGCCCAGATCCGGCCCGTAGGAGACCGGCTCCTCCCAGGGCAGCCCGTGCAGCCAGAACTGCTCGAAGACCCCGACGAGATACTCCACGATCCCCTTGTGCCGCAGCTCCAGCGCCGACAGCCGGTCGCTGCTCGCCGGGATGAAGGCGACCCTGCGGTCCACGATGATCAGCCGGTCGATTATCTCCTCCAGCGTCCGCACCTCCACGCCCGACGGCCCCACCTGCTCCATATAGGCGAGCGTCGCCGGATGGTGCCTGGCGGTGTGCTGGTAGAGCGTCCGCATCCGTACGCCCCGCTCGATCAGCGGCTCCACCCTGCGCAGCGCCTTCTCCAGGATGTGCGGCTGCCGGCCGCTGCCCGGCTGGACGGTGAGCAGCTCCTCCGTGCAGTCCGCGGTGACCTGGTCGAGGGTCGCGTTGATGCGGTTGAGACCTTCCAGGACGGTTACACCCTGGGGCGCGGTGGAATTCTGAGCGGTGAACGCCATGAATGGCTCAAGAGCGTCGGTCAGAGCGACAGTACGTCGCCTTCGCTCTTGGATCTCCCGCTCAATGGGGTGTATCAGCTGTGTCAGCGCTGTGGTCGGAGGCACCGGACGGAGCCACTGCGCGTCGTCGGGATCCGGGTGCAGCAGGGCGAGATCGAAGAGGCAAGGCATGGGTTCCGCCTCCGACCGGGCGATTCGTCCGGTACGAAGAGCGGTGATGTACAGACTTTTCCCAGCCTCGCACAGCTCGCCGTCTGCATGAGGGTGTCCGAATTCGCCCTCGTTAGACGTCATATGCACCCCCTCAGGCTCCTGCATTACAGGAACATGATGCCTGCCGTCGCTGGTGCAAGCGTTCGGAGTGAGACATCGTCTTATGCGCGGGGGAGGAGGATTGATCAAAAGAGGTGGAGATCACCCATGTCTAGGACGCTACGTGCTCTTTGTGCTCTTGCCATAGCGGCTGCCGCGCTCGGCGTGGGAGCCTCCGGTGAGCCCTCCTGGGGTAGCTCTCCTGCCGACAAGGTGGCGGGGGCCCAGGGTGAGCCTTCATGGGGACTCAGTGGTGAACCTTCGTGGGGGTCCGCTCCCGTGGAGACGATCGCAGTCGGACACGGTGAGCCCTCCTGGGGTTTCGCGACGACCGGTGAGCCCTCCTGGGGAGTCCCTTCGACCAACGGCACAGAAGCATGACCGTTCCTCCGGACGACCGGGTCTTCCGGCGTGAGATGGCTACGGCGTACCGCTCGGGGTGGCACTTCATCGACCTCGTCACGGCAATCCCCCACCGTGGCGACTCGTTGATGGTCACTCTGTTCGGCGAGCCGATCGTCGTGGCGCGCGAGGAGGACGAGGACGTCCGAGCGTATCGGTGCCTTCGCAGGCCCCGTGGCGCGCCGCAGCCCGTCCGATGCGCGATCCGCTACGGAATGATTTTCGTCAACCTGGACCAGCGCGACCACCAGATGGTCGAGCCCGATACCACCACCGCCACCCCCCGCAGTGCTTGAGCGATTCCCCCGTCGTTCCAAATCGCTCGAGCGCTTCCCCCACACAGCGGCGTCATCGCGGACCTGAAACGCGATGGCGCCGCTGTGCTTTTCCCGTTTTGCGCGGGGCCGGCCGGGCCGCCGCCGCTCAGTCGCGTGAGATGCCGGGCCCCCGGCCGGTCGCCCGGTCCACCGCGATCTCGATGACCACCCGCTCGGGATTGGGCGCGGGCGTCCGCTCGTACCGCTCCGCGTAGCGGCGTACGGCGTCGGCCACCCGCTCCGCGTCGGTGATCACCCGCGCGCGGCCCTCCAGCGTCGCCCAGCGCGCCCGGTCGACCTGGCAGACGGCCACCCGGGCGCCGCCCTCGCCGTCGGCCGCGCGCAGGATGTTCGCGACCTTTCGGGTGGTTCTGCTGGTGATCACCCGTGCCGTGCGCGTCTCGGGGTCGTAGGTCACTCCCACCGGGACCACGTGCGGGCTGCCGTCCGGCCGCAGAGTGGTCAGGGTGGACAGATGGCGCTCACGCCAGAACGCGAGGAAAGCGGGGCCGAAGCGGCCCACATCCGAAGTCATACCGTCAGCGTAATTGCGGCTGCCAACGGCGAAGGCGGGGATCCCGACCCGGATGGCGCAAGAGGATTGAGTGAAATAGACTCAACTTTGTGCAGGTTGTAGGAGTCAGTGTCAAGGGGAACACCTCCGGCTGACGCACTGACGGATCCCCACCCCACACCGCCGCCGCAAGGAGGAGAGACCGAACGTGGACGCCGAGCTGACCAACAAGAGCCGGGACGCCCTCAACGCCGCCACCCAGCTGGCGGTGACCGCCGGACATCCTGATCTGACCCCCGCGCATCTGCTGGTCGCGCTGCTCTCGGGCCAGGACAACGAGAATCTGACGGATCTGCTGGCCGCCGTCGACGCGGATCAGGCCGCCGTGCGCTCCGGCGCGGAGCGGCTGCTGGCCGGGCAGCCCAGCGTCACCGGATCCACCGTCGCCCCGCCCCAGCCCAACCGCGAGTTCCTGGCCGTCATCGCCGACGCCTCGCGGTGCGCCAAGGAGCTGGGCGACGAATACCTCTCCACCGAGCATCTGCTGATCGGTCTGGCCGCCAAGGGCGGCCGGGCCGGCGAGGTGCTCGATCAGCAGGGCGCGTCGGCCAAGAGGCTGCTGGACGCGTTCGGAAAAGTACGGGGAGACAGGCGCGTGACCACAGCGGATCCCGAGGGCCAGTACAAGGCGCTGGAGAAGTTCGGCACGGACTTCACCGCCGCCGCCCGCGACGGCAAGCTCGACCCGGTCATCGGCCGGGACCAGGAGATCCGCCGGGTCGTCCAGGTGCTCTCCCGGCGCACCAAGAACAACCCGGTGCTCATCGGCGAGCCCGGCGTCGGCAAGACCGCCGTCGTCGAGGGCCTCGCCCAGCGGATCGTCAAGGGCGATGTCCCCGAGTCGCTGCGGAACAAGCGGCTGGTCTCGCTCGACCTCGGCGCGATGGTCGCGGGGGCCAAGTACCGGGGCGAGTTCGAGGAGCGGCTGAAGACCGTCCTCTCCGAGATCAAGGCCAGCGACGGCCAGGTCATCACCTTCATCGACGAGCTGCACACCGTCGTCGGCGCGGGCGCGGGCGGCGACTCCGCGATGGACGCCGGAAACATGCTCAAGCCGATGCTGGCCCGCGGCGAGCTGCGGATGGTCGGCGCGACCACCCTCGACGAGTACCGCGAGCGGATCGAGAAGGACCCGGCGCTGGAGCGCCGCTTCCAGCAGGTGCTGGTGGCCGAGCCGACCGTCGAGGACACCATCGCCATCCTGCGCGGCCTCAAGGGCCGTTACGAGGCCCACCACAAGGTGCAGATCGCCGACTCCGCGCTGGTCGCGGCGGCCACCCTCTCCGACCGGTACATCACCTCGCGATTCCTGCCCGACAAGGCCATCGACCTGGTGGACGAGGCCGCCTCCCGGCTGCGGATGGAGATCGACTCCTCCCCGCTGGAGATCGACGAACTCCAGCGCTCCGTCGACCGGCTGCGGATGGAGGAGCTGGCGCTGAAGAACGAGTCCGACCCCGCCTCCAAGCAGCGCCTGGAGAAGCTCCGCCGCGACCTCGCCGACAAGGAGGAGGAGCTGCGCGGCCTCACCGCCCGCTGGGAGAAGGAGAAGCAGGGCCTCAACCGGGTCGGCGAGCTGAAGGAACTCCTCGACGATCTGCGCCGGCAGGCCGAGCGGGCCCAGCGCGACGGCGACTTCGACTCCGCCTCCAAGCTGATCTACGGGGAGATCCCGACCCTGGAGCGCGAGCTGGCCGAGGCCTCCGAGGCCGAGGCGGAGGCCCGTACGGACACCATGGTCAAGGAGGAGGTCGGCCCCGACGACATCGCGGACGTGGTGGGGGCCTGGACCGGGATCCCGGCCGGGCGGCTGCTGGAGGGCGAGACCCAGAAGCTGCTGCGGATGGAGGAGGAGCTGGGCCGCCGGCTCATCGGCCAGACCGAGGCCGTGCGCGCGGTGTCGGACGCCGTCCGCCGCACCCGCGCGGGCATCTCGGACCCGGACCGGCCCACCGGCTCCTTCCTCTTCCTCGGCCCCACCGGCGTCGGCAAGACCGAGCTGGCCAAGGCGCTCGCCGACTTCCTCTTCGACGACGAGCGGGCGATGATCCGCATCGACATGTCCGAGTACGGCGAGAAGCACAGCGTCGCCCGGCTGGTCGGCGCGCCCCCCGGCTATGTCGGCTACGAGGAGGGCGGCCAGCTGACGGAGGCGGTGCGCAGACGCCCGTACAGCGTGGTGCTGCTGGACGAGGTGGAGAAGGCGCACCCGGAGGTCTTCGACATCCTGCTCCAGGTGCTGGACGACGGCCGGCTGACGGACGGACAGGGCCGGACGGTCGACTTCCGGAACACCATCCTCATTCTCACGTCCAATCTTGGCAGCCATTTCCTGGTGGATCCGGTGACAACCGAGGAGGAGAAGAAGCAGCAGGTGCTGGAGGTCGTACGGGCCTCCTTCAAGCCGGAGTTCCTCAACCGGCTGGACGATCTGGTGGTCTTCTCGGCGCTCACCAGGGACGAGCTGGAGCACATCGCGGGCCTTCAGATCGACCGGCTGGCCAAGCGGCTCGCGGAGCGCAGGCTGACCCTGGACGTCACCCCCGCCGCCCTGGCCTGGCTCGCCGACGAGGGGAACGACCCCGCGTACGGCGCCCGGCCGCTGCGCCGGCTGGTGCAGACGGCGATCGGCGACCGGCTCGCGCGGGAGATCCTCTCCGGTGAGGTCACGGACGGCGACACGGTCCGCGTCGACCGCTCCGAGGACGGTCTGACCGTGGGCCCCGTGTCCGGGAAGACCCTCTAGCCCCTCTCCCGGTACGGGTCCGTCCGCGACGGCCCGTACCGGCGCGGGGGTGGGGGTTGTCAGTCCGGGCCGGGGATGGGGGAGGATGGCGGCATCCGTACGAAGGGAAATCCACGGTGACCATCGATCCGTCCTCGATTCCGAATTTCGGGGGCCAGCCCCAGCCCCAGGCCGAAGGACCGGCGGGCCCCGTCGTTCCCGACCAGGACCTGGTGAAGCAGCTTCTTGAGCAGATGGAGCTGAAGTACGTCATTGACGACGAGGGTGACCTCGCGGCTCCGTGGGAGGAATTCCGCACGTACTTCATGTTCCGGGGCGAGGACGACCAGCAGGTCTTCTCCGTCCGGACCTTCTACGACCGGCCGCTGCCGGTCGAGGAGCGGTCCAAGGTCCTCGATGTGATCGACGACTGGAACCGCCGCACCCTGTGGCCCAAGGTCTACACCCACCTCCACGAGGACGAGGAGGGTGGCGCCACCATCCGTCTCATCGGCGAGGCGCAGATGCTGATCGGCTCCGGCGTCAGCCTGGAGCACTTCGTGTCCTCCACGGTCAGCTGGGTGCGCGCCGCGATCGAGTTCGACAAGTGGCTCGTGGAGCAGCTGGGCCTGGAGCCCGCGTCGGACGAGGAGAAGCCCGGCGACGACGCCTGACCCGTTGAGGTCAGGGCCTTTCCCTCAGAGCGCGACCGGGGAGAGCGTCAGCAGGTAGGTCCCATAGGCGAACGACAGCCCGGCCAGGGCGGCGGTCAGTACGGCCGCCGTCCCCGGCCGGGCTTTTGTCAGCGCCCGCGCGGGGGCCAGCAGCAGCGGGAAGGCCGGCAGCAGAAAGCGCGGCTTGGACTCGAAGAACCCCGAGCCGCCGACGGTGATCAGCACCAGGACGCCGGTGTACACCAGCAGCGCGATCGGCGGCCGTTCCAGCACCAGCAGGGCGAACAGCGCCAGCGAGGCCCCGACGATCACCAGCGTCATCACCAGCGGGAACATCGTCGGCCGCAGCACGATCTCGCGCACCGCGCGCAGCGCCCCCACGCCGAAGTCGAAGCGCGAGGTCCAGCCGCGCTGCACCTGGAAGTAGCCGCCGAGCGGATCGCCGGTGCGGAACCCGACGTACAGCACATAGGCGCACCAGCCCGCCGGGGCGAGCGCCGCCGAGGCCCAGATCCGCCGGTCGCCCCGGCGCTCCCGGTTCTTCAGCAGGGTGTATCCGGCGACCGCGCACACGGCCGCCGCCACCGCGATCCCATTGGGCCGGGCGAGGCCCGCCAGCGCCGACAGCGTGCCCGCCCACAGCCAGCGCCCGCTGAGGACGGCGTACAGCGACCAGGCGGCGAAGGCGGTCAGCAGGGGTTCGGTGTACGCCATGGAGAGCACGATCGAGTGCGGCAGCAGCCCCCAGAGCAGCACCAGCGCGGTGGCCGTGCGCCGTCCGTACAGCCGCTCGCCGATCGCGTAGACGCCCCAGGCCGCCGCCCCGGCCGCCGTCCAGGAGATCAGCAGCCCGGCGCTGCCGCTGGTCACCGGGAGCACCGAGGTGACCGCCCGGACCAGGGCCGGGTAGAGCGGGAAGAACGCCAGATCGCTCTGGATCGCGCCGTCGGGCCAGGTCAGGGTGCGGCCGTAGCCGTGCTCGGCGATCAGCAGATACCAGTCGGAGTCCCAGGATCTGGCGAGGACGCGCCTCGGCGGGCGGTCGATGTGCCAGGCCCAGCAGGCCATCACCAGCAGCCCGGTCAGCCGCGCCGCCGCGAAGAGGCCGAGGGCGGGGGCCGCGCGCCGCAGCGCCGCCCGCCAGTGGGGCAGCGGCGGCGCGCCCGCGCCCGTCCGCGCGGTGCCGCCCGCCGTACCGTCCGGTGTGCCGCCCGGTGTGCCGTCTGTTTCGTCGAAAGTCTCGGCGGACAGGGAGCACCTCCGGGCACGCACAGGGTTCGGTCAACCCGACCATGGGCGGCCCGGGCCGCCCATGCGAGTGCTGAGCATCCGACAGGGCCGGTTGGGCCCCCGTTCCCACCCGGTCGGCTGAAACCCCCGGGGCCGCTCCGGCCGTCCGGCGCTCAGCCCGCGGGGGAGAGGGCGCCCAGCCGGGCCACCGCGTCGCGCAGGACTTCCTCCCGCTTGCAGAACGCGAAACGGACAAAAGGCGCTCCCTGTTCGCGGTGGTCGTAGAAGACCGCGTTGGGGATCGCCACCACCCCGCACCGCTCGGGCAGGCTGCGGCAGAACGCGAAACCGTCGCTCTCGCCCAGTGGCCGGATGTCGGTGGTGACGAAGTAGGTGCCGGCCGGGCGGTAGACGGCGAACCCGGCGTCCGCGAGCCCCGTGCTCAGCAGATCGCGTTTGGCCCGCAGTTCGTCGCGGAGCCCGTCGAAGTAGGCGGTGGGCAGCCGCAGCGCCTCGGCCACCGCGTACTGGAACGGGCCGGCCGAGACATAGGTCAGATACTGCTTGGCCGAGCGGACCGCCGACACCAGCGCGGGCGCGGCCGTGATCCAGCCGACCTTCCAGCCGGTGAACGAGAAGGTCTTCCCGGCGCTGCCGATGGTCACCACGCGCTCCCGCATGCCGGGGAGGGAGGCGATCGGCAGATGCTCGCCGTCGAAGACGAGATGCTCGTACACCTCGTCCGAGACGATCAGCAGATCCCGTTCGACGGCGAGTTCGGCGATGGCGGCGAGCTGCTCGCGGCCGAGGACCGCCCCGGTGGGGTTGTGCGGGGTGTTCAGCAGGATCAGCCGGGTGCGGTCGGTCACCGCGTCCCGGAGTTCGTCCAGGTCGAGCCGGTAGACGCCGTCCACCGGGCGCAGGGTGACCGGTACGCGCCGGCCGCCGGCCATGGCGATGCAGGCGGCGTACGAGTCGTAGTACGGCTCCAGCGCGATCACCTCGTCGCCGGGCTCGACCAGGGCGAGCAGGGCCGCCGCGATCGCCTCGGTCGCGCCGGCGGTGACCAGGACCTCGGTGTCCGGGTCGAAGGAGAGCCCGTGGAACCGCAGCTGGTGCTCGGCGACGGCGGTGCGCAGCTCGGGCACGCCGGGTCCCGGCGGGTACTGATTGCCCCGGCCGTCGCGCAGCGCGCGCACCGCGGCCTCGCGGATCTCCTCGGGGCCGTCGGTGTCGGGGAACCCCTGTCCGAGATTGATCGAGCCGGTCGCGGCGGCCAGCGCCGACATCTCCGCGAAGATCGTGGTGCCGAACTCGGCCAGTCTGCGGTTGAGCAGTGGCCGGGGGCTTGCCGGGGGGCCCGGCGGGGAGCCGGGCGGGGGTGCGTCCATGGTCGCCATGCGGCCATCCTGGGCCGAAGCTCTGGACTTGCTCAAGTCTGCTTTGGCCCGGCGGCGCGGGGGGCATCCCCCTCTCACGCGGGAAACGCGGAATCGCGTATGGCTCGTATGGCTCGTAAGGGCCGGATGAGGCAATATCGCGTACCGGTCAATCAGGCGAGAAGCGGTCACGCAATGGGGCGGGGGGCTCGCTTCGGGGGAATGAAGGAACGGGGGAGCTATGTATGCTTTCGTCGGCTTTCTGTTGTTCATAGTCATTGTGGGCTTCTCGCTCATTGTGGCGAGGAGAGGCTTTGGCGATCGGCGCGTCAAGCGGGTCGCCTCGCACGCCAGGAGGAAGCACCACGGCGGCGACGGCACGCCGGCGTCCGTGGGCGGCGGCGGTGACCACTCGGGGACTCACTCGGGGGGCCGCTCCTCCGGTTCCTGGTGGGGCGGCGGTGACGGCGGTTCGTCTTCCGACGGCGGCGGCAGCAGCAGCTGTGGCGGCGGAGGCGGGGGCGGATGCGGCGGAGGCAGCTGACACGGGGCAGCTGGTCCGCGGCGGGTCCGTGACCGGGGGGTGAGGCATCCGGCGGGAGTTTTCCGCCGGATGCCTCTTTTCTTCTGTTCTGATCCACCCGGACCCGCATTAACCGGGTTTTCCCGGGGCATTTTGTTGAACAGTTGAACCGCAAGACCCCCTAGGGGATGGAAACCCCTTCAAGTTGGGTAAAAACACTGCGAGCGCCGCGTACTTCATGATTCAGTCGTTGACGGAACCTGTTGGAACCACCAAGCCCTCGGGCCGGCCTTCCGGCCCCGAGTCGGCGGTCCCCCACCTTCATGCACGCCCGCTCAGGGGCGCCTCAGGTTCACGTATCCACCGCCGAAGCGTGTTTGCGGAGCCGACCCATGCTCACAACTCTCAGTACCGCCTACACCGACACCCGTGCCGACGACCTCGCCTGGGCGCTCGGGCGGGAGCCGCTTCCCGCCCTGGCCGTCCTCGATCTGGAGCTCTCCGGAGCCAAGCTCCAGCTCAGACTGCTCGGCGCCTCCCACCAAGTGCTCCTCGAGGAGGACCGGGGCAGCTGCTCCGAGACCGTCGCCTGCATGCCCGGCAGCAGCACCCCGCTGCCCCTGGGCGTGGCCAAGAGACTCGGCGACTGGGAGTACGAATTCGCCGCCCGCGTCGAGACCCTCTCCGAGGGCTCGTTCGCCGGGCGCGCGCAGGAACTCCTCGCGCTGGTCGCCGATCACCCCAACTCCCTCGCCGGAACCTTCCCGGGCTCGCCGCACGCCTTCACCGCGATGATGGCGCACTGGCAGGAGGGCCAGGTGCGCTGGCGCACCTGGCACGCCTATCCCCAGGAGGGGCGGCTCGTCGTCACCCGTACCCGCGTCGGGGCGGTGTCCCGGGTGCAGCAGCGGGTCAGACGGCTGCCGCAGCCCGTCGCGCTGTAGACCGGAGGGGACGGACCGGTCCCGGGACCGCCCCCGGGACCGGTCCGTACACCGTGGCGCAGGTGCACACGTGTGGGTGACAGTTCGCACGCCAAACGTGACGTAGCGTTACTGCATGATCGACCGTACGGAGCAACTGTCACCGCCCCCGGGCCCGGTGCGGTTGCCGGTACGCCCGGCGGCGGGCCGGTTCCTCGTGCTGCTGGTCGTCTTCGTCTGCGCGGCCTGTGGACTGGTGTACGAGCTGGAGCTGGTCGCCCTCGCCTCCTATCTCATCGGCGACTCGGTCACCCAGGCCTCCGTCGTGCTGTCGGTGATGGTCTTCGCCATGGGCGTCGGCTCGCTGCTGGCCAAGCGGCTGCGCTGCCGGGCCGCCGTCGGCTTCGGGCTGCTGGAGCTGTCGCTGGCGCTGATCGGCGGCTGCTCGGCGATGGCGCTGTACGCCTCCTTCGCCTGGGTGGGCGAGTCCCAGACCGTCCTGGTCGCCTTCTCGCTCATCATCGGGGTGCTCATCGGGGCCGAACTGCCGCTGCTGATGTCCCTGATCCAGCGCGTCTCCCGGCAGGACGTCGAGGGCACGGTCGCCGATCTCTTCGCCGCCGACTACGTGGGCGCGCTCGTCGGCGGGCTCGCCTTCCCCTTTCTGCTGCTGCCCTGGCTCGGCCAGCTCACCAGCGGACTGCTGACCGGCGCGGTCAACGCGGTCGCGGGCGGGCTGCTCGTCCTCTGGCTCTTCCGCCGCGACCTCACCCGGCGCTCCCGCGCCTGGCTGATCGTCGCCAACGCGGCCGTCCTCGCCGTGCTCGGCACCGCCACCGTCCTCGTGGACGACTTCGAGCGGGCCGCGCGCGCGGCGGTCTACGGGGACCGGGTGCGGGTCGCCGTCCAGACCGAGGTCCAGGAAGTGGTGATCACCGGCGACCGGGAGGGCCCGCTCGACCTCTTCCTCGACGGCCGCCTCTGGGTCAGCTCCCGCGACGAGCGCCGCTACCACGAGGCCCTCGTCCACCCCGCGATGCTCGGCCGGCACGAGCGGGTGCTGATCCTCGGCGGCGGCGACGGACTCGCCGCCCGCGAGGCGCTGCGCCACCCCGACACCGCCTCGGTGACCGTCGTGGAGCTGGACCCGGGCGTCGTCCGTCTCGCCCGCTCCGACCCGGCGCTCGCCGCGCTCAACGGGCGGGCCCACCAGGACCACCGGATCCGGGTGGTGACCTCCGACGCCTTCAGCTGGCTGCGCGCCCCGCGCGGTCTCTGGGACGTGGTGATCGTGGATCTCCCCGACCCCGGGATCACCCAGAGCGCCAAGTTCTACTCGCAGGAGTTCTACGGGCTGATCACCGCCGCGCTCGCCGACGGCGGCCGGCTGGCGGTGCACGCCGGATCGCCGGGCTCCCGCCCGCGCACCTACTGGACGGTCGACGCCACCCTGCGCGCCGCCGGGTTCGGCACCAGCCCCTACCGGGTCACCGGCCGGGGCTCCCGGCTCGCCGGCGGCACGGACAGCCGCGCGGCGGGCGAGTCCGCGACCCCGGGCGACTGGGGCTTTCTGCTCGCCGCGCGCGGCTCGCGCCCACCGCTCGGCCTCGACCCCGACGGCCCCCCGCCCCGGACGCTGACCCGGGCGTCCCTCGCCGCGAACGGCTGGGGCGCGGAGCGCACCAGAGTGCGGGGGCTGCGGCCCTCGACGCTGGTACAGCCCCGCTATCCGGACTGACAACCGATACACGGACACACGGCGGACACACAGACGCAGACGTGCGCGGGCCCGCTGGGTACGCTCGATTCCCATGGACCATGAGGTGTTCGTTCCGGTACCCGCTGAGACCGTCCGACAGGTGCTCAGGGACCCCGCGCGGGTCGCCCGCTGCGTCCACGGCCTGCAACAGGACGCCGACGGCACGGCGGGCCCGCTCTCCGGCCGGCTCAAGGTCCGCGTCGGCGGCCACTCGATCACCTACCGGGGCGCTCTGCGCCTGCTGGAGCGCGACGGCGGCTTCACCGCCGAGGGCGAGGGCACGGAGGCGCGCGGCGGCGGCACGGTACGGGTGACGCTGACGATCCGTCTCACCGAGGCCGACGGCGGTACGAATCTGAGCGTCACCGGCTCCGCCGAACCGGCCGGGCGGCTCGCCGAGCTGTCGGCCGGGGCCCGGGAGGAGACCGCCCACCGGCTGCTCGACCGGCTCGGCGAGCGGCTCGCCGAGGAGGCCGCCAGAGGGACCGCCGGGGAGGCCGAACCGCCCGGCTTCGAGGGCCCGGGGCCGGTGAGCGGCGCGGACGCCGAACGGCTGGGCATCACCGGGGAGGACGGGGACGAGGGCGAGGACGGGACGGCCTCCGTCTTCGACACCCCCGTACCGCCGTCCTCGCTCTCCGCCGACGCCGACGCCGACACCGATGCCGACGGGTTCGGCGGCGCCTCCGAGCTGGACGACCTGGAGGGGCTGGCGGACCTCTCCAAGTTCTCCGAGGAGCTGCCCGAGGAGCTGCCCGATGCCCTGCCGGCCGAGGCCGCCCACGCCCGCCGCACCATGATCGGACGCAGCGCCGAAGAGGTCGACCACGCCCCGCCGCGCGGCCGTTACGCCCCCGTCCCCGCGCCCGACGCGACCGCCACCGGCCTGCCGCTGCGCTGGGTCGCGCCCGCCGCCGCCCTCGCCCTCGCGTCGGCCGTCGTCGTCGGCCGGGCGCTGCGCCGCCGGAAATGATCACCCGTACCAGTACTGTCGTGGGGTGAGCAGCAGCGAAGAGAACGTCCGTCTGGCCTCGTCCGACGTCGAGTTGACCGTGAACCCGAAAGCCGGCTGCCGGATCGAGAGCCTGACCGTCGGCGGTGTCGAACTGCTGCGCCAGGGCGAGCGGTACGGCTCCTTCCCGATGGCCCCCTGGTGCGGCCGGACCGAGAACGGACGGTTCCGCAACGGCGGCGAGGTCCACCAACTGCCGCTGAACGCCGCACCGCACGCCATCCACGGCACCGTCCGCGACCTCCCCTGGCGCACCGCCCGCAGCGGCCCGGCCGAGGCGGCCTTCACCCGCGAACTCGGCGAGCCCTGGCCGTACGGCGGGCGCGTCACCCAGCTCTTCGAGCTGGCGGCGGACTCGCTCACCCTCACCCTGGGCGTCGAGACCCACGGCGACTCCTTCCCCGCCCAGGCGGGCTGGCACCCCTGGTTCCGGCGCGACCTCGGCAGCGGCGCGGCGGAGATCGCCTTCGAGCCGCAGTGGCAGGAGGAGCGGGGCGAGGACCATCTGCCGACCGGCCGGCGGATCCCGCCGCTCCCGGGCCCCTGGGACGACTGCTTCGGCATGCCCGACGGGGTCGCGGTCACCCTCACCTGGCCCGGACTGCTGGAGCTGACCGTCACCAGCCGCGCCGAGTGGGTCGTGATCTACGACGAGCAGACCGAGGCGATCTGTGTGGAACCCCAGTCCGGCCCGCCGAACGGCCTCAACACCCTGCCGCGTCTCGTCACCCCGATCGACCCGCTGGAGATCTCGACCACCTGGAGCTGGCGTCGGCTGGGAAACGACAGGCCCTAAGCTCGGAGCCATGAGTGATGTACGCGCTGAGCTGCTCCAGCAGATCAAGGACAAGGCCGTGGTGCACGGCAAGGTGACCCTCTCCTCGGGTCTTGAGGCCGACTACTACGTGGATCTGCGCCGGATCACGCTCGACGGCGCGGCCGCTCCGCTGGTCGGCCAGGTCATGACCGAGCTGACCGCCGATCTCGACTACGACTGCGTCGGCGGGCTCACCCTCGGCGCCGACCCGGTGGCGACCTCGGTCCTGCACGCGTCGGCCGCGCGCGGCCGGCGGGTGGACGCCTTCGTCGTACGGAAGGCGGCCAAGGCCCACGGCATGCAGCGCCAGGTGGAGGGCCCGGACATCAAGGGCCGCCGCTGCCTGGTCGTGGAGGACACCTCCACCACCGGCGGCTCCCCGCTCACCGCCGTCGAGGCCGTGCGCGCGGCCGGCGGCGTGGTCGTCGCGGTCGCGACGATCGTGGACCGGGCCACCGGCGCCGGGGAGAAGATCAGCCAGACGGCGGGGGTGCCGTATCTGTACGCGTACTCCCTGGACGAGCTGGGCCTTTCCTGAGCCCCCTGGGGCCTTCCTGAGCCTCCTTTGACCTCGACAAGCCCCTGACCTGCGGTGACGCAAGGTCGGGGGCTTGTTTGGCGCTCCGTGCGCACGGCGGGGGACCGGCCGTGGTGGAGTCCTGGGCCGAGTCTGGAAAGATGAGGGCTGACGATGACGTCGCCCCAAGGTCAGGGCCAGTACCTATCGCACACCGCACATAACAAGGAGCGGACATGCCCATCGCAACCCCCGAGGTCTACAACGAGATGCTCGACCGGGCGAAGGCAGGAAAGTTCGCCTACCCGGCCATCAACGTGACCTCCTCCCAGACCCTCCACGCGGCGCTGCGCGGCTTCGCGGAGGCCGAGAGCGACGGCATCATCCAGATCTCCACCGGCGGAGCCGAGTTCCTGGGCGGCCAGTACAGCAAGGACATGGTCACCGGCGCGGTCGCCCTGGCCGAGTTCGCGCACATCGTCGCCGCCAAGTACGACATCACCGTCGCGCTCCACACGGACCACTGCCCCAAGGACAAGCTGGACGGCTATGTCCGCCCGCTGCTCGCGGTCTCCGCCGAGCGCGTCGCCCGTGGTGAGAACCCGCTCTTCCAGTCCCACATGTGGGACGGCTCCGCCGAGAACCTCGCCGACAACCTCTCCATCGGCCAGGAGCTGCTGGCGCAGGCCGCCGCCGCCAAGATCATCCTTGAGGTCGAGATCACCCCGACCGGCGGCGAGGAGGACGGTGTCACGCACGAGATCAACGACGAGCTGTACACCACCGTCGACGACGCCCTGCGCACCGCCGAGGCCCTCGGCCTGGGTGAGAAGGGCCGCTACCTGCTGGCCGCCTCCTTCGGCAACGTCCACGGTGTCTACAAGCCGGGCAATGTCGTCCTCCGCCCGGAGCTGCTCAAGGACCTCCAGCAGGGCGTGAGCGAGCGGTACGGCAAGGCCGACCCGTTCGACTTCGTCTTCCACGGAGGCTCCGGCTCCACCGCCGAGGAGATCGCCACCGCGCTGGAGAACGGCGTCGTGAAGATGAACCTCGACACCGACACCCAGTACGCCTTCACGCGTCCCGTCGCCGCCCACATGTTCACCAACTACGACCGCGTCCTCAAGGTCGACGGCGAGGTCGGCGACAAGAAGACCTACGACCCCCGCACCTGGGGCAAGCTCGCCGAGGCCGGCATGGCCGCCCGCGTCACCGAGGCGTGCGGCGCGCTGCGCTCGGCGGGCACGAAGCTGAAGTAGTCGCGTAGATCGCCCCTGATGAGGCCCGGTGTCCCTGGTGGACGCCGGGCCTCACTCGTACGGGTGGACGAGTCGCTGTGGGACACATACGGGCCCGCCGTCCTACGATGATGTTCTCGACATCAGCCATCAGGAGGTTCATATGTCTGCCGCAGCAGTCGAGCACCCCTGTGACAGCGAGCCCGAGTCCCTCCTTGAGGCGGCGGACCGTCTCATGGAGGAGGGGCATCGCGTCGAGATCATCGGAGGCATCATCACCGTGTCCCCATCTGCGGACGGCGATCACGCCGATATCTTGACGGACCTCATGGTCCCTTTTATCGCCGCCGGGCTGCACGGCAAAGAGACCAGGGTGCATCAAAGCGTCGGCATCTGGCTGCCGAGTGGGCCGTCGGACTATGCGATCCCTGATCTCGCGGTGGTGGACGCAGACTTCCGTGATCATGTCGTTGAGCACGGATGCTTCGACCCGGTGATCGTTCACCTCGTCGTGGAAGTGACGTCCAGCAACTACAACAACGATCTCCGCGGCAAGGTCAACGCCTACGCCGAGGCCAAGATCCCGGTCTACTTGATCGTCAACCGCGAGCACGGCCGGATCCACGTCCTGACCGACCCGGTGGGCGTCGTCTACGAGAACCACCAGGTGTACGCCCCGGGGCAGCGGATCACCCTGCCCGCCTCCGTCGGGGCCGAGGGCACGTCCGAGATCACTCTCGACGTCTCGGAGCTGCTCGGCGTCTGAGCCCCCGCCCGGCCCCGCGAGCGGCGGGCCGTGATCGGGGGGATGATCCCGGTATGGGCGAGGCTCCCGGGGACATCAGGCTGGGTACGGCGACCGGGCGGTGGGTGGTGCTCACCACCGTGCTCGGGTCGACCATGGCGCTGCTGGACTCGACCGTGGTCAATGTGGCGCTGCCGCGCATCGGCGAGGACCTCAACGCGGACATGGCGGTCCTCCAGTGGACCGTGAACGCGTACATGCTCTCCCTGGCCGGGCTGATCCTGCTGGGCGGGGCGCTCGGCGACCGGTACGGGCGGCGGAAGGTGTTCGTCGTCGGGGTGGTGTGGTTCGCGGTGGGGTCGCTGCTGTGCGGGATCGCGCCGAGCGGGGAGACGCTGGTGCTGGCGCGGGCCTTTCAGGGGATCGGCGGGGCGCTGCTCACGCCGGGGTCGCTGGCGCTGATCCAGGCGAGTTTTCATCCGGACGACCGGTCGCGGGCGGTGGGGCTCTGGTCGGGGCTTGGCGGGGTCGGGGCGGCGGTCGGGCCGTTCGTCGGGGGGTGGCTGGTCGACGGGCCGGGGTGGCGGTGGGTCTTTCTGATCAATGTGCCGCTCGCGGCGCTCTGTGTGCCGGTCGCGCTGCGTCACGTACCGGAGTCGAGGGATCCCCGGGCGCACGGCAAGGGCTTCGACATCCTCGGCGCGGTCCTCGGCGCGGCGGCGCTGACGCTGGTCACCTACGCGCTGATCGCGCCCGCCTGGTGGGCGGGGGCGGCGGGGGTGGTGGTCGGGGCGGTGTTCATCGCGGTGGAGCGGCGGCGGCCGGATCCGATGCTGCCGCTGTCGATCTTCCGCTCGCGGCTGTTCACCGCCGTCAATCTGGTGACGCTCTGTGTGTACGCGGCGTTCGGCGGCTTCTTCTTCCTGGTGGCGCTCCAGCTCCAGGTGGTCTCCGGCTACTCCCCGCTCCAGGCCGGGGTGGCGCTGCTGCCGACCACCGTGCTGATGCTGCTCTTCTCGGCCCGCTCGGGCGCGCTCGCGGAGCGCATCGGGCCCCGGATCCCGCTGACCGTGGGGCCGCTGCTGTGCGCCGCCGGGATGCTGCTGATGCTGCGGGTGGGGGAGCGCCCCTCGTACGTGGCGGACGTCCTGCCCGCGCTGCTGGTGATGGGCCTGGGCATGGTGACCCTGGTCGCCCCGCTCACCGCGACCGTCCTCGCGTCCGTGGACACCGCCCGCGCGGGCATCGCCAGCGGGGTCAACAACGCGGCGGCCCGCGCGGCGGGTCTCCTCGCGGTGGCGGCGCTGCCGCTGCTGGCCGGCATGGGCCCGGAGGCGTACCGCTCGGCGGCGGAGTTCGGCGCGACGTTCAAGCGGGCGATGCCGATGTGCGCGGGGGTGCTGGTGCTGGGGGCGCTGATCGCGGCCGGGTGGGTACGGCGGCCGGAGCGGGCGGGTCCGCGCCCGGAGTGCAGGGTGAACTGCGGGGTGGGGGCGCCGCCCCTGGAGAAGGTGTGAGGCGCGCAGGTGCGCCTGCCGGGACCTGGGAGACTGGGGGCATGGGTATCCACGAGAATCTTCTGGGGGGACCGGCGCCCACGCATCTGCCGGACGAGGCCGAGCCGCGTGAGCTGCTGGCGGCCGGGGCCTCGGCGGCCGAGGTCGCCGCGAAGTTCCCGACGTCGTCGCTGGCGTGGGCGCTGCTCGCGGACGAGGCGTACGAGCGGGGCAGTGTGGTGGAGTCGTACGCGTACGCCCGCACCGGGTACCACCGGGGGCTGGACGCGCTGCGGCGCAGTGGATGGAAGGGCCACGGGCCCGTGCCGTGGGAGCACGAGCCGAACCGGGGATTCCTGCGGGCGCTGCACGCGCTGGCGCGGGCCGCCGGGGCCATCGGTGAGCAGGCCGAGTACGAGCGGTGCTCGACGTTCCTGCGGGACTCCTCCGAGACGGCGGCGGCCACGCTCGGCTGATCGGAAGCGGTGGACGGCGGGGCCCGTGCCCCTTTCGCGCAGACGCGTGGAGGGGGCACGGGCCCCGGCTTATGATGCGATTGGGGACCGGGGCTCCCACACCGGACAGGAAGGGGCGGACCGCTACCCGGACACGTCGAGGAGACAGCGATGTCACATGACGCGACCCCGAATCTGGACTTCGCGGGGACCACGCCCTACGAGGACTACGTCCAGGCCGATGTGCTGACCCATCTTCAGCACCCGAGGTCGAAGGACCCGGGCGAGATGGTCTTCCTGGTCACCACCCAGGTCATGGAGCTGTGGTTCACGGTGATCGTCCATGAGTGGGAGACCGCCGGCCGCGCCCTGCGCGAGGACCGGATCCCGGCGGCGGTGGACGCGCTCAAGCGGTCGGTGCGCGAGCTGGAGGCGCTGAACGCCTCCTGGAAGCCGCTCGGCCAGCTGACGCCCGCCCAGTTCAACGCGTACCGGGGCGCGCTCGGCGAGGGCTCGGGCTTCCAGTCGGCGATGTACCGGCGGATGGAGTTCCTGCTCGGCGAGAAGTCCGCGTCGATGCTGGTGCCGCACCGGGGCGCGCCCCGGGTCCACGCCGAGCTGGAGAAGGCGCTGCACGAGCCCAGCCTGTACGACGAGGTGCTGAGTCTGCTGTCGCGGCGCGGGCTGCCCGTACCGCAGGAGGTGCTGCGGCGCGATCCGGCGCTGAGGTACGAGCCGGACGCGGTCGTGGAGCGGATCTGGGCCGGGGTGTACGCGGAGCCCGGGCGGCACGAGGAGCTGATCCGGCTCGGGGAGGCGCTCACGGACGTCGGCGAGCTGGTGTGGCGCTGGCGCAACGACCATCTGGTGGCGACCCGGCGGGCCATGGGCTCCAAGACGGGCACCGGGGGCTCCGCCGGGGTGGCCTGGCTGGAGAAGCGCGCCGTGAAGAACGTCTTCCCCGAGCTGTGGACGGCCCGCAGCCATGTCTGACCACCGGATGACGGACGCTGACGGACTGGTCCGCGACGCCGCCGCGCTGGACGCCGCCGATCCGCTCGCCCCGCTGCGCGAGCTGTTCGTCCTGGACGGCGGGGTCTATCTCGACGGGAACTCGCTCGGCGCGCTCCCCGCCCATGTCCCCGCCCGTCTCGCCGATGTCGTCGCCCGCCAGTGGGGCGAACTGCGGATCCACTCCTGGCGCGAGAGCGGCTGGTGGGACGCGCCCGAGCGGATCGGCGACCGGATCGCGCCGCTGGTCGGGGCGGGGCCGGGGCAGATCGTGGTCGGGGACTCCACCAGTGTCAATGTGTTCAAGGCCGTGGTCGCCGGGGTCCGGCTGAGCGCGGACGAGAGCCGTACGGACATCGTGGTGGACGCCGCCACCTTCCCCACGGACGGCTATGTCGCCGAGTCGGCGGCCCGGATGACGGGCCGCCGGATCGTCCGCGCCGACCCCCGGGAGCTGTCCGCCGCGCTCGGCCCGGCCACCGCCGTCGTCCTCCTCAACCATGTGGACTACCGCAGCGGCCGGCTGCACGATCTGCCCGCGCTGACCGCCGCCGTCCACGAGGCGGGCGCGATCGCCGTCTGGGACCTGTGCCACAGCGCGGGCGCGCTGCCCGTGGGCCTGGACGCCCACGGGGTCGACCTCGCGGTGGGCTGCACCTACAAGTATCTGAACGGCGGGCCCGGTTCACCCGCGTATCTGTACGTCGCCGAGCGCCACCAGGAGGCGTTCGAGTCCCCGCTGCCGGGGTGGAACTCGCACGCGGACCCGTTCGCGATGGACCACCGCTACACCCCGGCCGGCGGCGCGGCGCGCGGGCGGGTGGGGACGCCGGACATCCTCTCCCTGCTGGCGCTGGACGCGGCGCTGGACGTCTGGGACGGGGTCGGCATGGACTCCGTACGGGCGAAGAGTCTGGCCCTGACCGACTTCTTCCTCCGGTGCGCGGAGGCGTACACGGAGGGTGGTCTCAACGGGGTTGATTCCAGGGTGAGTTCACTGACCCCGGTCGCGCACGAGGCCCGGGGCAGCCAGATCGCGCTGCGCTGCGCCGAGGCTCCCGCCGTGATGGAGCGGCTCGCCGGGCGCGGGGTCGTCGGGGATCTGCGCGGGCCCGACGTGCTGCGTTTTGGGTTTACGCCCCTGTACACCGGATTCGAGGACGTCCGGCGGGCGGCGGCAACGCTCGGGGAGGTGCTCGCCGAAGTGCCGAGGGCCTGAGCCGGGGTTGGGATCGGCCGGCGGGGGGTACTGATAGCGTCCCCGCTGATCAGATCATTTCCGCGGGTCGCCCTTCCGGGGCCCGCGGCCAATTCCGCGACTTCCCGGGAAGGTTGACCCGCATGCCGGACCCTGTCGCCCGTGACACCGCCGAGGCCGAGTCGGTCTTCTCGCACCCGGCGGTGGCTCCGGACGCCTCCATCGCGTACGGCGATCATCCCGATCAGCTCGTCGACTTCTACGCGCCGCGCGACGGCCGGGAGGGCGTGCCGCTCGTCGTCCTGCTGCACGGCGGGGCCTGGCGGGCCCGGTACGACCGGCGGCATGTCACCCCGTTCGCGGACTTCCTGGCCCGGCGCGGTCTCGCGGTCGCCAATGTGGAGTACCGGCGCGGCCGGGACCTGCCCCAGCAGGGCGGGTCCGGGCCGGTCGCCGGGCGCTGGCCGGAGACCTTCGACGATGTGGCCGCCGTGCTGGACGCACTGCCCGCGCTCGCCCGCGAGGCGCTGCCGGCGGCCGACGCCTCGCGGACCGTGCTGAGCGGCCACTCGGCGGGCGGTCAGCTCGCGCTGTGGGCCGCCGCCCGGCATGTGCTGCCCGCCGGGTCCCCCTGGCGGCTGCCCGCGCCGCCGCCGCTGCGCGGGGTGGTCGCGCTCGCCCCGCTCGCCGATCTGGCGCTCGCCGTGGAACTGGACGGCTGCGGCGGCGCGGTGCGCCAGTTCCTGGTGGGGGAGGGCGGCGGCGACGGACTGCTCGCCGAGCGGCGGGCGCACAGCGACCCGGCCGTGCTGCTGCCCACCGGGATCGCCACCGCCCTGGTGCAGGGGCGGGCGGACATCACCGTGCCGCACACGCTCGCCGAGTCGTTCGTCGACGCCGCAGCCAGGGCCGGGGAGACCGTCGGGCTGACCCTGCTGGAGGAGATCGGGCACTTCGCGCTGATCGACCCGGCGGCGGACGCCTGCGCGGTGGTCGCCGAGGAGATCGCCCAGCTCGCCTGGTGAGACAGACGGATTGAGGACAGCGGCTGACCGTAAGGCTTTCTACGGTGTTCCCATGACTCATCTCGTCACCGGAGCAACCGGAACCGTCGGCCGCCGGCTTGTCCGCGAACTGCTGGACCGAGGCCACTCGGTACGCGCCCTCACCCGTGACCCCGCGCGTGCGGACCTCCCCGCCGGGGTGGAGACCGTACGCGGCGACCTCACCGACCCCGAGTCCCTCGCCGCCGCCCTCCAGGGCGTCACGGGACTCCATCTGATCACCTTCGGCGGGCCGTACTTCACCCCGCTGGAGACCGGCCCGCGCATTCTGGAGCTGGCCCGCGAGGCGGGCGTCCGCCGGATCACCGTGCTGCACGGCGGCGGCCCCACCCCGCTGGAGGACGCGGTCCGCGCCAGTGAGTTCGGGTGGACGGTGCTGATGCCGGTCGAGTTCATGTCGAACGCCCTGGAGTGGGCCGAGTCCGTCCGTACCGACGGCGAGGTCCGCGAGCCGTTCACCGACCGGCTCAGCGCCATGGTCCACGAGGGGGACATCGGCGCGGTCGCCGCCGTCGCCCTCACCGAGGACGGCCACGGCGGACAGGAGTATGTGATCACCGGGCCGCAGGTGCTGACGATCGCGGACAAGACGGAGACGCTGGCCGCCGCGCGCGGCGGGGCCATTCGGCTGGTGGAGCTGACCGAGGAGGAGGCCGTCGCCCGCTGGCGGGCGGCCGGACAGTCCGAGGAGGTCGTCGACTTCCTGCTGATGGTCTACCGCGACACCCCGCCGGTGGGCCGTACCGTCGTCGACACCGTCGAGCGGGTCACCGGCCGCCCGGCGCGCACCTTCGCCGAGTGGGCGAAGGAGCACGCGGGCGTCTTCACCGCCGACGCGGCCAAGGGCGACGTGTGACCTACACGTAGTCCTCAGGACGGACGCGGCGGTATCCGCAGCCAGCGGGACGACCGCGTCCGTACCCGCCCGTACCGTTTGGGGCGTGACCGAGAAGACCCGAAGCCCTGAGTACCGGCTGGCCTCCGGGGCCCTGAGCGGCCTCCGCCAGGACCTCTTCCACGACGCCTTCGCCTACCGCCCGCTGCCCCCGCTGCGCCCCGACGGGTCGCTGATCCGCCGGCTCCCGGAGCGGATACGCGGGCACGCGGTCCGGGCCCCGCACGCCGCCGTGCTCACGGTGGCGGCGTTCATCATGATGGGGGCCGCCGCGTCGATCCGGAACGGCGCGCTCATGCCGCTGTTCGCCCTGGCCTACGGGGCCGTCGTGGCGATGACGCTGCTCCGCCCGGTCGCCGCGTTCTGGGCCTCGATGGCCGCCACCCCGCTCATCATGGCGCTCATGCCCTACGCGGACATGTGGCCGTGGACACCGCCCGGCTTCGTCGCGCATCTGGCGGTGCTGACGGTGGTGGCGCTGCGGACCCGGCCGCGCACCGCCGTCTGGATGTGGGTGCTGACCGCCGCCTACGCGATGCTCTTCGAGCTGTTCTTCGACTGGGCCGGGTACGGGAGCAACTCCGTGCCGCTGCTCTTCTGCGCCGCCCTGCTGCTGCTCGCCACCACCGTGGTGCACGTACGCCGCGAGGCCAGGGTGGAGGTCGCCGTCCAGCAGTCCGTCACCGCCGTGGAGCGCGACCGCCGCACCCTGCTGGAGGAGCGCACCACCATCGCCCGCGAGCTGCACGACGTGGTCGCCCACCACATGTCCGTGGTCGCGATCCAGGCCGAGGCCGCGCCCTACCGGGTGGAGAACCCGCCGCCCGAGCTGGAGAAGGCGTTCGCCACCATCCGCGAGAACGCGGTCGCCGCCCTGACCGAGCTGCGCCGGATCCTCGGCGTCGTCCGCGCGGAGGACTACGAGGCCCCCGACGCCCCGCAGCCCGTCCTCGGCGATCTGGGCCGTCTCCTCGACAACGTCCGCGAGGCGGGCCTCGAGGTGGAGAAGACCGTCACCGGATCGGTGCGGACCCTTCCGCAGGGCGTCGAGCTGTCGGCGTACCGGATCATCCAGGAGGCGCTGAGCAACGCCCTGCGGCACGCCCCGGGTTCTTCGGCGAAGGTCGAGGTCAGCTATGTTCTCGGCGGGCTCGGGCTGCGGGTCGTGAACACCGCCGCCAAGGGCCTGGTCAAGCCGTCGCCGGGAGCGGGGCACGGCATCACCGGGATGCGGGAGCGGGTGTCGATGCTGGGCGGCGAGATGACCGCGCTCGACACCGAGGACGGCGGCTACGAGGTCGCCGTCTTCCTTCCCGTCGCCCTGAACGCGGAGGAGCCGGTATGACGATCCGGGTAATGATCGTGGACGACCAGATGATGGTCCGCGAGGGATTCTCCGTACTGCTGAACGCGATGCCGGACATCGAGGTCGTCGGCGAGGCGGTCAACGGCCGCGAGGCCGTCGTCAAGGTGGCCGAGCTGCGGCCCGACGTGGTGCTGATGGACATCCGGATGCCGGAGCTGAACGGCATCGAGGCCACCCGTGAGATCGTCGCCGCCGACAGTGGTTCCAAGGTGCTGGTGCTGACCACCTTCGATCTGGACGAGTACGTCTATCAGGCGCTGCGCGCGGGGGCCTCGGGCTTTCTGCTCAAGGACGCCTCCGCGCGGCAGCTCGCCGACGGCGTACGGGTGGTGGCGGCGGGCGAGGCGCTGCTCGCGCCGACCGTGACCCGCCGGCTGATCACCGAGTTCTCCAAGCTCAGCACCGTGCCCAGGGTGGCTTCCGCCGCCCGGGTCGGGGAGCTGACCGAGCGGGAGACGGAGGTACTGGTGCTGATAGCCCAGGGGCTGTCCAACATGGAGATCGCCTCGCATCTGGTGGTCGCGGAGTCCACCATCAAGACGCATGTGAGCCGGGTGCTGGTGAAGCTGGGGCTGCGGGACCGCACCCAGGCGGCGGTCTTCGCTTATGAGGCACGGTTGGTCACTCCGGGATAAACACTCGATAGCCGCAGGTCACAAGCGGGTGGAGCTTGCTGTTCCGCTCTGGTCAGCGAGGTGCACGAGCGTTAACGTCCCGCTATGAGCGCACTTTTCGAACCTTGGTCGCCCGCCTTCGTGGCGAATCCGTACCCCGCGTATGAGCGGCTCCGGGCCGAGGGGCGGGTGCACTGGTTCGAGCCGACCCGGCAGTGGCTCGTACCGCACTACGAGGATGTCTCCGCGCTGCTGCGGGACCGCAGGCTGGGGCGGACCTATCTGCACCGTTTCACCCACGAGGAGTTCGGCCGCACCCCGCCGCCCGCCGCCCACGAGCCGTTCCACACCCTCAACGACCACGGCATCCTTGATCTGGAGGCCCCGGACCACACCAGGATCCGGCGGCTGATCACCAAGGCGTTCACCCCGAGGACGGTGGCCGCGCTGGAGCCGACCGTACGGCGGCTCGCCGCCGAACTGGTCGCGAAGGTGGTGAAGGAGGGCGGCGGCGATCTGCTCGCCGATGTCGCCGAGCCGCTGCCGGTGGCGGTCATCGCCGAGATGCTGGGCGTCCCGGAGGGCGACCGGGGCCTGCTGCGGCCCTGGTCGGCCGATATCTGCGGAATGTTCGAGCTGAACCCCTCCGAGGAGACCGCGCGCCGGGCGGTGACGGCGTCGGTGGAGTTCTCCGACTATCTGCGGACGCTGATCGCCGAGCGCAGAAGGTCGCCCGGCGAGGATCTGATCTCCGCCCTCATCGCCGCCCACGACGAGGGCGACCGGCTGAGCGAGCAGGAGATGATCTCCACCTGTGTGCTGCTGCTCAACGCCGGCCACGAAGCCACCGTCAACACCACCGCCAACGGCTGGTGGACCCTCTTCCGCCACCCCGAGCAGCTCGCCGAGCTGCGCGCCGACCACTCCCTCCTGCCCACGGCGGTGGAGGAGCTGATGCGCTTCGACACCCCGCTCCAGATGTTCGAGCGCTGGGTCCTCGACGACATCGAGATCGGCGGCACGCTCGTCCCGCGCGGCTCGGAACTCGCCCTGCTCTTCGGCTCCGCCAACCGCGACCCGGCGCGCTTCACCGACCCGGACGCCCTCGTCCTCGGCCGCGCCGACAACCCCCACATCACCTTCGGGGCGGGCATTCACTTCTGCCTGGGCGCGCCGCTGGCCCGGATCGAGCTGCTGGCCTCCTTCGGCGAGCTGCTGAGGTCGGCCCCGGCGATGCGGCTGACGGGGGAGCCGGCGTGGAACCCCGGCTATGTCATCCGGGGTGTGGACGAGCTGCTGGTGGAGGTGTAGGACAGGCCCCAGCGGCAGGGAAATACCGCTGATCCGCCATGAACGGTGAAGAATGGCGGTGAAAGGCGGCATTCATGGCGAAAGCGGGCGGCGGTGAGCGGCTGAGCCGCTGCGCCGCGGCCCTGGCGGCGCTGCTGCTCTGCGCGGTGACGGCGGCTTCCTGCGCTCCGGCGGGCTCGCCGCCGCCGCCCGTCGGCAGCGGCGAGCCCCCGGCCTCGCGGGCCGCCGCCTTCCCGAAGGATCCGCCCGGCTGCCGGCGCACCCTGGTGGGCGTCGCCCACCCGGACGACGACCTCTTCTTCGTCAACCCGGAGATCGAGCGGACCGTCCGGGCCGGCTGCGCCCTCACCACCGTCTATCTCACCGCAGGGGACGACGGGGAGCGCAATCCGCTGGAGGCCCGCAACTACGCGCGGAACCGGGCCAACGGCGTCCGCAAGGCGTACGCGGAGATGGCGGGGGCGGCCGACCGCTGGACGCCGGCCGATGTGGTGACCGGCGGCCGGGTGGTCCAGTCGTTCACCCTGGCCGGGCGGAAGCCCGGCGCGGAGGTGCGGCTGACCTTCATGAGGCTGCACGACGGCATGCCCAAGGGGGGCCAGAAGGACAGCATGCTGCGGCTGTTCACCGGCGACCGGCGGGAGATCTCGCTGTTCCAGCGTGGTGAGGGCTACGACGAGAAAGAACTGCTGACGACGCTGACCTCGCTGATCCGCCTCAGCGGGGCCCGGCGCGTCCTCACCCTCGACCACGACAACGCGTCGTTCGCCTTCGGGCTCGACGGGCGGGTCGACCACGCCGACCACGGCATCGGGGCCCGCTATCTCCGCAAGGCCGCCTACCGCGCCGGGGTGGAGCCGAGGGCCTATCTCGCCTACACGATGACCCCGCTGGCGGTGAATCTCACCCCGTCCCAGCAGGCCGCGAAGGAGCGGATCGCCCGCTGGTACGACGCCGAGCGGCAGTGCCCCCGGGAGCGGGTGTGCGTGGACGAGTCCCTCTACACCAAGCCCCTTCCGCACGACCACGCCGCGTGGGTGCTGCGCCAGTACGAGCAGCGCCACCGCGATCCCCGGCCCGGCGAGATCATGGGGGACATCGGGCGGACGACGGCGTTCACCGGCAGGAACCCGGAGCAGTGCCTCGGGGTACGGGGTTCCGCGCCCCCGTCCTGGTCGGTCGGGATCGCGGGCTGCGACGGCACCGGGGCCCAGCGGTGGGGCTTCGGCGGCGACGGTTCGATCAGACCCCGGGCGCACGGCGCGTACTGTCTGACCGCCGTCCGCACCGGTGTCCTCCTGCTCCGGTGCGAGGCGTCCCGGGCGGACCAGAAGTGGCGGCGGCTGCCGTGGCCCGACGGCTCCTGGAAGCGGTCGGCCTGGCGGATCGCCGGGACCGGGGACCGCTGCCTCCACCAGGAGGACCGCACCTTCCCCCGGTGGAACCAGGACCGCTACCGCAGCCCCCGGCCGGGGCTCACGCCCTGCGGGACGGTTCCCGACCCCGAGCTGTACTGGCGGATCGGCGGCTGAGATCCGCCCCTCGGGGTCAGCTCCGCAGGTCCCTGCGGCGCAGCCCGGCCAGGCCGACGGCGACCAGGGCGGCGGCGAGGGCCGTGAGGACCAGGGCGGGCCGCCACTCCATCGGGTTCCCCGGCAGCTTGGGGAGCAGCCCGAACGGGGACAGCTCCAGCAGGGCGTCCGGCAGCCGCAGCGCCGGGCCGATCCAGCCGACGGCCAGGGTGAGGCCGACGGCGGCCCAGGCGGCCACGACGGCCCGGGGGAGCACCCCGTACAGCGCCATGGCGAGCCCGCCCAGCAGCCAGACGGCCGGGAGCTGGGACAGGGCCGCGCCCAGGAGGGGGCCGGGGGCGGTGCCGTGGCCGACGGCCATGCCGAGTCCGGCGGCGGTGAGGATCAGGGCCGAGCCGCCGAGGGCGAGGGCGAGATGGCCCGCCGCCCAGTGGGTGCGGCCGACCGGGCCCGCGAGGACCGGTTCGGCGCGTCCGCCGGTCTCCTCGCCGTGCGCCCGGAGCACCGACGAGGTCGCGTAGACGGCGGCGACCAGGCCGAACAGACCGGTGATCGAGGCGAGGAAGGCATCGGTGAGACCGGTCTGCCCGCCCATCCGCTCGAAGATGCCCCGGGTGCTCTCGTTCTCGCCGACCAGAGCGGCCACGCCCGAGGCCAGCGAGCCGAAGGCGATCCCGGCGGCGAGGAAGGCGGCCGTCCAGCCGAGCAGCGCGCCCCGCTGGAGCCGCCAGGCGAGCCCGGTGGGGCCCGCGATCCGTCCGGCGGCCGGTCCGGGCCGCGACGGCAGGAAGCTCGTGCCGATGTCGCGCCGCCCGGTCAGCGCGTACGCCACCGCGATCTGCGCCAGCGCCACGAGCGCGAGCAGGGCGGCGAACTCCCAGCGCTCACCGGCGTACGGGCGGATCTGCTCCGCCCAGCCCAGCGGAGAGAGCCGGGTCGGCGCGGCGGAGCCGTCGGCGGCGGCCGAGTCGCCCGCCGCGCGGAGCGCGTAGGCGAGGCCGAGCGCGGCTGCGGCCAGGCCCTTCGCCGCGCGGGCGCTCTCGGTGAGCTGGGCCGTGATCGCCGCGAGCCCGGCGAAGACCATGCCCGTCAGCCCGACGGCCAGGCCCAGGGCGAGGGCCCCGGTGGCGGAGCCGGTCGGCCGGGCGAGCCCGGCGGTGATGGCCAGGGCGAGCGCGGTGTTGGCGATGAGCGCGGTGAGCAGGGCGGCGGTCAGCGGCGCGCGCCGTCCCACCATCGCGGAGGAGAGCATCTCCTGCCGGCCGCTCTCCTCTTCCTCCCGGGTGTGCCGCACCACGACGATCAGGCTCAGCGCGCCGGCCGCCAGTGCGGCGAAGACGCCGAAGCGCCAGCTGACGAGCGCGCCGAGGGAGTCGCCGAAGGCGGGGCCGAGCATGGCGCGCAGCGAGCCGTTGACGGCCAGCGAGCGCACGAGGTCCGCGCGCTCGGCGGCGGTGGCGTAGAGCGAGCCGACGGTGCCCGCGCCGCTGACGACGGTCAGCGAGAGCAGCCCGGCCCACAGCGGGAGCATGGCCCGGTCGCGGCGGAGCGCGAGCCCGAGGAGGGTCCCGGTGCCGGCCAGGGCGCGGCTGCCGGTGGTCATCGTGCCCCCGCCTCGTCCGTGTAGTGGCGCAGGAACAGCTCCTCCAGCGTCGGCGGGGTGCTGATCAGCGACCGCACCCCGGAGGCGGTGAGCGCGCGCAGCACCGCGTCGAACTTGTCGGTGTCGACCTGGAGCCTCACCCGGTGGCCCCGGACGTCGAGGCCGTGCACCCCGGGGAGGCGGGCGAGGCCGTTGGGCGGTCCGGCGAGTTCGGCGGTGACGCTGGTACGGGTGAGATGGCGCAGCTCGGCGAGGGAGCCGGTCTCCACGGTCCGGCCGGCGCGGATGATGCTGACCCGGTCGCAGAGGGCCTCCACCTCGCTCAGGAGGTGGGAGGAGAGCAGCACGGTCCGGCCCCGGTCGCGCTGCTGGGCCACACAGCTCTGGAAGACGCCCTCCATCAGCGGGTCGAGTCCGGAGGTCGGCTCGTCGAGGACGAGGAGTTCCGCGTCGGAGGCGAAGGCGGCGACCAGGGCGACCTTCTGGCGGTTGCCCTTGGAGTAGGCGCGCCCCTTCTTGGTGGGGTCGAGTTCGAAGCGCTCGATCAGCTCGGCGCGGCGGCCGGGGTCGAGCCCGCCGCGCAGTCTGCCGTAGAGGTCGATGACCTCGCCCCCGGAGAGGTTGCGCCACAGGGTCACATCGCCGGGGACGTACGCGATCCGGCGGTGCAGCGCGACCGCGTCGCGCCAGGGGTCCCCGCCGAGCAGCCGGACGTCTCCCGCGTCGGCGCGCAGCAGCCCGAGCAGCACCCGGACGGCGGTGGACTTGCCGGCCCCGTTGGGGCCGAGGAAACCGTGGACCTCGCCGGTCCCGACGGTGAGATCGAGCCCGGTGAGGGCGTGCGTCCGGCCGAACGACTTGTGCAGTCCGCCGACCGTGATGGCCTTCGTCATATCTGGAAACTACGCTTGTTTCACAAATTTGTGAAGTTAAAGAAACGTATAAAGTTGGGTGGGGGAGCGGGCCGGGAGAGGATCACGGGCATGACGACGGAACAGGACGCCGCCGGGCAGGGCCGGAAGCAGGACCCGGAGCTGGTCTCCGCCTTTGTGGAGAGGTTCGCCGGGCAGCTGGCGGAGGCCGGGATGGCCCGGATGCCCGCGCGGATCTTCGCGGCGCTGCTCGCCTCGGACTCCGGGGCGATGAACTCGGCCGAGCTGGGCGAGCAGCTCAAGGTCAGCCCGGCGGCGGTCTCCGGCGCGGTCCGCTATCTCGCCCACGTCGGCATGGTCTCCCGCGAGCGGGAGCCCGGCTCCCGCCGCGAGCGCTACCGGGTGCACAGCAACCAGTGGTACGAGGCGCTGGCCCACCGCGACCAGATCATCAAGAAGTGGGAGGACACCATGCGCGAGGGCGTGGCGAGCCTCGGCCCGGACTCGGCGGGCGGGCGCAGGCTCGCCGAGACCCTGGAGTTCTTCGAGTTCCTCCAGCGCGAACTGCCCCTGCTGCTGGACCGCTGGCGCGACCACCGCCGCCGCACTTTCGGCGGGGTGTAGCCGTCCGGCCCGGTCCGGGGTGCGGTGCGGGCCCCGGCCCGGTCACGGGGGCGGCTGGTAGGGCAGGGTGAGGCCCCAGGCGCCCGGGCGGAGGGTCCAGGTGCGGGTGCGGACGGGGCCGGTGACCTGGGTGTCGGCGCGGTAGCGGAAGTCGGGGCCGGAGACGGTCACGGTCAGGGCCTTGGCGGTGAGCGGCTCCCTGGACCCGCCCGGCTGGATGACGACCTCGGCCCGGCCCCCGGCGGTGCGGACCGTCACCCCCTCCACCTCGCGGTTCAGATCGGCCAGGACCAGCCCGTCCGCCTCCACCCGCAGCCGCTGGCGGTGGATCCGGGCCGCCGGGACCGGGGCCGGCCGGACCAGCGACCGGGCCAGATGGCGGCAGGCCCCCCAGACCGTCCCCGCCCCCGCCGGAACGGGCGAGGCGGGGATCGTCAGATCCCCCACCACCACCCCGTCGCTCTCGTCGACCAGCAGATCCAGCCGCCGGACCACCCCGTCCAGCACCGCCCGCGCGGCGGCCACCGGCCCCTGCGGGACCCCCAGGGAGTGCGCCAGCTCCACCGCCGGACCCACCGGAATCAGCGACAGGGCCCCGTCGCCGAGCCAGCGATCCCGGTACAGAAGGGACACCGCGCGCAGCAGCGCCCGGTCGTCCCCGATCACCACCGGCCGCCGCGAACCCCGGCGCGCCAGCGCCCGCGCGAACTCCTCGGGCCCCTCCGGAAGACAGATTTTCGCCTCCGACCCGCCGCACAGAACATCCTTCGCGATCCGAACGGACTCGCCGTCACTTCGGCGGGCGACCGGGTCGATGACCACCAGCAGCTGGTCGTGAGCCGACACCTCGGTCCTTCCTCGGGTAGCATCTTTGTGCAAGAGCCCCTTGCGCTATTGCGCCAGGGGCTTCGTCTATTCCGGGGCAACCGGTCCGCGGACTCAGGCACGGCTCACGCCCCCTGACCTTGGACATGCCCCGCCCGGAAGGGGTGTACGCCTGTGCCCGCACTTGTGCTGCTCGGTGCTCAGTGGGGTGACGAGGGCAAGGGAAAGGCCACCGACCTCCTCGGTGGATCAGTGGATTATGTGGTGCGATACCAGGGCGGCAACAACGCCGGCCACACGGTCGTCGTCGGCGACCAGAAATACGCGCTTCATCTGCTCCCTTCCGGAATCCTCTCCCCGGGGTGCACCCCGGTCATCGGCAATGGAGTTGTGGTCGACCCGGCCGTCCTGCTCTCCGAGCTGAGCGGGCTGAACGACCGCGGAATTGACACGTCCAAGCTTCTGATCAGCGGAAACGCTCATCTGATCACGCCGTACAACGTCACCCTCGACAAGGTGACGGAACGGTTCCTCGGGACGCGGAAGATCGGCACCACGGGCCGGGGCATCGGCCCGACCTACGCCGACAAGATCAACCGCGTCGGCATCCGGGTCCAGGACCTGTACGACGAGTCGATCCTGGTCCAGAAGGTCGACGCCGCCCTGGAGCAGAAGAACCAGCTCCTCGCGAAGGTCTTCAACCGACGGGCGATCGAGTCCGGCCGGATCGTCGAGGAGATGCTCCAGTACGCGGACCGGATCAAGCCGTATGTCGCGGACACCACGCTGATCCTCAACGACGCCATCGACGAGGGCAAGGTCGTCCTCTTCGAGGGCGGCCAGGGCACCCTGCTCGACGTGGACCACGGCACGTACCCCTTCGTCACCTCCTCGAACCCGACCGCCGGCGGCGCGTGCACGGGCGCGGGCGTGGGCCCGACGAAGATCTCCCGGGTCATCGGCATCCTCAAGGCCTACACCACCCGGGTCGGCGCGGGTCCGTTCCCGACCGAGCTGTTCGACGAGGACGGCGAGGCGCTGCGCCGTATCGGCGGCGAGCGCGGTGTGACCACCGGCCGTGACCGCCGCTGCGGCTGGTTCGACGCCCCGATCGCGCGCTACGCGACCCGGGTCAACGGTCTGACGGACTTCTTCCTCACCAAGCTGGACGTGCTCACCGGCTGGGAGGAGATCCCGGTCTGCGTCGCGTACGAGATCGACGGCAAGCGCGTCGAGGAGCTGCCCTACTCGCAGACGGACTTCCACCACGCGAAGCCGATCTACGAGAAGCTGCCCGGCTGGTCCGAGGACATCACCAAGGCGAAGACCTTCGACGACCTGCCGAAGAACGCGCAGGCCTATGTGAAGGCGCTGGAGGAGATGTCCGGCGCGCCGATCTCGGCGATCGGCGTCGGCCCCGGCCGTACCGAGACGATCGAGATCAACTCCTTCCTCTAGGTCGTACTCCGGAAGCGCCCGGGCGGTCTTTCCGCCCGGGCGCTTCTCTGTCAACGCGAACCCCTCACTCACTCCAATGGAGCATTCGCCGGGATCGGCGCATGCGGGCCCGGACGGCTGGCAATGCATACCGGCCAACACGGAGAGTCGCCATCCCCTCACGGGAAATGGCGTGGAGCGAGGGAGAGTTCATGACGACACATTCTCGACGGTCTCTGGCGGCGGGCGCGGTGGCGCTGATGGCGGGCGCGGCGATGACCCTCGGTCTGCTCGGTCCGGCGGCGGCGAGTCCTGGGGCGGCGAGTCCGGCGAAGCGGGCCGTGTCGGCGGAGCTGGTGACGCTCCGGCTGGCCAGTGACCCGGGGCAGGTCGCGGATGTCGCGGGGGCTTCGGGCGATGACGGGGCCGAGGTCGTCCAGTGGGCCCTCAACGGCCAGGAGAACCAGCGCTGGGAGCCGGAGGCCACCGGCAGCGGCTACTACCGCTTCAAGGCGGAGCACAGCGGCAAGTGCCTGAACGTCTGGGGGGCCTCGAACGACGACGGGGCCCGGATCATCCAGTGGCCCTGCGGCACCGACGACAACGAGCAGTGGAAGCTCGTCCCCAAGGGCGTCGGCTACCAGCTGGTGGTCAAGTCCAGCGGCAAGTGCCTGAACGTCGAGGGCGGTGCCGGCCAGGGCCGGAACCTGATCCAGTACACCTGTAGCGCCGACGGCGAGACCAATGACGTCTGGCTCCCGGTGTGGGAGACGGTCTGAGGGCGTGAGCCCCTGAGGGGCGGGCGCACGGCGGAGACGCCGTGGGCCCGCCCCTCTGGCATGCCCGGGTTCAACCGGTACACGGTCGCTAGTGCATTATGAGGAATTCTGAGTGGTTATCAGATAAAAGGCGCGGAGGCGGGGAGTGGTGGTCTCGGTGAATCATCGACCGGTGAGCACGGAGGGCATCCCGCATGAGAAGCGTCCACGGACGGTCCGCGACGGCAGCGCGCAGGGCCGGTGGAGTCATCGCCGCCTGTTGTGTGCTGGCGGCGGGCGCGCTGATCTCGGCCCCGGGCGCGAGCGCCTCGGCCACCCCGGGCGCCGGTGTCCCGGCCTCGGCCTCGGCGTCTCCGTCGGACGGCGGCTCCCCGCCGGCCCTCCCGACGCCGGCCCTGAGGCCCGTACAGCCCCCCGCGCAGCCGCCCGTGGGGACCACTCCCGGTCCCACCCCCACCCCTGACGGCAAGGCCGCCCCCGGCGAGCGCGCCGACCTCGCGCTCCACACCGAGGTCGGCCCCGCCGCCCCCACCCCCGTCACCAGGCCCGTGGAGCCGCCCGCAGCCGCCTCCGGGGCGGCCCGCGCCGAGCGGCCCGTCAACGCCGACGGGGTCTTCGACTACCGGATCACGGCCCTCAACCACGGCCCCTCCCAGGCCGTGAACGTCGTGATCACCGATGAACTCCCGCCCCAGCTGACCTTCGTCTCCTCCCCGGACGGCTGCACCGCCCAGGGCCGGACCATCACCTGCGGCCCGCTGCCCTCGCTCGCCGTCGGCGCCACCCACACCTGGCTGATCACCGTCGCCCTCGTGGACGGCTACACCGGCGACGGCTCCGACATCACCAACATCGTCGCCGTCGACTCCCAGACCGCCGACCCCTACCCCGCCAACAACACCGCGTCGACCACCGGCATCCATGTGCCGCCCGGCGCGGGCAAGGCCGACCTCTCCCTCCGCAAGACCGCACTGCTCCCCGAGGGGCGGAACTCGGTCAGCCCCGGCGAGACCTTCACGTACCGCCTCACGGTCCACAACAAGGGCCCGGCCACCGCCCGGAACGTCCAGGTCACCGACCCGCTCCCCGAGGAGCTGCGGTTCGTCTCCTCGCCCGGCGGCTGCGCGCCGTCCGGGGCCTCGGCGCGGACCGTGAGCTGCCCGCTGCTCGACCGGCTCCCGTCCGGCGAGTCGGTGACGTACGAGATCGTCGTACGGGTACGGGAGAACGCGCCCCGGTCCGGCGGCGGCCACGACGGCGGGCACGGCGGCGGTGGTGGCCACGGCGGCGGTGGCGGGCACGATGGCGGTGGCGGGCACGGCGGCCACCGCACCGAGATCGACAACATCGCGTCGGTCACCTCCACCACCACCGACCCGGTCCCGGGCAACAACCGGAACGCGTCCGGCACCACCGCCCCCGACGGCGGACCGCTGTATCTCCAGCACGGCTCCCGGCCGACCCACCCGCCTCGCCCGACGGACCCCACCGGGCCGGGCCACCCCCACCCCGGCGGCCGTCCCCAGCTGCCGAACACCGGCCGTGAGCTGCCCCGCTGGCTCCCCTGGTCCGCCGGTCTGACGCTGGCCGCCGGCGGCGCCCTCGTGGTCCTCGCCCGCCGCAGCACCCGGCGCTGAACCCGCCCGGCCGCCCGCCCACCGTTTCGAGAAGAGGCTCTGCGGAATGAGATTCACCCGGGGATCGGCCCGCACCGGGGCCGCCGGCGTCCGCCGGCGGCTCGCCCTGGCCACGGTGTGCGGGATGCTGCTCTGTCTGCTGCCCCAGTACGCCACCGCGCTCGACGAGGACCGCGCCACCCGCGCCGCCCACCAGCAGCGACAGCAGCCGCGCGCGCTGAACTTCCCCGTCCACGAGCCCTTCGACTCGGCCGTCGGCAGCCTGGGCACCGCCGTGGGCTCCGCCACCTTCCAGCCCGGCGGCTGGCTCCGGCTGACCAGCGCGGCCAGTTCCCAGGCCGGGGCCTGGGAGATGAACGACTCCTTCTCCACCAGCCTCGGCATCGTCGCCGAGTTCACCTACGCCACCTACGGCGGCACCACCTTCGACGGCAGGCGCGGCGACGGCCTCGCCTTCTTCCTCGCCGACGGCACCGCCCCCAACGGCACCGGCGCCCCCGGCGGCAGCCTCGGCTACGCCTGCGGCGGCGGTCCGCCCAACTGCAACCGCTCGGGCGTCCCCGGCGCGTTCCTCGGCATCGGCGTCGACGAGTTCGGCAACTTCTCCTCCGGTCAGGTCGGCAACGGCGGACCGGGCTCCCAGCCCAACCGGATCGTGCTGCGCGGCGGCGGCAACGGGACCACCGGCTACCGCTACGGCACCGCCGTGAACGGCCCCGGCGGCACGGTCGAGACCAGCGGCCGGGGCGACTACCGCACCGTCCGGGTCACCGTGATGCCCCGCTCCGGCCGGCTGCTGGTCTCCCTCTGGTCCGACACCGGACCGGGTACGCCGATGAACCAGCTGATCACCGACTACGACGTCAGCACCATCGCCAACCAGCCAGCCCTGCCGTCCACACTGAAGGTCGGCTTCTCCGGCGGCACCGGCGGCGCGACCAACATCCATGAGATCGGCGATCTGAAGATCAACGTTCCGGCGAATCTGTCGGTCACCAAGACCGGCAGCCCCGCCACCGTCCCGGCGGGCGGCGGCCCGGTGACGTACACCGTCAGGGTCTCCAACAGTGACGCCAACGACGTCGTCGGCGCGATCGTCAGGGACCTCGTTCCCGGGCTCACGGGGGTGACCTGGAGCTGCGTCGCCACCGCGGGCAGCCTCTGCCGGCAGAGCTCCGGCAGCGGCAACACCCTCAACACCACGGCCGATCTGCTGCGCAACGGCTCGGTGACGTACACCATCACCGGCACCGCGCCCGCCCAGCCGACCACCCTGAGCAACACCGCGACCGTCACCGCCCCGGCCAACCGCTCCGACACCAACGACGCCGACAACTCGGCGACGGCGACCACCACCGTCACCGCGCGGGCCGACGTCGCCGCGCTGAAGGCGGGCGTCGGCACCGGTCCCGTCACCCCCGGCCAGCAGTTCGACTATCAGCTCACGGCGCAGAACAACGGGCCCTCGGACACCACCAACGTACGGATCACCGACACCCTCCCCACCGGGCTCACCTTTGTCGGCTCGCCCAACGGGTGCACCGCGACCGGCCAGAACGTCAGCTGTCCGGTGTTCAGCAGCCTGCCCGCGGGCCGGTCCATCTCCTGGACCATCCGGGTACGGCTCGCCCCCACGTACACGGGCGACGGCTCCGATCTGCTGAACACCGCGACCGTCACCCATGACGTCAGCGACCCCAACACCGCCAACAACACCTCGACGGGCACCCCGCCGCCCGGCGGGGTGACGGTCCCCCGGGCGGATCTGCGGACGGCCAAACAGACGGTGACCACGGCACCCGTCTCGCCGGGCCAGACCTTCGAGTACACGGTCACCGTCACCAACGACGGCCCCTCGGCCGCCCGTCAGGTCCGGATCGGCGATCCGCTGCCGACGGCGCTGGCCTTCGTCTCCTCCTCGGACGGCTGCACCGCCACCGGCCGCAATGTGCTCTGCGGCCCGATCGCGGGCCTCGCTCCCGGAGCCTCGGTGAGCTGGACCTTCCGCGTACGGCTGGACGCCGGTTACTCCGGCGACGGCTCGAATCTGCGGAACACCGCCACCGTCGGCTCGGCCACCGAGGACCCCAACAGCGCCAACAACAGCGGTACGTCGGGCCCGCCCGGCGGCCGGGTGACCCCGCCCACCGCTGATCTGGTGCTCACCAAGCGGGCGGACTAGCCGACTGGCTGACCTCGGCCGCTCGAAGGGCCGGTGAGCCGCACAGTTCGTGTACGGCTCCGGATCATGAACGGAATCGATGCCAGATGAGATGGATGAAACGCCGGCTCCCGGGGGCGAGGGCGGCGGTGGCCGCCCTGGTCTGCGCGGTGACGCTGTGCTCCGGAACGGGAGCCTCCGGGGCGCTGGCCGCGGTGCCGCCGGTCGCCCCCGCGACCGCCGCCGAGGTGGTGACCCAGCTCGCCAGGGCCCCCGGGGAGCGAGCCGCCGTGCCCCCGGGCGGACTGGTCACCTACACCCTGACCGCCCGGAACAACGGTCCGTCGGTGGCGCGCAACGTCACCGCGACCGACACCCTCCCCGAGGGCCTGGAGTTCGTCTCCTCCTCCGACGGCTGCACCGCCGCCGGACGGATCGTGACCTGCGGTCCTGAGCCCCAGCTGAGCGTGGGCGAGGTCAAGACCTGGACCTTCGTGGTCCAGCTCAGCCCCTCGTACCAGGGCAATGGAAGCGATCTCGGGAACACCGCCACCGGCACCTCGGAGTCGGTCGACCCGGACCCCGGCAACAACAAGACCGACCCGGTCTCCCCGGTCGGCCCCTTCGACCCCGTCTCCGACATCAACACGATCAAGGAGGCGCTGGGCAGCGGCCCGATCGTGCCCGGCGAGGACTTCGAGTACCGGATCACCACCCAGAACACCGGCCCCTCGGACGCCCGCAATGTCACCGCGACCGACAATCTGCCCGCCGGGATCACCTTCGTCTCCTCCGCCGACCCCTGTGTCGCGGCGGGCCAGCGGGTCACCTGCGGTCCGCTCGGCGTGCTCCCGCCCGGGGCCAGTGTGTCCTGGGTGTTCCGGGTGAAGCTGAGCGAGGCGTACTCCGGGGACGGCACCAATCTGCGCAACACCGCCACCTCCACCTCGGACTCCACCGACCCCAACCCGACCGACAACACCTCGCCGCCCGTGCTGCCGCCCGGCGGGGTCACCCAGCCGCAGGCCGACATCTGGACCATCAAGCGGCCGACGACCAGCACCCCGATCTCGCCGGGACAGACCTTCGAGTACACCGTCGTCGTCACCAACGACGGCCCCTCGCAGGCCCTGGCCGTACGGCTCGCCGACACCCTCCCCACCCCGCTGGCCTTCGTCTCCTCACCCGACGGCTGCACCGCCACCGGCCAGAACGTCTCCTGCGGCCCGCAGGCGGTCCTCGCGCCCGGAGCCTCCAAGACCTGGCGCTTCACCGTCCGCCTCGACCCGAACTACCGGGGCGACGGCTCGGACATCGCCAACACCGCGACCGCGACCTCGGACACCACCGACCCCGTGCCCGGGAACAACACCAGCCCGCCCGCCGGACTCCCCGGCAGCGCGGTCAACCAGCCGTACGCGGACCTCGCGGTCACCAAGCAGGCCGTCGGCACGGTCGCGCCGATCCCCGGCCAGACCTTCGACTACCGCATCACCATCACCAACAACGGACCCTCGGCCGACGCGCTCAACGTACGGCTCTCCGACGAACTGCCCCCGGGCCTGACGTACGTCTCGTCCTCGCCCGCCGGGTGCACGGTCTCCGGTCTCGCGGTCTCCTGCCGCCGGGCCACCCCGCTGCGGGTCGGCGAGACCATCGAGTACACCCTCACCGTCCGGATCGACCCGGCGTACAAGGGCGACGGCAGCGATCTGCTGAACACCGCCCGCGTCACCGCCGACAACATCGACCCGGCCGGCGAGAACGACACCGACACGGCCACCGTGCCCGGCGGACAGGTCGCGGCTCCCTCCGCCGACCTGGCGATCGTCAAGAAGCCGGTGACCACCGACCCGATCGCACCCGGTGAGTCCTTCGACTACCAGGTGACGGTCACCAACAACGGACCCTCGCAGGCCGAGGAGGTCAGGGTGACCGACACCCTGCCCTCGTCGCTGACCTTCGTGGCCTCCGACGACGAGTGCATGTCGGGCGACGCGGTCGACTGCGGACCGCAGGCCACCCTCGCGCCCGGGGCATCCGTGACCTGGGTGTTCAGGGTGAAGCTCGATCCGGACTACACCGGCGACGGCAGCGACATCCGCAACACGGCCGTCGTGCACTCGGTGACCCGGGACCCGGTGTCCGGCAACAACCACAGCACCGCGGGGACCCCCGGCGGCAGGGTCGAGGAGCCCACCGCCGACCTCCAGGTGACCAAGAAGACGCCGTAACGGGCGGACAAAAAAAGGGGCGGGCCGCCGGTCTCTTCGACCGACGGCCCGCCCTTCGCCGTTTTATCGCTCAGGCGGGGCTCTTCAGCTCCATCTCGATGCCGGACTCCTTCAGCACCCGCAGATTCTCACCGTTCTGCGCCGCGAAAGCCTCGTTCTCGGCGGTGAAGTACGAGGCCTCGAAGACCACGGGCCCCTCGCCGAGCAGCGCCTCCGGCTCCAGCTCGGTGGCGTACACCAGCGTCGCGTTCCCCTCCAGCACCGGCTGCCACCGCTCCCCGTCGGTCAGCATCCAGCTGCGCGCCACCCCACCGGGGTTCCGCACGGTCACCGGCTGCTCCGGGGCCACCCGGCCCAGCCGCGACAGCACCGCCCGCGAGGCCGCGATCCCCGAGCCGCAGGACGGGGTGAGCCCCGCGCCGCGCTCGAAGGTCCGGATGAACACCTCGGTGTCCGCGAGCGGATGCACGAAGGAGACATTCGCCCCGATCGGGAACGTCGCCGGGGTCTCCGCGACCCGGCCGCCCGTCTCGATCAGCTCCGCCTCGTCGTACCCGTCGTCCACCACCGTGATCAGGTGCGAGTTCGGCACCGCGACCGCCGACACATGCCGGGACGGGTGGTACGGAGGCAGCGGCAGATCCACGAACGCCTGCTCCTCCGTGCCCGCCACGATCGGCTCCCCGGGCGCGAAGTCGACCGGCGGCAGCTCCACCGAGACCTGACGCACCCCGTACGAGGTCGTCTCCGCCGCCCGTACGGTGAACGCGTGCGGCCCGGTCCGCAGCACCACGCTCTCCGTCTCATGGCGGTCGAGCAGCACCCGTCCCGCGCCGCGCATCCCATTGCCGCAGAGCAGCGAGGCCGAGCCGTCGGGGTTGTAGAAGTACGCCTCGGCGCTCCCGTCCCCGTTGTCCGCCACGAAGTAGACGCCGTCCCCGCCGAGCCCCCGCTCACGGTCGCAGAGCAGCCGCACCGCGCGGGCGACGTCCGCCTCGGCGAAATGGTCCGTCGGCGCTCCGTCGATGACGAAGATGTCATTCAGACTGCCGTGCGTCTTGGTGATCGAGAGGGCCATGGTGCTCCGTCCGTCCTCCTGCCGGGCGGCTCACCCGGCACTTCCCTCAGTTTATGGGGTCGGCCCGATCACGCTGCGTGCCCATCGTCTCTCGCGGTGTACTCCGTGTACTCCGGATCGGCGTAGCTGAAGCTGTGCCCGCCCGGATGCCCCGCGTAGAGCACACACGCGTCGTCCCGCCCCGCCGGCAGCCCGTTCACCGCCTCGCAGTCCGGCAGCGCCGCGATACTCCCCGGGTCCTGCCCGCTCCTCCACCGGGCCCAGACCTCCCCCGGGTCGACCCCGTCCAGCTCCCGCACGAAGTCGTGGTGCGGCCCGCTGTGGTCCCGCTCCAGCCCGCAGCGCAGCCGGGTCGCGACCTCCAAAGGGTGGCTCTGCCCGTCGGGCGCGAACTCCAGCGCGATCAGCAGCAACTGGAGCGGCAGCGTCGCGCTCTCGCCACAGGCGTGGCGCTCGCGCGCGAGGTGCTCGTCCATCGGAAGCCCTCTCAGCTCTCGGCCGGCGCGGCGGCGGGTACGTCGACCAGGCACCACGTGCACGCCCCGTCCGGCGTCACCCCCCACGCGTCCGCCAGCAGATCCACCAGCCAGAGCCCCCGCCCTCTCTCCTCCATCGGCCCCGCCTCCCGCACACACGGCACCGTCTTCCCGCCCCCGCTGCTCACCTCCATGCAGACATACCCCTTCGTCCGCCACAGCCGGACCTCCACGGTCGCTCCCCGCCCGTGCTGAAACCCATTCGTCACCAGCTCCGACACCAACAGCTCCACCTTCTCCACCAACCCCTCCAACTCCCAGATCCCCAGATGCGCCCTCCCCGCCCTCCGCATCAACCCGGGCCACGTCCGGTCCTGCGCACTCATCGCCTCCCCGCTCCCGGTCCGCAACAGGCTGACGTCGAACCCGGTGACGATCTCTGCGCGCGGAGCGGCGGTGGTGATGGGCATGGCCCTGTTCCTTTCGGGTTTCGGACAGGGCGAGACCGGGCCCAGGGGTGAGGGTTGGGCCAGGTTTGTGTATCGCCGTCCGATGTGAGTCTGACTCAACTACGGTGATCTATATGCGAGTTAATATGCAAGCGCATAGGCCCTAGGGGGCGAAATTGGCAAATGCGCGAGAAGCGGCACGACTTGCCCAAGGGCCGACAGGTGGTGGGACACTCAGGGGGACGACATGCGTCGGCACCCCACAGAGGTCACATCGAGCACCGGCAGACCATCGAGGAGAGAGGACAGCAAGGTGGCAGCAAAACGGGGCGCGACATTCCGACGCAGAGAGCTGGGCAAGGAGCTGAGGAAGCTCCGCGAGGGCAAGGGCCTGACACTTCAGGATGTGACGGGAGAGCTTGGCTTCTCGTTCACGAAGCTGGCACGTGTCGAGATCGGCGAGAACGACCTCCCGCGCGTGGCGGACCTCGAAGCCCTCATGGACCTCTACGACATCGGCATGGCCAGGGAGGACCGGGAGACCCTGCTCCAACTCCACCGGGAGTCACTGAGCAAGGAGCCCTGGACGCCCTACAAGGCCTTCATGCCGTCGAAGATGCCGACGTACCGAGGGCTGGAGCAGGACGCGCGGGCCATGCGGGCCTTCCAGCCGAGCCTCGTCTACGGGCTGCTCCAGACGGAGGCTTACACCCGGGCGCTGTACTCGATCGCCAAGCCGGTGGACGAGACCAACTCGGAGTACGTCGAGCAGAACATCCGGCTCCGGATGGAGCGGAAGGAACTGATCACGCGCTCCGACAGCCCGCTGGAGCTGCGCGTGATTCTCGATGAGACCGCCGTGCGATGCATGGTGGGCGGTCCCGAGATCATGCGCGAGCAGCATGACGAGATCGTGGAACTGAACCGTCTGGATCATGTGACCATCCAGATCCTCCCCCATGACGTCGTGTCCTACCGGGCGGAGAGCAACTTCGTGATCCTCGACTTCTCCGAGGTGCTCGCCCCCGTCGTACAGGTCGACATGCCGAACACCATCAGCGTCACGGACGAGCGACGCGAGGTGCAGCGGAACATCCGCCGCTTCGACGCCATGCGGGAGAGCGCTCTGCCTCCGGCTCGTACAGCCGAATTTCTGCAACAACTAGCGCGACAGTGGGAGTAGCCATCAATACGCACATCACGGCCCTCGGCGTGGCCGATGAGTCCTCCTGGTTCAAGTCCTCCTACAGCAATGCCACAGGGGGCAACTGCGTCGAGGTCGCGGTCCTGACCAGCGGAATCGCCATCCGCGACTCCAAGAACAAGCAGGGCCCCGCCCTCGCCGTCCCCGCCGCTTCGTGGCAGGCGTTCCTGACGCTCGCGACGACCTCCGCGTAACTCTTCCCGGCGGAGCGCTCCCGCCCTCTCGGGCGCGAGCGCTCCGTCCCCGCCGCCGCGCAGCAGCCGGTATTGAGTTGCCGTGCTGTCCGGCGATCGCAAGACTCCCGCTCATGCCTACGACTGCGCGTGAGCTGGTTCTGGAGCACTTCCGATGGGTTGGCGGGCACGCCGATGTGTGGGCGGTCTTCCGCGATGCCGAGGCACTGGCCGCCGTGGTCGCCGGTCTCGTGGAACCGTTCCGGGACGAGGGGATCACGGCGGTCTGCGGGATCGAGTCCCGGGGATTCCTTCTGGGCGGTGCCGCAGCGGTCGAACTCGGCGTCGGATTCGTTCCTGTCAGGAAGGGCGAGGGCCTCTTCCCCGGCGACAAAGTGGTGCGCCGGTCGGTCCCCGATTACCGGCGTCTCCGTCACACACTGCGCCTCCAACGATCCGCGCTCACGCCGGCGGACCGTGTGCTGTTGATCGACGACTGGATCGAGACGGGGAGCCAGGCTGCGGCGGTCAGGAGTATGGCCGAGGAGTGCGGGGCGACCTGGGTGGGATGCGGGGTCATCGTCGATCAGCACACGGCTGCGCCGAGGAACGCGCTCGGCACCGTTCGTGGGCTGTTGGACGCGCGGGAACTTCCGGCGTTCGAAGCGTGACCGCGTAGGCGGCACTCGGCGACAGTGTTTCAGCCAAACGGCATGCCAAACCCTCTCTGTGCCGGTTTCATCCGAAGTAGTGAACCCCGCAGCTCAGAGGGGTTATGCGTCCTGATCATGCCCAGGATGACGTCGTCCTGCCGCCCCCCTCGCAAGGAGTACGCGTATGTCAGAGACGGCCGAGCCCAACGTCGGTTCGTTCACCCTCGGCGGTCCGCTGGCCGCTGAACCCGCCGGGCCGATCGAGGTGCCGGAGCATGAGGTGTGGCCCCTGCCGAACGGCTTCGCGTGGGTCTTCCTCGGGGACAGGAACCCGGGGGTCGTCCGGCCCGTGATCGTGGCTGACGGCTTCAGTCTCGGACGGAGCAAGCTGGATGTGCTCTACCAGGGGCTGGAGGGCGGCGAGTACCCGTTCATCAGCGAGCTGCGCAGGCGCGGCAGGGATGTGATCCTCCTGGGTTACGAGGAGCGCAGCGCGTCGATCCTGGAGAACGCCGACGCGGTCATCGGGGCGGTTCTGAGGGCCAGGGCGGAGCAGTTGGGCGATGCCCGGCTGGTGGTCGGCGGCTTCAGCATGGGCGGCATCGTCACCCGATACGCGCTGGCCAAGATGGAGTCGCAGGCGATCGACCACGGGGCCGCGCTGTACTTCTCGTACGACAGCCCGCACCGGGGTGCTTCCGTCCCGGTCGGTGTGCAGGCGTTCTCGCACTTCATCCCCTTCCCGAACGACTTCGCGAAGCAGATGAACAGCCCGGCGGCGCGGCAGATGCTGTGGCAGCACTACGACAAGGACACCGGCAAGATCGGCGTCGCCCCGGAGCGCACGGAGTTCCTGGCCGCCCTGGCGGAGGTCGACCACTGGCCGCAGGTCCCGCTGAAGATCGGTGTGGCGAACGGCCGGGCCGACGGGGTCGGTCTCCCGGAGGTGAAGCCCGGCGAGGTCGCGCTGCGGATCGAACGGATCTACCCGGGCACGACCTTCTACGCCCAGGCCCAGGGCGACGATGTGACGGCCGCCTATCTGAACCGCAGGTTCCCGAAGGCCCAGAAGACCATCACCACCGACGGCTTCCCGGAGGTGGACGGCGCCCCCGGCGGCACCCTGCACACCTACAAGATCCTCGCCGACGCGATGAAGAACGTCGGCGGCAAGATCGATCTGCGGTACGAGGACGTGTGCTTCGTCCCCTCCGTCAGCGCGGTCGCCATCCGTGACATCGAGAAGCAGGACGATCTGTACGCCAACATCGACGCCCTGCGCCCGGAGGAGAGCGAGCTGGACGACTTCCGCTGCTCGTCCGAGACCACCACGCACACGGCCATCACCGAAGAGCTGGGCACCTGGATCGTGGACCGGCTCCCCGACTGATCCCCGCCCGCCACGCGCCGATCAGGGCCGTCGTCCGCTCACACCAGGCGGACGGCGGCCCTGTTGTGAGCGCGGTCGTGGGGGCGGCGCACGGACGGGGCGGTACTGCTTTCGGCCTCAGACGGGCCAGGACCGGTTCGGAGTGTCCAGCCAGGCGGCTTGTCCTTCCGCTGTCACGGTGAGTCCGAACCGGTCGTGCCCCGGCCTGCCCTCGTTCTCCCACCAGCGATGGGCGGCTTCCGCCTCGCTCCAGAGACGGCGGGGGCCGGACTGCCAGACACGCGCCTCGCCGTCGTCACGGAACATCACGCACGCCCATGAGCGATCAGTGAGCCCGTACAGCCACACCGGCCGCGCACCGTCCCGCTTGTCCGCGATGACGTGGTGGCAGTGCGGCACCCGGAGACTGACAGCGAACCGCTGGGAGCTGAACCGCTCCCCCAGGAACATGTTCTCGGTAAGGCTGGTGGACGACGTGTCCCGGTCTCCCGGGCCGCCCGTCACGTAGTCGCCATGGACAACCGGGGGGAGCCGCTGTGCCCGGAGCTTCATGAACTCCACCGGTCCGGTGAAGGCCCCGGAAGCGCTCTGTCCATCAGCGGCGACCGCGAGACGGGCCACGCAGTCCCCGTTCCCGTAGTGGGTCCCCCAGGGGGCGACGATCAGGCCGCCCGGCCGGGTCTGCTCCACCCAAGCGAAGGGGACGTGGCGGACCCCGGCGGTAACGATGATCCGGTCGTACGGAGCACTCTCGGGACATCCCTCGTATCCGTCTCCGTGGATCACCCGCACTCCGGCCCCGAACCGTTCCAGGGCGGACCGCGCCCGCTCGGCAACGGCCCCGTCCACTTCCACGGTGACGACGTTCTCCGCGCCGACACGGTGGGCGAGCAGCGCAGCGTTCCACCCGGTCCCGGTGCCGATCTCCAGCACCCGGTTCCCGGGCCGCACGTCCAGATCGCGGAGCATCCGGAACACCACGCTGGGCATGGACGCCGACGAGGTGGAGACCTGCCCGGGGTCCCGGCCCGTGTGCTCTCCGTCGTCCCACTGGGTGACCACGGGTACATCAGCGTCCGCGTACCCGCACCAGACGGCCGGATCATCCGTCCGGGAGACGGCGATGCTCGTGCCCGCCTTCATGTCGAAGGGCCATATCAGCTCAGGGAGGAACGCTGACCGGGGGACAGCATCGAAGGAAGGGGCCCACTCCGAGGAGAGGGCCCCTCCTGACATGAGGACGCGCCCCAGCTCAGTGCGGCCGGGGCGCTCCTGGTGTGCGTGGGCAGTCACAGGTTGACTGCCTACGTGAAGCCGAGTGCGCGCGGTGTGGGGAGGTACCACCAGCTCCTCAAGCCGCCGGGCGGGATCTTCGCCGAGCTTCACCGGCTTCAGGACGGAGAGGGTGAAGTCATGACTTCTTCCACATCTTTTACGACGGTGACTCGGCCGCCGTCGCCGGGATCGGGATCGGGCATGACCGATTCCGGGTCGACGAGATAAACCTCGTGACCGTCCAGCGTGAGCCGGCGCACGACTTCCAGCAGCATGCGCCGTGCCACGTCGTCGATCGAATAGACCATGGTGAGGTCCAGAACCACCCTGGGTTCAGCGGGGGCGGTGTTCATGATTTCGCGGACGACTCGCTCGGCTCCGGCGAAGGCGATCCCGCCCTGCAGTTGGAGGATCCGGACCGGATTCGGTCCGCCGACGCCGATGATGTGGTTGGACCGCACGATGGCGCGCGCGGCGGCGGGGACCTCCATCACATGGAGGCCCATGTCGGAGGAGAAGCGCTCGAACAGCGACACTCCGCGAACGCTGTTCCCGTGGGCGTCCAGTCGTGGTGAGAAGGTGGCGATGCCGATCTGGCCGGGGAGGGCGCCGATCAGGCCGCCGGCCACGCCGCTCTTCGCCGGGATGCCGACCTGGGTCGCCCAGTCGCCGGCGGCGTCGTACATGCCGCAGGTGGACATGACGCTCAGCACTTGGCGCACCACCGGTTCGTGGATCACTCGCTCGCCCGAGAGGGGATTGACGCCGCGATTGGCCAGGGTCGCGGCCATCATGGCCAGATCTCGCGCGGTGACGAGGACGGAGCACTGGCGGGTGTAACCCTCGACGACGTCCCTGGGGTTCTCGGTGAGGATGCCGTAGCTGCGGAGCATGTGGGCGATGGCGAGGTTGCGGTGCGCGTGCTCCATCTCCGACACGCATACCGACTCGTCGATTTCCAGCGGGCGACCGGCGAACGCCGAAAGGCCGCGGACCACGCGCTCCACGCGCTCGGACGGATTCATGTCCTCCGAACCGGCGAGCGAGTGGGCGGTGATGGCACCGGCGTTGATCATGGGGTTGAGAGGGCGTCCGGTGTCGATTTCGAGGGAGATCTGGTTGAAGGCCTCTCCCGATGGCTCGACACCGACTTTGGCGAGCACGGGGTCGAAGCCGCGATCGGCCAGTGCCAGTGCGTACGCGAACGGCTTGGAGATCGATTGGATCGTGAACTCGGTGTCGATGTCGCCGGCACCGTAGACCTCGCCGTCCACGGTGGCGAAAACCGCGCCGAGGCGCTCGGGGTCGGCTGCCGCGAGCTCGGGGATGTAGTCCGCCAGCCGGCCGGACGTGTCCGACTCGACATCTCCGAGGGCCTGGGCCAGATAGTCGGGAATGATCGACCGCATGCGTCCTCCTCCTCCGTACCCGATGCGTGAACCGTAGCCGCACCTTCCTGCTCGGCCCTCCTCCGCTCAGCCGCGCGGCGTGGTTTTCCCCGCGGTCGGTGCGAGCCGAAGGCGGCGGTACGAGAGGGCAGGGCGGCGCCGGTCAGGGCGGCGGCGTCGGCCCGGAGGCGGGTCCGGCTCCGCCGCGCGGGGGGTACGGGGGTGCTCCGCGCGGCCTCAGTAGTCGGTCTTGGCGTAGGTGAGCGGAGCGCCGGCGGAGCCGACCAGCTCGCGGACGATGGTCGAGTCGCCGGAGAGACGGAGGCGGCTCCACTGCCCGGGGGAGCACTCGGCGGGATCGCCCGAGGTGACCTCGGTCGGGCCGAGTTCGAGCGGGGGGCCTGTGGCCCGGAGGGGGGCGGACCAGCCGCATTCGTACGAGGGGCCGCTGCCGGTGAGGGTCATGACGGGTGCGCCGGCTGTGCCCTCGGTGAGGGTCATGGTGCGGGTGTGTTCGCCGTCGGTGGTCTCGAAGACGGCGCGCCAGGTGCCGAGGTATGCCTCGGGCACGGTGGCGGCGGGTGCGGCGGGGGACTCGGCGGCGGCGGCGCTGGGGGAGGGGGCGGCGGAAGTGGTGGCCGTGCGGGCGGACTTGGGGTCGGCGGCGGGTGGTTCGTCGGGGCCGGTGAGGAAGTGGAGGGCCGCGCCGCCCGCGGCGAGGAGCAGGACGGCGGCGAGGCCGAACAGGGTGCCGGTGCGGCCGACGCGCTTGGTGGAGGGCTGGTTGAAGGGGGCGGGGGTGGCGTTCAGCCAGGCGTCCGGCGGCGGGTAGGGGCCCGGGGCGGTGGTCGCCGAGACCAGGGTGGGGGAGGGTGTTTGGTACGGGGACTGAACGCGGGTCCGGTCCCTGGGGGCCTGGGCCTGTGCCTGGGGCGGGGGTTCGGACCGGGAGCGGGAGTGGGGCGGCTCCTCGGCCTCCAGCAGCCACACGGCCTGCCGGCCGAGCTGGGCGATGAGCGCGCCCGGCAGCCAGGGCTCGGAGCTCTCACCGGCCGGGGCCGCCGTGCGCTCCAGGATCCGGGCGGGGGTGGGGCGTCGCCCCGGCTCCTTGTGGAGACAGTCGCGTACGAGATCGGCCAGGCCGGCCGGTACGCCGGTCAGATCCGGCTCCTCCTCGGCGATCCGGTACATCATCGCGTGCCGGCCGGCCGACACCGGGCCGAAGGGATGCCGTCCGGTCGCCGCGTACACCAGCACCGAGCCCAGGCAGAAGACGTCGCAGGCGGCGGTGACCCGCTCGCCGCGCACCTGCTCGGGGGCCATGAAGCCGGGGGAGCCGACGACGGAGCCGGTGCGGGTGGGGCCGCCCTCGCCGCCGTCCAGGGCGCGGGCGATGCCGAAGTCGATGACGCGCGGGCCGTCGATGGTGATGAGGACGTTGGAGGGTTTCAGATCGCGGTGGATCAGCCCGGCCGCGTGGATCTCGCCCAGGGCGTGGGCGAGGCCGGAGCCGAGGGCGCGCACCGAGCGCTCGGGGAGCGGGCCGCGCGCGATCACGGTGTCGAGCCCGGGGCCCGCGACATAGCCGGTGGCGACCCAGGGCACCGGGGCCTCGGTGTCGGCGTCGAGGACGGGCGCGGTCCACTCGCCGCCGACCCGGCGGGCCGCGCGCACCTCGCGGCGGAAGCGGTCGCGGAACTCCTCCTCGCCGGCCAGCTCCCGGCGTACCAGCTTGACCGCCACCGTCCGGCCCCGGTCGCTGCGGGCGAGGTAGACCCGGCCCATGCCGCCCTCGCCGAGGCGCGACAGTAAGCGGTACTCGCCGATGCGCCGAGGATCGTCGGCGGTGAGGTGGTTCATGGCCGCGTGGCTCCCCCGGTCGCGACTACTGCGGTTACTGCGGTCGGGAGTTGAGGATAGTGCGCTTCTCACCCCTCCTGGATTGCCGCCATCGCTTCGGAGAGCCGATCCAGCACCCGGACCGTCTCCGCGAACCCCTCGGGGCCGAGCGCCGCCGCGAGCCGGGCGGCCAGCGCCGCGTGTCCGGGGTCGAGCCGCCGGACGGCGGCCAGACCCTCCTCGGTGGCGCGCAGCAGCTTGGCGCGGCGGTGCGCGGGGTTGGGCTCGTACGCGGCGAGGCCGTGTTCGACCAGGAGATCGGCGCTCCGCTGGACGCTCTGGCGGGTGATGCCCATGGTCCGGGCGATCGCGGCGACCGGCTGCGGGCCGGGGAGGACCGCGCCGAGCACCTGCCACCAGGAGGCCGTCAGCCCGGCCTCGCGGGCCAGTTCGTCGGAGACCGCGAGGAACTGGCCGTTGAGCCGGAAGATCCCGAGGGCGGTACGGGAGAGCAGATCCCGCTGCTCCCGTCCGCCCGCCCGCTCCCCGGCGCTCACGCGCCCTCGCCTTCGCCCGCGAGGACCGCGTAGGCGCTCGCATCGGAGTCGTGGAAGAGCCGGTACCAGGCGTCCAGCCGCTCGCCCTCGTACACCTTGAGGAGGGCGAGGACCTCGCGGGCGAAGGCGACGGGCTCGGTGGGGCCGGCGGTGATCAGGCCCCGGTCGGTGACGGCGTCGGCCTCGCGGTAGCGCCCGCCGCCCCGGTAGCCGGTGGCGGCGAGGTGGTAGGAGACGGCGCCGGTGTGGTCGCGGTCGTCGAGCAGCCCTTCGCGGGCGAGGCCGGCGGTGGCTCCGCAGATGGCGGCGACGGGCGTGCCCGCGTCGAGGAAGGCACGGGCGGCGGACGCGAAGGGCGCGAGGGTGTCGCCGCTGTCCCAGGCGCTCGCGCCGGGGAGGATCAGCAGCGCGCTGTCCTCGGGACGGAGGTCGGTGAGGGCCAGATCGGGCTGTACGCGGAGCCCGCCCATGGTGGTGACGGGGGCGGTGGTGAGGCCGACCGTGCGGACGGGGTGGCCGTGCTGGGCGAGATGGGCGGTGGCGTGGCCCGTCTCCCAGTCGGCGAGGGTGTCGTAGACGGCCAGATGGACGGTGGGGCGGGCGCTCCGGTCGGTCATGGCGGGCTCCTCCGGCGGTACCGAGCTGCTGATGACAGCATGCTGTCATAGCGACAGTGTGCTGTCAATGATCGAGGGTCTCCCCGTACCGGGTCCCGCTCCCTACGCTGGGGCGCATGACCTCACAAGCCCAGCCGCAGCCGCCCGCCGACCCCTGCGCCGGTGCCGCCGTGAAGGCGGCGGACCGCGCCCATGTCTTCCACTCCTGGTCCGCGCAGGGGCTGATCGACCCGCTCGCCGTCGCCGGGGCGGAGGGCTCGTACTTCTGGGACTACGAGGGGAAGCGCTACCTCGACTTCACCAGCGGTCTCGTCTTCACCAACATCGGCTATCAGCACCCCCGGGTCGTCGCCGCCATCCAGGAGCAGGCCGGGAAGCTGGCCACCTTCGCCCCCGCCTTCGCGATCGAGGCGCGCTCCGAGGCGGCCCGGCTGATCGCCGAGCGGACGCCCGGTGACCTGGACAAGATCTTCTTCACCAACGGCGGGGCGGAGGCGATCGAGAACGCGGTACGGATGGCCCGGCTGCACACCGGCCGCCCCAAGGTGCTCTCCGCGTACCGCTCGTACCACGGGGGCACCGCCACCGCGATCAATGTCACCGGGGACCCGCGCCGCTGGCCCTCCGACAGCGGCACCTCCGGAGTGGTCCACTTCTGGGCCCCCTTCCTCTACCGCACGCCCTTCTACGCCACGACCGAGGCGGAGGAGGCCGAACGCGCCCTGCGGCACCTGGAGGACACCATCGCCTTCGAGGGGCCCGGGACCGTCGCCGCGATCGTGCTGGAGACCGTCCCCGGCACGGCCGGGATCATGGTCCCGCCGCCCGGCTATCTCGCCGGGGTCCGGGAGATCTGCGACCGGTACGGGATCGTCTTCGTCCTGGACGAGGTCATGGCGGGCTTCGGCCGCACCGGGAAGTGGTTCGCGGCCGAGCACTTCGACGTGGTGCCCGATCTGCTGACCTTCGCCAAGGGCGTCAACTCCGGCTATGTGCCGCTCGGCGGGGTCGCGATCTCCGCCGAAATCGCGGCCACCTTCGAGACCCGGCCCTACCCCGGCGGGCTCACCTACTCCGGCCATCCGCTGGCCTGTGCGGCGGCCGTCGCCACCATCGGGGTGATGGCCGACGAGGGCGTGGTGGAGCAGGCCGCCCGCATCGGCGAGGACGTCATCGGCCCCGGCCTGCGCGAACTGGCCGAACGCCACCCGAGCGTCGGCGAGGTCCGGGGCCTCGGCGCCTTCTGGGCCCTGGACCTGGTCCGCGACCCGGCGACCCGCGAGCCCCTCGTCCCGTACAACGCGACGGGCGAGGCCAACGCGCCGATGGCCGCCTTCGCCGCCGCCTGCAAGGCGCGCGGACTCTGGCCCTTCGTCAATATGAACCGCACGCATGTCGTACCGCCGTGCAACATCAGCCAGGCGGAGGCCAAGGAGGGGCTGGCGGTGCTGGACGAGGCGCTGTCGGTGGCGGACGGGTTCCTGGCCTGACTCGGGACGGCCTCCGGTGGGCCCGCGGCCCGCGGCCCGCGCCGTGGGCCCGCTTCCCGGGCGTCACACCAGGCCGGTCCAGTCACTTACGACAGTAAATATAACCGTCCGAATGTATGCCTGTGCGTTGCGTAGTCGACCTGTGAGAGTGGAGCGGTCAGACACACCGACCTCAAGGGGACGTTCATGCCGACCGCCGAGGGCATCGAGCAGGGCTACGCCTACCGTCTGAAGAACAAGCGCAACGGTCTGTACCTGACGAGTTCCGGCTTTCTGGGGGACACCTACTCCACGCTCTGGCCGAGCGAGAGCGGCGGGCCGGCCCGGCTCTCCCAGACCTGGAACGTTTTGAGCCTGGACAACGGCGAGTATCTGATCGCCCAGAAGGTCGCGGGCAATCTGCTCACCCCGGACAACTACTCCAGCGGCGACGTCCGGGTGAACCTCTTCCCGCCGCAGAACGTGGCGGACACCAACATCCGTAACAGCCAGACCTGGCTGTTACGGTCCGCGGGGAACGGCTACTACACGATCAGCAACAAGAACGGCGGGCTGTTCCTCACCCCCAACTACTTCGGCACGCGCGGCAACGACCAGGTCAACACGTACTGGCGGGCCTCGGGCGCCGACGGCGACTCCCAGCTGTGGCTTCTGGAGAAGGACACCCGCTACGACAACATCCTGAGCGCGAAGGTCGGCCAGACCGGCTCGTCCGTCGGCGATGTGATCCGTATGACCCGCCATGCCAGGCCCAACCCGGAAACCACCCCGGAAGTCCTCATCGGCAGCTCCCTGCTGCCCTTCCCGCTGGTGTCGGACCCCGCGCTCGGCCGCCCCCGGCAGGCCGCCGAGAGCCCGTACTACCTCCTCAAGCGGTACGGCTTCTACAAGGTCATCTACTACTACGAGCACAGCGGCCAGGTGAGCAAGAAGGAGTCGCAGAGCACCACCGTCGGCGTGACCACGAGCAATGCCCGCGAGGTCGAGACCACGACCAGCATCTCCGTCACCGCCGAGGCCAGCTTCAGCTACAAGGGCTTCTCCTCCTCCCTCAGCACCACCATCAGCCATCAACTGCGCACGAGGGTCTCCCAGGAGACCACCCAGTCCAGCAGCCGTACCGTCACGGTCGAGCGGGAGTACCCGGCCAACGGCAAGCGCCTTTCCCAGGCGGTCTGGTTCCGCGCCGACCGCTACGTCCTGGAACGCGCCGACGGTAGCAAGGTCACCGAATGGGAGACCACCACCGACCAGGACTCGATCGACGACGTCTTCCCCGTCGTCCCGGCCTGAGGCTCAGGGGCAGGTCGGGCGGTACGGAACGGCCGGCAGATAGAACTCCCACTCCGGCTCCGGCAGCCCCGTCCTGATCCGTTCGCAGATCGTCCCCGCCGCGTGCCGGGCGGAGAGCGAGTAGGCGCGCGAGGCGACATGAGGGGTCGTCACCCGCAGCTCCTGACGGCCCGGTCCCGGGACGAAGGACAGCGCCAGCACCGGACCGCCGGCGCGCGGCAGGGGCGAGCCCTGGGAGCGCGGTGAGGCGGTGTCCCAGAGCCGCACCCCGCCGTGGGCGTCCCCGACGGCGAGGGTGCGGCTGTCGGGGGAGAACGCCAGCGCGGGCGGGCGGGATGCGGGGCCGCGCCGCTCCCCGGGGACGAGGACGGCGAGCAGGGTCCGGCCCTCGCCGTCCCAGAGCGTGATCCGGCCCTCCCAGTCGCCCATCGCCATGAAGCGGCCGTCCTCGCTGAACGCGGCGGCCGTCGCCGCGCCCTGGCCGCGCATGACGCGCCGGGCGCTGCCGTCGCGGGGATCGATCAGCTGCCGGTACTCCGTGAAGTAGGAGCCGTCCGGGGCCGTCGCCAGCACTCTGCCGTCGCCGCTCCGGCGCAGCTGTTCCCAGCGGCCCCGGCCCGGTCCGGGCCGCAGATCGGCCGAGTCGAGGGCCTTGAACGACAGGGAGGAACGGGAGACGGCGACGTCCCGGCCGCCTCGGGAGAGCGCGAGGGAGTCGATGCCGGGGCGCGGGGGGAGTGTCGTCTCGGCATCGCCGGTGTAGAGGTTCCGTACGACGACCCGGTTCTTGGCGTCGAGATGGGCGAAGCGCGGTCCGTCGGGCTGGAAGGCGATCGTCGGACCGCAGCCGTCGCAGCTCTTCGGCGCGGGCAGTCTCCGGCGCTGCTTCCCGTCGGCGTCACGGAGTTCGAGTACCCCCGCGCGGGTGGTCGCCAGAGTGCGGCCGTCCGGGCCGAAGGCGGCCCCGGTGAGCGGGATCCGCTCCCGCTCGGTGGGGGTCGGGGCGTCGAAGGCGATGGTCCGCAGGGTCAGACCGGGCTCGGTGCCCGAGGCGTAGCGGATGATTCCGGCGGCCAGATCCAGTCGCAGATCGTGCAGGGCCGCCCCATGGGCGGGCACCTGGAGCACGGGGGCGTCCGGGGCGTCGGTCCGCCAGAGCTGGACGGTCTCTTTCGTGAGGGTCGCGACATGGGTGCCGTCGGAGCTGAAGGCCATGTCCGGTGTGCCGTCGGTCTCGATCCGGGGGCGCTCCCGGCCGGACCGTACCTCCCAGCTCCGTATCCCGGTGGGGCTGTTGAACGCCAGGGCCCGGCTGTCCGGGGTGAAGAGCAGCTCGCTCTCGACGCAGGCCCCGGACTCCGGCACCGCCTCGCCCAGCCAGGGTGTGGGGAGTCTGCGGCGCTCGCGGACGTCCCACAGCCGGAGCGGGCCGCGCTCCGGGCAGTACGCCAGCAGCCGGTCGTCGGGCGACACCTGGACCCGGCTCAACTCCGCCGATCCGTCCGCGATGCCGAGCAGCTCGCGGCCGGTGGCGGTGTCCCACAGCTGGAGTCCGCCGCCCGGGGTGTGGCTGGCGAACACCCGCCCGCCGGGGGTGAACCAGCCGGAGACGCCCTCGCCGCCGGGCCCGAAGGCCGGACCCATTCCGGCGGCCTCCAGATCCCGGAGCCGGATGCCCCCGGGGGTGGCGACCGCCACGGTCCGGGCGTCGGGGCTGATGTCCACGATCCGCTTCGCATGCTTCCCCAGCCCCGGCAGATCTTCCAGCGGACCTTCCGACCCGACGTCCCAGCGGTCCGTCCGGTCCGGGCCGACCCGGACCAGGGTCGTGCCGTCCTGGCCGAACCGCGTCCAGACGGTGTTGTCCTCGGGCTCGAACTCCGGGGTGATCGGGGTGTAGACATCGGTGTCCGGCTGGGCCGCCGCCGCGAACAGCGCCTCCCTGGTCTCGGGCAGATCCGCGATCCTCCACGACGCCAGGCTCAGCCAGGTCGCGGTGTACGGGTCGGAGACCCTCATCGTGTCCGCGACGCCCGCCAGCCGCCGCGCGTCCGCCTCCGTCGCGCGCCGGCCGCTCTCCCCGCTCTGGTGCCAGGCGGCGATCCCCGCGATCACCGCGAGGCAGAGCAGCAGGGAGAGCGTCACGGTCAGCCCGCGCAGCCGGCGGGCGGTGCGCGCGGAGGCGAGCCGCTCGGCGTCGCTCGCGCGCACGGAGGCGTCCAGGAACTCCCCCTCCTCGGCGGTGAGTCCGGCATGTTTCACGTGAAACGCCTCGCGGGCCGTCTCCAGTTGGGCCCCCCGGTACAGCGCCCCCGGGTCCCGGCCCAGCTCCGCCCACATCCGTGCCGCGTCCGTCAGCCTGCGGTGCGTCCGCAGCAGCTCCCGGTCGTCGCCGACCCAGCCGCGCAGCCGGGGCCAGCCGGTGATCAGCGCCTCGTGGGCGAGATTGACGGAGGTGTCGTCGACGGTGAGAAGGCGGGCCCGCACCAGCCGTTCCAGCACCCGGGCGGAGGCGGGGTCGCGGACCAGTTCGGCGCGGGCGGCCGGGCGGCGGGTGTCCTCGGTCGCATCCCCCGGGGATATCAGCCGCAGCAGCAGCGCCCGGGCGGCCCTCGCCTCCTCCTCGGTGAACTCGGCGAAGACCTCCTCGGCGGTGTGCGCGATCGCGCCCTGGACACCGCCGATCGCCTCGTACGCCGCCTCCGTGAGGGTCCGGCCGCGCCGTCGCCGCCAGGTCTCCAGCAGGGCGTGCGACATCAGCGGCAGCCCGCCCGGCTCGCCCGCGACATCGGCCACGATCCGGGCGGTCAGCGCGCGCTCCACGATCAGCCGCCCGGCGCTCGCGGGCCCGACGACGGCCGACCTCAGCTGCTCGGCCGTCATCGGGCCGACGAGGAGCACCGCCCCCTTCAGGGCCGCCACCAGAGCGGGGTGCTCGGCGCACCGGCCGTAGAAGTCGGCCCGCACGGCGATGACCGCGCGGGTGTCCGGGCCGGTCAGCAGCGCGATGAAGGCGCTCCGTTCGGCGGGGTCCCGGCAGAGGGTGAAGACCTCCTCGAACTGGTCGACCAGCAGCAGCGCCCCGGGGGTGAAGAGCCCGCGATGGGTGCGGGCCGGGGCGGGGCCCGGGGTGAGGATCCGGATCACGGCCGGGACAGCGCCTTCCTCCTCCTGGAGCGCGGGCACCAGACCGGCCCGCAGCAGGGAGGACTTCCCGCTGCCGGACGCTCCGACGAGCGCGGCGAAGGGGCCGCGCCGGGTCAGCTCCAGCAGCTCGGCGACGAGTTCGGCCCGCCCGAAGAAGTGGTCGCGGTCCTCGCGGCCGTACCGGGCGAGACCGGGATAGGGCGCGGCCGTGTCGTCGCCCCCGACGGGCACGGGATCCTCGGACACGGCCTCGTGCCACCGCTTCTCCCACAGCTCACGGTCCCCGCCGCAGGCGGTGACATAGGCGAGGGCGACCGGCAGCGAGGGCAGCCGCTCACCGGAGGCGGCGGCGGAGAGCGTGGGCGCGGAGTACCCGGAGCCCGTCGCCATCGCGCGGTAGGTCGGTCCGCCCGCCGCGCGGCGCAGCTCGCGCAGCCCGTGGGCGAAGGACCGCACGGGCCCGTCGTCCGGGTCCAGCGGCTTCTCCCGGCGTCCCATGTCTTCCGCCTCCGATCTCCCCCGGGAGCGTAATGAATTGATGGGTACGGCGTGTGGGGCCTGCCCATCAACGCGGCGGCCGATGAACTCGCCTGATGACCGACACCGCCCACCCATTCGTCCGCCCGTCCGTCCGCCCCACGCCCGGTGAGCGGCTGCCCTCGCTGACGGTGGCCCTCGCCCCCGCCGCGCTGATGCTGCTGCTCGGCCTGTGGGGGATCGAGCGCGAGGGAACCCTGTGGACCGACGAGGCGGTCACCTACGACATGGCGCGGCGGTCCCTGCCGGAGATCTGGCGGACGCTCGGCACGATCGACGCCGTCCACGGCCTCTACTACCTCCTCATGCACGCCGTGTTCGCCGTCTTCGAGCCCAGCCTCGTCGCGCTGCGGCTGCCGTCCGTGCTCGCGATGTGCGCGACGGCCGCCCTGGTCGCGCTGATCGGCCGGCGGCTGGCGGGCCCCCGCGCGGGGCTGCTCGCCGGGCTCCTGCTGCCGCTGCTGCCCGTCGTACAGCGCTACGCGCAGGAGGGGCGCTCGTACGCGCTGGTGTGCGCCCTGGTCGCCTGGGGGACCCTGCTGCTGCTCCAGCGGCGCTGGGGCGCGTACGCGGCGGTCATGCTCGCGGCCTGTCTGATGCACGAGTTCGCGGTGCTGACCCTCCTCGCGCACGGCGCGAGCCTGTGGCGCGAGCCGCCGCGCGGCTGGACGGTCGCCGCGCTGGGCACGGTGGCGGGGCTCACCCCGCTCGCCCTCTTCAGCGTCACCCAGTCCGCCCAGGTCGACTGGATCGGCTCCCCCGGGACACCCAAGATCATCGCGTTCGTCCTGACCGCCCTGCTGGGCTGCGCCTGCGCCTGGACCCCGGGCGGCGCGGCGGTCCGGAAGACCGCCCTCCCGCTGCTGGTCCTCCCGACGGGACTGCTGATGGCGGTCTCCTTCATCCACCCGCTGTACGTGGACCGCTATGTCCTGCCGTACGTCATCGGCCTGGCCCTGCTCCTGGGCGCGGTCCTCGACCGCCACTGGTCCCCGGTGCTCGCCCTGGCCTCGGCCGCCGCCGCCCTGCTGTCCCTGCTCTTCTTCAGCCCCCATCTGCGCTCCCCGGAGAGCCGCAAGAGCGATGTGGTCGCGGTGGGCGAGGTACTGGCGGAGTCCGGGCGGCCCGGCGACGGGCTGCTCTTCATACCGTTCCGGCGACGGGTCTGGACGCTGGTGCGCCCCGGCGAGACCGGGCATCTGACGGACCTGTCCATGAAGAGCTCCCCCCGGGCCTCCCACACGCTCTACGGCACCGAGCTGCCCCCGGAGCGGATCCGTGAACGGATGCTGGCCCACGACGGCCGGGTGGTGGTCGTCCAGGACCTGGCGGGGCAGCCGCTGGACGCGGTCGCCGAGGAGGAGATCAAGCGGGAGGTGCTGCGCGAACACTTCACCCTCTGCGAGGAGACGGCGGTGAACGAGGCCAGGGTGGGGGTGTACGCGCGGAACGGCGACTGCTGAGGATCCGGCCCGGGGGGCCGGGTCCGGCCGGGCCGGGAGCCTCGGCGCTCCGGGCCGGGCTCGCCCCGGTTCGGTCCGGTGCCGACGGGCTTCTCCGAGGGGGCGAGGCTGAGCAGCGCCCTTGGCCTGCGGCCCCGGCGGGCTGCTGGGCCCCGCCCAGGCGTGCCTGGTGCGACCCGCCTCCGGTCCGGTGCCCATGGGCCGCCCGTCTGCCCCGCAGCGGCCCACCGGGACCAGGCCCAAGGACCCGCACCCGCAGGGCCCGCCCGACGGGCCGGGGCTCAGCCCGGTCCCGGTCCCGGTCCCGGGTCCGGCAGGGGCTCCGCCTCCAGGAACCAGCGGCGGCGCGGCCCCCGGTACAGCAGCGCCTCCCAGCCCAGCTCGCCGAGGATCCGTCCGCACTCCCGGAGTGACCCCTCCTCCTCCCGCGCGGCCCCGCCGCCCGCCGGGCCGGCCCACTCCACGCGTACCGCGCCGTCCCGGTCCGCGGCCAGCACCCGGTACCCGGTCGCCGTACGGGTGCCGTCCCCGCCCGCCGCCGAAGGCGGCACCCCGGCGGCCTCCAGGGCCAGCGCCACCGCCCGTACCGGCTGCCGCCGCTCCCACGGCGCGGGTGTGCCCCCGGTGCCGGAGACCCGGCGGATCTGGAGCAGACCGGCGTACGCCGTCCGCACCTCCGCCGCCCGGCCCTCCCCGCCCGCCGCCGGACCGTCGCCCGTGGCCGCCTCGAAGACCCCGCCGCCGACTGTCTCGTTCACCTGCACCTCACCCGGTTCGTACCGACTGGCCTATCGTGTCCGGGACCCCCCGGCGAAGGAGAAGCCATCGATGCCCGGCCCCGGACCGCGCGACGCGAGCACCGCCGTCACCCGCAGCACCCTGCGGCAGCAGATCGCGGACGCGCTGCGCGACGAGGTGCTGGCCGGGCGGCTGCTGCCCGGACAGGAGTTCACGGTCAAGCAGATCGCCGAGCAGTACGGAGTCTCCGCGACCCCGGTCCGCGAGGCCCTCGTCGACCTGGCCGCGCAAGGACTCCTCGACTCCGATCAGCACCGCGGCTTTAGAGTGCACCAGTTCTCCGTCGCCGACTACCGGGCCATGATCGAATCCCGGTCCCTCGTCATGGAGGGCGTCATCCGGCACGCCGAGCGCCGGGGCCGCACCCGGGTCGGGGCCAAGGCCGTGGTCTCGGTCCGCCGCCGCGCCGAGGAGGCCGCCCGCGCGGCCCGCTGCGGCGACCTCGACATCCACATCGGCTACGACCTGCGCTTCTGGCACGAGCTGGGATCGCTCATCGCCAATTTCTACATCGCCGGCTTTCTGCACCGGCTGCGCGTGCAGAGCTGGGTCTTCTCGGTGCCGCATCTGCGCGCCGACGCCGACCGGCGGCAGTGGCTGTGGAGCGGACACGAATCGCTGGTCGACGCGGTCGCCCTCGGCGATCTCGCCGCGGCCCGGTCGGTCATCTGTCTGTACAACGACCGGGCGCTCGCCTGGGCGGATCGGCTGGAGCGGTAGCGGTGAACAGGGACCCGGTTCCAGGACTCCCGGCGGTGTACGACACCGTGGACGCCATGGAACACCACGGCAGCGGGGTGGAACTGAGCGTCGTGGTTCCCGCCTACAACGAGGAGAGCAGGCTCCGGCCCACCCTGGACGCGATCGCCGCGTATCTGCGGGCGGACCCGGAGCGCTGGGGCGAGTGGGAACTGATCGTGGTGGACGACGGCTCCACCGACTCCACCGCGAAGATCGCCGAGGAGGCGTCCGCCGAGGAGCCCAGAATCCATCTCGTCCGGGCGGACAGAGGGATGAACCGGGGCAAGGGGGACGCGCTGCGGCGCGGCGTCCTCGCCTCGTACGGCCGCCGGGTCCTGGTCACCGACGCCGACCTGGCGACCCCGATCGAGGAGCTGGACCGGCTGGACACCCAGCTCGCGGCCGGCGGGCAGGCGGCGGTGATCGGCTCCCGGGCCCACCCCGACTCCCTCATCGACGTCCATCAGTGGCGGGTCCGCGAGTGGCTCGGCCGGCTGGGCAACGGGCTCATACGCGCGATCGCGGTGCCCGGGATACACGACACCCAGTGCGGGTTCAAACTCTTCGACGGGGACCGGGCCCGCGCGGCGTTCGCCGACTCCCGGCTGGACGGGTGGGGGATCGATGTCGAGATACTGCGGCACTTCCGGCGCGAGGGCTGGCCGGTGACGGAGGTCCCGGTCCGCTGGTCGCACCAGCAGGGCTCCAAGGTCAGACCGCTCGACTACGGCAAGGTCCTGCTGGAGCTGCTCCGGCTGCGGACCCGCCCCCTGCGCCGCGCCGACCTGCTGATCGTCCTCGGCTTCGTCCTCGTCTCCGCCGTCCTCTACAAGGATCTCTGGGCCGACCTGGACCGGGGCTATCTCGCGGACGCGGGACAGGACCAGAACCAGTGGGAGTGGTTCTTCCGCGTCACCGCCGACAATGTCGTCCATCTGCGCAATCCGCTCTTCACCACCCTCCAGGGACATCCCGAGGGCGTGAACCTGATGGCGAACACGGTGATGCTCGGGCTGTCCGTCCCGCTCACCCCCGTGACCCTCCTCCTCGGACCCACCTTCACCTGGGCGCTGGTCCTCACCGGAGGCCTCGCCGCCACCGCCACCGCCTGGTACTGGCTGATCGCCCGGCGGCTGACCGCCGGCCGCTGGGCCGCCGCCGTCGGCGCGGCCTTCGCCGCCTTCGCGCCGCCGATGATCTCCCACGGCAACGCCCACCCCAACTTCCTCGTCCTCTTCATGATCCCCGTGATCGTGGACCGCGCGCTGCGGCTCTGCGAGGGCCGCGCCGTGGTCCGCGACGGTGCCTTCCTCGGCCTCTTCGCCACGTACCAGATCTTCCTCGGCGAGGAACCCCTGCTGCTCGCCACCATGGGCATGGTGATGTTCGCGATCGCCTACGCCGCCGTCCGCCGGGACGTGGCGCGGGCGGCCTGGCGGCCACTGCTGCGCGGCACCCTGATCGGGCTCGCCGTCTGTCTGCCGCTGGTGGCCTTCCCGCTGACCTGGCAGTTCTTCGGACCGCAGAGCTACACACATGTGATGCACGGGTCCAACACCGGGAACAGTCCCCTCGCGTTCATGGAGTTCGCGGGCCGCTCCCTCTGGGGCTCGGACGAGCGCGCCGACCCGCTGGCGATGAACCGCACCGAGCAGAACGCCTTCTTCGGCTGGCCCGTCCTCGCCCTGACGGCGGCCCTCGTGATCCGCATGTGGCGGCTCCCGCTCGTGAAGGCGCTGACCTTCACCGCCCTCGCCGCCGCCTTCCTCTCGCTCGGGGTGCGCTTCCGCGTCCCGGCCACCGACATCGTGCTGACCGGCCCCTGGCGGGCGCTCGCCAACCAGCCCCTCCTCGAATCCGTCATCGAGTCCCGGGTCGCGATGATCTGCGCCCCCGTCATCGGCATGCTGCTCGCCCTCGCCGTCGACCGGATCGCGGTCACCCGCCCCCCGGCGCTGCGCGCGACGGGCCTCCTCGCGGTCGCCGCCGCGCTGCTGCCCGTGGTGCCGACGCCCTATCCCGTACGGGAGCGGGAGCCAGTGCCCGCCTTCATCGCCGAGAAGATGTACCGCTCGTACGTCGCCGAGGGCGAGTCGGTGGTGACCGTCCCGCTGCCCAGCCCCGGCGGCGCGGACGCCCTCTACTGGCAGTCCTCCACCGACCTCGGCTTCTCGGTCGCGGGCGGATACTTCAACGGCCCCTGGGGTCCGGACCGCGTCGGCATCTACGGCTCCACCCCGCGCCACACCTCCAACCTCTTCGGCGACGTCCGCAACACCGGCCAGGTCCCCGACATCGGCCCCCAGTGGCAGGAACAGGCCAAAGCGGATCTCGCGGCCTGGCGGGCCGGGGTGGTCGTCCTGCCGCCGCAATACAACGAGCAGGCCCTTTACACGACCGTGGAACGACTGCTGGGCAGGGCCGGAGAGAAGATCGGCGGAGTCTGGGTGTGGGACGTGGGCAAACCCGGTGGCCGTTGAGGAAGCACCGGTGCGCGCCGGGGGAGCGTGTGCGACGGTAAGGCTGTGCGCGGCGAGGGGGGCGGGTCCGGGCAATGCGGGCCGCGCCCTTCGCCGTGACCGGCCGGGGCACTACTCTGTCCCGACCGTACTGCCCGATGTGCTGCCGACGTACCGCCGAGCGTGCTTCCGACAGTGCCCGATCCCGCCTGAGAGCGAGCCCTCCCTTGGCCTGTGACCTGTGGCTGGTCCCCCTCGTCGACGTGCTGTGTCACAGCCCCGACAACCCCTTCGCCGAAGAACTCGCCGCCTACGACAAGGCGCTGACCGAGGCGGGACAGCCGGCGGTGCCCGTCTTCGCCTATATGCCGGGGCTCTCCGGGGACGTGGCCCCGGTCGCCGGGTTCGACTACGACGCACTCCACTTCCTGCGGCGCGCGTATCTCCTCCAGCTCTGCGGTCTTGCCGTCACCCCCGTCGACGAGCTGGGCGGGGACTACGAACAGCTCCTGGAGATGTTCGAGGCGACGGCCCAGCAGTCCCATCTCGTGTGGCACTACGACCACGCCGGGGCCTATGTCCCCGTCGACTTCGCCGCCCCCCTCTCCAACGACGAACTCCTCGCCGGCGGCGGCCCCCTCGGCTCCACCCAGGGCCTCCTGCGCGAGCTGGAATTCGTCGCCCCCGCCATCGGCATAGACCCCGGCAACCCGCCCCACGCCCCCCTCCCCCCGGACCGCCCCACCTCCCTGGAGGAGCCCGCCGGACCCATCCCCCACGACGACAACCCCTTCGCCCGCGAACGCCATGTCTGGCTCGGCCTCCACGCCGCGGCGACCCGCAGCCTGGGCCAGGGCTCGATGATCGTCTTCAGCTGAGCCCGGCCGCGGGCCGGACCCGGCCTCAGCGCGGAGACAGGTGCCGGGAGAAGAACGACCGCACCCGGTCGCGCACTCCCGGCACAGCCTCCGCCGGATCGATCGCGCCGACCAGCTTGTTCCGGTCGGCGGCGGTCATCAGACCGGCGCTCTGGAACTGGGGCGCCATCGCCGCGTAGTCGGTGAACACCCAGTGCTGGGCGTCGTCGATCCACCGCCGGCGGGTGCGGCCTCCCGGGTGGGCGAGCATGGCGGACCAGGAGCGTTCGAAGCGGGCGTCGTGGTAGCCGTCGGTGCCGAACAGAAGCAGCGGCCGGTTCACCCCGTACCGGGCGACGGGGAGCAGCTCGCCGTCCCGGCCGGGGGCGTCCGGCGGGTGGTCGAGATAGCCCTCCAGGTTGACCTCGGCGCGGATGCGGCGGTCCTCGTACAGGGCCTGGGAGGCGGTCGCTCCGCCCGCAGAGTGGCCGTAGACACCGACGCGCCGCGGATCCAGGGCGCGGCCGAGGTCCTCGGGGAGCGGGCGGGCGTGGGCGTCGGGGTTGTGGCCGGCGGCGAGCGCCGACAGCTGGTTCAGTACGAACCGGAGGTCCGCGAGCCGGGTGCCGATCAGGGTGCGGAAGGTCGGGCCCTCCCGGGGGTCCCCCGTGAGCGCGAACGTCCGTACTCTGCCGTCGGGGAACTCGACCGCCCCGGGCTCTCCGGGATGGTCGACGGTCACCACCACATTTCCGTGGCTGGCCAGCTCCTCGGCGAGCCCGGTGCCGACGGTGCGCGGATCGGCCCCTCCGGGGGTGTACAGCAGCACCGGCCGCCGGACGGGCCGCGCGGGCGCGCCGGTGTACGAGTGGGTCATGGTGGCCGCCCAGTCCACACCGCGCTTCGGCAGCTCCGGATGCAGATACACGGGGTCGAACGCCTTGAACACCTCCACCGCGCCCGGAGTCATCTGCGGTGCGGGCGGACACCCCCGTACCGAACGAGCCGGGTAGTACACCGAGACCATCACCTCCCGAACGCTCCCGCCGTCCCACGGATCCCTCCGGTCCGGGTCGATCAGATGCAGCATCGTGGTGCCGACGCGGTGCGGGCCGGTCGGTTCCGGCAGCCGTACGGTGACCTCGTCCGCGCCCCGGGCCCATGCGCGGCCACCCCCTGCCAGCAGGGTCGCGGTGGCCAGTACGGCCGAGGCGGCGACGGTGCGCCGGGTCGCCCCGGCGGTCTTCTCGGGGAACCTGGAATGAAGGGTCATGCCCCGAATGCTGGCGCTGAACGGGGCGCGCGGGCCAGGGTTGAGACCCTGGTCGAAAGGATGGCGCGGCGCGGACGGGGAGAGCAGTGATCCGGATCCACTTCACGGCCGCCGACTTCGCCCGGGTCCGGTTCGCCCTCCGGCCGTCCCCGCTGGCCGAGCTGAACACGGCGCTGATGACGATGAGCCGCCCCGACGGGCAACCGCTCTTCGGGCGGTGGAGACAGCGGGTGCTGCGCTCCCTGCCGGCCGCCGTCGGGCCACTGCGGGACCTCGTCCCCGCCGGTGAGGCCCCTCGCTTCATCGATGTGTTCAGCGAGACCCTCGACGAAGGGCTGAACGCCGTCCGGGCCTCCCGTCCGGAGCTGGTCCGCTCCGAGATCGAGCGGGTCCACGCCGCACACCCGGCTCCGGCACCCCCGTGGATCCGCGATCTGCGCCGGAGCGACCCCGCCGCCTGGCGAGTCCTCCGCCGCGCCCAGCACTCGGCCTTCGAAACGATCGTGCGGCCCGTGTGGGACCTGGTGCAGGACCTGCACCACACCGAGTTCACCCGGCACGCCCTGACCGTGGCCGAACACGGCATCGGCGCGGCGCTCACCGGGGCAGGGACCGGGACCGGGACCGGGCGCGTCCGCGAGGACGTCTGGGAGATCGAGGGCCCGGAGCAGGACATCCATCTGCGCGGACGCGGCGTGCTCCTCCGGCCCACCTTCCACTGGACCGGCCACCCCCTCGTCTCCGACCTCCCCGACCACCCCCTGGTCGTCACCCTCCCCGCCGGCCCCGGCCTCCCCCTCACCCCCGCCGGCCCCCCGACCGCCCGCACAGCCCTCGCCTCCGTCCTCGGCCACACCCGCGCCGACATCCTCCTTCTCCTCACCCGAGCGCACACCACCACCGCCCTCGCCCACCACCTCCGCCTCTCCGCCCCCACCGTCTCCACCCACACCGCCGCCCTCCGCGCCGCCGGTCTCATCACCACCACCCGCACGGGCCGCGCGGTGCTCCACCGCCGTACCGCTCTGGGGAGTTTGCTGGTGCGGGGCCGTACGTACGGGTTGCACCTTCCGTAGCGGCATGTGGTCCGGTGGACTCATGCATGCGTCTTTCACGCCGCCCCGCCAGGTCAAGATCGGTGACGCGGCGGCCTTCACCGGCAGCACACCACGGGCGATCCGCCACTACCACGAGATCGGCCTGCTGCCCGAGCCCGAGCGGGGCGGCGACGGCCGCCGCCGCTACGAGTACGAGGACATGATCCGCCTGCTGTGGATTCGCAGGATGGCCGACGCCGGGATCGCCCTGGAAGACATCCGTGACGCCTTCGCCACCGGCACGGCCTCGGCCGGGGCGGACGACGGAGAAGGCATCGCGGGCACCCTGGAGCGGCTGGAGGAAACCCTCGCCGAGCAGGAGGCGAAACTGCGGCGGCAGCGAATCTCCGTGCGGCGGATGCGCACCGAAGGCAGCCGGACGGGCCTGCTCTCCGACTTCGTCACCGAACGCCTCAAGGACCTGCCCGAGGGCTCCCTCCGCCAGGCCGACCTGGACAGTCTGCTGGTCATCGAGCGGATCTTCGGCCCGCTCGGCGCGGCCGTCCACGCCACCCGTTTCATCGCCCTGGCCACGCATCCCGCTCTGCGGGAGGACTCCGACCGCATCGACGAAGCCGAGGAGGCACTCGACGACAGCGTCGCCGTCGACGATCCACGGGTGGCCCGAGTGGCCGCCGAGCGGCACGCCTTCGAAAGCGCCCTGCACGCCGTCATCGAGGAGTCCGGTGGGGACGACGAGGCCCTCTTCGACGCCTGGGACACTTTGCACCCCGAGGACGGGGCCGACCTCGGCCCCGGCGGCCGGGAGGCCGGCTCCATGAGTGCCCTCGAAGCCATCGGCAAGATGCCCTACGGCTTCTCCCCGGCCCGCCTGCGCTGCATGGAACTGGCCGAAGAACTCTCCGCCCAGGACTAGGGCCCTAGCCGCCGAGGCACTCGCTGCTGTCGCCCCCGGACCGGCAGGGCGAGCCCGGCGCGGGAGCGGTCGGGGCGGGCTGTGGGCGCGCCTCGCGGTCCTCGTAGTGCATTCCGGCGAGGGCCGCGATCACCAGGCCCAGTCCGGCGAGGACTTGCACGCCGCCGCTGATGATCACGCGGGCCCTGAACAGAAGGAGCGCGGACACCAGGACGATGCCGCCGACCACGGCCACGTAGCCGAAGGGACGGGCCAGGGAGGGGGACGAGTCGTCGGCCGCGGCGTCGAACATCGTGTATCCCACGGCTTCGAGTCCGAGGACGAACGCGACGAGCGAGGCGACGGCGTCGATCACGAGCAGGCCGATCGCGAGCCCGATGTCCGCGCCCGTGCGTATCCACTCGTGCCGCTGCGGCAGCAGGGGCCGGCCGTCCCCGGGGTGGCTGGGGTGGGGAGTCGGCCACGAGGGCGGCGTAGTCATGGGCCCAGCGTCCCTCAGAAGCGGACCCGGGTCCTGAGTACCTCTACTCAGGACCCCAGGCATGGCCGACAGAGCCGCGCACGTCCGCACGACGGTCTGTTGAACCGCTCACCGGCCGAGTCCCCGCGCCGTGGTACGTCAGCGCGGCGGCTCCGGGGGCCGTTGGCGGGGCATGTTCGGGCGGGTGCCCGGGGGGAGGGAGGTACGGGTGGGGTGGGGG
>NZ_BAAASB010000026.1:0-84604 GCF_039532665.1 Streptomyces amakusaensis | reverse complement strand
AGCCTTTCAGCGCCGATGGTACTGCAGGGGGGACCCTGTGGGAGAGTAGGACGCCGCCGAACAATTTTTAGCCTCAGTCCCCGGACACATTGTGTCCGGGGACTGAGGCATTTTTGCGTTCAAGACCTTTTATTCAGCCGTTTCGGCCGTGACGACGGCGACCTGTTGCCAGTACCGGTCGGGCTCGGACATGACGGCCCGGAGATCGGGACGGGCGGCAAGGGCGTGGAGTTCGCCGTAGGCCAGCACCTTGCGGGGTGAGGGGCGGCGCGGGGGCGCGGGTGCGGCGTACGAGACGATCAGGTCGATCAGCCGGCCCGACAGAGAACCGGGCAGTGACCGCTTCCAGGCCCCTATCAGCTCGGCGTGCGCCTGCGGTGGCCGCTGCACTCGGGCGAGCATCTCCAGCCTGCGCAGCTGCTCGGCACCGGCGGATTCGTACAGGGCCTGCCAGGTGGCCCTGCGCCATCTCAGCTCGAACAGCAGATCCTCGGCCCGGTCCTGCTCCGCGGATGCCAGCTCCCCGAGGGACACCTCCCCGCGAAGGACCTGGGTGATGGTGGCGATCGGCTGGCCCAGGCTGCGTAATCGTCTGATCAGACGGAGGCGTTCCAGGGCGTCGGGCCCGTAACGCCGATGCCCGCCGGGGCTTCGGCCCGCCTCGGGCAGCAGCTTGATATCGGTGTAGTACCGAACGGTCTTCACCGGCAGCCGGCTGCGCGCGGCCAGTTCACCGATGCTCCACTCGCCCTGTGGAGTGAAGTGCGTCACATTGTGTCGCATGCTCTTGAACCTCCCGTGTGAGGGAGGTTTTACGGTAGGAGCCGCCGGCGGGACGGTGAAGGCAAGTACCGGCCGCTTGGGGCCGCCGTCCGGCCGGGAAACATGGATCGATCGTCAACCGATCTTCAACCGTTCTCCGGAAGGGAGAGCCATGGCGAAGAAACGGACACGCTTACTGGCCGCCGTTCTGCCGATGATCGCGGCTGCGGGCCTGGTGACGGCCGCGGCACCCGCGCAGTCGGCCACGTCTGCGTCGGGGCCGCTCGGATGCAGTCACTCCTGGTCCAACAAGGACTCCGACTACGGATACGTCACTTCGGGGTCACCGCTCCGCCCGGGGCCGCACTCGAACTGCGGCACCAGGGCGACCATCTACCCCAGTGAGCTGCTCTACTACCACTGCTCCATCGTGAATGAGTCGGGCAACGGCTGGACCCATGTCCGTCTCAGCGGCACGGACATCCAGGGCTGGATGTACAACGGCAATCTGGATGACGGCGGTTCCCGAGACCGCTGTTGATCGGGTCTGGCTGACGCTCAGCCGGTCAGAGGCTCTGACCAGCGGGCGCGGGCCTGTTCGGCGGAGCGGAGCAGGACCAGCGTGGGCAGGCCCTGCTCCGCTCCGTTCGCCAGCAGCTCCGGAAGCCGGGGAAGCGGAGCCACAGCTGCGACATCGTCCAGAACGAGCGTCATTGGTGGGTCGAGCCGGCCGGCGGATGACCGTGCGGCCATGCGGCGGCCGTGCTCGACCACGTCTGCTGCCAGTGCGGTGAGCAATGGCATCGCTCCGGGGCGGGATCTGGGGTCCTCTATGGGTTCACCCACCAGATAGAGGGTTCCCCCTTCGTTCGCAAATGATTCCAAGGTGAGGGAATCAGTTCGGTTGGGGGTGCATGCCTCGCGGATATGGATCGAGGAGAGGCCGGACAGCGCCCCGGCCACCAGCTCCTGGGCGATCTCCCGGCGTTCGGGGTGGGCGGTGAGCGCCGATTCCAGCAGCCCGGCGAGGCCGCCGGCGGCCTTGGGGTGCGTACGGAGGATGCGTACCGCCTCTTGAGCGCTGCCGCCCTGGGCCCAGCGGTGGACCTGTTTGACGCCTCGGCCGTCCACGGCGGCGGCGTGCAGCCAGCAGCGCAGCAGGGTCTCGGCGGTGTCGGCCATGACGGCGTCCAGGAGGGCGCGCGGCCGGACGGGGGCGAGGAGTGCGGTGGCGCGGGCCGCCGCCGTATCGGCGTCCTCGCAGCGGGAGACGGGGGACCAGTGGAGCCGGGCGGGGGTGTCGCAGAGGTGGCCGGGGTCGTAGACGAGGACCGGGCCGAGCTTGGCCCGGACGTCCTTCGTCTCGGCCCAGACCATCGGGTCGGAGGTGACGACGACGGCGGGGCCCTCGGCGTCCAGTACGGCCTGGAGCGCGGCCGGGCGGCGGACGGCGGGGTCGCCGTAGAGGACGCGCGGGGCGCGCTGGGCCGGAACCGGAACCGGAACCGGGATCGGGGGGTCGGGCGCGGGCGCGGGCGCGGCGGCGGGCACCGGGATCGCCTCGACGGCGGGCTCGGGGTGGTGTGGCCCAGGGGCGGCGGCGGGGCTCTCGCGGAGGCGGAGGCGATCGGCCCGGCGGGACTCCCGCAGGGCCTTCCAGCGGGCCAGGGTGCCCAGCAGGAAGACCGCCAGGACCAGCAGCACCATCAGCTGACTGATCGCCAGCCCCCAGAACAGCCCGTACCCCGAGAGCTCCCCCGCAGGGGTGTCCGGCCAGGCGGCGGGCAGCTCCTGTGGCGCGGTGACCAGGGAGCGTACCGCCTGCGGGGCGTTCTTGAAGGTGACGCCCGAGGGCCAGGAACCGTGCGCGAGCAGGCCGGAGAGGCCGGTCGCCGTCCAGGTCAGCAGCAGGGAGCTGACACCGAGGCCGAGCAGCCCCAGCAGCATGCCGTCCGGGACGCCTCCCGACCTCTCCCGTTCATGGCGGCGCGGCTGGGACGGGTGCATCTCACGCCACCGTCGACTCGGAGGACTCGTCGAGCTTGTGACGCTCGATCAGGGAAGCGCGCTGTTCCGCCTCCCACTCCGCGGCTTCCAGGTCTTCGGAGAGCACGGAGCCCGATGACTCCGTCATGGCCCGGTCGGTGAAGACCAGGGGGCGTTCCGCCTCGGTGATCAGGTGTTTGACGACCTGCACATTGCCGTTGACGTCCCAGACGGCGATACCGGGGGTGAGGGTCGGGATGATCTCGACCGCCCAGCGGGGCAGCCCGAGGACGAGGCCGGTGGCGCGTGCCTCGTCCGCCTTCTGGGCGTAGATCGTCCGGGTGGAGGCCATTTTCAGGATCGCCGCCGCCTCTCGTGCCGCCGCTCCGTCGACGACGTCGGAGAGATGGTGGACGACGGCGACGAAGGAGAGGCCGAGGCGCCGGCCGAACTTCAGCAGCCGCTGGAAGAGCTGGGCGACAAAGGGCGAGTTGATGATGTGCCAGGCCTCCTCGACCAGGAAGATGCGCTTCTTCCGGTCGGGGCGGATCCAGGTGTGCTCCAGCCAGACGCCGACGATGGCCATCAGGATGGGCATCGCGATGGAGTTGCGGTCGATGTGGGAGAGGTCGAAGACGATCAGCGGCGCGTCGAGGTCGATGCCGACCGTCGTCGGGCCGTCGAACATGCCTCTCAGGTCACCGTCGACCAGCCGGTCCAGTACCAGCGCGACATCGAGGCCCCAGGCCCGTACATCGTCTATGTCGACGTTCATCGCCTCGGCGGACTCGGCCTCCGGGTGGCGGAGCTGTTCCACGATGTCGGTGAGGACCGGCTGGCGGTGGGTGATGGTCGTGTTGACATAGGCGTGGGCGACCTTGAGGGCGAAGCCGGCCCGTTCGTCGAGGCCGTGGCCCATGGCGACTTCGATGATGGTGCGGAGCAGCGCGAGCTGGCCGGTGGTGGTGATCGCGGGGTCGAGCGGGTTGAGCCGGATGCCGCCGTCGAGGGCGGTCATCGGGTCGAGCCGGATGGGGGTTATCCCCAGCTCCTGCGCGATGAGGTTCCACTCGCCGACGCCGTCCTCGCCCTGTGCGTCGAGGACGACGACCTGGCGGTCGCGGAAGCGCAGCTGGCGCAGTACGTAGGTCTTCTCCAGCGCCGACTTGCCGTTGCCGGACTCGCCGAGCACCAGCCAGTGGGGGGCGGGCAACTGCTGTCCGTACAGCTGGAACGGGTCGTAGATGTATCCCTTGCCGCTGTAGACCTCCCGGCCGATGATCACGCCGGAGTCGCCGAGGCCCGGTGCCGCGGTGGGCAGATAGACGGCCTGCGCCTGCCCGGTGGAGGTGCGCACGGGCAGCCGGGTGGTCTCCACCTTTCCGAAGACGAAGGAGGTGAACGCCTCGGTGAGGACGGACAGCGGATCTCGCATCAGGATCAGGGCCCCTAACGGCGGATGCCGGTCGCGAACGGCAGGGTGTTCACAAAGGCCCGGTGGTGCTCGCGGTCGCACCACTCCAGTTTCAGGTACGACTTGCCGGCCGATGCCCTGATCGTCCGCTTGTCCCTGGCCAGGGCCTCGGGCGAACGGGACGACACCGTGATGTACCCGACGAGGTTGACGCCCGCCGCACCGCTGGCGAGATCTTCACCCCGCTGGTCGAGCCGTCCGTGCGCGGCGATGTCGCGCGGGTCGACCGTGCGGTTCATCTTGGCGGCGCGGCTGGCGTCGGCCTCGTCGTTGGTCTTCTCGGTGAGCATGCGCTCGATGGCGACCTCGGTGGGTTCCAGGTCCATGGTGACCGCGACCGTGCGGATCACATCGGGGGTGTGGACGAGGAGCGGGGCGAGGAAGTTGACGCCGACCGGGGTCATCGGCCACTCCTTCACCCAGGCGGTGGAGTGGCACCAGGGCGCGCGGGTGGACGATTCGCGGGTCTTGGCCTGGAGGTAGGTGGGCTCCATGGCGTCCAGCTCGGCGGGCCAGGCGTTGCGCTTGGTCATCGCCTGGATGTGGTCGATGGGGTGGTCGGGGTCGTACATGGAGTGGACGAGGGAGGCCAGCCGGCCCTGGCCGAGCGGCTGGCGGACCCGGATGTCGGCCTCGGCGAGCCGGGCGCAGATGTCGGTCAGCTCGCGGGCCATGACGACGGCGAGTCCGGCGTCCTTGTCGAGCCTGCGGGCCTTGGTGCCGGCGGCGGCGCGGGCGGCGCGGGCCATGGCGTTGGCCTCGGCGGCGAGTTCGCGGGTGTAGTGCATGCAGGCCACGAGGTAGGCGCGGTGCTGCTCGCTGGAGGTGGAGACCATCGACTGGAGCTGGTCGTAGGACTCGCGCAGCCAGGGCGGGGAGTGGGTGTCGCCGCGCTGGGCGACGTCCTTGGCGTGGGCGTCGGGGTCGGCCGGGAGGGTGCGGGCGAGCATCTGGATGCGGGTCACGAAGCCGTCGCCGTTGGCGACGTGCTTGAGGAGGGTGCCGAAGCGGTCGACCAGGGCCTCCTGGTCCTCGCTGTCGCGCAGTCCGACGCCGGGGCCCTCGATCTCGATGGCGGCGGTGACGGTGCGGCGGTCGGCGTGCAGGAGTACGGCGATCTCGTCGGGGCCGAAGGGGGCGGCGAGCCAGCTGATCCGGCCGATGCCGGGCGGCGGGCCGACTTCGACCTCACGGCCGTCGAGCGCGGTGCCGGCCTCGGCGGCGGAGGAGCGGTAGGCGGTCTTGTTGCCGCGCACGCTGCGTTTGAAGCTGCGGTTGATCTCGAACCATTTGTAGAAGGTGCGGTTTTTGTACGGGACGTAGACGGCGGCGAGCGCGAGCATGGGGAAGCCCATCAGCAGCACGATCCGCAGGGTGAGCACGGGGACGATGAGGCCGCTCATCATGCCGAGGAACGCGCCGGCGATGATCAGGGCGATTTCGCCGGTCTCGCGGTTCTTGCCGATGATCGCGTTCGGCCGGGCGCGGCCGATGAGATACGTCCGGCGGGGTGCGATGGGATGGGACTGGGTCGTCAACGCCCGCCACCTCCTGTGCTCTTGCGGTTGCTGTGCGGGGTGTTGGTGGTGGGCGCGCCGCTACGGGGTGGTGGCGCGCTGCCGCCGGCGGCCGGGCCCGATCCTGCGGTGGAGGGGGTTCCGGTGGGGCGGGAGCTGTGGGCGGCGACGCCTCCGCCGATGGGGTTGGCGGGGCGGGCGGCGGAGCCTGAGCTTCCGCTGTCGCCTCCGCCGCCGGCGTTCCCCCGGGAGCTGTGGGTCTTGATGCCCTGGGAGACGAGGGCGGCGGGGGAGCTGATGACCGCGGCGGCGCGGTTCTCGACGCCGCCCTGGACGCGGTTGTTGCGGGAGGCGACGATCTCGTCGCCGAAGCCGGGGACGAAGCGGTAGATCATCCCGGAGGCGATGATGGCGAGGATGATGATGGCGAGGCCGGAGACGATCGCGCCGATGGAGTCGGTCTTCTCGGAGTTGGTGAGGGCTCCGGCGAGGCCGAGGACGATGGCGATGATCGGTTTGACCAGGATGATCGCGATCATGATGCCGGCCCAGCGGCGGACGTTGCCCCACATGTTCTTGTCGACGAGTCCGGAGTAGACGACGACGCCGAGGAGCGCGCCCACGTACAGGACGATGGCGCGGATGAAGAGTTCGAGGTAGAGCACGCCGGCCGCGACGATGGTGACGAGCGAGACGACGATCTGCATGATCGGGCCGCCGCCGATGTCGTTGCCCTGTTTGAGGGCGGCGGAGAAGTTCCCGAAGAACTGGTCGGTCTGGTCGCCGGTGCCGCCGGTGATGACCTCGGTGACTCCGTCGGTGGCGGAGACCAGGGTGTAGAGGATCAGCGGGGTGAAGGCGGAGGCGAGGACAGCCAGCCAGAGGAAGCCGATGGCCTCGGTGAGGGCGGTGGTGAGGGGGACGCCGCGGATGGCTCGCTTGGCGACGGCGAGGAGCCAGAGGAGGAGGGTGAGGACGGTGGTGGCGGCGAAGACGATGGCGTACTGGGAGAGGAAGGTGGTGTTGGTGAAGTCGACGGTGGCCGTGGACTTCACCGCCTTGGAGAGGGTGTCGACGGTCCACGAGGCGGCGTCGGTGCAGGCGCGGCCGAGGGCGCCGAGGGGGTCGGCGGCGCTGGTGGGGTCGAGGGAGTCGCTGGAGCCTCCGCTGCCGCCGCCGTTCTCGCCGCGCTCGCAGAGGTCCTGTGCGGCGCCGGGCACGATGCTGCACGGGTCACTGCTGGAACTCGGGCTCGGCGAGGGTGACGGCGAGGGCGTGGGCGCCGCCGTCGCCCGGGAGGCGAAGAGGACGATCGACGCCGGGACGGCGGTCAGGGTGGCGAGGACCCTGGTGCGAAGGTGGCCACTACCGGGCATAGGTGAAGCCTCCGTATCCCGCTACAGCACTGGCGATCTCGTCTGCGGAGGACGCGCGATTGTCCCCGTAGACCGGTGTCGGTCCCTCTTTCTGGGTCGATGAGACGATCTTCCAGTCGTTGTCGACCCAGCGGAGCTTCTGGGTGAGCGTGAACCAGTTCTCGGTCACCGGCTTGACGGAGGACGGTCCCGCCAGGCCGATGAGCCCCGTGCACCACACTTCCACGGTCACCGCGCCGCCCTTCTGTTCCGTCACCGAGGTGCCGACGGGGACGGTGCGGGAGATGAAGGAGAGCCCCTTGGGCGCGGTGCCGTCCTCCTCCAGGCCGACGCCGGCCAGGAATCCGGGGGAGTACGCCTTGTCCAGGTCCGCCAGCAGACGCTCGACCGTGGTGGGGTCGTGCACGGTTCGTACGATGTTCTGCCGGGTGGCCGCCTTGAACATCCCGTCGGAGCCCAGGGCCACGGCGTAGTTCGCGGCCGCGCTCTGGGCGCCCTGTTCGGTTTTGGGGTGGCCGGTGGGGATGGATTGGGGGTGGCCCTGGACGGGTTTGACGCCGGTGGGGGCGGTGGGGTGGGTGCCGGGGCGGTTGGCGGCGGAGTCGGGGGTGGAGGCGGTGGTGTCGGGGTTGTCGCCGCGGTTGGCGAAGGCGATGGCGGCGATGAGCAGGACGACGACGCCCACCACGGTGATGAGGGAGCGGGAGCCGCGGGCCGGGCGGCGTGGGCCGCCGTGGGCGTCGGTGTCGGCGGTGCCGGGCAGACGGGTGCGGGTCTGGCCCGTACCGCCGAAGCCGTCGTCGCCGCGGCCGCCCGGATCGCTGCGGTAGCCGTGGTCGTCCCCGAGGCTCATCTTGCGTACTTCCCCTCGCTCCGCTGGGGGAGACGCCCTCCCTCAACCAGGTGCGCACCCGTGCCGTGTGACACGGAGTCATACGACGACGGTAGCCGCGCTGAGGTCCGCGCGGGCGCGGTGTGGTGACTCGACATCGGGGAGACGCAACCTCTGAGGGTGGGCCGGGCACACGGGGAGCTGGGGAAAGGGGGCGAGGGAGCGGTGGCGGGAGTGGGGTCAGACGGCCATCCCGTACACGATGGTGAAGACGGTTCCCAGGGAGCCGATGATGAAGACGCCGGTCAGACCGGCGACGATCAGGCCCTTGCCCTGTTCCGCGCTGAAGGTGTCGCGCAGTGCCGTCGCGCCGATGCGCTGCTTGGCCGCGCCCCAGATCGCGATGCCGAGGCAGAGCAGGATGGCCACGGCCATCACTACCTCGATCATCACCCGGGCCTCGTTGCCCAGGCCTCCGAAAGGCCCCCAATTTGGAGCGATTCCGCCGATGATGGTGGTGATATCGCCCTTTTCGGCTGCCAGGATCATGTGTAACTCACCGCCCCTGTCGGGTTGTTAGCCGCCCGTGCCCCTCGGCATGGGCCATCCCTCTATCTTCGCTGATGAAACCGCCCTCGTATGCCGACTTGGCGGGTCTCTTTGGACGATCTCCGCACGTATGACCGATGCCACCGTCCTGAGCTGCGGAGAACCGGATCGGAGCGCCTCGTCGAGCCCTTACCGTCACTCTGTGTATCACGGAGAGTGACTCCGGGCAATGACTGTCGTTGTTCCACCTTTGGGGCGCTCCTCACGTTTCGGACGCGCTCTGTCCCCTTTGATGCCGGGGTGGTCACAACGTCCTCTCGGAGGGTGCCCACTTGGGTACGGTGTGCCGCGTGACCGGACACGAGGACATCCGCGGGCGGATCGACACCACACGCCCTCATACCGCCCGCATCTGGAACTACTGGCTGGGCGGCAAGGACAACTACCCCGTCGACCGGGAGGCGGGCGACCGGATCCGGTCGATCCACCCGGGGATAGGGGAGTACGCGAGGGCCGACCGCCTCTTTCTGGGGCGGGCCGTGCACCAGCTGGCCGCGCACGCGGGCATACGGCAGTTCCTCGACATAGGCACCGGCCTGCCCAGCGCCGACAACACGCATGAGGTCGCCCAGCGCATCTCGCCGGACGCCCGGATCGTGTACGTCGACAACGACCCGCTCGTCCTCACCCACGCCCGGGCGCTGCTCACCAGCACCCCCGAGGGCCGCACCGACTACCTCGACGCCGATCTGGCCGACGCGGACGCCATCCTGGAGCGCGCGGCCCGGACGCTCGACCTCTCCGAGCCCGTGGCGCTGATGCTGCTCGGTGTGGTGATCTTCATAGAGGACCACGAGGCCTCGTACGAGGTGGTGCGGCGGCTCATGGCCGAGCTGCCGGCCGGCAGCCATCTGGTGCTCTCGCACACGATCACCAGCCCCTCGATGCCGGACGTCGACGCGGCGGTCGCCTTCTGGAACGAGCACGGCACCCCCCGGCTCACCCAGCGCACACCCCGTCAGGTCGAGCGGTACTTCGACGGCCTGGAACTGCTCGACCCCGGAGTGGTCTCCTGCTCCCGCTGGCTGCCGCCCTGCGGCTTCGACGCGGACACGGGCCCCGGCTCCGGTGTTGACGCGGACGGTCTCCCCGACGAGGTCGCGATGTTCGGCGGCGTGGCCGGAAAGCCCTAGGGACGCCTCGTCGAATCCCCGTTCTGCCCCCTTCGTCCACCTCCGTAATCGACCTTCCCCCACCTACACTGACGCCAGGTGGCGTACTCCCCACGGGTGAAGGGCGGTTGACGGTGCGTAAGGCGTGGCTGATCGCGGGTGTGTCCGCGGGGATGGCCCTGGCGTTCGTCGCGCTGCTGGTGATCGGGACCTTCTCCGCCGCCGCCGGGCTCTTCGGCGGCGTCGACGGGAAGAACAGGGCGCTCGGGCTCGCCAAGGGCGCGGTTCCCGCGCGCTATCAGGCGCTGGTCCAGAAGTGGGGCAATCTCTGCCCGGAGCTCACGCCCGCGCTGCTCGCCGCCCAGCTCTACCAGGAGAGCGGCTGGAACCCGCGTGCGCAGAGCCACGCCGCCGCGCAGGGCATCGCGCAGTTCATCCCCGGCACCTGGGCCACCCACGGCATCGACGGGGACGGCGACGGGGACCGGGACGTCTGGGACCCGGCGGACGCGATTCCGTCCGCCGCCAGCTACGACTGCGCGATGGCCAAGTATGTGAGCAAGGCCCCCGGCGACCCCACCAGCAACATGCTCGCCGCGTACAACGCGGGCCCGTACGCCGTCATCAAGTACGGGGGCGTCCCCCCGTACAAGGAGACGCAGAACTATGTGAAGGTCATCCAGACGCTGGAGAAGAGCTTCGCGAGGCCCGTCGGCCGGGTGGACCCCTCACGGCAGGCGGCCGGTGCGATCGAGTTCGCGCAGAAGCAGCTCGGCACCAAATACCTCTGGGGCGGAAACGGCACCCCCGAGCAGGGCGGGCGCTTCGACTGCTCCGGGCTGACCCAGGCCTCGTACCGGACCGTGGACATCGAGCTGCCCCGGGTGGCCAACGATCAGTACAACGCCGGGCCGCACCCCTCCCGCGAGGAGCTGCTCCCCGGCGATCTGGTCTTCTTCTCGGACGATCTCACCAACTCCCGGGCCATTCGCCACGTCGGCATCTATGTCGGCGGCGGATATATGATCAACGCTCCCCGTCCCGGGGCCGTGATCCGCTTCGACAAGATCGACACCCCGGACTACTTCGGGGCCACCCGGGTCACCGAGGAAGGCGCGAAATCGCTTCCCACGCTGCCCCCGGAGGCCTGACAGGGCTTGTCCGGCCCGGCCGGGGAAGCCACTGCCGGGCCATGGTCCCGGACGGCGGCGACGGATCTCCACAGCTCTCCACAGGCTCCACGGGTCTCCTCGGATCTCTCTTCGATAACGTCCTGGTGAGCGTTGGGTGGAGAGTGGAACGCCGTGGGGGAGCGGGCCGTTCCCTGGACGGAGCGGCCGTGCCGGGCCCGTGCCCGGCCGGCGCGGACGGACACCGACACCGACGCCGAGCAGTTCAGGTCGACACAGAGGCAAGGGGCCGCAGCAGATGGCTGGACTCGCAATGGGGATCCCCCTCGCGGAGCCAAGGACGGGGCTTTCCCTCGCGCAGGCGGGCGGGGGGTCGGGCGCCGACCTCAATCTGCTCTACGACATCAACGGCCTGTCCAAAGCCGCCCCGCCGTGGTTCGACCGCATCATGGGGTTCGTCGGCGAGTACGGAATCATGTTCGGGCTCGCCGTCGTCGGGCTCTGGGCCTGGTGGAGCGTACGCCGGCTGGGCACCGCCGAGGACTCGACCGCCGCCGTCACGGGGCTGGTCTGGGCGCCGCTCGCCGCCGCCGTCGCCGTGGTGGTCAACATCCCCATCCGGGGCTTCGTGGAGCGGCCGAGACCGTTCGTGGACCACAAGGGCCTGGAGGTCCTGGTCGCGGGCAAGACGGACTACTCCTTCGTCAGCGATCACTCGACCATGGCCATGGCGCTCGCGGTCGGCATCTTCCTCGCCCACCGCAGGCTCGGCTTCGCCGCGCTCGGCCTCGCGCTCGCCGAGGGCTTCCTCCGCGTCTACATGGGCGTCCACTACCCCACCGACGTCATCGGCGGCTTCGCCCTCGGTACGGCTGTCACGCTGCTCCTCGCGCCCCTCGCGATGGCACTGCTGACCCCCGTGGTGTCGGCGATCGCCGGGTCCAAGGTCGGCGGCGTCCTCGTACGGGCCAAGCGCCCGCGGTCCGGCCGGAACGGCGAGCGGGCCGGGGCGCTGGGCATGTCCGGGCCGAGGGGCAAGGGCGCGGGCGAGAGGGATCTCGCCGCCTGAGCCCACACCGGGACCTCCGAGCCCGTCCGTGTCACTCCTCCCGAGTGACCGGGCGGGCTCACTGCCGTACAGGGCGGGGCAGGGCCCGGTGCCCGGGGCCGGATCCGTCAGCGGCGGTTGTTGCGGCTGCGCCGCTGATGCCGGCGGACTATCAGGACGGTGGCGGCAGCGGCCATCGCCCCGGTGCCGGCGACGGAGAGCGAACTCTCGATCGGACCTTCCGGCTTCGCCGCCGCGGGCAGCTGTGCGGCAGCCACCTCTGCGGCGGTCGCCGCCCCGCCGAGGGGCAGGGCGAGTACGAGTACGGCGGCGGAGGCGAGAACGGCTATTCGGCCGCCGCGGCGCGCGGAGCGGCTCGGGGATCGCTTCATGGCAGGACGTCCTTGGGTCGGCCGGAGTGCGGCCGTCGGAGGCGGATCGGTGTTCCGGTGAACACCCCTTGTGGACAAGGGCACCGCCGCCGGGGTCCCACGGCCATCCGGACGCCTCCGTACGGGGCCGTCCGGCGGCCCGATCCGCCCGTTCAGCCCTCCGGGAGGGTCCCGCCCTCCGGGGAGTGCGCCCGCGCGTCCGAGCGCGCCCGCTCACGGGACCGCCGGGCCGGGCCCGACCAGCCGCAGGAGCAGCGGGCCACGGCGAAGGATCCGCGCTCGGCGGTGTCGGTGCGATGAAGCGCCCCGGCGGGGGCCGGAAGGTCTGACGGAAGCACACCTCCACGGTACTGGGACCGTGCGGGCCGCACGCATCCGCGTGACGGCGGGCCCCGGTTCTCGTTAGGCGGGGCGGGCGGAGGTCTCTGGGAAGCAGCGGTCCGGTGTTGGGGGTTGGCAGGCGATGGTGGCGCAGCAGCACAGGCGTAAGGGCGGGACGGTCGCCCTGGCCGCGGTACTGGGAGCGATGGCGGTCGGCGGGTGCTCCGCCGGGGTGAGCGGTCCGGCCGACGGCAGGCCGCGGCTCGACACCGTCCAGGGCCAGGCGGGGCAGGTGGCGGACGGTCGCTCGGACGAGGTCCGCACGGCCGCCGACAGGCTCATCGCGGCGGGCAGCGCCCGTACCCGTACCTCGATGGAGACGGCGGCCGGCGGCACCCGGGTGACGATCCGGGGCGAGGGGGGTTACGACTTCACCCGCCGCGAGGGCCGTCTCACCGTGGTCCTGCCCAAGGACCCGGCGGGCATGGAGGCCCGCCGTCCGGTCACCGAGCTGATGACTCCCGGCGCGCTGTACATGAAGAACCGGGGGGCGGGGGTCCCCGCCGACAAATGGGTACGGGTCGACACCACCACGCTGGAGGACGGGAACCTGGTCACCGGGGGCGCGACCGATCCGCTGGCCGCCGCCGAGCTGCTGCGCAGCGCGCGGAACGTGGTCTACCTCGGGGAGGAGACCCTCGACGGCGCGACCGTGCGCCACTACCGGGGCGACGCCGACATCGCGCGGGCGGCCCTGGCCGCCGAACCGCATGCCCGTGCCTCGCTCGCGGCGGCGGCGAAAGGGTTCGCCAGGGACGCCGTCCCGTTCGAGGCGTACCTCGACGAGCGGGGGCGGCTGCGCAAGGTGCTCCACCGCTTCACCTTCACCAACGGCGGGGGCACGGTCGAGGTCGCGTCGACCACCCTGCTGTACGACTTCGGGGCTCCGGTCGTCGTACGCCTGCCCGACCGCCGGGACATTTACGCCGGAAAGATCAGGGGCTAAATGGTCCGGACGTGCCATGCGCGGTCGGTTCGTCACTCCCTACGCTAGGGATACCGGTACCGGCAGGAAGAGGTGACATGCACGTGGCTGCGCCCAGTACGACATTGGTACAGGACCACGTGGCCCTCGCCGAGATCGAGCTGTGCGGCGATCTGATCATCGCGGCGTCGGCGGCGGACGGGGAGCGGCTCAGCTTCGACCGTATCGACGAGGTGCTGAAGGTGGCCGCCGAGCGGTCCGCCCGGCAGGCCGGGCGGGGTCAGGCGCAGCAGGTCCGGCGGGCCCGGCAGGGCTGAGTGGGGGTGGCCGGGGCGGTGGTGCGCCCCGGCCCTTCCTCGGGCGGGGACGGACCTCAGGTGCGCAGAAGGCGGGCGATGGCCTTGGTGGCCTCCTCGACCTTGGCGTCGATCTCGGTGCCGCCCTTGACCGCCGCGTCGGCGACGCAGTGGCGCAGGTGCTCCTCCAGCAGCTGGAGCGCGAAGGACTGGAGCGCCTTGGTGGACGCGGAGACCTGGGTGAGTATGTCGATGCAGTAGACGTCCTCGTCGACCATCCGCTGGAGGCCCCGGATCTGGCCCTCGATCCGGCGGAGCCGCTTGAGGTGCTCGTCCTTCTGGTGGTGGTAGCCGTGGATGCCCTGGTCGTGGTCGGTGACCGGGCAGTCCGCCGGTGCGGCGGCGGTGTCCGCGACCGGGGGGCCGGCCGCCTCGGTGGTCGTCATCGGTTCCTCCCGTTGTCCTGCGTTCTGTGTCCGAAAATGATCTGCTGACAAACCAAGGCTGTATACCCCTCGTGGGTATATGGTACCGAACGGCCGGGGAAAGGGGTCTTCCGCGCGCCCGAGGGTCCCCCGCCCGTCCCCCGCCGCGATGGGCGACACTGAGGAACACCGGTTGGCCGTGGCCGGATGAATGCGCCTAGCATCAGCCTGTCCGAACCCAGAGCACCCGAGGACCCCACGTGCGATTTCGTCTGACCCCCAGGGAGACGAGCTTCTACGACATGTTCGCCGCGTCCGCGGACAACATCGTCACGGGCTCCAAGCTCCTGATGGAACTGCTCGGGGCCGATGCCTCCGGGCGGGCCGAGATCGCGGAACGGATGCGGGCGGCGGAGCACGCGGGCGACGACGCCACCCATGCCATTTTCCACCAGCTGAACTCCTCGTTCATCACGCCGTTCGACCGCGAGGACATCTACCGGCTGGCCTCCTCCCTCGACGACATCATGGACTTCATGGAGGAGGCCGTCGACCTCGTCGTGCTCTACCAGGTCGAGGAGCTGCCCAAGGGGGTCGAGCAGCAGATCGAGGTGCTGGCCCGCGCGGCCGAGCTGACGGCCGAGGCGATGCCGCATCTGCGGACGATGGAGCATCTGACCGAGTACTGGATCGAGGTCAACCGGCTGGAGAACCAGGCGGACCAGATCCACCGCCGGCTGCTCGCGACCCTCTTCAATGGTAAGTACGACGCGATCGAGGTGTTGAAGCTCAAGCAGATCGTGGATGTGCTGGAAGAGGCCGCCGACGCCTTCGAGCACGTGGCGAACACCGTGGAGACCATCGCGGTCAAGGAGTCCTGACCCTCGTGGACACCTTCGCCCTGATCGTGACCATCGGCGTCGCGCTCGGCTTCACGTACACCAATGGCTTCCACGACTCCGCCAACGCGATCGCGACCTCGGTCTCCACCCGGGCGCTGACGCCGAAGGCGGCGCTGGCGATGGCCGCGGTGATGAACCTGGCGGGCGCGTTCCTCGGCCAGGGGGTGGCCAAGACGGTCAGTGAGGGCCTCATCGCCACGCCCCAGGGCAGCAAGGGGATGGGCATCCTCTTCGCCGCGCTGCTGGGCGCGATCGTCTGGAACCTGGTCACCTGGTACTTCGGTCTGCCCTCGTCCTCCTCGCACGCTCTGTTCGGCGGGATGGTGGGCGCGGCGCTCGCGGGCGGCACGGAGGTGATCTGGTCCGGGGTGCTGGAGAAGGTCGTCATCCCGATGTTCGTCTCGCCGCTGGTCGGTCTCCTCGCCGGTTATCTGGTGATGGTCGCGATCATGTGGATCTTCCGCAAGGTCAATCCGCACAAGGCGAAGCGCGGCTTCCGGATCGCTCAGACCGTCTCGGCGGCGGCGATGGCCCTCGGCCACGGCCTCCAGGACGCTCAGAAGACGATGGGCATCGTGGTGATGGCGCTGGTCATCGCCGATGTGGAGCAGCAGGCCGACGAGATCCCGATCTGGGTCAAGATCGCCTGTGCGGTGATGCTGTCGCTGGGTACGTACGCCGGCGGCTGGCGGATCATGCGTACGCTCGGCCGGAAGATCATTGAGCTGGACCCGCCGCAGGGCTTCGCCGCGGAGACCACGGGGGCGTCCATCATGTTCGGCTCGGCGTTCCTCTTCCACGCGCCGATCTCGACCACCCATGTGATCACCTCGGCGATCATGGGCGTCGGGGCGACGAAGCGGGTGAACGCGGTCCGCTGGGGCGTCGCCAAGAACATCGTCCTGGGCTGGTTCATCACGATGCCGGCGGCGGGCGCGGTGGCGGCGATGAGCTACGGGGTGGTCTGGCTGGTCTTCGGCTGACAGGCGGTACGCGGAAGGGCCCGGCACAGGCGATGTGCCGGGCCCTTCCGCGTACCCGTGGCCCTGGCCCTGTCCCCATGCGTCCTGGGCATACGAAAGGGCCCGCCCCCGGGGGGTGAGGGCGGGCCCTTCGTCTCGTGGCGGCACCGCCATGCAGCACCCCGAGACGCTGGGGGAGGAGGAGCGCGGTGCTCAGCCGAAGCGGCCGGAGATGTAGTCCTCGGTCGCCTGCACCGACGGGTTCGCGAAGATGCGTTCCGTCTCGTCGATCTCGACGAGCCGTCCGGGCTGTCCGACCGCCGCCAGATTGAAGAACGCCGTACGGTCGGAGACCCGCGCGGCCTGCTGCATGTTGTGGGTGACGATCACGATCGTGAACCGCTCCTTCAACTCGCTGACCAGGTCTTCGATCGCCAGGGTCGAGATCGGGTCCAGCGCCGAGCAGGGCTCGTCCATCAGCAGCACCTCGGGCTCGACCGCGATCGCGCGGGCGATGCACAGCCGCTGCTGCTGGCCGCCGGAGAGGCCGGAGCCCGGCTTGTTCAGCCGGTCCTTGACCTCGTTCCAGAGGTTGGCGCTGCGCAGGGACTTCTCGACGACGTCCGACAGCTCGTTCTTCTTGTACGAGCCGTTGAGCCGCAGGCCGGCCGCCACATTGTCGAAGATCGACATGGTGGGGAAGGGGTTGGGGCGCTGGAAGACCATGCCGACCGTGCGGCGCACGGCGACCGGGTCGACGTCCGAGCCGTACAGATCCTCGTCGTCCAGCAGCACCTTGCCCTCCACGCGGCCACCGGGGGTGACCTCGTGCATACGGTTCAGGGTGCGCAGGAAGGTGGACTTGCCGCAGCCGGAGGGGCCGATGAAGGCCGTCACCGAGCGGGGCTCCACCGTCATCGAGATGTCCTCGATCGCCCTGTGGGCGCCGTAGTAGGCCGTCAGACCGCTGACGTCGATTCGCTTGGCCATCTTCTTAGATCACTTCCAGGAGGCCGCTAGCGGCCGGTCTTCGGGGCTTTCCAGCGGGCGATGCCGCGGGCCACCAGGTTGAGGAGCATGACGAAGGCGATCAGGACCAGGGCGGCGGCCCAGGCGCGGTCGTACGACGCCTCGCTGCCGACCCGGTACTGCTCCCAGATGTAGAACGGGAGCGACGACTGCGCGCCCTCGAACGGATTGGCGTTGATCAGCTGGCTGCCGAAGACCAGCAGCATGATCGGTGCGGTCTCTCCGGCGATGCGCGCGACGGCGAGCATCACACCTGTGGTGATACCCCCCAGGGCGGTAGGAATCACCACTTTGAGGATGGTGCGCCACTTCGGCACTCCCAGGGCGAGGGAGGCCTCGCGCAGCTCGTTCGGCACGAGCTTCAGCATCTCCTCCGTGGAGCGGACCACCACCGGGATCATCAGGATCGCCAGGGCCAGCGCGCCCATCAGGCCGGAGGGGCTCAGCTCGAACATCAGCATGATCGAGAGGAGGAAGAGGCCGGCGACGATCGAGGGGATGCCGGTCATGACGTCGACGAAGAAGGTCACGGCCTTGGCGAGTGTGCCCCGGCCGTACTCGACCAGGTAGATCGCGGTCAGCAGACCGATCGGCACCGAGATCACGGTGGCGAGTCCGACCTGCTCCAGGGTGCCGATGATGGCGTGGTAGACGCCGCCGCCCGTCTCGAAGCCGGGGACCCCGGCCATGGAGTGGGTCAGGAAGTATCCGTCGAGCACCTTCGAGCCCCGGCTGACCGTCACCCAGATCAGGGAGAACAGCGGGACGACGGCGAGGATGAAGCAGACCCACACCACGCTGGTCGCCAGCCGGTCCTTGGCCTGCCGCTTGTTCTCGACCGCCGAGGTCACCGTGTACGAGATGAGCACGAAGAACAGGGCGGAGAGCAGTCCCCACTGCGTCTTGCTGTGCCAGCCGGCGACCGCGCCCAGGCCGCAGCCGAGGGCGATCGCGGCGGCCGCGAAGCCCAGCGGGGCCCAGCGGGGCAGCGAACGGCCGCTCAGGGTGGAGGGCGGCGGGGGCGGGCTGGGGGTGGGCGGCACCTGTACGGCTGTCTGGCTCATGCGTTGGCCCCCGAGTACTCCTTGCGGCGGGCGATGATGAGGCGGGCCGCGCCATTGACCAGCAGGGTGAGGATGAAGAGGACGAGTCCGGAGGCGATCAGGGCGTCGCGCCCCAGCTCATTGGCCTCGTCGAACTTCGCCGCGATGTTCTGGGCGAAGGTGCCGCCGCCCGGGTCGAGCAGATGCAGGGAGATCACGAAGCTCGGGGAGAGGACCGTGGCCACGGCCATCGTCTCGCCGAGCGCCCGGCCCAGGCCCAGCATCGAGGCGGAGATGACTCCGGAGCGGCCGAAGGGGAGCACCGACATCCGGATGACTTCCCAGCGGGTGGCCCCGAGCGCCAGCGCGGCCTCCTCGTTCATCCTGGGGACCTGGAGGAAGACCTCACGGCTGACGCTGGTCACGATCGGCAGGATCATGATGGCGAGCAGGACGCCCACGGTGAAGAGCGAGCGGGCGACGCCGACCTCGGTCTTGTCGAAGACGTAGGTCCAGGCGAAGAACTGGTCGAGCCAGAGATTCAGCCCTTCGAGGTACGGGACCAGGAAGAGCGCGCCCCAGATGCCGTAGATGATCGACGGGACGGCCGCCAGCAGATCGACCACATAGGCGAGGGGGGCGGCCAGTCTGCGCGGCGCGTAGTGCGAGATGAACAGTGCGATGCCGACCGCGATCGGCACGGCGATCACCATCGCCACGATCGAGCTGACGACGGTGCCGAAGAGCAGTACCGCGATGCCGAAGACCGGCGGGTCGCCGGCCGGGTTCCAGTCGAAGGTGGTGAGGAAGTTCCCCTCGTCCTGCGAGATGGCGATGACGCTGCGGTAGGCGAGGAACCCGGCGATCGACGCCATGATCACCAGGAGCAGGATGCCCGAGCCCCGGGAGAGCCCGAGGAAGATCTTGTCGCCCGCGCGGCCGGTGGAGGCGGATTTCGCCGGGCGGGCCGGCGGTGCCGGGGGGAGGTCAGTGGGTGTGGTGGATGCCATGGTCTTTCCGGTCTGGGTGAGGGGAGCGGAGTGACTCCCCCGGCGGCGGTGCACCGGACGGGGCGGCGGGCGGGGACACCGGGCGGGGGGCACGGGCCCCCGCCCGCCGCTCCGGGTTACTTCAGACCCGCGACGGTCTCGCGGACCTTGGCGTTGATCTCGGCGGGGATCGGGGCGTAACCGGCGTCGGAGAGGACCTTCTGGCCCTCCTCGCCCGCGGCGTAGCCCAGGAAGGACTTGACGGTGTCCAGCGTCTCCGGCTTGTTGCCGCTGTCGCAGACGACCTCGTACGTCACCAGGACGATCGGGTACGCGCCCTCGGCCTTGGTGGTGTAGTCCAGCTCCAGGGCCAGGTCCTTGCCGGTGCCCTTGACCTTGGCGGCGGCGATGGCCTTGGAGGCGTTCGCCGAGTTGGCCTCGACCGGGGCGCTCGCGCCGGTGTCGATGCTGACCGTGGGGATCGACTGGGAGGTCGCGTACGACAGCTCGAAGTAGCCGATCGCGCCGTCGACCTGCTTGACCTGGGCCGCGACACCGGAGGAGCCGGAGGCCGCCTGGCCGCCGGGGGCGGGCCACTTCTTCTCGGCCTCGTACGGCCAGTCGGCCTTGGCGGTGGCCCCCAGGTACTTGCCCAGGTTCTGGGTGGTGCCGGAGTCCTCGGAGCGGTGGAAGGCCTGGATCGCCTTGTCCGGGAGCGACGCGCCCTCGTTCAGCTTGGTGATCGCCGGGTCGTTCCACTTCTTGATCTTGCCGTTGAAGATCTTGGCGATGGTGGCGGCGTCGAGGTTCAGCCTGTCGACGCCGGAGAGGTTGTAGCCGATCGCGATCGGGCCGCCGACCATGGGCAGATTGATGGCCTGGCCGCTCTGGCAGATCTTCTTGGAGTCGGCGACCTCTTCCGGCTTGAGCGCCGAGTCGGAGCCCGCGAAGCCGACCGTGCCCTGGTTGAAGGCGACGATTCCCTCGCCGGACGAGGAGGACTTGTAGTTGATCTCCACGCCCGAGCAGGCCGCCATGTAGTCCTTGACCCACAGGTCCATGGCGTTCTTCTGCGCGCTGGAGCCGGAGGCGAGCAGCTTGCCCTTGGCGCCTTCGCACTTGATGTTCGAAGCGGCGCTGGTCTTGCCGTCGCCACCGCCGGTGCCGCCGGTGTTGTCGTCCGAACCACACGCCGTGAGGACCAGGGCGCCGGTGACGGCCAGGGCGCCGAGCGCGGTGGCGCGAAGCCCGTTCTTGCGCTGAAGCTTCACTTTCGGGTGTTCCTTCCAGAAGCCGCCGGGACGCTCTCTGTCGCCGGACGTCCGGTGGCGGCGTGTGTCGGGGGTGGGGAAGCCGGCCTGCTGCCGGTTACCGCGTAAGGCCGAAATTAAGCAGATCAGGTGAAGCCGCCCACGGGGGCGAGTGAACGTCAGGTGAACCGTGTCGGGCGGCTGGGTGCGGGCCGCTCCGAAGCCGTACGGGAGGCCGTACGGAAGGCCGTACGGGGAGCCGTGCGGAGAGGCCCGCGAAGGTGTACGGGAGGGTGGGCCGGGGCGCTCGTCGGCGCGCGCGGCGACGGCCTCAGGCCGTGGGGGGTATGTGCTCCCCGGCGTCCGGCCGCTGGTGGCGCGCGGGCGCTCGGCCGGGTGCGGGGGTGTGGCGAACGGGCATGATCCGCGACCGTACACCCCTTGTCCGGTACGCGGGAGGGCCTCGAACGGGTGCGCGGATCCGATGGGTTCCGGTGTGCGCGGCGGCCCGGGGCGGGCGTCAGCCGCCGCCGGCCGCCGGTCCCCGGGCATCGAGGAAGGCGGTCACCAGCTCGGCGTCCCGCTCCTGGGTGAGCAGCTCCCGCGCCTTTGCGGGGGAGAGCCAGCGCACATGGTCGACCTCGCTGTTGGGGGCGAACGCGCCGCCGGTGGTCTCGGCGGCCCAGTAGCGGACCTCCTTGGGGCGGCCCTCCACGAGATAGCGGACGGCGGGCAGCTCCGGGCCCGGCTCACAGTGCGCGCCGGTCTCCTCCAGCACCTCGCGCACCGCGCCGGCCAGGGCGCTCTCGCCGGACTTCAGCTTGCCCTTGGGGTGCGACCAGTCGTCGTATTTCGGCCGGTGGACGAGACAGATCTCCACGCCGTCGCCGTCCTCGCCCGGCGCGTGCCGCCAGAGCACGCACCCGGCCGCGAGCACCGGTTCCCCGTGGCCCGGTTCCCCGTTCCCCCGCCTGTCCTCCGCCGTCACCGTCCGCCTCCCGTCCGGGCCCCGGCGGCCGTCTGCCAGACCTCCTGGAAGGCGAACCGGGCCGCCTCCACCTCATGGCGCTGATCCGCGTGGAGCACTCCCAGCACATACGCGGTCGCCGGGGCGATCCTCGGGGTGCGGGCCGCGGCGGCGGCGGTCGTGGCCGCCTCGGAGGCGTCCCGGTGGCGGTCCAGCAGCCGCCCGGCCCCGGCCAGCTCCGGATCGGGCTCGGGGCCGGTCACCTCCAGGGCGTACCGATGGAGTCTGAGCAGGCTGCGGACCCGGTGCCAGGGGGCGTCCTGGGCCTCTTCTGCCGAGGTGGTCAGCCCGTGGACCAGGGCGTCGGCGTTGTACGGGCGTCCCGCGCGGGCGAGCGGGAGCGCGGCGGCGGCGTCCAGCAGCCGCCGCCGTACGGCCTCGGTGACGGCGTCGGCGGGCGGCGGCGGGAAGGCCGGGGCGGGGGGCCGCTCGGAGGCGAGGAGGGCGACGGCGTCCGCGACCGCGTGGAAGCGGGCGGAGCCGAGCGCCTGGAGCGCGGCCGAGTGGGAGCGGGTCCTGCCGAGGGTCAGCTGCCGCTCCAGCAGGGCCCCGGCGCGGGCCGCGCCCATGCCGAGCGGCCCCCGCGCATCGGCCGTCCCGCCGGCGGCCCCGGCCGCTCCCGACAGCCGGGCCAGGGCCGCCACCAGCCGGTTCAGCCGTGAGACACAGGCGTGCTCCTGCGCGAGCGTGGTGGCGAGCCAGGCCAGCTCCGCCCGGAGTCCGTCCGCCCACACCGGGTCCAGCATCGGCCGGAAGGTGTGCAGCGTGCCGCCGATGCGCCGGGAGGCGGTGCGCAGGGCGCGGGCGGCCTCGGCCGCCCCCGCCGTGTCCGCGCCGCTCTCCCCGTGCAGCCGCAGCCCGCGCAGGAACTCACCCGCCCGTGCGTGCAGATACCCCGTGAGCGCCTCCCCCGCCGAGGGCGCTCCGCCCTGGGCGGGGACTCGGGGCAGTTCAGGTTTGAGCACGCCTTCGCCTCCGGGACTCAATGAGCGTCTCCTGCACATTGCGCAGCGGCTGACCGTCCTGGTCGGTCGCGTGCCGCGTCCAGGCCCCGTCCGGGCCCAGATGCCAGGAGGACGTGGAATCGGACATGCCGGTCTCCAGCAACCGGGTGAGGGCCGCGCGGTGCGCCGGGTCGGTGACGCGTACCAGCGCCTCGATCCGGCGGTCGAGATTGCGGTGCATCATGTCGGCGCTGCCGAACCAGACCTCGGGCTCGCCGCCGTTGCCGAAGGCGAAGACCCGGGAGTGCTCCAGGAAGCGGCCGAGGACCGAGCGGACCCGGACGTTCTCCGAGAGCCCGGGGACGCCGGGGCGGATCGCGCAGATCCCGCGCACCCAGATGTCGACGGGCACACCCGCCATCGCCGCCCGGTAGCAGGCGTCGATGATCGCCTCGTCCACCATCGAGTTGACCTTGATGCGGACATAGGCGGGACGCCCGGCCTTGTGGTGGGCGGCCTCCTTGTTGATCCGGGCGACCAGACCGTCGCGGAGCGACTTGGGCGCGACCAGCAGCCTGCGGTAGGTCTCGCGCCGCGAGTACCCCGACAGCCGGTTGAAGAGGTCGGAGAGGTCCGCGCCGACCTGCGGATCGGTGGTCAGCAGGCCGAGGTCCTCGTACAGCCGGGCCGTCTTCGGGTGGTAGTTGCCGGTGCCGACGTGGGAGTAGCGGCGCAGGGTCTCGCCCTCCTGGCGCACCACCAGGGAGAGCTTGCAGTGGGTCTTCAGGCCGACGAGTCCGTAGACCACGTGGCAGCCGGCCTCCTCCAGCTTGCGGGCCCATTTGATGTTGGCCTGCTCGTCGAACCGGGCCTTGATCTCGACCAGGACGAGGACCTGCTTGCCGGACTCGGCCGCGTCGATCAGCGCGTCCACTATGGGCGAGTCGCCGGAGGTGCGGTAGAGGGTCTGCTTGATCGCCAGTACGTCGGGGTCGGCCGCCGCCTGCTCCAGGAAGGCCTGTACGGAGGTGGAGAAGGAGTCGTACGGGTGGTGCAGCAGTACGTCGCGCTCGCGCAGCGCCATGAAGATGTCGGGCGCGGAGGCGGACTCGACCTCGGAGAGGTCGCGGTGGGTCCCGGCGATGAACTTGGGGAACTTCAGCTCCGGCCGGTCCAGCGCGGCGATCCCGAAGAGGCCGGTCAGATCGAGCGGACCGGGCAGCGGATAGACCTCCGCGTCGGACACCTTCAACTCGCGGACCAGCAGATCCAGCACGTACGGGTCGATCGACTCCTCGACCTCCAGCCGGACCGGCGGGCCGAAGCGCCGCCGCATCAGTTCCTTCTCCAGGGCCTTGAGGAGGTTCTCGGCGTCGTCCTCCTCGACCTCCAGATCCTCGTTCCTGGTCACCCGGAACATGTGGTGCGCGAGCACCTCCATGCCGGGGAACAGCTCCTCCAGATGGGCCGCTATGACGTCTTCGAGAGGCACATACCGCTGGGGCGAGGCCTCCAGGAAGCGGGAGAGCAGCGGCGGGACCTTCACCCGGGCGAAGTGGCGGTGGCCGCTGACGGGGTTGCGCACCACGACGGCGAGGTTGAGGGAGAGGCCGGAGATGTACGGGAAGGGGTGGGCCGGGTCCACGGCCAGCGGGGTCAGCACCGGGAAGATCTGCTGGCGGAACAGGGTGAAGAGGCGGGCCTGCTCCTTCTCGGTGAGATCGGGCCAGCGGATCAGATGGACGCCCTCATCGGCGAGGGCCGGGGAGACGTCCTGCTGGAAGGCGGCGGCGTGCCGCGCCATCAGCTCGCGCGAGCGGGTCCAGATCAGGTCCAGCACCTCGCGGGGCTGGAGGCCGGAGGCGGAGCGGGTGGCGACCCCGGTGGCGATACGCCGTTTGAGGCCGGCCACCCGGACCATGAAGAACTCGTCCAGGTTGGACGCGAAGATCGCGAGGAAGTTGGCCCGCTCCAGGAGGGGCGTCGCCGGGTCCTCGGCGAGTTCGAGCACGCGTTCGTTGAACGCGAGCCAGCTGCGCTCGCGGTCCAGGAAGCGGCCCTGGGGCAGCTCGGTGCCGTGGCCGACCCGGTCGTCCTCCTCGTAACCGTCGAGATCGGCGTCGAGATCGGGCTCCAGATCGGAGACCGTGGCGGCGACGGTGTGCGGTCGGTGCGCGGCTATGGAACCGACGGACGGCTGGGGATGCTGGACCGATGCCTCGGCGGGCTGCTGACTCATAAGCCCATTCTTCCGCGCGAAGGGGGTGACGGGCGCGTCGGAGCGGGCGGGAGCGATCTTTCCGTTGACGGCGGCGGAGGAGGCGGCGGGCACAGCGGGCTGCATGGGGAGAGGTTCGCAGCGCTGTCTGAATGGCCGGTGAAGAGGGGGTGACGCCCGGGGGGCGTGTGGTCTCCGGCCGGGGTACGGGACCCCGTACGGCTCAGGACTCCGTGCGGTACATCAGGTCGACCTCGTGGGTGGTGAAGCCGAGCCGCTCGTAGACGGTGACGGCGGCGGTGTTGTCGGCGTCGACGTAGAGCATCGCGGTGGGCAGCCCCTGTGCGGCCAGATGGCGCAGTCCCACGGCGGTGAGGGCCTTGCCGAGGCCGCCGCCCTGTGCGTCGGGGCGGATGCCGACGACGTACACCTCGCCGAGGCGCTCGGCGGCGTGCGTCTTCGTCCAGTGGAAGCCGATGATCTCGCCGTCGCGCTCGGCGAGGAAGAATCCGGCGGGGTCGAACCACGGCTCGCTCTTGCGGTCGTCCAGGTCCCGCTGGGTGAGGGAGCCCTGCTCGGGGTGGTGGGCGAAGGCGGCGGCGTTGACGGCGAGCCAGGCGGTGTCGTCCTGGCCGGGGACGAAGGCGCGGACGGTGACCCCGGGCGGGAAGACGGGCTCGGGGATGTCGAGGGGGGCCAGGGGGCGGCGCAGCTGGCGCAGTTCGCGGAAGAGGGTCAGGCCCAGCACCTGGGCGAGATGGCGGGCGGCGGACTTCCCGCCGTGCGCCCAAACCCGCAGCCGTTTGCCGGAGGCGGCGAGCAGCGCGCTGCCGAGCGCCCGGCCGTGGCCGCGTCCCCGGCGGGAGGGGTGGACGACGAGTTCGGCGGCGGGGGCCTCGACCGGGTCGACGTCCTCCAGCTGGGCGTATCCGGTCAACTCCCCGTCCACGGTGAGCAGCAGATGCCGTACGCCCTCGCGCCGGCCGCCGCGCAGCTGGAGCCTGCCCTGCTCGGAGACCGCCTGGGTCCCGTCGGCCTCGGCGGCCTCGGCGAGCAGGTCGAGCACCGCCCGTGCCTGCTCGGCGGTCAGCTCGTCCTGGGTGCTGATCTGCCTGCCGGTCCCCGCGGTCGCTGCGTCAGTCGTCATGGGAAGAGCCTACGGCGGCGGGAATCGCCCTGAGGGGTGCGGCGGTGTGATCGGTGTCGCACGGGAGTTGATCCCGGCCGCCGGGTCCGTCCGGGGTCCGCCGGGGGCCCGTCAGAGGTCCGCCAGAGGTCTGCGGGGGAGGCGTCGGGGAGGCTTCGGGGGTGACGCGGTGTGGTCGGGGCGGTGGTTCCGGCTCCAGGAGGGGCGCGCGAGGTGCCGGGGCGCACGGCACGGGAGCGGCGAGCGGGAGAGCGCCGGAGGGCCGGGTCGGGCGAGGGCCTGGCGTCCTTCGCTGAGCTGGGGATCCTGCCCGCCCGCCGGGCGCGTCCGCCGGGTTGTGCGCCCCCTGGCTGGATTGTGCGCCCCTTCGCCCGTCCGGGTGAGCGGGGGAGTCCCGGGGCCGGGTGCGAGAGGGTGGTGTCCGCCTGTTGCGCCCCCGCTCTTCGTAGCGCTACGGTCGCTGTGCGTCGCCATCACGGGCCGATTCTCCGGCCTCCGCCCCCGCGACAGGAGGCGAGACATGCTCGCACCTTCCCATCTGGAGATCCTCGAAGGAACAGCGCCGTGCGCCGGTCCGGACCGGTCGCCGCTGACGCGTCCGGGGCTCTGGTACGAGCTTCTGCGGTACCGCCCGTGCGCCGAGAACGAGAGCGAGCGGAGCCCGGAGCCGTGCGAGTCGGCCGCGCCGGAGAGCCCGCGTCAGGCGATACGCGCGCTGCGGGGCTCGGTGCGCGACTGGGCGGCCCGGATGCCGCCGCGCGACCGGTACGCGATCCTGACGGCCCTCGACGACCACAGCGACAACGGGCTCTCCGGGGATGTGCAGGCGGTCGCCGCGCTCTACCAGGGGCTGCCGGTGGGCTTCGCGCACACCGCGCAGAACGGCGACCATCTGGAGTGGGCGGTGCGGCCCGTGCTCTTCCTCGCACTGGTCTGAGACCCGGCGCGCCCGGGACGGTCGCCGTCCCGGGCGCGCCAGGCCCGCTCAGTCACTCAGCCGCTCAGCGCCGGGTGAACCCGTCGGCGAAGCCGGTGTTGAAGCCGGTGTTGAAGCCGGCCCCGGTCAGAGTGGCGGAGCCCTTCGCGGCGACGCCCTTCTTGGCCTTCGTACCGCAGAACTCGGCGGCCACCGGGTCCCCGTCGCCGCCCCAGTGCCCGTTGACGTTGAACGTCAGCGTGTGGCGTCCGTCCTCCGTGGTCACGGCGGACGATCCGGAGCCGTGGATGCCGCCGCCGTGGCCCCACAGGGTCACCCCGCAGCCGATGGTGCCCGTCCCGATGCCCAGGCCGTAGCCGGAGACGGTGGTCTTCATCGCCTTGAGCTGCTCGGCGGGGATCAGCTTGCCGCGCATCAGGGCGCTGAAGAACCGGTTGAGGTCCCCGGCGGAGGAGATCATGTCGCCGGCCGCCCAGGCGACGGAGGGGTTCAGCTCCGTGACGTCGTAGACCTTGACCGTCGTGGGGCTGTCGGCGAGCTTCGAGTAGCCCCGGGCGCTCTGCTTCGGCATCCGGGGGCTGTCCCCGGGGACGGTGGTGGCCTTCAGCCCGAGCGGCTTGATGATCCGCTCGCGGACCTGGTTCTCGTACGAGTCCCCGGTCACCTTCTCCAGGACCAGCCCGGCCAGGACGTAGTTGGTGTTGGAGTAGTCGTGCCGGTCACCGGGAGTGAAGTTCGGCGGCCGGGTCATGGCCTCCTTCACCCAGGTCTCGGGTGCGACGGACGTGTAGCGGTTCTCGAAGAAGCCGGAGGCGAGGAAGTACCGCTCGGCGAAGCTCGGGGACGAGGTGTAGTCGTAGAGCCCGCTGGTGTGGTTGAGCAGCTGGCGCACGGTGACGGTGCTGCCGTCGTTGCCGTTGCCGGTGACCAGCCCGGGGAGGTGCTTCTCCACGGTGTCGTCGAGGTCGAGCTTCCCCTCGGCCTCCAGCTGGAGCAGGACGGTGGCGACGAAGGTCTTGGTGATGCTGCCGATCCGGAAGCGGTCGTCCTTGCCGCGTGCCTTGCCGGTCTTCAGATTCCCGACGCCCGAAGCGCCCTTCCAGACCCCCTTGGCGTCCCTGGCCTGCCCGGTGACGCCCGGCAGCCCGGACTTCACCAGGGTGTCGAACGCCTGCTGGGTGGCGGTGTGCCGGACGGTCGGCCGCTCCTCGGCCTGAGCGGGCGCGGCGAAGGCGGTGGCCGCCACCGCGGCGGCGGCGAGCGCCGCCAGGCCCGTACGGGTGAGCTGTCGTCCTGTCATGAGTTCCTCCCGGAAGTCGCCTTGCCCTGGGTGAACTTGGCCGGGGGCTTGGTCCCGGCGTTTCCGCAGAATTCGGCTTCGTTGATGTCGGGGCTGCTCTGCGTCGCCCAGTCGCCGTTGAGGTTGTACGAGAACTGCCGGCTGCCGTCCTCCGTGGTGACCACGTTGGAGAGCGAGCCGAAGATGCCGCCGCCGTGGCCCCACAGCTGGGTGCCGCAGCTCGTCCTGGACTTGATGATCCCGAGGCCGTACCCCGTGTCCGGGCCCCAGTCGGGGGCGGAGACGGTGGTCTTCATCGCCTTGAGCTGCTCGGGCGGCAGCACCTTGCCGGTGATCAGGGCCTTGAAGAAGCGGTTGAGGTCTCCGGTGGTGGAGATGATGTCGCCGTCCGCCCAGCCCTGGGAGCCGTTCATCTCGGTGACGTCGTGGATCTTGGCGGTGGGCTGGTCGAGGAGCAGCTTCGAGTACGCCCGTCCGCTCGGCCGGGGCATATGGGGGCTGTCGCCGGGCTGGCTGGTGGACTTCAGCCCGAGCGGCTTGATGATCCGCTCGGCCACCTCGTGCTCGTAGGTGTTGCCGGCGACCTTCTCGATGATCAGCCCGGCCAGGACGTAGTTGGTGTTGGAGTACGAGAAGGAGGTGCCGGGCTCGAAGCCAGGCCGGTGCTTCATGGCCACCGAGACATGGAACTCGGGCGCCAGAGTGTCGTAGCGGTGCTGGAGGAAGCTCTCCCCGATGAGGTACTTCGCGCCGTACTCCGGGTCCGAGGTGTAGTTGAAGATCCCGCTGGTGTGGTTGAGCAGCTGGCGCACGGTTATCTTGCTGCCGTCGTTGCCGTTGCCGCTGACGAGTCCGGGGAGGTGCTTCTCGACGGTGTCGTCGAGGTCGAGCTTCCCCTCGGCCTCCATCTGCAACAGCACGGTGGCGACGAAGGTCTTGGTGATGCTGGCGATCCGGAAGCGGTCGTTCTTGCCGCGCGCCTTGCCGGTCTCGCGGTTTCCGACGCCCGAGGTGCCCTTCCAGACGCGCTGTCCGTCCCGGCTCTGGGCCACCACTCCGGGGATGCCGCTCGCCACGGTGGCGTCCATCGCCTGCTGGGTGGCGGTGTGCCGGGGGGCCTTCGAGGACTGGTCCTGTGCCTGGGCGGGCGCGGCGAAGGCGGTGACCGCCACCGCCGCCGCGAGGAGGCCCACCACACCCGTACGCGCCTGCTGCCGTGTTTTTGTGCTCATGCCGTGCTGACTCCTTCTTCCTTCGGTGGTGCCGGTGGATGTCATCGGGTCAGATGGGCGAGGGGCGCGAGGGGCGCGAAGCCCTTGGCACCGCCCTTGGGGACGCCGCTGCCGCAGAACTCGGCCTCCACCGGGTCCGCGACCCCGGCCTTCGGCCAGTCGCCGTTGAGGTTGAAGGCGACCTGACGGCTGCCGTCCTCCGTGGAGAGGGCGTTGGAGAGCGAGCCGATCCAGCCGCCGCTGTGCCCCCACAGCTCGATGCCGCAGCTGGTCGTCTGCCGGCCCAGGCCCAGCCCGTAGGCGGAGGTGCCGTCGTCGGAGTGGGCGGTGGTCGTCTTCATCGCCCTGAGCTGCTCGGCGGGCAGCAGTTCGCCGCGGAGCAGCGCGCGGAAGAAGCGGTTCAGATCGCCCGCGCTGGAGATCATGTCGCCGTCCGCCCAGGACTGGGAGGCGTTCTGGAGGGTGGCGTCGTGCACCTTGGCGGTGGCCGGGTCGAGGAACAGCACCGAGTAGGCCCGGCTGCTCGGCTTCGGCATCAGCGAGCTGTTCCCGGGGACGGTGGTGGCCTTCAGCCCGAGCGGCTTGATGATCCGCTCGCGGACCTGGTTCTCGTACGAGTCCCCGGCGACCTTCTCGATGATCAGCCCGGCCAGCACGTAGTTGGTGTTGGAGTACGCGTAGGCGGTGCCGGGCGCGAAGTCCGGCCGGTGGGACATGGCGGCGTCGACCGCGACCTGCGGCGACCGGTAGTCGTAGCGGTGCTTCAGGAAGCCGTCGCCGATCAGATACTTGTTGTGGTACTCCGGCACCTGGAGGTACTCGTAGACCCCGCTGGTGTGGTTGAGCAGCTGCCGCACGGTTATCTTGCTGCCGTCGTGGCCGTTGCCGCTGACGACGCCGGGGAGGTGCTTCTCGACGGTGTCGTCGAGGTCGAGCTTCCCCTCGGCCTCCATCTGCAACAGCACGGTGGCGACGAAGGTCTTGGTGATGCTGGCGATCCGGAAGCGGTCGTTCTTGCCGCGCGCCTTGCCGGTCTTCAGATTCCCGACGCCCGAGGTGCCCTTCCAGACCCGCTGTCCGTCCCGGGCCTCGGCCAGCATCCCCGGGATGCCGCTCGCCACGATGGCGTCCATCGCCTGCTGGGTGGCGGTGTGCCGGGGGGCCTTGGCCTGGGCGGGCCGGTCCTGCGCCTGGGCCGGTGCGGCGAAGGCGGTGGCCGCCACCGCCGCCGCCAGAAGTCCGACCGTTCCGGTACGGGCCCGGGAACGGGTACGAGTACGGGTACGGGTCATGCGCCGTGCTGCCATCTGCTGTGCTCCTCAACTCCGCCGGGGTACCACCCCGCTGCCGGGCCCGGACGGCTCCCCGGGTGATCTGTGACTGCGGGCCGGGGCGGGCCGCCTCGGGCCGGCATCGCCTGAAGTGACCGCGTGAGGGGGCGGAAGGGTTGATCGCTCCACCGCGCGCGCCGCCGAATGGCCGAAGACAGCCGTTGGCCGAAAAGGTGGTTTTGACCGAAAGTAGCTGCGAAGGCAACCGGATCGTCATCTCATTCCTCTGTCGCGCTACGCGCGTTGACCCTAGGCTGCGCTCGCAGCACACATATCCACCGCGCAACCACCAAGGGGAGCGATGTCAGCCAGACCGCACAGGACGGGCCCTTCGTCCAGAAACCGCCGGATACTCGCCGTGGTCGCCGGACTGACCACTGTCGGCGCACTCGTCGCGGCCATGCCCGCCGGATCCCACGAGGCACAGGAGCGCAGCCACGGCCACGGCCGTACGGTGGATGTGCAGCTGCTGTCCTTCAACGACCTGCACGGCAACCTCCAGCCCCCGTCCGGTTCGGGCGGCCGGGTCACCCACACCCACCCCGACGGCACCACCAAGACCATCGACGCGGGCGGTGTCGAGTACCTCGCCACCCATCTGCGCGAGGCGCGCGAGGGCAACCGCTACTCCGTCACCGCCGCCGCGGGCGACCTCATCGGCGCGACGCCGATGCTCTCCGGGCTCTTCCACGACGAGCCCACCATCGAGGCGCTGAACAAGCTGGACCTCGACGTCTCCTCCGTCGGCAACCACGAGTTCGACGACGGCGCGAAGGAACTGGGTCGCATCCAGAACGGCGGCTGTCACCCCACCGCGGGCTGTCACGAGCCGGGCAAGAAGTTCAAGGGCGCGGACTTCCCCTACCTCACCGCCAATGTGACCCACGAGAAGTCCGGCAAGCCGCTGCTCGACCCGTACTTCATCTGGAAGAAGAACGGCGTCAAGATCGGCTTCATCGGAGTGACCCTGGAGGGCACCCCGGACATCGTCAACGCCAACGGCATCAAGGGCCTGAAGTTCAACGACGAGATCGAGTCGATCAACAAGTACACCAAGATCCTGGAGCGCAAGGGCGTCAAGGCGATCGTCGCCCTGCTGCACGAGGGCGGCTACCCCGCCTCCTCCTCGTACAACTACGACTGCGACAGCCCCGGCGCGGGCGACGGCATCTCCGGCCCGATCGTGGACATCGCCAAGAAGGTCAGCCCGCAGGTCGACGCGCTGGTCACCGGCCACACCCACGAGGCGTACGCGTGCACCATCCCGGACCCCTCGGGCAAGCCGCGCACCGTCACCTCGGCGGCCTCCGCCGGGCGGCTGTACACCGACACCACGCTGACCTACGACCGCCGCACCCGCGACGTGGTCCGCACCTCCGTCGAGGCCGCCAACCACGTGGTCACCCGTGATGTGCCCAAGGCCCCCGACATGACCCGGCTGATCGACCGCTGGACCACCCTGGCGGGCCCGATCGCGGGCCGTCCCGTCGGACACATCGCCTCCGACATCGAGACCTCGGCCACCGAGGAGAGCCCGCTCGGCAACCTCATCGCCGACGCCCAGCTCGAAGCCTTCGCCCCCGCCGACAAGGGCGGCGCGCAGCTCGCCCTGATGAACTCCAAGGGCATCCGCGCGAGCCTGGTGCACAAGGCCTCCGGGGCCGAGGGCGACGGAGTGGTGACCTACGGCGAGGCGTTCACCGTGCAGCCGTTCACCAACATGATGAATGTCGTCGACCTGACCGGCGCGCAGCTCGTCACCGCGCTCCAGCAGCAGGTCAGCGGCGCGAACCTGGAGACCCCGAAGATCCTCCAGAGCTCGAAGGGCCTCACCTACACCCTCGACTGGACCAGGACCGGCGCGGACCGCGTCGTCGCCTCGTCCGTCAGGCTGAACGGCGAGGCCATCGACCCGGCGAAGAACTACCGGGTCGCGATGAACGAGTTCCTCTCCGCGGGCGGCGACGGCTTCGCCGTGCTGAAGGAGCACCGCAACAAGCTCGTCGGCGCCTCCGACCTGGATGTGTTCATCGGTCACCTGACCGCGCACTCCAGCGCCGCCGCCCCGCTGACCCCGCCGGCCGTCGGCCGGATCACGGTCGTCAAGTAACGGCGGAAGACGGTACGGAGGCGGGGCGGCGGGTCCACCGGACCCGCCGCCCCGCCGCGTTGTTCTTCGCGTTCCCCGCGTTCCCCGCGTTCCCCGGGTTCCCCGCGTTCCCCGGGGTTCTCAGCCCGCGGCCGGTGCCGCCGGTGCCAGGCCGTACACCGTCCAGTCGGCGAACGGCCGGTACCCGATGCGCTCGTAGAGGGCGTTGCTGGTGGCGTTGGCCGCGTTCGTGTACAGCACCGCCTCCGTCGCTCCCGCGTCGAGCGCGGCGCGGGTGACCGCGACCGTCACGGCCGCCGCGTACCCCCGGCCGCGCAGCTCGGCCGGGGTGTAGACCGGGTCCACCCGGGCCGTGCCCGCGACCGTCGGATTGATGCCCGCGATGGAGACCGGGGTGCCGTCCGGGGTCTCCCAGAAGGTGTAGCGCTTCTCGGCGAAGCGGGTGACGGGCCAGGTGCCGGCGTCGATGGTGACACTCTCCCCGACGGCCGCCGCGAACCCGCGGCACCAGCGCATGACGTCCTCGTGATCCGCCTCGCCCAGGGCCCGTTCCCGGCCCGCCGGGAACGGATCGGGCGGGGTGAGCGTGGCGAGACGGCGCAGCAGGAGCCGGACGCGGACGGACGGCTCCGCGCCCGTGTGCCGCTGCCAGGCCTCGGCGAAAGCGGTGGCGGTGGCGTGCTCCGCGCTGACGGAGGGCAGTGCGTGGCCGAGGGCGACCAGATGGGCGGCGAGGGAGTCGGCCTGCTCGAGGGTGAGCGGGGTGACGCTCAGCCCGCCGGACGGGAAGCGGTGGAAGGCGGCGAGGACCTCGCCCGCCCGCTCCAGCCGGCCGAGGACCGGGGGACCATCGCCGAAGGAGGCCGGACCGAGCGTCCGCAGCTTCTCGACCGTCGTCAGCGGCGTGGTGTGCATGACGGGCCGCGAGCGCAGGAACTCTCCCGCGTGGCTGAGGAAATCTTCGAGGTCTTCGGTGAGGTGCCAGTCGTCCGTGAGCATCCCGCATGATCGCCGATGGACCGGCCCCCGGGGAAGCCGAGCACCCGGTGATGACGCACGGCCCCCGGCGGCCCTCCCCGGCGGCCGATCACCCGCTCAAATCCCTCGCGGCCGGGGGCCGTCGGGGCCCATACTGGCGCGGTGTTCACCGCCGACGACGCAGCCGAGCTGTACGACCTGCTGAACCCCTGGGACGCCGGACTCTTCCCCGCCAGCCGTTTCTACGACGAGTTGGTCATGGCCGCCGACTCGGTCCTCGACGTCGGCTGCGGCACCGGCCTGATGCTCCACAGCGCCCGTGAGCACGGCCACCGGGGTGCTCTCACCGGCCTCGACCCCAACCCCGCCGCCCTGGCGCGCGCCCGCCGCCGTACCGATGTCGAATGGACCGAGGCCACCGCCGCACAGGCCCGCTGGGAGCGCGCCTTCGACCTCGCGACGATGACCAGCCACGCCTTCCAGTGCCTCGTCTCCGACGAGGAGCTGCGCGCCTCCCTCACCGCGATCCGCGCCGCCCTGCGCGAGGGGGGCCGCTTCGCCTTCGAGACCCGCCACCCGCAGGCCCGCGCCTGGGAGCGGTGGAGCCCTCCGTACGCCCGGGACCTCACGGGCCCGGACGGCCGCACCCTGCGCGTCGGGCACCGGGTCGACTCCGTCAGCGGCGACGTGGTCACCTTCACCGAGACGACGGCCGACGCCGAAGGCACCGTGCTGTACACCGACCGCGAGAGCCTGCGCTTCCTCGGAGTGGACCCGCTCAACGCCTTCCTCGCGGAGGCGGGCTTCGCCGTCGAGGCGCAGTACGGCGACTGGCACGGCGGTCCCCTCACCGCCGACAGCACCGAGATCGTCACCGTCGCCGTACGGACCGGCTGACCTTCCGCGCACCCTTCAGGGGTGCGAAGGCGGCGGCACCGAGGCCCCCGGGAGCCGGATCACCGCCCGGGTGCCCCCGCCCGGGGCGCGCTCCAGCCGGATGTCGCCGCCCGACTGCTGGACCACCCGCGCCACGATCGAGAGCCCGAGCCCCGACCCCGGCAGCGACCGCGCCGACGGCGAGCGCCAGAACCGCTCGAAGACATGCGGCAGCTCGTCGGCCGGGATGCCCGGACCCCGGTCCCGCACGGTGAGCGTGCCGTCCTTCAGCCGTACATCCACCGTGCCGCCCGCCGGGGAGAACTTCACCGCGTTGTCCAGCACATTCACCAGCGCCCGCTCCAGCACGGCGGGCTCCGCCCGTACGTACCAGGGCGCGATCTCCGTCGCGAAGACCAGCTCCGGACCGCGCAGCCGGGCCCGGCCCAGCGCCGTCCCCAGGATCTCGTGCAGCGCGACCACCGTCACCGGGCCGCCCCGGACCGCGTCCGGCCGCGACAGCTCCTGAAGATCGCCGATCAGCGAGGCCAGCTCGGTCATCTGCGCCTCCACGGACGCCAGCAGCGCCTGCCGGTCCGCCGGCGGGATCGCCCGTCCGGTGCGCTCACTGCGCACCAGCAGCTCGATATTGGTCCGCAGCGAGGTCAGCGGCGTACGCAGCTCATGGCCCGCGTCCGCGATCAGCCGGGCCTGCCGGTCCCGCGAGGAGGCCAGCGCGGCGGTCATCGCGTTGAAGGAACGCGACAGCCGGGCGATCTCGTCCTCCCCCTCGGCCGGGATCCGCACGGTCAGATCCTTCGTGCGCGCCACATGCTCCACCGTCTCGGTGAGCTGGTCCACCGGCCTCAGCCCGGTCCGGGCGACCAGCAGCCCCGCCGCGCCCGCGCCGACGACCCCGACCCCGGCGAGACCGCTCAGCAGCAGTGCCAGCCGGTTCAGCGAGGTGCTGATCTCGTCCAGCGGCCGGGAGACGGAGACCGCGACATTGATCCCGCCGCCGATGCCCATCAGCGTGGTGTGCACCCGCACCGGCGAGCCGTCGTCGGTGACGCTGTCGTGCAGAGTGCTCTTCAAGGTCCCGTTCGCCACCCCCACGTCCGAGGGCCGCACCTTCACCGGCTCGGAGTACGGACCGACACAGCGCGCGCCGTTCGGCGTGACGAGCTGGGTGTACGCGAAGTTCGGCGACTGCTTGCTGTCGGCCGGGCGCACGTCGTAGCAGCTCGCGTACGCCTGGCGGACCATGTCCACCGGCGCGCTGGTGTTCCGCAGGGTGGTGTTCAGCTCCTCGTACAGCTGGCCCCGGGTCAGCAGCCAGGAGACGACGGACACGGCCGCGACCGCGACCGCGACGGCGGTGGCCACCAGCAGGGCGAGCCGGGACCTCAGGGGCAGCGTACGGAACCGGCCGGTCAGGCCCGTCACGCCTCACCGCCGCCCGCGCGCAGGACATAGCCCACCCCGCGCACGGTGTGCACCAGCCGTGGTTCGCCCGCCGCCTCGGTCTTGCGCCGCAGATACATCACATACACATCCAGTGAATTGGAACTGGGCTCGAAGTCGAAGCCCCAGACGGACTTGAGGATCTGCTCCCTGGTGAGCACCTGCCTCGGGTGCGCCAGCAGCAGTTCCAGCAGCGTGAACTCGGTACGGGTCAGCTCGACCGGGCGCGCCCCCCGGTGCACCTCACGGGTGATCAGATCCATCCGCAGATCGCCGAAGGACAGCACCTCGTGCCCGTCGTCGCCCTCCGCCGCCCCGCCCGCGGGCGCTGCGTACGCACTGCGCCTGAGCAGGGCCCGGATCCGCGCGAACAGCTCGTCCAGCTCGAACGGCTTCACCAGATAGTCGTCGGCCCCGGCGTCCAGACCGGTCACCCGGTCGCCGACGGTGTCACGGGCGGTCAGCATCAGGATGGGCACGGTGGACCCCGTGCCCCGGATCCGGCGGGCGGCGGTCAGACCGTCCATCCGGGGCATCTGGATGTCGAGCACGATCAGATCCGGCTGGTACGCCTCCGCCTTCGCGAGCGCGTCGACGCCGTCGACGGCGACCTCCGTGCCGTATCCCTCGAAGGCGAGGCTCCGGCGGAGCGCCTCCAGGACGGCGGGCTCGTCGTCGACGATCAGGATGCGTTCGCCTTCGCGCGGGGTTGTCATGGAACCAGCCTCGCACGCGGGCTGCTGGCTCAGCGGTCGCCTTCGCGGAGGTCGCCGAGGACACTTTTGACGGTGTCCACGGGGATGGCGAAGCCGAGGCCGACGCTGCCGGCCGCCGACTCGCCCGCCGCGCTGGGCGAGTACATGGCGGAGTTGATCCCGATGATCTCGCCGCGCATATTGATCAGCGCGCCGCCCGAGTTCCCCGGGTTCAGCGAGGCGTCCGTCTGGATCGCCTTGTACGTGGTCTTCGAGTCCCCGGTGTCGCCGTTGAACTGCCGCCCGCCGAACTCGAAGGGCCAGCCGGTGTCCGGCAGCCGCTGCTCCTGCCCCGGCTCCTTCGCCACCGTCACATCCCGGTCGAGCGCGGAGACGATCCCGCTGGTCACCGTGCCCGTCAGCCCCTCGGGCGAGCCGATCGCGACGACCTCCTCGCCCACTGTGAGCTTCCCCGAGTCGCCCAGGGCCGCCGCCTTCAGGCCGCTCGCCCCCCGGAGCTTGATCAGCGCCAGATCCTTGCCGGGGTCGGTGCCGACGACATCGGCGGTGGAGGTCTTTCCGTCGCTGAGACCGACCTGAACGGTCTCAGCGCCGGAGATCACATGGTTGTTGGTGATGATCTCCCCGTCCTCGCTGATGATCACACCCGAACCCGTGGACTGCCCCGCCGCGCCCCCGGCCCTGATCTCCACAATGCTCGGCATGACCGCCTGGGCCACCCCCGCCACCGTCCCCGCACTGCTCGTGGACACATTCGTCCCACTCACCCCGGCACCCGGGCCCCCCGCCCGCTCCCCGCCCGCCCCCCCGAACCCGCCGACCAGCGTCGCCACCCCGCCCCCCACGGTCGCCGCCACGATCGCCACCGTCAGCAGCAGCCCGATCGGCCGCCGCGCCCGCGCCTGCGCCCGGTGCGTCGCCGGGGGCTGCTCGGGCTGCGGCGGATAGGTGGTGGTGTCGTAGGTCTGGGGCTGCGCCTGGTAGTGGTCCGTCATGGATACGACTCTCCCGGCGGCAGATGAGAACCGTCTGAGGCGGCCGTAAGAACAGCACCAGAAATCCGTAGGACCCGGATAAACAGATGCGGTCCCCCTCCCCCTCTCCCCCTACACCCGCCGCCCCAGGAAATTCAGCAGCCTGGTCTGGGCATCCGCCCCTTCGGCCGAAGACACCTTCGCGCCGAACGCCTGCGGCATCCGGATGTCCCCGTCCTCCGGCAGCAGAATGTCCACCGCCACCGCCACCGCCTCGGAATCCAACGCCTCGTCCTGACCGGTCGCCCGCGCCAGATCCCACCCGTGGATCAAGGTGTCGGCACACGCCATCCGCCGCACGAACTCCTCGAACGGTAGGGAACCGAACTCCTCCCCCAGCAGCGCGCCCGCTGTCACCGGGTCCCGCAGAGCGGCCTTGATCTCCTCCGACGCCGCATCCCACGCCCGAGACAGATCCTCGCCCCGCCCGGGCGCGGAATAGCCCGAACCGTCCAGCCCCGCGACGGCCCTCCGGTGATTCGAGATCACATGCGCCACAACATCCCGGGCCGTCCACCCGGGACACGGGGACGGATCTTCCCATCTGCCCGGCGGGCATTCACGGATCAATTCCCCGAAGCGCTCCGCGATCCGCTCGTAAAGCTCCGGCACTGAAGATTCCATTCGACTCTTCTTTCCGATTTCCGAACCGTCATTTCAGGCCCTGTGGCCACACAAGTGCCCCGGTGCCGCCTCGGCATCAGCGATCGTTCGTACGCCGGCGATCGCCCACCGCGCGGGCACCCGGCCCCAACTCAGGGGAAAGAAGACCATGTTACGGACCCTCCACCGCCTCTCCACTGCCCGACCGCGTCGGAACTCACCTCGTACCGGGCGTCCGCCCAGATGTCGGCCAGGACGTCGGGCAGCGGATGAACCGAGAACCGCCCGGAGGGGGTTACCCGCAGCCGCAGGAGCTGCGGATGACCAGGCGGGAGGGGAATTGGCGGACGCGTTCGCGGCGGGAGCCGGTGAGGCGGAGGCTTTCGTCGAGGACGAGGTCGACGGCGGCGCGGGCCATGGCGGGGCGGTCGGAGGCGACGGTGGTGAGGGGTGGGTCGGTGAGGTGGGCTTCTTTGACGTCGTCGAAGCCGGCGACGGCGAGTTCGCGGGGGACGTCGATACGGAGTTCGCGGGCGGCGCGGAGGACGCCGATGGCCTGGTCGTCGGTGGCGCAGAAGATCGCGGGGGGCCGCTCGGGGCCGGCCAGGAGCTTGAGGGCGACCTGGTAGGCCTCGTAGCGGTTGAAGGGGGCCTTGAAGAGGCGGCCCTCCACCGGGCGGCCGGACTCCAGCATCGCGCGCCGCCAGCCCTCGACATGGTCGGTCACCGGGTCGCCGACGGGCGGGGTGGTGTCCGGGCCGCCGAAGCAGGCGACATAGGCGTTGCCGTGCTCCAGGAGATGGCGGGTGGCGAGCTGGGCGCCGCCGATGTCGTCGGTGACGACGGCGACGTCATCGACCCCCTCGGGGCGCTCGTGGAGGAGTACGACGCGGGCGTCCCAGGCCTCGATCTCCTGCGCGGCCTGCTCGGTCAGCCCCTGGCTGACCAGGATCAGCCCGGCGACCCGCATCCCGAGGAAGGCACGGAGATAGTGGACCTCGCGCTCACGGCGGTAGTCGGAGTTCCCGACGAGCACCATTTTCCCGCGCTCGGCCGCGGCCTGCTCCACCGCGTGCGCCATCTCGGCGAAGAAGGGCTGCCGGGCATCGGGGACGATCATGCCTATGAGGTCGGTCCGCCGCGATGCCATCGCCTGGGCGACCCGGTCCGGCCGGTACCCCAGCTGCTTGATCGCCGCCAGTACCCGCTCGCGGGTGGCCGGGGCGACCGGTCTGGGTCCGTTGTTGATGACATAGCTGACGACGGCGGTCGAAGTCCCCGCCAGTCGCGCCACATCGTCCCGCGTCACCTTGGCCACGCGCGGCAGTCTACGCGTGGTGACCTACCTCTGGGCAGGCCGTACAGAGGCTTTCTGCTGCTCGGAGGCTTCCTCCGAACGGGCGATGGCCGAGGCGGCCTCCGCCGCCTCCCGCTCCGCCTTCTCCGGCACCACGAAGCGGTAGCCCACGTTCCGCACGGTTCCGATGAGCGACTCGTGCTCCGGGCCGAGCTTGGCGCGCAGCCGCCGCACATGGACGTCGACCGTCCGCGTACCGCCGAAGTAGTCGTAGCCCCAGACCTCCTGGAGCAGCTGCGCGCGGGTGAAGACCCGGCCGGGGTGCTGCGCCAGATACTTCAGCAGTTCGAATTCCTTGAAGGTCAGATCGAGGACCCGGCCCTTGAGCTTCGCGCTGTAGGTGGCCTCGTCCACGGAGAGGTCGCCGTTGCGGATCTCCATGGGGGAGTCGTCGGAGGTGATCTGCCGGCGGCCCATCGCCAGCCGCAGCCGGGCCTCGACCTCGGCCGGTCCGGCGGTGTCGAGGAGGACGTCGTCGACGCCCCAGTCGGCGGTGACGGCGGCGAGCCCGCCCTCGGTGACCACGAGGATCAGCGGGGAGCCGGGTCCGGTGGAGCGGAGCAGCTGGCAGAGGGAGCGGATCTGGGGGAGGTCGCGGCGGCCGTCGACCAGGATCACATCGGCGCCCGGGGTGTCGACCAGGGCGGGGCCCTCGGCGGGGGCCACCCGCACGCTGTGGAGCAGCAGCCCGAGGGCGGGGAGCACCTCCGCCGACGGCTGGAGGGCGTTGGTCAGCAGCAGGAGGGAGCTCATCGTGTCCCACCCGCCTGTGCCCGGGGCGTCGTCTTGAGGTCGTGCACGGTTCGCTCACCCATAACGTCGTTTCCCTCCTCGGTCCCTGCGAGGACGTGGTGCTGCGGCCCTGCTTCGTACGGTTGGTTCACCTGTCTGTAACAACAGTCAGGAAACACAAAAGGACCCGGGGGCTGCGTCGCCCTGGATCCTCTCCCGAGCACAATAGCCCACATGCGTTCTGAGCCAGAGGGCTGATTTCACCCTGTGGACGCCTCTTCGGCCGGGGACCGCTCCTGGTACAAAACTACCTGTACCGTCCTCTTTCCGTCGGGTGACGGCAGGATCGACGCGCGGTGACACTGCGCCGTGGGCGGGCGCCGTGAGCTTGCGCACGCTCCGGCGGTTCCAGGTGGTTCCGGAATTCGAGGGGCGCACGGAAGCACGGACGGTGGCGCGGGGGTCGCCCACGGCGTGGACGGCGCACCGGAAGCGGCCGTACGCCGGGCAGCGCCCGGTGCGGATGGCTCATGATGGTTGCCGACGAGGGGAAGGGAGCCGGGCATGCCCGCGGGGACGATCCGCTACTGGGCCGCGGCCAAGGCCGCCGCCGGGAGACCGGAGGAGCCGTACACGGAGGCGACGCTCGCCGAGGCGCTCGACGCCGCGCGGCGCAGGCACCCGGGGGAGCTGGTGCGCGTCCTGAAGCGATGCGCCTTCCTCGTCGACGGCGATCCCGTCGGGACCCGTGACCATGAGACGGTACGGCTTGCCGAGGGCGGCACGGTCGAGGTGCTCCCGCCGTTCGCAGGAGGGTGAACCCACAGCATGAGCAGTGATCAGCAGTATCCGTACGGGCAGCCGCAGCACCAGCAGCCGTACCAGCAGCAGCCGCCGTACCAGGGACAGTACGACCCGTATCAGGGCCAGTACCAGGGGCAGCCGCAATATCAGCCCCAGCCCCAGCAGCAGTACCAGGACCCTTACGCCCCGCAGCAGGACGGCGCGGCGCAGACCTGGGAGGGGGAGACCTGGGACACCCAGTACCAGCCGACGATAACCCCCGAGCACCACGCGCCCCCGGCCCCCGCCGCCGAGGAGACCGCCTATCTCCCGCCCGTCCGGAGCGGCCCGCCCGTCCGGAGCGGCCCGCCCGTCCGGACCGGCTCGCACGCGCTGCCGCCCGAGAACCCGGCGGCGGCCTACCCGCCCCCGGCCCCGGTACCGGCCGCGCCCGCCCCCGAGCCGCCCGCCGGCTACAGCGCCCCGACGATGGGCGGGAACGCCCGGATCACCGACGCCCAGCGCGCCCGCGCCGAGGGCCGCTCGCCGATCATCCCGCCGGGCATCGAGCCCGCCGCCCTGACCGCCGGGCTCGGACTGCTGCTCGCGGTCGGCGCGGGCATCGGCTCGTACGGGCTGCTGGTCCCGCTCGTACTGCTCCAGGCGGTCACCGCCGCCGGATGGTTCCGGCTGAACGGCATGTGGCCCGCCCGCCAGGGCATCGCGCTCGCCTTCGCGGGCGGTCTCGTCGCGGACGCCGTACTGCTCGGGGTCGGCAAGGAGCACGCGCCCGCCGCGATCCTCGGCACGCTCGGCATCTGGGTGCTGCTCATCCTCGTGCTCCAGCTGCGCAGCGCCGCGGGCGCGGACGAGCGGATGCAGGGACTGATGGCGACGGTCGTCTCGGCGGCGCTCGCCGTCCTCGCGACCGGCTTCCTGGCCGCCGCCGACTACGCCGTGATCACCGGCGGTATCGCGGTCGCCGCGGCCGTCGTGGTCCGCGCGCTGCCGCTGCCCGCCGTCGCGTCCATGGCGCTGGCGCTGCTGGCGGGCGCGGGCGCGGGGCTCGCCGCCGGCGGGATGACCGTCGTCGGCTCCTCCCAGGGAGCGCTGCTGGGGCTCGTGGCCGGCGTGCTCGCCCTGGTCGGACTGCGGGTGGCGAGCTACGACTACCCCTCCCGCTTCGTGCACTTCACGGCCGGGGTGGCGCTGCCGCTGACCGCCGCCGCGCCCGGGATCTATCTCCTCGGCCGCGTTTTCGCGCCCTAGCCGCACCGAGGCGGCCCGGGCGGGGCCGGAGACGCCCCCGCCCGGGCCGTACGGAACCATTGGCCGTGCCCGTACGTCGATGAGTACCGAGAAGGCGTCGTCGGCCGGGAGCCCCCGGACCGGGGGAGGGGGCGCGGAAGTCGGACACATCAGTGGGGGACACCGGACAATGCGCGCACTGCGAATACTTCTGATCATCGCCGTGATCCTCGGCATCGTCTTCACCGGTGTGGACCGTCTCGCGGTCAATATCGCGGAGTCCCAGGTGGCCGAGAAGGTCAAGGCCCGGCAGGGCCTGCCCGCCACCCCCGAGGTGTCGATCAAGGGCTTCCCCTTCCTCACCCAGGTCATGGACAAGAACCTCGACGAGGTCGACATCGCGCTCTCCGACATCACCGCGGGGACCGGCGACCGGACCGTCGAGGTCACCGACGTCAGGGCCGAGCTGACCGGGGTGCGGATCGGCGCGGACTACAGCTCCGCCGTGGCCTCCCGGGCCGAGGGCTCCGCCCACATCGCGTACAAGGATCTGAGCCATGCCGCCCCCAAGGGCGCGTCCATCGGCTGGGCGGGGGCCGAGCGGGCCGCGAAGAACCAGGTCAAGCTGGTCGGCCCGCTGGTGGATCTGCTCAAGGGCGCGGGCATCCCGGTCCCCGCGGCGATCGAGACGCTGGTCGGGGACCAGAAGATCACCGCCTACAGCACGGTCGAGCTGAGCGAGTCCGGCGCGCTGCGGCTGAAGGCCGACTCCCTGCCGGAGCTGCCGGTGCCGGGCTTCGAGGACCAGCTGCGCGAGGCCGTCGACCACGAGCTGAAGATCGAGGGGATGCCGGCCGGGATCGTCCTCGACCGGCTGGAGGCGACCGAGAGCGGTCTGAAGATCATGGGCACCGGCAAGGACGTCGGCCTCGCCGGTTAGCCCGTCCTGTCGTCCTGTCGTCCTGTCGGCCCGGGGCTCCGGGGGCTACCGGTGGAGCGCGATCAGCTCCGCGAGATGGCGCCCTGCGAGCAGCAGCGGGCGCTCGTCCTGGCAGACCTGGGCGGCCAGCTCCGCGCCCTCCAGGGTGCTGACCACGGTGACGGCCAGCTCCCGCGCGGTCTCCTCGGCCATGCCCGAGGCGAGGAGGCGTTCGGCGACGAGCCCCTGCCAGCGGGTGAACGCCTCGGCGGCGGCGTGCTGGATGTCGGGGAAGCGCGCGGCCGTCCCCAGCGAGGTCGCGGTGACCGGGCAGCCGTCGGCCCAGCCGGACTCCCGCAGCCCGTCGGCGAGGCTCCGGGTGAGCGCTTCGAGGGCCTCGCCGAGGGTGCCTTCGGCGGCCAGGGTCTCCCCCAGGATGCCGGTGAACTCCTCGTCGCCCCGGTGCACGGCGGCGACGGCCAGCTCCTGCTTGCCGCCGGGGAAGAAGTGGTAGACGGAGCCCAGGGTCGCCCCGGCCTCCTGGGCGATCTGCTTGATCCCGGTGCCGTCGTACCCCTGCCGCTGCATCAGTGTGGAGGCCGCCCGGACGATCCGCTCCCGGGTGCCGGGCCGGTCGTCGGATGCCGGGTCCGTCTGCTGCCGTGTCCTGGTCTGCATTCTCCTGAATTTACTGGATTGAACGACCATTACAGAACCCCGCGTGCCCGGCTCCGCAGAAGGTTCCGCGCCGGGTCCGCGCCGGGTCCGCGCCCGCCGGGCCGGGTTCAGGGCCGTATGGCCGCATGGTGAGACAACGCTGTCCGATGGGCAGAAGCCAGGGCGCGTGAGCTGGCAACGCGCCCCCTTCGAGCCGCGCGCGCCCCTCTTTCGTATCAAATACCGGACGATCGCGTCTCAATATTCGACACACCGGTGACATTGCCCCCGATCCGTCCCTACGATCGGCCCTATGAAGCAGCGACAGGCGGATCTCACGAAGCGGCGGGCAGTCGACCTGTGCCGCGTCGCCGCCATGCTCTGTCGCCTCGTCTGAAAGAGAGCGCCCGCGCTCCCTTCCCTCCGGCCCTTCGACCTCTCTGATCAGGGCCGCCCCTCGTGCGGTACGCCGCTCCCGACGTGTACCCGCGCAGCGTTTTTCGTACCACCCGCCGCACACTGCCCCGGAGGAGAAACAGCATGAGCCGCAGCGACGTCCTGGTCGACGCCGACTGGGTCGAGGCCCACCTCAATGACCCGCAGGTCGCCATTGTCGAGGTCGACGAGGACACCTCGGCCTACGAGAAGAACCACATCACGAACGCGATCCGGATCGACTGGACCAAGGACCTCCAGGACCCGGTCCGCCGTGACTTCATCGACCAGGAGGGCTTCGAGAAGCTCCTCTCGGCCAAGGGCATCGCGAACGACACCACCGTGATCCTCTATGGCGGCAACAACAACTGGTTCGCCTCCTACGCGTACTGGTACTTCAAGCTCTACGGCCACGACAGCGTCAAGCTGCTCGACGGCGGCCGCAAGAAGTGGGAGCTGGACTCCCGCGACCTGGTCGAGGCCGTCCCGACGCGCCCGGCCACCGAGTACAAGGCCAAGCCGCAGAACTCGGCGATCCGCGCCTTCCGTGACGACGTCGTCGCCGCGATCGGCACCCAGAACCTGGTCGACGTGCGCTCCCCCGACGAGTTCAGCGGCAAGCTGCTCGCCCCGGCGCACCTCCCGCAGGAGCAGTCGCAGCGCCCCGGCCACGTGCCCAGCGCCCGCAACATCCCGTGGTCCAAGAACGCCAACGACGACGGCACCTTCAAGTCGGACGACGCCCTGAAGGCGCTCTACGTCGACGAGCAGGTCGACCTGGCGAAGGACACCATCGCCTACTGCCGTATCGGCGAGCGCTCGGCCCTGACCTGGTTCGTCCTGCACGAGCTGCTCGGTGTCGAGAACGTCAAGAACTACGACGGCTCGTGGACCGAGTACGGCTCCCTGGTCGGCGTGCCGATCGAGCTCGGCGCCGGCAAGTAACCCCGACCCGCGGACATTTGGAGAGCTGAGAGTATGTGTGGAGCGAAGGCCGGCGGCCCCGACGCCTCGACGATCAAGCCCGGTGAGACGACGATCCAGGGACAGGTGACCCGCGACGGCGAGCCCGTCACCGGCTACGTCCGTCTGCTGGACTCGACCGGCGAGTTCACCGCCGAGGTCCCGACCTCGGCCACCGGACAGTTCCGTTTCTACGCTGCCGAGGGCACCTGGACGCTGCGCGCCCTGGTGCCGGGCGGCACGGCGGACCGTACGGTCGTCGCGCAGACCGGTGGTCTGGCAGAGGTCGCTATCGCGGTCTGAGCGCCGGCACCGCGATCGCGGGTGACCCCGGGACACCGTCCGGAGGTCACACCGAACGGCCGAAGGGCCGCACCCCAGGGGGTTGGACGCCACTGGATCGGGGTGCGGCCCTTCGGTCGTGCCGCCGGAGCGCCGCGTCTCCGCAGGGTGCGGGACAGGCTCCGCGCCGTACCCTGGAGGCATGTACGCGCGGCGTCGGCGTGTCTATTTCCTGCTGATGGGCGGATGCCTGTTCCTCTTCGTCTCCGCCTGGGCCCTCGTACGCCTCTGGTCGGTGCCGGCGGCCGTCGCCATGTGCGTCGTCGCCATGGTCATCCCGCCGGTCGCGGCGATGATCGCCAACCGGCGGGGCCCGGAGGACCGCTGGTGGGACGATCCCTCCGGCGATCCCCAGTCCGACGAGTGGTGGGACGAGCTGGACGGCAAGCGCCGCCGCCCGGGCTCGGACGACCGTCAGTAGACCGTCGGCGGACCGTCAGTAGACGAGTGCCTGCACACCGTCCGGCATGATCTCGCTGACGAAGACCTGGGCCCCCGCGATCCGTACGCCCTCCAGCACATCCGCCTCCGTGATCTCCCGGCGCGCCGCGCACTGGGTGCACAGGGTGATCTGTCCGGCGGCCAGGATCGAGTCGAGCAGATCGGGCAGCGGGGCGGCGTGCGGCAGCTCGAACCCGGCGGCGCGGCCCGGCAGCGCGAACCACGAGGACTCGCCGGTCAGCCAGAGGGACACCTCCACCCCGCTGGCCACGGCGACCGCCGCCACCGTGAAGGCCTGCGAGCAGCGCTCGGGCGCGTCCGCGCCTGCGGTCACCTTGATCACGAGCTTTTTCGCCATGCCCGAACTCTAGTGCGCGCCCCATGCGCGCCCTGCCCGCGCCCCGCCCGTACCCCCAGGTCGTCCCGGCCGCCGGGCGGGGCGACCTCACCGGGATCCCCGGGCCCCCACCCATTAGGCTGGTGCCGGACCCCGACTCACTGTCGAGCCGTCCTGCCCACCGCTCATCCGAGGAGCACCCGTGCTTGAGGCATTCTTCGAAGCCCTGCTGGTCCTGGTCTGCATCGGCGTCACCGCCTTCGCCTTCCTGGCCGTGAAGAAGCTGTACCAGGGCCAGCGCTAGCGGCACGCGCGGATCCCCCTGCCACCGCCCGACGGCGTACCCCGCCGACGTACTACAGATCGCCAGAGCTGCTCATGATCGAGATTCCGTCCGACCTGAACCCGGACCTCGTCCCTCTCTTCTTCCTCCTCGGCACCTGGGAGGGCGCGGGCGTCTCCGACTTCCCCGGCTCCGAGAAGTGCAACTTCGGCCAGTCCGTGACCTTCAGCCACGACGGCCGGGACTTCCTGGAGTACGTCTCGCACAGCTGGGTCCTCGACGCCGAGGGCAACAAGGTCCGGCCGCTGGAGAGCGAGCACGGCTACTGGCGTGTCGACAAGGACCGCAAGGTCGAGGTCGTCATGGTCCGTGACCAGGGCATCGTGGAGATCTGGTACGGCGAGCTGGCCGACCAGAAGCCGCAGATCGACCTGGTCACCGACGCCGTCGCCCGTACCGCCGCCTCCGGCCCGTACAGCGGCGGCAAGCGGCTCTACGGCTATGTGAAGAGCGATCTGATGTGGGTGGGCGAGAAGGCCACCCCCGAGGTTCCGCTCCGGCCGTACATGTCGGCGCATCTGAAGAAGGTCGTCACCCCCGAGCAGGTCGAGAACTGGGCCAAGGACCTCGGCGACCTCCCGGACGACGGAATCGCCTTCTTCAAGTAGGAATGCCCCGGGCCCTTCCGGCCCGGACCCCGGCGAGAGCGGGGAGAGCGGCTCGCGGCAAGAGGCCCGTGCCGCTCTCCCGCCTACACTGGGGGCGTGGTGAGCACCGACTGGAAGAGTGATCTGCGGCAGCGCGGCTACCGGCTGACCCCCCAGCGCCAGCTTGTCCTGGAGGCGGTCGACGCGCTGGAGCACGCCACCCCGGACGACATTCTTCGCGAAGTGCGCAAGACCGCCTCCGGCATCAACATCTCCACCGTCTACCGGACCCTGGAGCTGCTGGAGGAGCTGGGCCTGGTCTCCCACGCGCATCTCGGCCACGGAGCCCCCACGTACCACCTCGCCGACCGCCATCACCACATCCACCTCGTCTGCCGTGACTGCACCGGTGTGATCGAGGCCGATGTCGAGGTCGCCGCCGACTTCACCGCGAAGCTCCGCGAGACCTTCGGGTTCGACACCGACATGAAGCACTTCGCGATCTTCGGCCGTTGTGGCGACTGCACGGCTGGGGCTTCAACTACCGAGTCGTAGGCTTTCCCCATGGCCACCGTGAAGAGCCCACTGCTGTCCCTGCCCGGCGCCGTGCCCGCCGAGGGCGCCGACGAAGGCGTCGCCGCGCACTACGGCGACCTCTTCCGCGAACAGCGCGCCCTCGCCGCCGGCCAAGGGCTGGTCGACCTCTCCCACCGGGGCGTCGTCACCGTCACCGGCGACGACCGGCTGAGCTGGCTGCATCTGCTGCTCACCCAGTACATGACCGACCTCCCGGCCGGACAGGCCACCGAGGCGCTGGTCCTCTCCGCCAACGGGCACATCGAGCACGCGCTCTATCTCGTCGACGACGGCACCACGGTCTGGGCGCACGTCGAGTCCGGCGGAGCCCCGGCGCTGATCGCCTATCTGGAGTCGATGAAGTTCTTCTACCGGGTGGAGGTCGCCGACCGCACCGACGACATCGCCCTGGTCCACCTCCCCGCCGGCTCGATCGCCACGACCCCGGAGGGCGCCGCCGTGCGGGAGACCGCGTACGGCCGGGATCTCTTCCTGCCCCGCGCCGACCTTGAGGAGTACGCCGCCCTCCACGGCCCGCCGGCCGGGATCCTGGCGTACGAGGCGCTGCGCGTGGAGGGCCACCGGCCCCGCGTCGGCTTCGAGACCGACCACCGCACCATCCCGCACGAGCTGGGGTGGATCGGCACCGCCGTCCACCTCCAGAAGGGGTGCTACCGGGGTCAGGAGACCGTCGCCCGGGTGCAGAACCTGGGCAAGCCGCCGCGCCGGCTGGTCTTCCTCCACCTGGACGGCAGCGAGGTCCATCTGCCCGGCCCCGGCACCCCGGTACGGCTCGCCTCCGAGGGCCAGGACGGCCGCCAGTTGGGCTTCGTCACCAGCTCCGCGCGCCATCACGAGCTGGGGCCGATCGCGCTCGCGCTGGTGAAGCGGAATGTGCCGGTCGATGCGGAGCTGATGGCCGGGGAGACGGCAGCGGCCCAGGAGACCGTGGTCGAGCCCTGACCCCCGGAGCCCCGGCCCCTCGGAGACCGAGGGGCCGGGGCTCAGAGGTCCACTATCACCGTGAACGGGCCCTGGTTCGTCAGCGAGACCCGCATGCTCGCGCCGAACCTGCCCGTCTCCACCCGAGCGCCCAACTCCCGCAGCCGCGCGACCACCTCGGCCACCAGCGGCTCGGCCACCGGCCCCGGGGCCGCCGCGTTCCAGGTGGGGCGACGGCCCTTCCGGGCGTCCCCGTAGAGAGTGAACTGCGAAATCACCAGCAAGGGCGCATTCACGTCCGAGCAGGACTTCTCACCCTCCAGGATCCGCAGCGACCAGAGCTTGCGGGCCAGCCGCTCCGCCTGCTCCGGGGTGTCCTCATGAGTGACCCCCACCAGCACACACAGTCCTTCGCCGACGATCTCGCCGACCGTCTCGGACCCGGACTCGTCCGTCACGACGACGCTCGCGCCGTCCACCCTCTGCACCACCGCACGCATACAGACCAACCTATCTGGGGCTGAACGGGTGCAGAGCACCTGCGTCGGAAGGCGGCGGAGTGGCACGATGCACAAAGGCGGGGTGCCGCACCGGTCAAGGGGACGGAATTACGCATATGAGCACATCTGGAACCGGGCAGCCGGCCGGTCCCTGCACGCCGCCGGCGGCCCCGGCCGCCCTCGCGACGGTGACCGCCCCCCTCCCCCCGGTGCCCCGGCCGCCCCAGCAGCGCACCACCGCGGGCGCGCTCCCGGGCGCGCTCCCGGACCCGCCGCAGTACGATCTGCGCGCCCTGCGCCTGCCGGAGCTGCGCGCCCTGCGCCGGGACTCCCAGCGCGACGAGGCCGACCTCAGCTATGTACGGCGGCTGCTGCACGGCCGGATCGACATCCTCCGCGCCGAGCTGGCCCGGCGCGCCCGGCCGCCGGCCCCGCCGGTGGACCGGCTCGTGGTGGACCGTCTCGTCGTCGACCGGCTCTCCGAGATCCTCGCCGACACCCCCTCGCGGCACCGCACCTCGGCCCGGCATGTGACGCTCTCGCCCCCGCACGGCGAGGAGTACCGGAGGCTCGCCTCCGACATGCTCGCCGATGTGGAGCTGTCCGATCTGACCGCCCGTACGGACGAGGAGCTGCTCGCCGGGACGGGCCGGCTGATCCGCTACGAGCAGCAGGTCTCCGGCCGTCGTCAGCTGCTCCAGCGCACCGCCGACGATTGCAGCGCGGAGATCGCCCGCAGGTACCGTGAGGGAGAAGCCCAAGTCGACGACCTGCTGACCTGAAGCGATCCTTCCGGGAGCGGGTTCTCACCCCCCGCCTGGAGATCGACCATGACCACCGCCGCCGCCCACGCCATACCCCCGGTCCTCGCCGAGGTCGTACGCTCAGGCTTCGTCGAGGGCCACCATCGCGGCTCCCTGGTCGTCCTCGCCGCCGACGGCCGGGTGGAGTTCGCGCTGGGCGACCCGGCGGCCCCGGTCTTCCCGCGCTCCTGCAACAAGCCCTTCCAGGCCGCCGCCGTGCTCCGGGCCGGTCTCGACCTGTCCGGCGAGCGTCTCGCGCTGGCCGCCGCCAGCCACTCCGGCGAGGACTTCCACCTCGGTCTCGTCCGCACCATGCTCGACGAGCACGGGCTGAGCGCCGACGAACTCCAGACCCCGCCCGATCTGCCGCTGGACCCGGTCGAGGCCGAGAGCTATCTCGCCTCGGGACGGGTGCGCGACAGGATCGTCATGAACTGCTCGGGCAAGCACACCGCGATGCTCGCGGCCTGCGCCCGGGGCGGCTGGGACCGCGCGAGCTATCTCGACCCCGCCCACCCCCTCCAGCGGCTCGTCCACACCGTGGTCGAGGAGGCCGCCGGGGAGCCGGTCGCGGCCGTCGGCACCGACGGCTGCGGTGCGCCGCTGTCGGCGATCAGCCTCACCGGGCTCGCCCGGGGGTTCCGCTCCCTGGTGCTGGCGGAGCCGGGCTCGGCCGAGCGCCGGGTCGCGGACGCGATGCGGGCCCACCCGGAGTATGTGGCGGGCACCCGCCGTCCGGACACCTGGCTGATGCGCGAGGTGCCGGGGACGCTCGCCAAGATGGGCGCGGAGGCCGTGCAGGCGATGGCGCTCCCCGACGGCCGGGCCCTCGCCTTCAAGATCGACGACGGTTCGGGCCGGGCGCTGGGCCCGGTGCTCGGCCGGGCGCTGGAGCTGCTGGGGGTCGACTCCCCGGTGGTCTCCCGGATCGGCCGCTCGCCGCTGCTCGGCGGCGGCGCGGAGGTCGGCGCGGTCCGCGCGGCCTTCTGACGGGTTCTGGCCGGGTCCGTGACGCCCGGGTCCCAGGACGGCCGTTCTGAGACCCGGGCTCGGGGTGCGGGCCTCATCGGTTCCGTACCCGGAACAGGGCCGCCGACGCGGCCGTCGACAGCGTGAGGATCCCCGCGCACCACGCCAGTGCGACCCAGGGCTCGTTCCCCACCGGCTCGGCGAGCAGCAGCCCGCGCAGGGACTCGATCAGCGGGGTCACCGGCTGGTGCTCCGCGAAGCCGTGCAGCCAGCCGGGCATGGTGTCGATCGGGACGAACGCGCTGCTCGGATAGGGCAGGAAGACCATGAAGAAGCTGAACCCGCTCGCCGCCTCCGGGGTGCGGGCCAGCAGTCCGACCGCCGTGGAGAGCCAGGAGATCGCCACCACGAAGGCGGTCAGCAGCCCCGCCGCCGCCAGCCAGCCGGCCGGGGACGCGGCGGGGCGGAAGCCGATCAGCAGGGCCGCGCCCAGCACCAGCGCCGTGGAGATGAGATTGCGCAGGGTGCTGGCGACGACATGGCCGGCCAGGATCGACGTACCGCCCACCCCGAGCGAGCGGAAGCGGTCGATGATGCCGCCCTTCATGTCCTCGGTCACCCCGATGGCGGTGGTGGACCCGCCGAAGGCGGCGCAGAGCACGAGGATGCCGGGGACGACATAGGTGACATAGGCGGTGCCGGTGTCGATCGCGCCGCCGAAGAGATAGATGAAGACGGCCATCAGCATCAGCGGCAGCAGCAGCGAGGTGATGACGGCGTCGATGTTGCGGGCGCTGATCCGGATCCGGCGGCCGGTCATCGTCACCGTCCGACCGATCGGGCCGAGGGCGTCAGACATGGGCGGCCTCCTGGTGGGGTGCGGCCTCCCGGCCGGTCAGGGCGAGGAAGACCTCGTCGAGAGTGGCCTGCTCCACCGAGAAGCGGACCACATCGCACCGCTCGGGATCGGCCCGGTCCAGCAGCGCCCGGACCTCGTCCGCGCCGCCGCCCGTGGGGAGGGTGAGGGTCAGGCTGTCGGGGGAGTGCTGGATCTGCCAGGGCCCGCCCGCCTGGGGCGCTCCCCCGGGCCGCGGCCGACCGGTCTCCGGTGCCACCCGCGAGGCGATCCGCAGATACGCCTCCGTGCCGGCGGCGACGAGGTCGAGACGGTGCCCCGAGACCCTCGCCTTGAGCTCGTCGGCCGAGCCCTGCGCGATCAGCCGGCCGCCGTCGACCAGCGCGATCCGGTCGGCCAGCCGGTCGGCCTCCTCCAGATACTGCGTGGTCAGAAACACCGTTGAGCCCGCCGCCGACAGCTCGCGCACCACCTCCCACAGCCCTGCCCTGCTGCGCGGGTCGAGCCCGGTCGTCGGCTCGTCGAGGAAGATCACCTCCGGTTCGCCGACCAGCCCGGCGGCGAGGTCGAGCCGCCGGCGCATGCCGCCGGAGTACGTCTCCGCCCGGCGGCGGGCGGCTGCGGTCAGATCGAAGCGCTCCAGCAGCTCGGCGGCCCGGCGGCGCGCGGCCGGCCGGGAGAGACCGCTGAGCCGGGCCGTCATCCGGAGGTTCTCCTCGGCCGTCTGCTTCTCGTCCACCGCCGCGAACTGCCCGGTCAGGCTGATCACGCGGCGGACCGCCGCGCGCTCGGCGACGACGTCGCGCCCGGCGACGCGCGCCAGGCCGCCGTCCGGGGCGGTGAGCGTGGAGAGGATGCGGACGGTGGTGGTCTTGCCCGCGCCGTTGGGCCCGAGGAGGGAGAAGACCTCGCCCCTCTCCACCTGGAAATCGACTCCGGTCAGGACCCGGACGGGCCCGAAGGACTTCCGGAGGCCGATGGCCTCGATGGCCGGTGCGTCGGGCCGGTGGGGTTCGTGCGAGGCGGTGCGGGACCTGGTGCGAGAGGTGTGGGCGGTGGGCGAGGTGCGCCGTCGATACATGGCCAACCCTTCTGCGTATGCCATACGCGTTATTGCGTAAGGGTTACGCATTACTAGGATGGGCGTCAAGCCGACGGCCGAGGGCGAGGGGTGTGATGAGGGACAGCAGCGAGGCGGACACGGGTCTGCCCGCCAGCATCGAAGCCGCGTGGGGCCTGCGCGGGCGCCCCGCCAAGGGGCCCCGTCCCGGGCTGAGCCTGGAGCGGATCGTGGCCGCCGCGGTCGCCCTGGCGGCGGCGGAGGGGCTCGACGCGGTCTCGATGGGCCGGGTCGCCAAGGAGCTGGGCGTCTCGACCATGTCCCTCTACCGCTATGTCGCGGCCAAGGGCGAGCTGTACATCCTGATGCTGGAGGCGGCCGTGGGCCCGCCGCCCCCGGCCCCGGACCCCGGCACCGGCTGGCGCGAGGCGCTCGCGGCCTGGGCGGCGGCGCACCGCGCGGCCCTGCGGCGCAACCTCTGGGTCCTGCGCATCCCCGTCTCCGGGCCGCCCGCCACCCCCAACTCGGTGGCCTGGTGGGAGCAGGGGCTCGCGGCCCTGGAGGAGACCGGCCTCGACGAGGGCCAGAAGCTGTACGTGATCATGCTGGTCACCGGGTTCGTCCGGGACGAGGCGCTGGTGACGGCGGACCTCGCCGCGGCGATCGACTCCACCGGACTCACCGCCGACCAGGTCATGCGCCGCTACGGCCGCACCCTCCAGCGCCTCGCGGACCCGGCCCGCTACCCCTCCGTCGCCCGGGCCCTCGCCTCCGGCGTCCTCCTTGAGCCGAACGACCCGGACCGGGAGTTCTCCCTCGGGCTGAGCATCCTCCTGGACGGTGTGTCCGCCCTGATCGCCCGGCACGGCCACGCGGAGACCCCCGCCGGCCCCCAGGTCTGAGACCTGCGGCCCACCCGCGGCCGGGCCGCCCCGTACGCTCGGCCCCATGAGCGGTGACGAGGCGGGCGGCGGCCTGCGGGAACGCAAGAAGCGCCAGACATATCAGGCGATCTCCGACGCGGCGATCGCCCTCTTCCTCGCGAAGGGCTTCGGCCCGGTCTCCGTCGCCGAGATCGCCGCCGCCGCCGGGATCTCCAAGCCGACCCTCTTCCGGTACTTCCCCGCCAAGGAGGACCTGGTACTGCACCGCCTGGCCGACCACGAGGGCGAGGCCGCCCGGGTGGTGGCCGGCCGGCCGCCGGGCCTCTCGCCGCTGGACGCCCTGCACCGCCACTTCCTGGCGGGTCTGGACCGGTACGACCCGGTGACCGGGGTCAACGACGAGCCCGAGGTGCTCGCCCTGCACCGGCTGCTGTACGGGACGCCGAGCCTGGTCGCGCGGCTGCACACCTTCCAGGGCCGCTCGGAGCTCGCGCTCGCCGAGGCGCTCGGCGGCGGTGTCCGGGGGCGGCTGGCGGCCGGGCAGATCATCGCCGTACAGCGGATCCTCGCCGAGGACAGCTGGCGGCGGATCGCGGCGGGGGAGAGCGCGGCCCTCGTCCGCCCCGGCGCGGTGGAGGCCGCCGGGATCGCCTTCGGGCAGCTCAAGGACGGCCTGGAGCCACATTCCTGAACTCGGTTAAAAATGTAACTCGGTTACGCTAGCCTCGCTGCAATGACCGACCTCAGCCATGTCCCCAGCCATGCCCCCAGCCGTGCCCTGGACCAGGCCCTGGACCATGCCCTGTGCCAGGAGCGCGCCCACCACGAGGCCTGCCGCGCCGCCCTCTCCGCTATGACCGACGACGCCGCGCGCTCCGTCCGTACGGGAGAGAACGCCTTCGCGTCCGGTGCCGACGCCGAAGTGCTCGGCCGCCATCTCCGCGGTCTGGCAAAGGAACTACGCGCGGAACCCGAAGGTCCGCTGTTCTTCGGCCGGCTGGACTTCGCCGCCGCCGATGCCGCCGATGCCGCAGATGCCTCCCAGGCGGGGGAGCACAGCGGGCAGAGCTACCACATCGGCCGCCGCCGGATCACCGAAGACCCCCTGAGGCCACCCCTGGTCATCGACTGGCGGGCCCCCGTCTCCCGCGCCTTCTACCAGGCGAGCCCCCGCGACCCCCAGGGCGTCGCGGTCCGCCGCCGCTTCGGCTGGGCCCCCTTCGCCACCGGTGAACCGGCGGATCTCACCGGCATCGAGGACGAACCGCTGAGCCTGCCCGCCCCGGGCTCCGGCCCCGGCACGGGTCCCGTGCCCAGCGCCGTCGTGGTCCGGGAGATCGAGCGCCCCCGCCTCGGCCCGATGCGCGACATCGCCGCCACCATCCAGCCCGAACAGGACGACCTCGTACGCTCGGAACCCACCCGCTCCCTCTGTGTGCAGGGCGCGCCGGGCACCGGGAAGACCGCCGTCGGCCTGCACCGCGCCGCCTATCTCCTCTACGCCCACCCCCAGCGCGTCCGGCGCGGCGGGCTGCTCGTCCTCGGCCCCGGCCGCGCCTTCCTCGCGTACATCTCCGAAGTCCTGCCCGCCCTCGGGGAGAGCGGCGTCCGCCAGTCGACCATCGACGAGGAGATCGCCGCCCACGAGATCCGGGCCCAGGACGACCCCGCCGCCGAGGCCGTCAAACACGACGCGCGCATGGCCGGGGTGCTGCACCGGGCGCTGTACGCGAGGGTCGCCCCGCCCGCCGAGGGGATCACCGTTCCCGACGGCTCCTACCGCTGGCGGATCCCGCGGGAAGAGCTGGCCGGCATCGTCGCCGAGGTGCGCGCCGAGGCCCCGCCGTACGCCGTCGGCCGCGAACGCGTCCGGGGCCGCGCCGTCCGGGCGCTGCGCCGCAGGGCGGAGCGCCGGGCCGGGCCCCGGGGCGAGACCTGGGCCCGGCGGATCGGGCGCGCCCGCCCGGTCGCCGCGTTCGTCGACGAGGTCTGGCCCAGGACCCGCCCCGAGGAGGTGCTCGCCGGGCTGCTCGCCGACCCCGCCGACGGCGCGCTCACCCCGGCCGAGCGGGAGGCGATCCGCTGGGCCCGGCCGCCGCGCTCCCACCGGTCCGCGCGGTGGAGCGCCGCCGATCTGCTGCTCCTCGACGAGTTGGCCGGGCTGATCGAACGGCCGGAGGGCTTCGCCCATGTCGTCGTGGACGAGGCCCAGGACCTCTCGCCGATGCAGTGCCGCGCGATCGCCAGACGCGCCGGTTCCGGCTCGCTGACCGTCCTCGGCGACCTCGCCCAGGGCACCACCCCCTGGGCCGCCCGGACCTGGCCCGGCCAACTAGCCCACCTGGGCCGCCCGGACGCCGCCGTCATCCCGCTGACCACCGGCTTCCGCGTCCCGGCCGCGATCGTGGATTTCGCGGGCCGGCTGCTCCCCGCGCTCGGCGTCGAGGTGCCCCCGGCCTGCTCCCTGCGCGCGGGTGGCGAGCTGACGGTCCGCCGGACGGACGACCTCGCCGCCGCGACCGTCGCCGCGGTGCGCGCCGCGCTCTCCCGCGAGGGCTCGATCGGGGTCATCGCCGACGGCCCCGGCACCGGCGCTCTGCGTGCGGCGCTGACGGCCGCGGGCGTCGAGACGGCCGTCGCCGGGACGCCGGAGGCCGCCGGGGCCGCCGCCCGGGTGACGGTGGTCCCCGCCGCGCTCGCCAAGGGACTGGAGTACGAGCATGTCGTCGCCGTCGAACCCGCCGCGATCGTGGGCGCGGAGCCGCGCGGTACGCATCGGCTGTACGTGGTCCTCACCCGCGCCGTCTCCCGGCTGGACGTCCTGCACCGCCGGCCGCTGCCGCCCGAACTGGCGGGGCCCGCGCTCTGATCAGGCGGTGGCGGTCTGGCGTACCCGCTCGGCCGTCCCCGTCCCCGTGGCCGTGGCCGTGCAGGCCCCCGGTGTGCCGGTGAGTGTCGGCAGATCCCACCACCAGGCCACGACGGGTATGCCCAGCGGCAGATCGCGGTCGTCGGTGGGCCGGTCGCTGAAGGAGGTGGGCAACTGGGCGGGGTCGTGCGGGGTGGTGTAGCGGACGGAGCTGATGCCCCAGTCCTGCGCCGCCCGGACGAAGTGGGTCAGACTGGTGAGATAGCGGCGCAGCTGCGGCCCGGCGGTCGCCATGAGGTCGTCCTTCAGCCGCAGATAGCGGCACATCACCCGGTCGCGCTGGGCCACGGCGGTGGCCAGCGCCTCGTCGGGGGCCATGCCGTGGTGGTGCTCCAGTACGCGGATCACATTGAGCCAGTAGCCCTTGCTCCGGCTCTCCTTGTGGTGGGACAGGATGTCGTTGTCCCAGGTGATGATGAAGGACGCCATCTCGGCGGCGGCCCGGGTGGCGGGGCTGTCGCGCTCGTGGGGCTGGAGTTCATAGCCGTGGCCCATCTCCAGCAGGGGGAGTACGACGGTGGTGGCCCCGTCGTAGAGCCGCATGAGCGTGTAGTCGTCCAGGCCGGGGACGGTGCCGGCGCGGCGGTGTTCGGCCTCCCAGGCGACGGAGAAGAAGTACTCGCGCAGCGCGTCGATCCAGCGGGCGGCCTGGCTGTGGGTGCCGTACCGGGAGACCCTGGCGCGCAGATCGCGGAGTCCGACCGCGAGCGGGTCCCGTTCGAGCAGTGGTGTCTCGGGGTTCTGGGCGATGCGCAGCAGCCGGTGCAGCAGCGCGATCAGATCTCCGGGGCGGTGTCCGAGGTCGCTCTCCTCGCAGCAGCCGTCGTCCACGCCGAAGAGCCAGAGGATGAAGTCGGAGAGCAGGGAGACGACTTCGTCGCGGCCGTCGGGGAGGATCATGGCCGAGAAGGTGCCGATGCCATGGCTGACGAGCCGGGCGCGGAGTTCTTCGGTGCCGATGCCGACGGTCTCGGCCCAGGCGGAGGTCTGGGCGTCTATGGCGGCGTGCCGGGGGTGGATGGCGGGGGGTATGGGGGAGAAGATCGGCGGAATGGTCAGCTCGGGCCCCACTTCGGCCACCTCTCTGCTCTGTCGAATCTGCCTGCCGGGTCCGCGGTGCGGTATCGGACCCGGATCCGGAGGCGCGCTCGGCACGCCCGGTGGGGGCGACGGATATGGGTGCGGGTGCTGCTGCGGGTGCGGGTACGGATCGGCGCTTTGCGAACCGCTGCTTCGCGGGAGGGTGTTGAGCGTCCCGTGCACGGCGGGTCACTCCATGCGACTGATCGAATACGGCGCATCGTACTCACCGGTCACACCCCTTCGAACGGGCCCTTCACGCCACTTCCCGCACGCTCCGGGCCTTCCGTACCGGCGTTGCCGCCCCGTCCGGCGGCCGGTCGCGGGCGACGGCCGGGCGGGTGTGGGCCCCGGAGCGCTTTCGGAGGCAACGGTCCGGAGGGGCAGAGTCCCTGGTGGCGGGGGATCGGCCGGGCTGGAGCGGACGTGGCGCGCCCGGTGGCCGTCCGGGGCTCACCGGGATGCCGGGGCGTCGGTGCCGGGCGGGGGCCGGGGAGTTCGGGGGCGGCGGGGCGTACCTGCCCGAATGACGCCAGAAGCCTCATGAGGGGAGAGCGGTGCGAGTGCGCTGAGTGACTCAATGATCACGCTTCTCGGCGTGTCGGGTTCTCCGTGCCCGCTCGCCGCGTTGCGGGCTGGCCGAGAATGGTCGGCCAGGGGGTGGGGCGGCGCTGTGCGGGGCGGTTCGGCGGCCGATCACCCGGTGATAAGAGGCGAGTTCAGGGCGGTGGCGACTCGCTTCGGCGGCTCGGCTCCCGTTATCACTCATAGAATCTTCATACATTGATGCAACCATTCACAGACCCCCCTTGTCTGGACTTGATGAGTCAGCAGACTCATAGACCTCCGGGCACCCAGAGGGCGCGTGCGTCGCGTCTTGGAGCCCCCTCTGAACTGGGAAAAATATGCGCATGCGTGCATCTGCCGCCGTCGTGACGGGCGCCCTGGCGCTCACGTCCCTGGTCGCTCCGGTCGCACAGGCCGACGACAAGCCCGGCTCGGACGCCCCCCGTTCGGCGTTCGCGGCCAAGGGCGCGGACGACATCCAGCTCGGCGACACCAAGGTCTCGAACGTCGTCGTCAACGGCGGCAAGCCCGTCGCGGCCGGCACCGGCAACGCGAAGTTCAAGGTGACCTTCACGGCCAGCGACAACTCCGGTGTGGAGGCGGCCGACGCCTACATCTGGCACGGCACGGCCGGTAACGAAGACGGCCTCGTCTTCCCTGTGGAGAACTCCGCCAAGTGCGGCACCGGTAAGACGGTCACCTGCACGGTCACCTTCGTCGTCGAGCCGGAGTGGGACCTGTACAAGAACTCCTTCGGCACGAACTGGAAGGTCGCCGCCAGTGCGGACGGCGCGGACGGTGACCTCACCATGAAGGACAACCTCAAGTCCTTCAACATCCAGCGCGCGGCCAAGCTCACCGTCAACGCCTCGCCGGAGCCGGTGAAGAAGGGCAAGACCCTCACCGTCACCGGTGCGCTGACCCGCGTCAACTGGGAGACGATGAAGTACGCGGGCTACACCGTCCAGCCGGTGCAGCTCCAGTTCCGCAAGAAGGGCACCAAGGCCTACTCCACCCTCAAGACCGTGAAGACGGACAAGAAGGGCAACCTGAAGACCACGGTCAAGGCGACCGTCGACGGTGACTACCGCTACAGCTTCGCCGGCACCACCACCACCCAGGCCGTGAACTCGGGCGGCGACGCCATCGACGTCCGCTAGTCCCCGCACCGCCAGGGGCCGGGTTCACCGGCCCGGGTGCTGACAGTGCCCCCGAGCCCTTCCGGGCCGGGGGCGCTGGCGTCGGGCCCGCCCGACGCCGGGGGCCGCACGGGAGTACGGCCGGCCGGGTGGGCCCGCTGTCGGGGCGCGCGGTCCTCGCGGACCGTCGCCCGATGCCGCTACTTGAAGAGCTTGCCGTCGAACTTGGCCCAGTCGTACATCTGGTGGACTGCCTGGCCCAGGATCGGGATGCTGATGTGCTCGAAGACATCCTCGATCAGGTCGATGTCGCCGGTGTTGTAGATCAGCGGTCCGTTGATGTTGATCAGGCCGCCGGACAGAATGCCGGAGCGCGGCTGCTGCTCCTGAGCGTGCGCCGTGCCGCTCGACATCGTGAGGGCGATGCCCGTCGCCACCAAAACCGCAAACCCCGCACTGCGTACGCGACGCTTCATTCTCTTTCTCCGCTTCTGGGAACTCACATGTCCGGATTCGGCCCAGCGTCGATCGCCCGTCGAGACGGGTGGGATGAACTGAGGGTGTCGCCACTGGGGCCGAAGTGACCGTCAGCTTGCCACCGGGTCAAGGGCAAGTAAAGTGCCTGGTCAGCAAGGTGTTGATCTTGGCTGATTCTCGATGGGTGCGCTCCCATCGGCTCGTTCTCATCGGCAAATCCCGCCCGGGGAGGCCCCGCTCGGGCGGTTGGCCGCAGGGGCGTGTCCATCGCGTACTTTCCTGCTCCAGGCCCCCAGGGGCGGGCCGTGAGGTACGCCCGGCGGCCCGCCGCCGAGCCCGGTTCGGCAATTTCCGACCCGTATCGACGCCGAACGCGCCCTCGATGGGCTATGGCTGACGGTGGCTCAATCTCTACTATGGATTCCGGACATTCCGCCTCGATCTCTGATCGAGCGTCAGTTCTCCTGCTCCGGTTCCCCGGTGAGGAAGTGCCGGACGTCCGCCGCCAGCGCCGCCATCTGCTCACCGGCCTCCAGCCATGTGGTCACCGAGGCGCTCCAGCCGCCATCGGCTTCCCGCCACGGGCGAAGCGTCCACGTCAGACCGATCCGCCCCCGTGAGCGGAAGACGGCCGACACCACCAGGTCCCGGTCCTCGGTCTCCCAGCGCCGCTCCCCCTCCCACCCCCGGTACCCCGCCGCCAGCTCCTCCAGAAAACCCGGAAGCCCCGCCTCCAGCGTCCACGCCACAACCCCGTCCACGCGCGCACTCATCCCGGGAGCCCGCAGCTCCACCGCGTACTCCACCCGCTCCGCATCGAACCGGAACCGATCGAGGAGCCGCACCCGAGCGGCGGACCCCTCCCGGAAACGGAGGGTCACGCCCGCCGTCCCGTCTGTGTTGTTCGTGTTGTCCCTGTATGGGTCGGTCATGAGCGAAACACTAGGCCGGTTCGCCGTCCCGGCCGTGTTCCCGACCGGCTTCCCGGGCGGCCTTCTCCACCCGGTCGCGATGCCTCTCCCACCAGGCCGGGTCACCCGAGGCCATGCCGGTGTTGTTCTCATTCATCCCCACGGCCCCGTCAAGCAGTTCGCGGAGGATGTCGGCGTGCCCGGCGTGCCGCTGCGTATCGGCGATCATGCGGATCACAGCGTGATTCAACGTCACCTCGTCCCGCCCGTCCGGCCACCACGGCACCCTGCCGACCGTGTCCAGCTCCAGCGCCTCGATCGTCGCGTCCGTGTGCGCCCACGCCCGGCGGTAGAGCCCCACGACGTCCTCGCGCGACTCGTCGGCCGTGACCCACATGTCGCCATTGGACTCGGCCGCCTCCGCCATCCACGGCAACTGCTCCCCGGACGGCCGCCCGAAGGTGTCGCCGAGATAGCCCAACTCCATGCTTGCCACATGCTTGACCAGGCCCAGAACATTCGTCCCGGTCGGCGTCAGCGGGCGGCGCGCGTCGTACTCCGAGAGCCCTTCGAGCTTCCACAGCAGGGCGTCGCGGGCGGACTGGAGGTAGTAGCGAAGGACATCCTTGGGTTCCGATTCGACCATGGCCCCAGTCTGGTCTCCGTACGGACGGCGTCCACCGTTTTTCCGCTCGTCGCAGGGGCCTGTGGGCGAGGAGAAAGCCCTGCCGGCCCTGGTGGGCCCCACCCCCGCCTCGTGGCCCGGGTGATCGGTGACTGGCGGCCCTGACCACCCGCCGAACCGCTACCGTGCGGACATGACCGGTCCGCGACAATCTCCCCTTCTCTTTCTCGACATCGACGGCCCCCTCATTCCCTTCGGCGCGCCACCCCGGCTGTACCCGGACGGCTACCCGACGTACGACCCGGGCCCCGGGCGGCCGACAGCCACCGGGAATCCCCTGCTGACCAGGATCAATCCCGCGCACGGGCCCCGACTGACGGCGCTGGGATGCGAGCTGGTGTGGGCGACGACCTGGATGGCCGACGCGAACGAATACGTCGCCCCTCTGCTCGGTCTGCCCTCCCTCCCCGTAGTCGTCTGGCCCGATCCCTCCCCCGACGACCGCGAGCCCGGCGGACTCCACTGGAAGACCCGCCCCCTCCTCACCCACGCCGCCGGCCGCCCCTTCATCTGGGTCGACGACGAGATCTCCCCCACCGACCGGAGCTGGGTGACGAACCACCACCCGTCCCGAGCCCTCCTCCACCGCGTCGACCCCCGCCACGGCCTCAGGGACGCGGACTTCGCGGCGCTCACGGAGTGGCTGCGCGCGCTCCGGTGACATGGAGGACGGCGGGCGACCGCACCGCGGCCTGCGGACCCGCAGGAGTGGCGCTCCCGTCTGTGGCGCGACACACTATTGCAAGCATCTGCTTGCAATAGTTAGCAAGGGTGGTGCACCATCGAGGCATGGCATCACTCAACGTCGGCAATCTCGGTGAGTACCTCCGCGAGCAGCGGCGCAACGCTCAGCTCTCGCTTCGGCAGCTCGCCGACGCCGCCGGGGTGTCCAATCCGTATCTCAGTCAGATCGAGCGCGGGCTGCGCAAGCCGAGCGCGGAGGTGTTGCAGCAGGTCGCGAAGGCGCTGCGGATCTCCGCCGAGACGCTGTACGTGCGGGCCGGGATTCTTGACGAGCGGGATCGGGACGAGTTGGAGACGCGGGCCGTGATCATCGCGGACCCGTCCATAAATGAGCGGCAGAAGGCCGTTCTGCTCCAGATCTACGAGTCCTTCCGCAAGGAGAACGGATTCGAGACCGCGCCGGGGGCGGACGACCCGGACGCGAGCAAGCAGCCGGAGCCGGGTACGGAGCCGGAGGCGGAACTGAAGACCGGCGGGGAGTCCGTGGTGCGGAAGGAATCCGGCACGGATGATCCGGGTGCCGTGGGCTGAGACCCAGGCCGGTCGACCCTCACACTGAACTGCGTTCCAGGAGGACCACAGCAATGGCCATCACCGATGACCTCCGCAAGACGTTCACCGACCCCACCCCCCTCTACTTCGCCGCCGGCACGGCCGACCTCGCCGTCCAGCAGGCCCGGAAGGTTCCGGCGCTGCTGGAGCAGCTCGCCGCCGAGGCTCCCGGCCGGATCGAGGCCGTGCGGAACGCGGATCCCAAGGCTGTGCAGGAGAAGGTGAGCAGCCAGGCCAAGGAGGCCCAGGCCACCGTGCAGGCCAAGGTCAACGAGGTCTTCGGCGGGTTCGACGCCGATTTCAAGAAGTTCGGCGAGACGGCTCAGGATCTCGCGCTGCGCGGGGTCGGGGTGGCCGCCGAGTACGCGGTGAAGGCCCGGGAGACCTATGAGAAGGTCGCCGAGCACGGTGAGCAGACGGTGCGGAACTGGCGTGGCGAGGCGGCCGAGGAGATCACGGAGATCGCCGTGGCCGTCGAGCCCGAGCCGGTGCGGCGGGAGTCCGTGAAGACGGAGCCTGTGAAGACGGAGCGGGTGCGCACCGAGCCCGCGGGGACGACGTCGGCCAATGGCCGCCCGGCCAGGCCGGCGGCCCGCAAGCCGGCCGCCGAGCGCAAGGCGGCGGCCCCGAAGAAGAGCACGCCGCCCGCCGAGTAGGCGCGGGGGAGAGCGGGGGCCGGACACCTTTGTGGGTGTCCGGCCCGTTCTCCGGGTACGTTGGCGGCGAGGCGCTTGTCTCACTCACTAGGCCTAGGCGGTGCCGAGCATGTTGCGCACGAATTTCGAGTTCACCCTCTGGCTCGTCGTGGACTTGATCTGTCTGACCACGGCCGTGATCGCGCTGGTCATGGCGGCCCTCGCCCGTGAGGACGCCTATCGCGCCGCGGACAAGCAGACCAAGAGCTTCTGGCTGGTCATCCTCGGCGTCACCGTCGCGGTGAATCTGTTCGTCTCGATGCTGTTCCTGTCCCTCGCGGGACTGATCGCGACCATTGTCTTCTTCGTCGATGTGAGGCCCGCGCTGGCGCAGGTCTCCGGCGGCGGCCGAGGGCGGCGCGGCGGCGGCTCCAGCAGCGACGGACCCTATGGCCCGTACAACGGCGGACGGTAGAAGTCCGAAGGGGCTCTCCCCGGGGAGAGCCCCTTCGCTCAGCCCCTGCTCAGCAGCAGGACCGCCACATCGTCGGTCAGCTCGCCCCCGTTGAGTTCGCGTGCCTCCGACACCGCCGACTCGATCAGGGCCTCGCCCTCCAGCCCCGCCGACAGCCTGCGGTTGATCATCTTCAGCATTCCCTCGTCGCCGAGGCGCTGCTTCTCGCCGGGGCCCGAGCGGCCCTCGATCAGCCCGTCCGTGTAGAGCATCAGACTCCAGGCCCCGCCCAGCTCCACCTGGCGGCGGGGCCAGCGGGCGCGCGGCAGCAGACCGAGCGCGGGGCCGCCGCTCCCCTGCGGCAGCAGCTGTGCGGCCAGGCCGCCCCGGGTGATCAGGGGTGAGGGGTGGCCGGCCAGGCAGATGCCCGCCCGCCGTCCGTCGGGCGCTATGTCGACCGTGCACAGCGTCGCGAAGATCTCCTCGCTCTCCCGCTCGTGCTCCAGCACCCGCTGGAGCGTCGAGAGCAGCTCGTCCCCGCACAGCCCCGCGAAGGTCAGCGCGCGCCACGCTATGCGCAGCTCCACGCCGAGGGCCGCTTCGTCGGGGCCGTGGCCGCAGACGTCGCCGATCATCGCGTGGACCGTGCCGTCGGGGGTGCGGACCGTGTCGTAGAAGTCCCCGCCGAGCAGCGCGCGGGAGCGCCCGGGCCGGTAGCGGGCGGCGAAGCGCAGGTCGGAGCCTTCGAGGAGGGGAGTGGGCAGCAGCCCGCGCTCCAGCCGGGCGTTCTCCTGGGCGCGCAGCCGTGACTCGGAGAGCTTGCGCTGGACGGTGTCGGCGCGCTTGCGCTCCACCGCGTATCTGACGGTGCGGTGCAGCAGCCGGCCGTCCAGCTCGTCGCGGAAGAGATGGTCCTGGGCCCCGAGCCGGACGGCCTCGGCGGCGCGCTCGGTGTCGGCCGACGTGGTCAGCGCCAGGACGGCGTGCCGGTCGGCGAGGCGCAGCACCTCGCGGAGCGCGCCCAGCTCGGCGTCGGCCGGGCCGCCGGGCAGTGCCAGGTCGACCAGGACGCAGTGGACGTCGTCGGTGAGCAGCCGCTCGGCCTCGGTGAGGTTGCGGGCGCTGCGGATACGGATCCGGGAGCCGGCCGTGTCGGCGGGCTCGGGTACGGAGAAGGTGCCGGTCGGGTCGTCCTCGATCACCAGCAGGACGAGGTCGCCGTCGGCGGCGGTCTCCGTGGCGACGGTCTCCGCCGCGGGGGCGGTGCGCTGGTGCGGTACGGGTACGGGCATGTGTCCGGGTTCCTTCCCTCCCCCCGAGGGCGCGGCGGGACGACGAGCGACGCTCCGCCAGACGGGGACACTAGCGGTAGCCTCCGGTGCGGTGGAATGAGGAGGGCGGGCACTGACGCCATATGCCGGGAATCGACGGGCGGTTGGCGGCTCTGTCATGACGAACATCACCCCCTCGGGCACAGCGGGTGGCCGCTCCGGCACGGCGCGCGTCCGGCCGTGCGGCCCGGTGTCCGGGACCCGTCCCGGACCGGTCGGGACCGGTCGGGACCGTCCCGGTCACTTGTCGGGGCGCACCACTCCGAGGATCTTCATGGAGCCCGCGCCCGCGACGCTGACGTTCCGGCCGGGCCGGGGGGCGTGCACGATCGATCCGTCGCCTATGTACATGCCGACATGGCTCGCGTCCGCGTGGTAGATGATCAGGTCGCCGGGGCGCATGTCCTCGACCGTCACCCTGGGCAGCTGTCGCCACTGCTGCTGCGAGGTGCGCGGTATGGTCCGCCCGGCCGAGGCCCAGGCCTGCGAGGTCAGCCCGGAGCAGTCGTAGGATCCGGGGCCCTCGTCCCCCCAGCCGTAGGGCTTGCCCAGCTGGGCCGAGGCGAACTTCACGGCCTTGGCGCCCTGGCCGCTCGCGCCGCCGTCCCATCCGTCGGCCGTCTCCCCGGACGTGTCCCCCGAGGTGTCGCCGCCCGCGGTGGGGCTGTCCGCCGTCCCGGCGGCTGCCGCCCGCTCGCGCTCGCGGGACTCCAGCCACCGCGCCTGCGCCTTCTCGGCCGCCTCCCGCTCCAGCTCCAGCAGCCGGGCGCGCTCCTTCTTCTCCAGCCGCCGCTCCATCTTCTCCGCCGCGGCGATCTTCTCGGTGATCTCCTTCTTGGCCTTGTCCCGCGTGACGCGGGTGGCCTCCAGCGCTCTCCACCGGGCCCCGGCGTCATGGGCGTAGGTCTTCAGCTCGGACTGGGCCCTCTCCAGATCGCGGAGGAGGTCCTTGGTGGCCTTCATGCCCTGCTTGACGCGGTCGACGCCGTCCAGGAAGAGACGGGGGTCGTCGGTGAGGACCAGCTGCGCCTCGGCGGGCAGGCCGCCGCCCCGGTACTGCGCGCGGGCGGTGGCCCCCGCCCGGTCCTTCAGCTCCTGGATGCGCTTCTGGCCGTCGGCCGTCCGCTGGGCGAGCGCGGTGATCTCGGCGGACTGCCGCTCCGCCTCCTCCTCGGCGAGGTTGTACGCGTCGGTCGCGGACACCGCCTGGTGGTAGAGGCCCTCGATCTCCACCCGCACCCTGTCCAGGGAGTCCTCGGCGCTCTCCCCGGCGCGGTCCGGCGGCTCCGGGGCCCGGGGGAGGAGGGGCGCGGCCGGGGCCCCCGCCGTGCGGGGGGAGAGGGGGGAGGCGGACGCCATGCCCGACGACGCCGGCACGGCGAGTGCGCAGAGCACGGTGAGCGCGGCGATGGCACAGCGGCGTCGGTTCACGACTCCCCCTCCGATGACCAACTGATTTACCGTCAGTAACTTACGGGCGCTGCCGTGATGGTGCCACGGCGGCCCCCGGAGCGACAGAGGGCCACCGGTGGACGGCCCCCGCGTCGACTCCCACGCACCGGTGACGAACAGCGGGTCCCGAGCGTTCCCCATTCGTACATACGTTCACTCGTTCGAGGGAGCCAGCGCCGCCCAGTCCACGGTGACCTCGCCCTGCCGCCACCGCTTCGGGCCGTCCCTCAGCGGCCAGTCCCTCCCCAGCTCGCGCACCGCCCGCATCCAGCGCTGCCGCGCCCCCAGCGAGGCGTACGGCGCCGCCGCCGCCCACGCCCGGTCGAAGTCCCGCAGAAATGCATGGACCGGCTCACCCGGCACATTGCGGTGGATCAGCGCCTTCGGGAGCCGTTCCGCCAGGTCGGACGGGCGGTCCAGGGAGCCCAGCCGGGTCGCGAAGGTCACCGTGCGCGGGCCCTCGGGCCCCAGCGCCACCCATACGTGCCGCCGGCCGATCTCGTCGCAGGTGCCCTCGACCAGCAGTCCGCCCGGCGCGAGCCGCCCGCACAGCCGCGCCCAGACGGCCGCGACCTCGCCCTCCTCGTACTGTCTGAGCACATTCGCCGCGCGGATCAGCAACGGCGGCTCCGGCACGGGAAGCTCGAAGCCGCCGTGGCGGAAGCTCAGCCCCTCGACGGCGTACGGCTCGGCCGCGGCGACCCGCGCGGGGTCGATCTCGATTCCGACGACCTCGCAGCGCGGGTCCGCGGTGCGCAGTCGTCGCAGCAGCTCCAGGGTGGTCCAGGGGGCCGAGCCGTAGCCGAGGTCGACGGCGAGCGGCCGGGCGGCGCGGCGCAGCTCGGGGCCGTGGGCGGCGGCGATCCAGCGGTCCATCCGGCGCAGCCGGTTGGGGTTGGTCGTCCCGCGGGTGGGGGTGCCTACGGGGCGGGTGCTCATGGAAATGAGCCTAAACGGCCGGACCGGGCCCGCCCGCGCCCCCTCCGTCCGGCCCGGCGGAGGCCTGCCCCGGCCCGGCGGAGGCCTGTCCCGAGCGGCCCGCCCGGGGAACCAATCGCGCCCCCCGTTCGTAATGATTTGGCAAAGTGCCGGAGCCCGGGAAATGGAAGGGAAGGCTCCGCTGTTGAGGGCCGTGGAAACCCGGCTCTGCCCATGCCGGAACGAGGAGGAACGACGACGTGAGCCAGTACGTCTCCCGCCTCGGCAGCGGCTTCCTGCCCCCCCGGATCAGATTCCCCGGCGGGCACCGCAGACCGCGCCGTATCGCGATGCTCAGCGTGCACACCTCCCCGCTGCACCAGCCGGGCACCGGCGACGCGGGCGGGATGAACGTCTACATAGTCGAGCTGGCCAGACGGCTCGCCGCCATCAACATCGAGGTGGAGATCTTCACCCGGGCCACCGCCGGCGGCCTGCCCCCCTCCGTGGAACTCGCGCCCGGCGTGCTCGTACGCCATGTCGACGCCGGCCCCTACGAGGGCCTCGCCAAGGAAGACCTGCCCGGCCAGCTCTGCGCCTTCACCCACGGCGTGATGCGCGCCTGGGCCCACCACCGCCCCGGCCACTACGACCTCGTCCACTCCCACTACTGGCTCTCCGGCCATGTGGGCTGGCTCGCCGCCGAGCGCTGGGGAGTCCCCCTCGTCCACGCCATGCACACCATGGCCAAGGTCAAGAACGCCTCCCTGGCCGACGGCGACACCCCGGAACCGGCCTCCCGGGTCATCGGCGAGACCCAGATCGTCAACGCCGCCGACCGGCTGATCGCGAACACCGCCGAGGAGGCCGACGAGCTGGTCCGCTTCTACGCGGCGGACCCGGCGAAGGTCGCCGTCGTCCACCCCGGGGTGAACCTCGACCGCTTCCGCCCCGCGGACGGCCGGGCCGCCGCCCGCGCCCGCCTCGGAGTGCCGCAGGACGCCTTCGTCCCCCTCTTCGCCGGCCGGATACAGCCGCTGAAGGCCCCCGACATCCTGCTCCGCGCGGTCGCCCGGCTGCTGGAGCGGGACCCCTCGCTGCGCCCCCTGCTCCATGTCCCCGTCGTCGGCGGCCCCAGCGGCAGCGGTCTCGCCAAGCCCGAGGGCCTCCAGAAACTGGCGGCGGGCCTCGGCATCGCCGATGTCGTCCACTTCCATCCGCCGGTCCGTCAGGAGGCGCTCGCGGACTGGTTCCGCGCCGCGTCCGCGCTGGTGATGCCCTCGTACAGCGAATCCTTCGGTCTGGTGGCGATCGAGGCCCAGGCGGCGGGCACCCCGGTGGTCGCCGCGCGTGTCGGCGGGCTCCCGGTCGCCGTGCGCGACGGGGAGACCGGAATCCTCGTCGACGGCCACGACCCCGGCGACTACGCGACGGCGCTGCACCGGCTGCTCGCCCACCCCCCGCGCACCGCCCGGATGGGCGCGGAGGCGGCCCGGCACGCCGAATCCTTCGGCTGGGACACCGCCGCCGCGGCCACGGCGGACGTCTACACGGCGGCGACCCACGAACACCGCCGCCGGGTACGCTCGCACCATGTCTGACGCGCGGCGGCCCACGGAAATCATCGAGCGCGCCCTGGCGGACGCCGATCTCGGCTGGGAGAGCCCGGAGCCGGGCACCTTCGTGGTCACCCTCCCCGGCACCCGCAAGCTCGCCACCACCTGCTCCCTGCGCGTCGGCAAGCACTCCCTCTCCGTCAACGCCTTCGTCATCCGCCACCCCGACGAGAACGACCCGGCGGTCCACCGCTGGCTGCTGGAGCGGAATCTGCGGCTGTACGGGGTGAGTTACGGCATCGATCACCTCGGCGACATCTATCTGACCGGCCGGCTCCCGCTCTCGGTGATCACGCCGGACGAGGTGGACCGGCTGCTGGGGTCGGTGCTGGAGGCCTCTGACGGGGCGTTCAACACTCTGCTGGAGCTGGGCTTCGCCGGGGCCATCCGCCGCGAGTACGACTGGCGGGTCTCGCGCGGGGAGTCCACCAGGAACCTGGACGCGTTCACCCATCTGACCGGCGCGGCCCGCGACTCCGAGCCCGGCTGACCCCTCCCGTCGCCCGGCCGGCCCCTCCCGCCCCCCAGGGCCCGCCCGGCTCTGGGTGCGGGGGACCCCACCCCGGGGCAGAATCCTGCCCATGCGCGACAAAAAGGGTGAAACCGGGGATCGGGCGGGTGCCGGCCCCGCCGCGCCTCCTCCCGCCGGGGGGACGCGTCCCGGGCCCGCGGGCTCCGCCAACCAGACCCTCGCGCTCGCCGCGATGATGTTCGCCGTCGCGATGACCTTCATCGATCAGACCATCGTCGCCATCGCCGCCCCGGACATCACCGACGAACTGGGACTCACCGCCTCCGGCATGCGCTGGGTGGTCAACTCCTATCTGCTCGCCCTCGCGGTCTGCTTCGCGCTCGGCGGCCGGCTGGCCGACATCCACGGCCACCGCCGGATGGTGCTGATCGGCACCCTGATCTTCGTCATCGCCTCGGTGCTCTGCGGCTGTGTCCCGGCGACCGGCTTCGCCCAGAGCTGGATGATCATCTTCCGCGCCGTCCAGGGCGTGGGGGCCGCCCTGCTGTTCCCCGCCGCGCTCGCCGTGGTCACCGCGGTCTTCCCCGTGGAGCGCCGGGGCCGCGCGATCGCGCTCTTCTTCGGCGTCTCCGGCGGCCTCACCGCGATCGGCCCACTGCTCGGCGGCTGGCTCACCGCGTGGACCTGGCGCGCCATCTTCTGGGTGAACGTGCCGGTGGCCGTGATCGCCATCGTCCTCACGGTGCTCGCCCGGATCCCCAACACCCCGCGCGAGGAACGCCTCGACCTGCGGGGAGCGGTCCTCATCGCGGCCGGCATGGGCCTGAGCGTGCTGGGCCTCCAGCAGGCCGCCGGCTGGGGCTGGGGCTCCGCCGCCACCTGGGGCTGCATCCTCGGCGGACTGCTGCTGCTGGCCGTCTTCTGCGTCTACGAGCTGCGGGTGCCGGAGCATCCGCTGATCAAGCTGAGGGTCTTCCGCGACCGGGCCTTCAGCGTCGACACGGCGGTGCTGTTCTTCGGGATGCTCGCCTTCGTCCCGCTGTTCTTCTTCGCCTCGGTGTACGCGCAGGTCTCGCTCCGGAAGTCGCCGAACGAGGCCGCTCTCTACCTCCTCTACTTCTTCCTCGGCTTCGTCGTCGCCTCCCAGCTCGGCGGCCGGATGCTCGACAAACGGGGGGCCCGGCCGCCGATGCTGCTGGGCACGGCGATCGGCACGGCCGGATTCGCCCTGTGGGCGGCCAAACTGACGGACCTCTCGTACGCCGCGCAGTGGCCCTATGTGGTCCTGTCGGGCGCGGGCATCGGCCTGCTGCTCGCGCCCGCCTCGACGGACTCGGTCAACCGGGCGATCGACGCCTCGTACGGAGAGGTCACCGGCATCACCCAGACGGCGCGCAACTACGCGGCGGCGGTGGGGCTCGCGGTGTACGGGACGGTGCTCAGCCATGTCACCGTCGACAAGGTGGCCGCCACCCTCCACGCGGACGGCATGTCCCGGGAGGAGGCCCGCCGCGCCGCCCACGGCATCGCCCAGTCGGTGGCGGGCCACGGCGACGGACGGGGGACCGGCGACGGTTCGGTGACCGCCGCGCTGGGGCAGACGGGGCACGCGGTGCGGATGGACTTCGCCGAGGCCAACCAGTGGGTGTTCTACGGAATGGCGATCGCCCTGGCGGTCGCGTTCCTCTGCGCGCTGGCGCACCCCGGCACCCGGGTGACCGCCGACTCCTGAATTCCGAAGCCCTCCCTTTCAAGGGTGACCTGCACCACATCTCTTTCCCGAGCGGTCCGTCCGCTTATGGCGCTCCGCGTACCCGATTCACAGGCCAATACCGCTGGACAGAGGCCGGCTCGGGATTCCCCGCTCCCGGCGCGCGGCTCATCCGTGCCCCGCTCGCGCTGTCTGTCCCGGCCGCTTCGGTGGACGATGTGGCATCTCGGCAACACCCCGGAAAAGGATGCCCCCTTGCGCCCCATGAGACGTGCTCTTCTCTCCTCGTTCGTCGTCACGACCCTGGTTCTGGGACCGGGCCGACTCGCGGTCGCCGAACCCGTCGGCGGTATACCGCCCGTAGGTGCGGGCGCGGGTGACGCCTCGTCCGGCGACGGCTCGTCCATCGTCGGCGCGACTCCCGAACTGTCGAACGGCGAAGACGTCGACTCCCGCGCCGAGGCGCTCGAAGCCGGGAAGTACTGGACCGCCGAGCGCATGGCGCGTGCCATTCCGGCGGACAACCTCCTTCCCGCGCCGCCCACCGGACCAGCCACTCGCGCGGCGGGCCCCACGGGCAGGCCCGGGAGCACCCCGGCCGCCTCGCCGACCGCGACACGGCCCGGCGGGCGGGCCGCCCGTATCGCGGACACGGCGTCGGTCGGCAAGGTGTTCTTCAAGAACCCGGTCAACGGCAAGAATTACGTCTGCTCGGCGGCGGCCCTCAACAGCCCGTCGAAGCAGATGGTGGTCACCGCCGGGCACTGCGTCAACACCGGCGGCTCCAAAGGCACCGCGGGCCGGTGGATGCGGAATTGGACGTACGTCCCCCGCTATCGCGACGGGGCCCGGCCGTTCGGAACCTTCGCGGCCAAGCATTTCCGCTCCTTCAGCGGCTGGACCGACCACAGCGATCTGGCACGGGACGTGGCCATGGTGACCACCTGGCCGCTCAACAACAAGAAGCTCGTGAATGTCACCGGCGGCCACGGACTCAGCTGGAACTTCAGCCAGAGGCAGGCGACGACCGTCTTCGGATATCCGGGGAACCACGGCAAGGGCAAGTCCCAGCGCGTCTGCCGGGGCAAGACCCGCGCCGCCGGAGCGTCCTACAGCGAATTGCGGTGCGACTTCGGCAGCGGGGCCAGCGGCGGCCCCTGGCTCCGGGAGTACGACGAGGCCAAGGGGCTCGGCCGGCAGAACGGCGTGATGAGCACCCGCAACCGCGACGGCTGGAACCGGACCCCGTACTTCGACACCGCCGTCAAGCGGCTGTTCGACGCTCAGGGCAGCAAGACCTGACCCCGGCGCCCCCGCCCGGCCCGAGCCCGCTCAGACCTTGCGCGCCGCCTCCGTGACAAGCGCGGGCTCCACCGGCTCCACCAGCTCCACCGGCTCCACCGGCTTCTCCGCCACGACGGGCTCCTCCACCACGTCCTGGGGGAGATTGCGCATCAGCGCCCAGTACCCGAGCCCCGCGACCGACCCCAGCACCGCGCACATCCCCCACAGCCAGTCCGCCCCGAACCGGTCGATCACCACACCCGCCACCAGCGGGGCGACCAGCATCGCCACCGACCAGGTCATCGTGTACATCCCCTGGTAACGCCCCCGGCCGTGCACCGGCGAGAGACGGACCACCAGACCGGTCTGCGTCGGCGCGTTGACGATCTCGGCCAGCGTCCACACGACCACCGTCAGCGCGTACAGCCCGATCGACCCGGCGAACGCGGTCAGCCCGAAGCCGTACCCCGCCAGCACCGAGGAGAGGATCAGCAGCCTGCGCGGATCGCGGTGCTCGATGAACCGGGTCACCGGGATCTGGAGCGCCACGATCAGCACCCCGTTGAGCGCCATCACCGTGCCGTAGTCGGAGGCCGAGAGCCCGTCCTGGCCCATCGCCAGCGGCACCCCGATATGACCCTGCATGAAGATCAGCGCGATCAGGAACGACAGCCCGACGACGCCCATGAACCGCCCGTCGCGCACCACGGTCATCAGCCCGACCGCCGGCTCCGCCGCCCCGCCGGCCGCCGGGCGCTCCGGCCGCGACTCCGGCAGCTTCACGAAGATCAGAATCGCGCAGGCCAGCGTCATCGCGGCCTCGCCGAGGAAGCCCGCCAGATAGCTGTACTCGGCGATGAAGCCCGCCGCCACCGCGGAGATCGCGAAGCCCAGATTGATCGCCCAGTAGTTCAGCGAGAACGCCCGCACCCGGTCCTTCGGCGGCACGATGTCCGCCATCATCGCCTGCACGGCCGGCCGGGAGGCATTGCTCGCCGCGCCCACCAGACACGCCACGGCCGCGATCGCGACCGGATGGTGGACAAAGCCCAGCGCCGCCACGGACAGCGCGGTGGCCACCTGGGAGATCAGCAGCGTGGGCCGCCGCCCCAGCCGGTCGGCCATCACCCCGCCGGCGAGCGAGGCGACCACCCCGCCCAGCCCGTACAGCGAGACGACCAGTCCGGCGTACGCGGCCGAGTGCCCCCGGTCGGAGGTGAGGTACAGCACCAGAAAGGTGGCGACGAACCCCCCGAGCCGATTGACCAGGGTGCTCGTCCACAGCCACCAGAACTCCCGGGGAAGCCCCGACACGCTCTCCGAGACGGCGCGGCGCGCACCGGCGAGCAGACCGGCTGTGGACATGGATCCCCCCAGGACCTTCGGCAGATGGCAATGTAAGTGGCGCTTCGGCGGGTCGAACGTTACTTACCCGGCCGCCCCGGCGGCCAGTCAATTGACGTGGACCGTCAAACGTCGCCGCCCGCCAGGCCGAACGCCGTGGATCACCCCGACTCGTCCGACGCGCGGACCGAGGAGGAAGAGCCGCACACCCGTCCATTAGGCTCGGACACATGGCCGACGCACCGTACAAGCTGATCCTCCTCCGCCACGGCGAGAGCGAGTGGAACGCCAAGAACCTGTTCACCGGCTGGGTGGACGTCAACCTCACGGAGAAGGGCGAGAAGGAGGCGGTCCGCGGCGGTGAGCTGCTGAAGGACGCCGGCCTGCTCCCCGACGTACTGCACACCTCGCTCCAGAAGCGCGCGATCCGCACCGCCCAGCTCTCGCTGGAGGCCGCGGACCGCCACTGGGTCCCCGTGCACCGCTCCTGGCGGCTCAACGAGCGCCACTACGGCGCGCTCCAGGGCAAGGACAAGGCCCAGACGCTCGCCGAGTTCGGCGAGGAGCAGTTCATGCTCTGGCGCCGTTCCTACGACACCCCGCCGCCCGCCCTTGAGGACGGCACCGAGTTCTCGCAGAGCGACGACGCCCGTTACGCCACCATCCCCCCGGAGCTGCGCCCGCGCACCGAGTGCCTGAAGGACGTCGTCGTCCGGATGCTGCCCTACTGGTACGACGGCATCGTCCCGGACCTGCTGGCCGGCCGCACGGTCCTGGTCGCCGCCCACGGCAACTCGCTGCGCGCGCTGGTCAAGCACCTCGACGGCGTCTCCGACGAGGACATCGCCGGTCTGAACATCCCGACCGGCATCCCGCTGGTGTACGAGCTGGACGCCGACTTCAAGCCGCTCAAGCCGGGCGGCACCTACCTCGACCCCGACGCGGCCGCCGCGGCGATCGAGGCCGTGAAGAACCAGGGCAAGAAGTAGTTCCAAGCTTGATCAAGCCCCCTGCCGGCGGATTCTCCGCCGGCAGGGGGCTTGATGGTTTCCCTGGACCGCCCGTGGGCCGTCAGGCGCTGCCGCGTGCCGGCCTCAAGGGTCCCGGGGCGCTTACAGCTCGGGCAGCGCGGTCAGTGCCGAGAGCTGCTGGATCGCCGTGGCGCTGAGGGCTCCGGAGTACGCGCGGACCTCGTCGACCGCACCGGCGAAGTGCTCCCCGCCGGCGGCGACCGCCGAGCGGCCCACCTGGAGGCCGCCCGTCGCCTGCCACGAGGTGGTGTCGGCGGCGGTCGACGTCGCCGCCCGCTGTCCGTTGACATGGAGGCGCAGTTCGCCGGTGGGGGCGTCGAAGACCACGGCGAGGTGGTCGCCGGAGCCGTTGGGGTCGGTGCTGGGCAGCCGCTGGTCGTCGCTGACGACCACACGGGGGGCGTCCGGCCGGTCCTCGGTGGCCACGACGGCTTCCCAGCGGCCGTTGGCGGGCTGGTACCGGACGGCGATCCGGTCGGCACCCGCGCCGGGGAGGGAGAGGACCGTCTGGGTCCGCCCGTCGGCGGTGTTCAGCAGGGCACGGGCGGCGATCGTGAAGCTTCCGTCCCCGCTCACGGGAGCCGTGGCCGTCTGGGCCCAGTCGCCCACGCCGTCGAGCCGCAGCTCTCCGCCGCCGACCAGGGCGGGCGTGTCCCAGAGGCCGTCGGACCAGCGGATCGAGGAGTCGCCGTGCAGCGCCAGGGGCTGAGCGCCGGCCTGCGTATTGGGCGAGAGACCGCCGGACGCGGATTCCAGCGGCCAGTAACCCTTACGGCTCGGCGGAGCCTCGGTGGCGGTGCCGGTGCCGGTGGTGGTGGCGTTGTCCGCCTCGGCGGCGTTCGCCGGGAGCGCTCCCAGCGTGAGCGAGAGCGCGGCCGCGGACAGTGCCGAGGCGACGGCGCGGTGAGCGAAGTTCATGATCCCCCCTGGATCCTGTGCCGGATTTCGAAATGATCTTCGATTCCGGGGCGGGGGAACCGCAAGGTATTTTCGGCCCGAAGGACCGGACCCCGGCCGTACCGAGACGATCCGGTGCGGCCGGGGCCCTCCCCGGGCGTGCCGCCGCGATCAGCCGCAGCCGCCGCCGCACTGGCACGACCCGCCGGACTGGCAGCCGCAGCCGCAGCCCGAGCCGCAGCCGCAGGCGGCGAGGGTGGAGAGTCGTCCCACCTCGGTGGGGTTCTCCTGCCGGGGATCTGATGTGGGGAAGTCGGCCATGGGCCCTCCTCATGAGCGTACGAGCCGTACAGGACGTACGAAACATGTCCGCACAGAGCCGTACGGTCGGCCTCGACGGCGAGCACGAGAGCCGCCCGCACGGTGTACGGGGCATGGCTGTGCCGGGCGGGCGCGAACGGCCGCCCCCGCCATTGGACGCCCGCCGGCGCGGGCGCATCAACAGCGCGCGGAGGCACAGCCCCGGTCCCCGAGTGCGGGGACTACGCGCCCTCCACCGGGAGCGTCGCCTGAAGCTCGTCCGCGTGCTCGCCGGTGACCAGGTAGACCACCCGCTTCGCCACCGACACCGCGTGGTCGGCGAACCGCTCGTAGTAGCGGCCGAGCAGCGTCACATCGACCGCAGTCTCGATGCCGTGCTTCCAGCGGTCGTCCATCAGATGCTGGAAGAGCGCGCGGTGCAGCAGATCCATCTCGTCGTCGTCGGTCTCCAGCTGGAGCGCCAGATCGACGTCCTTGGTGATGATCACCTCGGCGGCCTTCGCCATCAGCCGCTGTGCCAGCTGACCCATCTCCAGGATCGTCGCCTGGAGATCCCTGGGCACCGCCGAGTCCGGGAAGCGCAGCCGGGCGAGCTTCGCCACATGCTGGGCCAGATCACCCGAACGCTCCAGGTCGGCGCTCATCCGCAGCGAGGTCACCACGATCCGCAGATCCGTGGCCACCGGCTGCTGCCGGGCCAGCAGCGCGATCGCCCGTGCCTCCAGATCGTGCTGGAGGTCGTCGACCTTCTGGTCGGCGGCGATCACGGTTTCGGCCAGCTTGAGATCGGCGTCGAGCATGGCCGTGGTGGCGCGCCCGATGGCCGACCCCACCAGCCTGGCCATCTCGACCAGGCCCTCCCCGATCGAGTCCAGTTCCTCGTGGTACGCGTCCCGCATCGAGTTCCCTTTCAGCTGCTTGTGAACAGAGGTCCGGATGGGGCTCTCGGACCCCCACGGTCCCACGGTCGGTCCGAAACGCGTCGGGGGCCTCCCGGTCATATGAACCGGCCCCGTCCCCCCGGTGAACTCTGGGCGACGAGTCCCCGGGGGGCTACCCGATTGGCTGTGAGCATGTCGGCGGGCCCGCCTAACCTGGAAGCATGGACGTGAACGCGGCGGTCGCCGCAGTGGCTGCGATCGCCGGTCTGCTGACCGGCGTGATCGCCATGCTGGCGTTTCGCTGGAGCGAGCGTGACCAGCGCAGACCCACCCGCACCTCACTGCACACCGATGCGGTGCTGCCGCCGGGTGTGGACACCGTGCTGTCCGTTCTGCGCTCCTCCGCGGTCGTCCTCGACGAGAGCGACTCCGTCGTCAAGGCCAGCTCCGCGGCGTATGCGCTGGGTCTGGTCCGTGGCGGAAAACTGACGGTCGAGGCCATGCTCCAGATGGCCCGCGACACCCGGCGGGACGGCGAGATACGACAGGTCGAGCTGGATCTTCCCCGCCGCGGCACCGGCCGCGGCGAGGCGCTCGCCGTGTCCGCCCGGGTCGCCCCCCTCGGCTCGCGTCTCGTTCTCCTTCTCGTCGAGGATCTCACCGAGGCCCGGCGGATCGAAGCGGTACGGCGGGATTTCGTCGCGAATGTCAGCCATGAGCTGAAGACCCCGGTCGGCGCGCTCTCACTGCTCTCGGAAGCGGTCATGGACGCGTCCGACGACCCCGAGGCGGTCTCCCGCTTCGCCGGGCGGATGCAGATCGAGGCGACCCGGCTCACCAATCTCGTCCAGGAGCTGATCGACCTCTCCCGGGTGCAGAACGACGACCCGCTGGAGGACGCCGAGCCGGTACGGGTGGACGAGCTGGTCGCCGAGGCCATCGACCGCTCCCGGCACCCCGCCTCCACCAAACAGATCACCATGGCCAGCGGAGGCACCTCCGGGCTGCACATCTGGGGCAACCGCGGCAAGCTCGCCGCCGCCCTGGGCAATCTGGTGGAGAACGCGGTCAACTACTCGCCGGCCCGCACCCGCGTCGGCATCTCGGCCCGCAGGCTCCCCTCCCCGGGGGGCGAGGCGGGCCAGAGCGGGGGCTTCGGCGGGCTGATCGAGATCGCCGTCACCGACCAGGGCATCGGGATACCCGAGAAGGACCGCGAGCGCATCTTCGAGCGGTTCTACCGGGTCGACCCCGCCCGCTCCCGCGCCACCGGAGGAACCGGCCTCGGTCTGGCGATCGTCAAACATGTGGCAGCCTCGCACGGCGGGGAAGTCACGGTCTGGAGCACCGAGGGCCAGGGCTCCACCTTCACGCTCAGACTTCCCGAAGCGGGCTCCACCCGCGACCGTACGGCCTCCGCCCGCGAAGGCGGATCCGGAACGGAGACCGGCGGCGAAACCGGAACCGGAACCGAAACCGAAACCGGAACCGGAGCCGCCTTCGGCTTCGGCTTCGGAACCGATCCTCACCCTCACGCAGTGCCCGACCCTCACCTTCACCCTCACCCCGGAACCGGCCCTCAGCGGGAAACCGGCCCCCACCCCGGAGCCGGCTCCCCCACCGGAACCGACACCCGCCGTCCGGATCGCCTCGACCAGCAGTACGACGACCGGCCCTACGACACCGATCCACACACCGACATCCCTGCCCCGGAGGTCCTTCCGTGACCCGAGTGCTCGTCGTCGAGGATGAGGAATCATTCAGCGACGCCCTGTCCTACATGCTCCGCAAGGAAGGCTTCGAGGTCGCCGTCGCGACCACGGGCCCCGAGGGGCTCGATGAATTCGAACGCAACGGCGCCGACCTCGTCCTTCTCGACCTGATGCTGCCCGGCCTGCCGGGCACCGAGGTCTGTCGCCAGCTGCGCGGCCGCTCCAATGTCCCGGTGATCATGGTGACCGCCAAGGACAGCGAGATCGACAAGGTCGTCGGACTGGAGATAGGGGCCGACGACTACGTCACCAAGCCCTTCTCCTCGCGGGAGCTGGTCGCCCGCATCCGCGCCGTGCTGCGCCGCCGCGGCGAGCCGGAGGAGGTCACCCCGGCGGCCCTGGAGGCCGGCCCCGTCCGGATGGACGTGGACCGCCATGTGGTCACCGTCTCCGGCGGCAAGGTCGATCTGCCGCTCAAGGAGTTCGACCTGCTGGAGATGCTGCTGCGCAACGCGGGCCGCGTCCTCACCCGGATGCAGCTCATCGACCGGGTCTGGGGCGCCGACTACGTCGGCGACACCAAGACGCTGGACGTGCACGTCAAGCGGCTGCGCGCCAAGATCGAGCCCGACCCGGGCGCGCCGCGCTATCTGGTGACGGTCCGCGGCCTCGGGTACAAGTTCGAGCCGTAGCCGAGCCCGGGGCCCCTCCACCCGTGCGGACGGACGGGCCCCACAGCGGAGACAGCGGAAACGGGTGGGCCCCGCCGGAGAAGATCCGGCGGGGCCCACCCGTCACGCGTTGCGCCGCGAGTGCGGCCGTCAGCTCGCGGGCTGCGAGGCGGAGTCCGAAGCGGAGTCCGAAGCGGAGTCGGAGGCGGCGTCGGACGGGCGGTCCGTGGCCTTCTCGCCGCCCGGCGCGCCGCTCGCGGCCTCCGAGGGGGAGCCGGACGCCTCGGGAGACGGGGCGGCCGGGGTCGGCAGGCTGCTCGGGCCGAACTCCTCGAAGTAATCCGTCGAGGGGACCACGAAGGCATTGAGCTTGACATCGCCGGTGTCGCTGAGGCGGAAGACCGTCTCCTGGACGCCGCCGATGTTCGCGGTCAGCGCGGTGCCGTCCTCGATCACCGCGGTGGCGTTGCCCTTGCCGCCGATCACGACCGAGCCCAGCGCGGGCACGGTGATCGGGCCGGAGCCCTTGGCCGGGGCGAGCTTCACGGTGCCGGCGCCGCCCGCCAGGGTGACCGACTCGATGGTCTGGTCCTCCTGGCCGCCGTTGAAGACCGTCGCGGAGACGACCGCGGGACCCGCGGCACCGGCCTCCGGCTGGGTGATCACGTTGGCGTTCTGGATGATGATCTTGTCGACCGTCGCCTCGGCGGTGTCCGGCTTGATGCCGAGGGACTGCGCGTTGTTGCCCGCGCCACAGGCGGTCAGCGCGGTGAAGGACAGCGCGACAGCGGTCACGGCGAGGGCGCCGCGGCGAAGGCGGAGGACGCCCCCGGGCGGAGTTTGGGGGAGGCTCACGGCGGCGGCATCTCCTTGGACGTGCGGGCTGACGGTTGACGGGTCGGTCGAACCGGCGCAATGGCGGCCGGGCCCGCGTGAGTTCGCGATACCGTCCGAGATCACCTCAGTTCGCCGCCAGATTACAGAGCCGCCGCGCCGGGGTCGCACCCGACCCGCCCCTTCACGCCACAGCGGCCTCAGGGGTCTCTCGCCCATGCCTTCCCCCCACCCGTCACGACTCTTCCCGGCGGCCCTTCCGGCGGTGTTTCGGCCGTCCGTTCGGCACCCGTTCCGGATCTCGTTCGGGGCCCTGTTGCGGGTGGTGTTCCAGGGGTGTTCCGCGGGCATCGAGCCGAAGTTCCGGGCCGGCTGTTTACGGGCCCGCTCACATATCACCGATGATCAATTCCGTCCCCCGGAGAGCATTCCCGGGAATACCTTCGGCGTGACTTCGTTGATCAATTCCGGATTCCCGGCCGAAGCGTCCGTACGGGTGACCGACGGCCGAACGGAGTAGGGGAAGTTCACCGTCGAGAACCCGGCAAATCGGGACGTTCACCCTCTCCTGAGCGGCTCAGGCCCGGCGTGGCGCACTCGTTTCCCTTCCCTTGTGCAGCCGCTCCCACCTGCGAATACCCCCTTCCGGAACCCGTCCGCAGCACGATCCTGTCGTTGTTGTCAAGCCCCGAGATATGCCCTGACCTGCGAAAACGCCATTCAGAAGAAGCTGTATCCGTGTTACCCTGGATAGCCACGGAAGGGGTACCTGTCACATGACGTTCAAGGTTGGCGACACCGTGGTCTATCCCCATCACGGGGCCGCGCTGATCGAGGCCATCGAAACTCGCCAGATCAAAGGCGTGGACAAGACCTACTTGGTGCTCAAGGTCGCCCAGGGCGACCTGACGGTTCGTGTGCCGGCGGACAATGCGGAGTTCGTCGGTGTGCGCGATGTGGTCGGCCAGGACGGGCTCGACCGGGTCTTCGAGGTGCTGCGCGCGCCGTACGCCGAAGAGCCGACGAACTGGTCCCGCCGCTACAAGGCAAATCTTGAGAAGCTCGCGTCCGGCGATGTCATCAAGGTCGCCGAAGTCGTGCGCGACCTGTGGCGCCGTGAGCGTGAGCGCGGTCTTTCCGCAGGTGAGAAGCGAATGCTCGCCAAGGCTCGCCAGATCCTGGTGAGCGAGCTCGCCCTCGCGGAGAACACCAACGAAGACAAGGCCGAGGCTCTGCTCGACGAGGTCCTCGCGTCCTGACGCACGACGCACCAATGCCGCGGTGCCCGCTGACGTGCCATGATCATCTTTGATCACGGTACTGTCGCCGGGCGCTGCGGCATGTTCGTGTCCACCCCGCGGATCTCCCGCGAGGTGTCCCACGCACAGCAGCACCACCTGACTCCTGTGGTGTGCCGGGCCCGGACGGCTGGCGCAGACCAGTGGTCACGGAAGGGTCCGTCAAAGCGTCGCGCCCGGCACGCTGTGGCCATACCCATGTCGGCCAAGGAAACAAACCTGCCGGAGTGCAACCGATGACAGACGCATCGCAGCCGTCCCGCACCGCAGCCGTGATCCCGGCCGCCGGCCGGGGCGTACGCATGGGCCCCGGCGCCCCCAAGGCGCTCCGCACGCTCAACGGCACGCCCATCCTCGTCCACGCCGTCCGCGCCATGGCGGCCTCCAACGCCGTCACCCTCGTCGTGGTCGTCGCACCGCCCGAGGACACCGCCTCCGTACGGAACCTCCTCGCCGATCTCGCCCTCCCCGACCGCACCGACGTCCTCGTCGTGCCCGGCGGCGAGAACCGCCAGGAGTCGGTACGGCTCGGCCTCGACGCCCTCCCCGAGGGCATCACCACCGTCCTCGTCCACGACGCCGCGCGCCCGCTGGTGCCGGTCGACACCGTCGACGCGGTCATCGAGGCCGTCCGGGACGGAGCGCGGGCCGTCGTCCCCGCCCTGCCCCTCGCCGACACCGTCAAAGAGGTCGAGCCGGGCCCGGGGAACGCGCCCGAGCCCGTCGTCGCCACCCCCGAGCGGTCCAGGCTCCGCGCCGTGCAGACCCCGCAGGGCTTCGACCGCGCCACCCTGGTCCGCGCGCACGGCGTGCGGAGCCCGTCCGGCGAGGGCGCGACCGACTGCGCCGGGCTGGTCGAGCGGCTCGGCGAGCCCGTCGTGGTCGTGCCCGGACACGAGGAGGCGTTCAAAGTGACCCGTCCGCTCGATCTCGTACTGGCCGAGGCCGTACTCGCCCGCAGGAGGGCCAATGACGGCTTCTGACACCCCGCTGCCGCCCCTGCTGCCGCTCATCGGCGTCGGGACCGACGTGCACGCGTTTGAAGCGGGCCGCGAGCTGTGGTGCGCCGGACTCCTCTGGGAGGGCGAGGACGGCCTCGCCGGCCACTCCGACGGCGATGTGGCCGCCCACGCGGCCTGCGACGCCCTCTTCTCCGCCGCCGGCGTCGGCGATCTCGGCGCGCACTTCGGCACCGACCGCCCCGAGTGGTCCGGCGCCTCCGGGGTCACCCTGCTGACCGAGGCCGCCCGGATCGTCCGCGCCGAGGGCTTCGAGATCGGCAATGTCGCCATCCAGGTCATCGGGGTGCGCCCGAAGATCGGCAAGCGCCGGGCGGAGGCCCAGCGGGCCCTGTCCGGGGCCGTCGGGGCCCCGGTGTCCGTCTCGGGCACCACGACGGACGGTCTGGGCCTCACCGGCCGCGCCGAGGGCCTCGCGGCCATCGCCACCGCGCTGGTCCACCGCACCGCCGCACGGCCCGCCGGAGCGGCCGGCTGAGCCGTACGGAGGGATCGGCCACGCCATGTGGCCGGGGGTGAAATATTCACCGGGTGTGGCGTGGTTCACCCGGCGGGTACTGGTTACCCGGACGATCAACGATCGTTCCCGCCCGCCACCAGAAAGGCCGCACCATGACCGCCGCACTCACGGACGAGCTGAAGACGCTGCTCGACGGCCCCGTCTTCGTGCACATCGCGACCATTCAGCCCGACGGCAGTCCTCAGGTGTCCCCGGTATGGGTGAAGCGGGACGGCGACGATCTCCTGATCTCCACCACCGTCGGCCGGCAGAAGGAGAAGAACCTGCGCCGCGACCCCCGGGTGACCGTGGTCGTGCAGCCCTTCGACGCCCCGTACACCTATGCCGAGATCCGCGGCGCGGCCACCCTCACCACCGAGGGCGGCCCGGAGCTGATCGACGAGCTGTCCCGGAAGTACACGGGCAAGGGGTACGCGGAATTCAACCCCTCCTCCGCCCAGGACGCCCAGCGGGTGATCGTCCGGATCACCCCGCGCAAGATCGTCGGACGCGTCTGAGAACGATCGAGGCACCCTGACGGCGACTCGGAGACGTACCGGAGAGGTGTCGGCGACGTATTCGATCACACAGCCGACTTGTACGGGTGCACAAAGTTCGCCCCGCGATCCACAGGGGTCGCGGGGCACTGCTATACGGCCACTACCCTTGTTCCGTGACCATTCGCCTGTACGACACCAGCGCCCGGCAGATCCGTGACTTCACCCCGCTCATTCCGGGCTGCGTCTCGATCTACCTCTGTGGTGCGACCGTGCAGGCCGCCCCGCACATCGGGCACATCCGTTCCGGGCTGAACTTCGACATCATGCGCCGCTGGTTCGAGTACCGCGGCTACGAGGTCACGTTCATCCGCAATGTCACCGACATCGACGACAAGATCATCCAGAAGTCGGCGGAACAGAACCGCCCCTGGTGGTCGATCGGCTATGAGAATGAGCGGGCCTTCAACAACGGCTATGACGCGCTCGGGTGCCTGCCGCCGACGTGCGAGCCGCGTGCGACCGGGCACATCACCGAGATGGTGGAGATGA
>NZ_BAAASB010000025.1:0-99563 GCF_039532665.1 Streptomyces amakusaensis | reverse complement strand
CCCCACCGATCGCCCGACTCCGCAACGCGACCACCCGAGCCGCATCCTCCAACGACAGAATCCCCGCCACACACGCAGCCGCGATCTCACCCTGAGAGTGACCGACCACCGCACCCGGGCGCACCCCGGCAGCGCGCCAGACCTCAGCCAGCGACACCATCACCGCGAACAGCGCCGGCTGCACCACATCCACACGCTCCAACGACGGAGCGCCGTCGACACCCCGCAGGACATCGCTCAGCGACCAGTCCGTGAACGGCTCCAGCGCCTTCGCACACTCATCCACCCGGGCAGCGAACACCGGCGAAGCGTCCAACAGGCCCGCAGCCATCCCCACCCACTGCGAACCCTGCCCCGGGAACACGAACACCGTCTTCCCCGACACCACCGAACCACTCACCACACCAGCAGCGAGCGAACCCGACGCCACCGCCCCCACACCCGCCACATGATCCGCCAGCACCACCGCACGATGATCCAAACCCGCACGCGACGACGCCAACGACCACCCCACATCCACCACACCAGCATCGGGAACAGCCGACAACCACCCCGACAACCGCTCCGCCTGCCCACGCAACGCCACCGCACTACGCCCCGACAACACCCACGGAACAACCGACAGGTCGGAACCCGGCTCCACCACCTCAGCCGACTCCTCCACCGGAGCCTGCTCCACAATCACATGCGCGTTCGTCCCACTGAAACCGAACGACGACACACCCGCACGACGGGGATGTGTGGTCTCGGGCCAGGCCGTCGGCTCGGTGAGCAGGGAGACCGAGCCCTCCGACCAGTCCACATGGGGCGAGGGCTCGTCGATGTGCAGGCTCTTCGGCAGCACGCCGTGGCGCATGGCCATGACCATCTTGATGACGCCGGCGACTCCGGCGGCGGCCTGGGTGTGGCCGATGTTCGACTTCACCGAGCCCAGCAGCAGCGGCTGTCCGCCGGCACGGTCCTGGCCGTAGGTGGCGATCAGAGCCTGGGCCTCGATGGGGTCGCCGAGGCTGGTGCCGGTGCCGTGGGCCTCGACGGCGTCGACCTGGTCGGCGGAGAGCCGGGCATTGGCCAGGGCCTGGCGGATGACGCGCTGCTGCGACGGCCCGTTGGGGGCCGTCAGACCGTTCGAAGCGCCGTCCTGATTGATCGCCGAACCGCGTACCAGGGCAAGGACCGGATGACCGTTGCGCCGCGCGTCGGAGAGCCGCTCAAGGAGCAGCACTCCCACGCCTTCCGCCGGGCCGAATCCGTCGGCTCCCGCCGCGAAGGCCTTGCAGCGCCCGTCCGCGGACAGTCCGCGCTGCTTGCTGAACTCGACGAAGAGTCCAGGCGTGGACATCACATGGACGCCGCCCGCGAGCGCGAGGGAGCATTCGCCGTTGCGCAGCGCCTGCGCCGCCAGATGCAGCGCGACGAGCGAGGCCGAGCAGGCGGTGTCGACGGTGACCGCCGGGCCTTCGAGACCGAAGGTGTACGAGAGCCGGCCGGACATCACACTGGCAGCGTTGCCGGTGCCCAGATGGCCCGCGTAGTCCTCAGACGCCTCCAGGAGCGGGGTGAGGTAGTCGGAGCCGTTGATGCCGACGAAGACACCCGCCTGGCTGCCGCGCAGGGACGAGGGGTCGATACCCGCCCGCTCGAACGCCTCCCACGAGGTTTCGAGGAGAAGACGCTGCTGAGGGTCCATCGCCATCGCCTCACGCGGCGAGATCCCGAAGAACGCGGCGTCGAACGAGGAGGCGTCACGGAGGAACCCGCCCTCGCGGGTGACCGACGTGCCCTGGTCGTCGGGGTCGTCCGAGAAGAGATTGTCGAGGTCCCAGCCCCGGTCCGCCGGGAATTCGGTGAGTGCGTCCCCGCCGGAGACGATCAGTTCCCAGAGTTCCTCGGGAGAGTTCACACCGCCCGGGAAACGGCAGCTGATCGCCGTAATGGCGATGGGCTCATGGGCCTGGCTCTCGATTTCCCGCAGCCGTCCGTGTGCCTCATTGAGATCCGTCGTGACCTTCTTGAGGTACTCGCGGAGCTTTGCTTCGTTCGCCACTGGCGCTTCACCTATTCGCATGGTCGAGATCGTGGAGGTATTCGCACGCGCTCGGAATGTCTTGGGGTGTCTCAGGTGTCTCAGGTCTCTCGGTCCAAGACCTGAGGCGTCAGATCCTGGTTCCTGAATTCGGGGTCCGGTGCCGGACGTACCGCCGGGCTCCCGGCGGTACGTCCGGCTTCCGGGTCACCCCTGGCCGAACTTCTGGTCGATGAGGGCGAACAGCTCGTCGTCGCTCGCGTCCTCGATCTCCTTGGCCCCGCCGTCGCCGTCCGCCGCCCGGGCGTCGTTCCACTGGCTCAGCAGGGCCTGGAGGCGCACCGCCACCCGCGCGTGCGCGGCCTCGTCGCCGACCGTGGCCGACAGTTCCTCGGGTGCCAGCGAGGAGAAGGTGCTCTCCAGCCGGTCGAGTTCCTCCATGACGGAGAGCTTGCGCTCGACCGGTTCCGGGGCCACCTCGCTCAGCAGGTGCTCGGCGAGCGCGGCCGGGTTGGGGTGATCGTAGACCAGGGTGGCCTGGAGCCGCAGGCCGCTGGCGGCCACCAGCCGGTTGCGCAGCTCGACCGCCGTCAGCGAGTCGAAGCCCAGCTCCTTGAAGGCCTGCCCGCCGCCGATGGCCTCGGCCGACTTGTATCCGAGCACGGCGGCTACCTGACCCCGTACCAGATCCAGTACGGTCCGCTCCCGTTCGGCGGCCGACAGCTCGGCCAGCCGGTCGGCGAGCGTGCGCTCCCCCGTGCCGCCAGCCGTCGCGTTCGTCGCCGCGTTCGCCGCGTTCGTGCGGCTCGCGCTCCGCACCGACCTGCGCGCCGGGGTCCGTACCAGGGAGCGGAACATCGGCAGGACGCCGCCGTCGGCGGCCCGTGCCCGCAGGGTCGCGGAGTGGATTCCGACCGGCAGGAGTACGGCCTCGTCCATCGTGACGGCGGTGTCGAAGAGCGCGAGGCCCTCCGCCGCCGACAGCGGTGCGACACCGCCCCTGGCGGCCCTGCTCCGCTCCGCCTCGGTCAGCCGGCCCGCCATGCCCTTCTCCTCGGCCCACATGCCCCAGGCCAGGGAGAGCGCGGTGAGTCCGCGCGCCCTGCGGTGCCGGGCGAGCGCGTCGAGGAACACATTGGCCGTCGCGTAGTTGGCCTGTCCCGCGCCGCCCAGTGTGCCCGCCGCGGCCGAGAACAGGATGAACGCCGACAGATCGAGATCGCGCGTCAGCTCGTGCAGATGCAGCGCCGCCTCGGCCTTCGGCCGCAGGACCAGGTCCATTCGCTCCGGAGTGAGCAGATCCACGACTCCGTCGTCCAGTACGGCCGCGGTGTGCACGACAGCCGTCAGCGGACGGCTTTCCGGCACGGACTCCAGCAGCCCGGCCAGCGCGTCCCGGTCGGCCACGTCGCACGCCGCCCAGGTCGCCTCGGCCCCCAGCTCCCTCAGTTCCGCCGTCAGTTCGGCCGCGCCGTCGGCCCGCCCGCCCCGCCGGCTGGTGAGCAGCAGATGCCGTACGCCGTGCTCCGCGACCAGGTGCCGGGCGAAGAGCCCGGCCAGCCCGCCGCTCGCACCGGTGATCAGCACCGTGCCCTCCGGGTCGATCCGGCGGGCCGTCGTGGCCGGGAGGCCCGTACCTGGCCCCGTACCGAGGCCCGTACCGAGGCCCGTACCGCCGCTCGTCCTGGCCAGCCTCGGTACGTACGGCGCACCGCCGCGTACGGCCGTCTCGGGCTCGGCGGAGGCGAGGACCCCCGGCAGTGCCCGGCAGGAGCCGGCGGCCGAGTCCGCGCGACCGGGATCGAGGTCGACGAGTACGAAACGGTCCGGGTTCTCCGTCTGCGCCGCGCGCAGCAGCCCCCACACCGGAGCGTGCGCCAGATCGACGTCCGTCTCCTCGTCGGTGGCCACCGCGCCGCTGGTGACGACGGCCAGCCGCGCGCCGGCGAACCGGGCGCTCTCCAGCCAGCCGCGTACGAGCCCCAGCGCCCGGTGCGCGACCTCGCGCACTTCCCGCGCGAGGTGCGCGGCCTCCGTGGCCGTGTCGGCGGAGAGGGGCCGCGCCCGGTCCGCGATGAACGGTACGAGAACCGTGTCCGGCACCGGGCGTCCGGCCGCGACCGCCGCGTCGAGCGCGGCCAGGTCGTCGTACGCGTCGGCGGTGAGCCCGGCAGCCGTCAGCCCGGCGAGCAGCGAACGGTCGCCGTCTGCGTCCCCGACGACGGCGAGGTTCATGAGCCCCTGATGTCCAGGTGCCCGGGTGGGCACCCAGTCGAGCCGGAACAGCGAGTCGTCGGCCCCGGCGGGCGTCACCGCGGACGCCACCGCGAACCGTTCGGCGTCGACCTCCTCCGTCACCAGCGCTTCGACCGAGCCGACCGGCACCCCCTTCTCGTCGCTCAGGGCGACGGAAACGGTGTCCTGGCCGCCCGGGGTGAGGCTCAGCCGCAGGACGTCGGCCCCGACGGCGTGCAGCCGCACACCGCGCCAGGCGACGGGCAGCCGACCCGTGGCCGTGTCCTCGGCAGTGGCCGCGAGCGCCTGCGACGCGGCGTCGAGGAGCGCCGGGTGGAGCGAGAACCGCCCGGCCGAGATGTGCTGCTCCTCGGAGAGCCTCGCCTCAGCGTAAAGCTCCGCACCGCGCGTCCACACCTGGGTCAGGGTCCGGAAGGCCGGCCCGTGGTGGAGACCGGCGGCCGTCAGACACTCGCGCACCGCGTCGACGGAGACCGGCCGGGCCCCGGCGGGCGGCCACTGCGCCGACTCCTGCGGACCGTCGGCGTCCGCCGCGCCGCCCCCGGCAGAGAGGAAGCCCATGGCATTGCGCGACCACGCGCCACCCGCGAGTTCGTTCCCGCCCTCGGGCTCGACCCTGCTGTGCGCCTGTACCGCGCGCCGCCCGGTCCCGTCCGCCGCGCCCACGGTGAGGCGCAGCTGTACGGCTCCCTTCTCGGGGAGCACGAGCGGCGCTTCGAGCGTCAACTCGTCCACCGTGTCACAGCCGACCTCGTCACCGGCGCGCACCGCCAGCTCGATGAAGGCCGCGCCGGGAACCACGACGGTGTCGGCCACCATGTGGTCGGCGAGCCAGCCGTGCGTACGGAGCGAGAGCCGGCCCGTGAAGAGGAACCCGTCCGAGTCCGGCAGCTCGACCGCCGCCCCCAGCAGCGGATGCCCGGCCTTGCCGATACCGACCGAGGCAACGTCGTCGAACTCGGCGAACGAGTCGATCCAGTACCGCTCCCGCTGGAAGGCGTACGTCGGCAGATCGACCCGCTGTGCGCCGGTGCCCGCGAAATACGCCGTCCAGTCGACGGCGATGCCCCGCGTATATGCCCTGGCCAGGGCCGACGTCACCGTCTCGGCCTCCGGCCTGCCCTTGCGCAGAACCGGCAGGAAGGCGGCGGCCTCAGCGTGCTTGACGCAGTCCTGGGCGAGGGCGGAGAGGACTCCGTCCGGGCCGAGTTCCACGTACGAGGTGACTCCGGCGGCTTCGAGGGCGCGGACGCCGTCGAGGAAGCGGACGGCCTCACGGACGTGGCGTACCCAGAAGTCCGCCGAGCCCATCTCGTCCGTGACGAGGGCGCCGGTGAGGTTGGAGACGACCGGGATCGTCGGGCTGTCGTACGAGAGTCCCTCGGCGACTTCGCGGAAGTCGGCGAGCATGCCGTCCATGTGCGGCGAGTGGAACGCGTGGCTGACCGTAAGACGCTTGGACTTGCGGTCGGCGAACTGCTCGACCACGGCGAGAGCAGCGCTCTCGTCACCCGCGATGACCACCGACTGCGGACCGTTGATCGCGGCGATGCTCACCCGGTCGGTCAGGAGCGGGAGGATCTCGTCCTCCGAGGCCTGGACGGCGATCATCACACCGCCGGTGGGCAGCGCCTCCATCAACCGGCCACGCGCCGCGACCAGGGTGCAGGCGTCCTCCAGCGAGAACACCCCCGCCACATGCGCAGCCGCGATCTCACCGATCGAATGACCGGACAGGAAGTCGGGGCGTACGCCCCAGCTCTCCAGGAGCCGGAAGAGGGCAACCTCGACCGCGAACAGCGCGGGCTGCGTCACCGCCGTCTGGTCGAGAGCACCGCTCTCATCACCGAACAGTGCTTCCTTCAGCGACAGATCGCCGGCGAACCCGGCACACACCGCGTCCAGAGCGTCCGCGAAGGCCGGATACACCTCATACAGCTCACGGCCCATCCCCAGCCGCTGACTCCCCTGGCCGGTGAACAGGAACGCCACCTGGTGGTCGGGGTTCACGATGCCCCGAATCGTCTCTGCAGAGTGGTCTCCCGTGGCCAGTGCGGTGAGTTCCGCCAGGAATCCGTCCCGGTCGGCGGCGACGAGCACCGCACGGTGATCGAGCGCCGCCCGTCCGGTCGCGAGGGAGAGTCCGACATCCACCGGGCGGACCGCGCTGTCGGCCACGAGACGGCCGTGCAGACGCTCCGCCTGCTCGCTCAGGGCCGCCTCGGTCCGGCCGGAAAGAACCCACGCGGTCGTCGCGGGGATGCCCTCGGACCTGCCGCTATCCGGCTGATCAACCGAGGTCAAAGCCGTCCCGGCAACGGCCGGGGCCTGCTCCAGGATGGTGTGGGCATTCGTACCGCTCACACCGAACGACGACACGGCTGCCCGGCGCGGACGGCCGGTCTCCGGCCACTCCACCGCCTCCGTCAGCAGGGAGATGTCACCGGCCTCCCAGTCGACCTGAGGAGTCGGAGCGTCGACGTGCAGGGTCTGCGGCAGGACCCCGTTCTGCATCGCCAGCACCATCTTCATCACCCCGGCGACACCGGCAGCGGCCTGCGTGTGACCGATGTTGGACTTGATGGAGCCCAGCAGCAGCGGACGGTCCTCGGACCGGCCCTGGCCGTAGGTGGCGAGGAGGGCCTGTGCCTCGATCGGGTCACCGAGCCGGGTGCCCGTGCCGTGCGCCTCCACCGCGTCCACATCCGTGGTCGAAAGCCCGGCACTGGCCAGAGCCTGGCGGATCACCCGCTGCTGGGAGGGGCCATTGGGGGCGGTGAGCCCATTGGACGCGCCGTCCTGGTTGACCGCCGAACCACGGACCACCGCGAGGACCGAGTGACCGTTCTTCCGGGCATCGGAGAGCCGCTCCACGAGCAGCATGCCGACACCCTCACCCCAGCCCGTACCGTCCGCACCGGCCGCGAACGCCTTGATACGACCGTCCTCCGCGAGCCCGCCCTGACGGCTGAATTCGACGAACGCGCCCGGAGTGGACATCACCGTCACACCACCGGCCAGCGCCAGCGAGCACTCACCGTTCCGCAGCGCCTGCACCGCCAGGTGCAGAGCGACCAGCGAGGCCGAGCAGGCGGTGTCAACGGTGACGGCGGGACCTTCGAGACCGAAGGTGTAGGAGAGCCGGCCGGACACCACGCTCGCCGAGTTGCCGGTGCTCATGAAGCCGTCGCCGCCGTCGGCCGAGTTCAGCACGAGGGAGAGATAGTCCTGGCCGTTGGTGCCGACGAAGACACCCGCCTGGCTGCCGCGCAGGGACGAGGGGTCGATGCCCGCCCGCTCGAACGCCTCCCACGAGGTTTCAAGGAGAAGACGCTGCTGAGGGTCCATCGCCAGCGCCTCACGCGGCGAGATCCCGAAGAAGCCGGGGTCAAAGTCAGCCACGTCGTACAGGAAGCCGCCCTCACGGGTGTACGAGGCGTCCTGCCCGTGTCCCGTGCCGAACAGCGACTCCGCGTCCCAGCCACGGTCGGCCGGGAACTCACCCATGGCGTCCCCGCCGCTCTCCAGCAGCTGCCAGAGGTCCTCCGGGGTGCGTACGCCGCCGGGGAAGCGGCAGCTCATCGCCACGATCGCGATCGGATCGTCATCGGTGGCGACCGCGAGCACCGTCGGCACGGCCACCTCAGCCTCCGTACCGAGCAGCTCGCCACGCAGATACCCCGCGAGAGCGACCGACGTCGGGTAGTCGTAGACCAGCGTCGCCGGGAGACGCAGCCCGGTCGCCGCGCCCAGCCGGTTCCGCAGCTCGACCGCCGTCAGCGAGTCGAAACCCAGCTCCTTGAACGCACGTCCCGCGCCGACGGTCTCCATACCCATGTGGCCAAGTACTCCGGCCACTTCCTTACGGACGAGATCGACCAGGACCCGGTCCCGCTCCGAGGCGGAGAGTCCCGCCAGCCTCCGGGCCGGCGAATCTTCCTCGGCTGAACCCTGGCCATCGCCGTCACGGTCGGCGGACACGCCATCCGCGAGAAGGCCGAGAGCACGCTGTGCCTCAGGCAGTTCCGCCAGAAGTCCACTGGCCCGTACCGCCGTGAATCCGGGTGCGAATCGTTCCCACTCGACGTCCACAACGGTGATCACTGCGTCGTTTCCACCCACAGCCTGCCTCAAGGCGCTCATGGCCGCGTCCGCATTCATGGGCGGTACTCCGCCCCGGCGCATGCGCGCGTCGAGAGCGTCGTCAGCGGCCATGCCACCGTCCGCCCACGGACCCCACGCCAGCGACGTCGCCACCAGACCATCAGCACGACGCTGCTCCGCCAAAGCATCCAGATAAGCATTCGCAGCCGCGTAGTTCGCCTGCCCAGCGGTTCCCCAGGTGCTTGTGACGGAGGAGAAGAGGACGAAGGCGTCCAGCTCGATCCCGAGTTCACCCGTCAGCTCATGCAGATGCAGAGCCGAGACAGCCTTGGCGCGCAGGACGCTCTCAAACCTGTCCGGGGTCAGCGCATCGAGTACGCCGTCGTCCAGGACACCCGCCGTATGCACCACAGCCGTCAGCGAACCCGACACCGAGGACAGCAGTACACGCAGAGCGTCACGGTCAGCGGCGTCACACGCCACCACCTCAGCCTCAACACCCAGCCCGGCCAGCTCCGCGACAAGCTCCACCGCGCCCGGGGCATCCATGCCCCGACGGCTCGTCAGCACCAGACGCTCAGCACCCGCGCCCGCCAACCACCTGGCGATCCGACCACCCAACGCGCCCGTACCGCCCGTGACCAGCACCGTGCCACCCGGCACCCAGCCCACAGCACCCGCAGCACGAGGAGCACGCACCAACCGCCGGCCGAACACACCCGACGAACGAACCGCAACCTGATCCTCACCCCGGCCCCGACCCGCGAGCACCCCCACCAGGCGAGCAGCCGCACGATCGTCCAGAACGGAGGGGAGGTCGATCAGGCCGCCCCAGCGCTCGGGAACCTCCAGAGCAGCCACCCGGCCCAGACCCCACACACACGCCTGAAGCGGCGACACCAAACGGTCAGAACGGCCCACCGACACAGCGCCACGCGTCACACACCACAGCGGGGCCACAACATGAACATCGCCCAGCGCCTGCACCACACACACCGTCGACACCAGCCCGGACACCTCGTCCAAAGCCAGCAACGACACCACACCAGAAACAGAACCAGAACCGGCGTCGCTCAGCAGACCGGCCAGAACCTCACGATCCACACCCGACCCGACCTCAACACGCCGGACCTCAGCACCACGACCCGCCAGAACACCCACCACAGCAGCGTCATCGACACCCGCCGGCACCAACACCAGCCACACACCCGACAACCCAGCACCCGACACATCCGCCAAAGGCTTCCACGACACCCGATAACGCCAGGCATCCACCTCCGACTGTTCCTGTCCGTGTCGCCGCCAGGCCGAGAGGGCCGGGATCAGCTCGCTGATGGGTGCGTCACCGTCCACATCCAGCTCGGCGACCAACGACTCCAGGTCTTCCCGCTCCACCGCGTCCCAGAACCGAGCGTCCACCCCGCCGACGAGCCCCTCGGCGACCGGACCGGCCGTCGACAAGGAAGGCTGCGGCCAGTAACGCTGCCGCTGGAAGGCGTACGTCGGCAGGTCCGCCGGCTGAACCCCGGAGCCGGAGTAGTAAGCGGCCCAGTCAATGGCGATGCCGCGCACATGCGTCTTGGCCAGGGCCATGGTCACCGTCTCGACCTCATCACGCCCCGCGCGCAGGAGGGGCACGAAGGCCGCGTCCGTACGCTCGGCGCAGTCCTGGGCGAGGGCGGAGAGGATCCCGTCGGGGCCGAGTTCGAGGTAGGTGGTGACTCCGGCGGCTTCGAGGGCGCGGACGCCGTCCAGGAAGCGGACCGCCTCACGGACGTGGCGTACCCAGAAGTCGGGAGTCGACATATCGTCGCCGACCAGCGCACCGGTCAGGTTGGAGACGACCGGGATCGCCGGGGAGCCGTACGAAAGGGTCTCGGCGACCTCGCGGAAGTCGGCGAGCATGCCGTCCATCAGCGGCGAGTGGAACGCGTGGCTGACCGTAAGACGCTTGGACTTGCGGTCGGCGAACTGCTCAACCACGGCCAGAGCAGCGCTCTCGTCACCGGCGATGACGACGGACGTCGGACCGTTGATCGCCGCGATGCTGACCCGGTCGTTCAGCAGCGGAAGGATCTCCTCCTCCGAGGCCTGCACGGCGATCATCACACCGCCGGTGGGCAGCGCCTGCATCAAACGCCCACGCGCCGCCACCAGCGTGCACGCATCAGCCAGCGAGAACACCCCCGCCACATGAGCAGCCGCGATCTCACCAATGGAGTGACCGGACAGGAAGTCCGGCCGCACACCCCACGACTCAAGCAGCCGGAACAGCGCCACCTCGACCGCGAACAACGCCGGCTGCGTCACCGCCGTCTCATCGAGAGCACCGCTCTCATCACTGAACAGCGCTTCCTTCAACGGCACATCAAGACGCCCGCACACCTCATCCAGAGCGTCCGCGAACACCGGATACGCGCCGTACAACTCACGACCCATCCCCAGCCGCTGACTCCCCTGCCCCGTAAACAGGAACGCCAACTTCCCACCCACCGGAGAACCCTCAACCACACCAGCGGCGGAACCACCACCAGCCAGCACAGCCAACCCCGCGAGGAAACCCTCACGCCCGTCAGCCACCACCACCGCGCGGTCCTCGAATGCCGACCGACCAGTGGTCAGCGTGCGACCGATGGCGGAGAGGTCCGCTTCCGGTGTGGCGAGGAGCTTTGCGCGCAGGTTGGCGGCCTGCGCGTGGAGTGCGGTGGTGTTCTTCGCGGAGAGCACGAGCGGAAGGGCGGCGAGCCGCGCAGGGGCCGCCGGGGTCTCGGCCGACTCGGTCTCAGGGGCAGCCGGGGCCTGCTCGATGATGGTGTGGGCGTTCGTACCGCTGAAGCCGAACGACGAGATGCCCGCGCGGCGCGGACGGCCGGTCTCCGGCCACTCCACCGCCTCCGTCAGCAGCGAGACCTCACCGGCCTCCCAGTCGACCTGGGGGGACGGCTCATCGATGTGCAGGGTCTGCGGCAGGACCCCGTTCTGCATCGCCAGCACCATCTTCATCACCCCGGCGACACCGGCCGCAGCCTGCGTGTGACCGATGTTCGACTTGATGGAGCCCAACAGCAGCGGCCGGTCCTCGGACCGGCCCTGGCCGTAGGTGGCGAGGAGCGCCTGTGCCTCGATCGGGTCACCGAGCCGGGTGCCCGTGCCGTGCGCCTCCACCGCGTCCACATCCGTGGTCGAAAGCCCGGCGCTCGCCAGGGCCTGACGGATCACGCGCTGCTGCGAAGGCCCGTTCGGAGCCGTCAGCCCGTTGGACGCGCCGTCCTGGTTGATCGCCGAGCCACGCACGATCGCGAGAACGGGGTGCCCGTTGCGCCGCGCGTCCGAGAGCCGCTCCACAAGGAGCATGCCGACGCCCTCGCCCCAGCCCGTGCCATCGGCAGCCGCAGCGAACGCCTTGACACGGCCGTCGGCCGCGAGACCGCGCTGACGGCTGAACTCGATGAAGGTACCCGGGGTGGACATCACTGTCACACCACCGGCCAGCGCCAGCGAGCACTCACCGTTCCGCAGCGACTGAATGGCCCAGTGCAGCGCGACCAGCGAAGCCGAGCAGGCGGTGTCGACCGTGACGGCGGGACCTTCGAGACCGAAGGTGTAGGAGAGCCGGCCGGAGACGACACTCGCCGCGTTGCCCGTACCCAAGTGGCCTTCAAGGCCTTCTGGCTCTTCCAGCAGAACGGACAGATAGTCCTGGCCGTTGGTGCCGACGAAGACACCCGCCTGGCTGCCGCGCAGGGACGAGGGGTCAATTCCCGCCCGCTCGAACGCCTCCCAGGAGGTTTCGAGGAGAAGACGCTGCTGAGGGTCCATGGCGAGGGCCTCGCGCGGCGAGATCCCGAAGAAGTCGGCGTCGAACTCGGCAGCGTCGTACAGGAAGCCGCCCGCGCGGGCGTACGAGGTGCCCTGCGCGCCGGGATCGGCGTCGTACAGCGACTCGACGTCCCAGCCACGGTCGAGCGGAAGGTCCGAGATGGCGTCACCGCCGGTGACGAGGAGTTGCCAGAGGTCTTCCGGGGTGCGTACGCCGCCGGGGAAGCGGCAGCTCATCGCCACGATCGCGATCGGATCGTCATCGGTGGCGACTGCGGCGGGAAGCAGCGTGTCAGCGACCCGCACACTGCCCACCAGATCACCGCGCAGATACTCCGCGAGAGCCGCCGACGTCGGATAGTCGTAAACCAGCGTGGCCGGGAGGCGCAGCCCGGTCGCCGCGCCCAGCCGGTTCCGCAGCTCGACCGCCGTCAGCGAGTCGAAGCCGATCTCACGGAACGCACGTCCTGCCTCGATGTCGTCCGCGCCGGAGTGCCCGAGCACTTCGGCGACCTGCGCCCTGACGAGTTCAAGGATGAACGGCTCGCGGTCCGCCTCGGTCATCTTCTGAAGCCGGGCGACGAGCGACGATACTGCCCGCTCGGAGCGGTCGTCACCGTTGTCTGCCCCGATGGGCGCAGTCGCTGCCTCAGGGAGTTCCGCGAGGAGGTTGCTGGGGCGTACCGACATGAATCCGGGTGCGAACCGCGCCCAGTCGAAGTCAACAACGGTCAAAGCCGCATCGGTGGAACCGACGGCCTGCTCAAGCACGGTGATCGCGAGTTCCGCGTCCATGGGCGGTACTCCGCCCCGGCGCATGCGTGCGTCGAGAGCGTCGTCGGCGGCCATGCCGCCGTCCGCCCACGGACCCCACGCCAGCGACGTCGCCACCAGACCGTCAGCACGACGCTGCTCCGCCAAAGCATCCAGATAAGCATTCGCAGCCGCGTAGTTCGCCTGCCCCGCCGCACCCACCGTGCCGCTCATCGAGGAGAACAGGACGAAGGCGTCCAGCTCGATCCCGAGTTCACCCGTCAGCTCATGCAGATGGAACGCGGAGACAGCCTTGGCACGCAGGACGTTCTCAAACCTGTCCGGGGTCAGCGCATCGAGCACGCCGTCGTCCAGGACACCCGCCGTATGCACCACAGCCGTCAGCGAACCCGACACCGTGCCGAGCAGTACACGCAGGGCATCGCGGTCGGCGACGTCACACGCCACCACCTCAGCCTCAACACCCAGCCCCGACAGCTCCGCGACCAGCTCGGCAGCCCCGGGGGCATCCATGCCCCGACGGCTCGTCAGCACCAGACGCTCAACACCAGCACCCGCCAACCACCGCGCGACCCGACCACCCAACGCACCCGTACCGCCCGTGACCAACACCGTGCCACCCGGCACCCAACCCACAGCACCCGCAGCACGAGGAGCACGCACCAACCGCCGGCCGAACACACCCGACGAACGAACCGCGACCTGATCCTCACCCCGGCCCCGACCCGCGAGCACCCCCACCAGGCGAGCAGCGGCGCGATCGTCCAGAACGGAGGGGAGGTCGATCAGGCCGCCCCAGCGCTCGGGAACCTCCAGAGCAGCCACCCGGCCCAGACCCCACACACACGCCTGAAGCGGCGACACCAAACGGTCGGAACGACCCACCGACACAGCGCCACGCGTCACACACCACAACGCCGCACCCACACCAGCGTCACCCAACGCCTGCACCACACACACCGTCGACACCAGCCCGGACACCTCGTCCAAAGCCAGCAACGACACCACACCAGACACAGAACCGGCATCAGCCTCAGCCAGCAGAGCCGTCAGCACCTCACGATCCACACCCGGCTCAACCACCACACGCCGGACCTCAGCACCACGACCCGCCAGAACACCCACCACAGCGGAGTCATCGACACCGGCCGGCACCAACACCAGCCACACACCCGACAACCCAGCACCCGACACATCCGCCAACGGCTTCCACGACACCCGATAACGCCAGGCATCCACCTCCGACTGCACACGCCGATCCCGACGCCACGCCGACAGAGCCGGAACCAACTCCCCGAGCGACTCCTCACCCACACCCAGCTCAGCAACCAGAGACGAGAGATCCTCACGCTCCACCGCATCCCAGAACCGAGCGTCCTCACCACTGGCGAGCCCACCGACGACCGGACCGACCGTCGACAAAACGGTCTGCGGCCAGTAGCGCTGCCGCTGGAAGGCGTACGTCGGCAGATCCACACGCCGCGCGCCGCTTCCGGCGAAGAACGCGACCCAGTCCACAGCCACCCCACGCACATGCGCCTGAGCGAGAACGGTGACAACCGTCTCCGCCTCGGAACGCCCCTTACGCAGAACCGGCAGGAAAGCAACGGCAGCGCTGTCGGTGACGCAGTCCTGGGCGAGGGCGGAGAGGATCCCGTCCGGACCGAGTTCGACGTACGAGGTGACCCCGGCAGCCTCCAGTGCGCGGACACCGTCCAGGAAACGGACCGCCTCTCGGACATGGCGCACCCAGAAGTCCGCCGAGCCCATCTCGTCCGTGACGAGGGTGCCGGTCAGGTTGGAGACAACTGGAATCGTCGGGCTGTCGTACGAAAGGGTCTCGGCGACCTCGCGGAAGGCGTCGAGCATCCCGTCCATGTGCGGCGAGTGGAACGCGTGACTCACCGTAAGACGCTTGGACTTGCGGTCGGCGAACTGCTCAACCACGGCGAGAGCAGCGCTCTCGTCACCCGCGATCACGACCGACGTCGGGCCGTTGATCGCGGCGATGCTCACGCGATCGTTCAGCAGCGGAAGGATCTCCTCCTCCGACGCCTGGACGGCGACCATCACACCACCCGTGGGCAGCGCCTGCATCAGGCGACCACGAGCAGCGATCAGGGTGCAGGCGTCCTCCAGCGAGAACACCCCCGCCACATGAGCAGCCGCGATCTCACCAATCGAATGACCGGACAGGAAGTCGGGACGCACACCCCACGACTCAAGGAGCCGGAACAGCGCCACCTCGACCGCGAACAACGCCGGCTGCGTCACCGCCGTCTCATCGAGAGCACCGCTCTCAACACCGAACAGCGCTTCCTTCAACGGCACATCAAGATGCGCGCAGATCTCATCCAGAGCATCCGCGAACACCGGATACGCGCCGTACAACTCACGCCCCATCCCCAGCCGCTGACTCCCCTGCCCCGTAAACAGGAACGCCAGCCCACCACCCGTCACCGAGGACTGCACCAGACCCGGTACGGGCTCCCCTGCCGCCAGTGCGGACAGTCGGGAGGTCAGTGCGGGGCCGTCGGTGCCGAGGAGGACGGCTCGGTGTTCCAGGGCCGCGCGGCTCGTCGCCAGGGAGTGGGCGAGGTCGAGTGCGCCCGGGGTGCCGGAGGCGGTCACAAGGTCGGTGGCCGTGGTGCGGAGCCGTTCCGCCTGGGCCCGGAGGGCTGCGGGGGTGCGGCCCGAGAGGAGCCACGGCAGCACCGGCAGGGTGCGGGGCGCGCTCGGAGCGTCGGCGCTCTGCGGAGCCGGAGCAGGAGCCAGGGCCGGAGCCGGGGCCTGCTCGATGATCGCGTGCGCGTTCGTACCGCTGTAGCCGAACGAGGAGACGCCGGCCCGGCGCGGACGGCCGGTCTCCGGCCACTCCACCGCCTCCGTCAGCAGGGAGATGTCACCGGTCGACCAGTCCACGAAGGGGGTGGGCTCGTCGATGTGGAGGGTCTGCGGAAGCACCCCGTGGCGGATGGCCATGACCATCTTGATGACACCGGCCGCGCCGGCCACGGCCTGGGTGTGGCCGATGTTCGACTTCACCGAGCCCAGCCACAGCGGACGGCCCTCGGGCCGTCCCTGGCCGTAGGTGGCGAGGAGCGCCTGAGCCTCGATCGGGTCGCCGAGGGTCGTGCCGGTGCCGTGCGCCTCGACGGCGTCGATGTCGGGGGCGGTGAGACCCGCGTCGGCGAGGGCTTCGCGGATGACGCGCTGCTGCGAAGGACCATTCGGGGCCGTCAGACCGTTGGACGCGCCGTCCTGGTTGACGGCGGTGCCGCGTACGACGGCGAGGACGGGGTGGCCGTTGCGGCGGGCGTCGGAGAGGCGCTCCACGAGGAGCATGCCGACGCCTTCGGACCAGCCGGTGCCGTCGGCGGCGGCGGCGAATGCCTTGATGCGGCCGTCGGCGGCGAGGCCGCGCTGACGGCTGAACTCGGTGAACGCGCCCGGCGTGGACATGATGGTCACCGCACCGGCGAGCGCCATCGAGCACTCGCCGCGCCGCAGCGCCTGGGCGGCGAGGTGCAGGGTGACGAGGGAGGAGGAGCAGGCGGTGTCGATGGTGACCGCCGGGCCCTCCAGGCCGAAGGTGTAGGAGAGCCGGCCGGAGACGACACTCGCCGCGTTGCCCGTACCCAGGTGGCCTTCGAGGCCGTCGGCGTCGTTCAGCCAGAGCTGGAGGTAGTCCTGTGCGTTGGAGCCGACGAAGACGCCGGTTCGGCTGCCGCGCAGCGCCGTCGGGTCGATCCCGGCACGCTCGAAGGTCTCCCAGGTGGTCTCCAGCAGGATGCGCTGCTGGGGGTCCATGGCGAGGGCCTCGCGCGGCGAGATCCCGAAGAAGGGGGCGTCGAACTCGGCAGCTTCGTGCAGGAAGCCGCCCTCGCGGGCGTAGCTGGTGCCTTCGCGGTCGGGGTCGTCGCTGTAGAGGGTGTCGAGGTCCCAGCCTCGGTCGGCGGGGAAGCCGGTGATGCCGTCGCGGCCGTCGGCGAGCAGCTGCCACAGATCCTCGGGGGATTCGACGCCGCCGGGGAAGCGGCAGCTCATCGCGATGATCGCGATGGGGTCGTCGTCCTCGGCGCGGGCGCGTCCCGTCGGTGCGAGGGCCGTGCCCGGAAGGGCGGCCGGGTCGAGGCCGGCGGTGAGGTCGCCGACGAGTTCGTCGCGCAGATGGGCGGCGAGCGCGGCGGCGGTCGGGTAGTCGAAGACGAGGGTGGCGGGCAGTCGGCGGCCGGTGGCGTCGCCGAGGAGATTGCGCAGCTCGACGGCGGTGAGCGAATCGAAGCCGAGTTCCTTGAAGGAGCGGCCGGGCTCGACGGAGGCGGGGCCCGGGTGGCCGAGTGCCGTGGCGACCTGTCGGCGGACCAGTTCGAGGAGGGTGCGGTCCTGTTCGGCGGCGGAGAGTGCGGCGAGGCGCTGTCGCAGGCCGGACTCGCCGTCGGAACCGGCCGTTCCGCGCGCGGTTCGGCGGGCGGGCACTCGTACGAGGCCGCGCAGCAGGGGTGACATCGTGCCGGCGGCGGCCTGGGTGCGCAGGGCGGTGAGGTCGGCGCGCATCAGGACCGGGGCGGCGTGGCCGGTGCGGTGGGCGAGGTCGAAGAGTTTGAGGCCTTCGTCCGAGGAGAGCGGGGGCAGTCCGGCACGCCGCATCCGGGTGATGTCGGCCTGGTCGAGTCCGCCCGCCATGCCCGCGCTGTCGGCCCACAGGGCCCAGGCCATGGAGGTGGCGGCGAGTCCCTGGGCGTGCCGGTGGTGGGCGAGGGCGTCGAGGAAGACGTTGGCGGCGGCGTAGTTGCCCTGTCCGGGGCCGCCGAAGACACCGGCGATGGAGGAGAAGAGGACGAAGGCGGAGAGGTCGAGGCCGTGGGTCAGCTCGTGCAGATTCCAGGCCGCGTCGACCTTGGGGCGCAGCACGGCGGAGAGCCGTTCGGGGGTGAGGGAGGAGATCACTCCGTCGTCGAGCACACCGGCGGTGTGGAGGACGGCTCCGAGCGGGTGTTCGGCGGGGACTGCGGCCAGCGCGGCGGCGAGGGCGTCCCGGTCGGCCGCGTCGCAGGCCGCCCAGGTGACGGACGCGCCCGCTTCGGTGAGGTCCGCGGTGAGCTGTTCCGCTTCGGGGGTGTCGCCGCCTCGGCGGCCCATCAGCAGCAGGTGCCGTACGCCGTGTTCGGCGACGATCCGGCGGGCGACGAGTCCGCCCAGCATGCCGCCCGCGCCGGTGATGAGGACGGTGGCGTCAGGGGCGTACGGGGTGGTGTCCTGCGGAGCGGCGGTGATCCGGGCGAGTCGCGGGGCGAGCACGGAGCCCGCGCGCAGGGCGAGCCGCGGCTCGTCGCCGGCGAGGGCGGCGGGGGCGGTGCCCGGGGCTGCGGCCGGGTCTGTGGCCAGGGCTGCGGACAGGGCGCTTACGGAGGCGTCCTGGCCGTCGGTGTCGATCAGCAGCAGCCGGTCCGGGTGCTCGGACTGGGCCGAGCCGAGCAGTCCTCGTACGGCCGCGTTGACGGGGTCGGTCAGCGGGTCGTCGTCGGCTGCGGCGACCGCGCCCCGGGTGAGGACGACGAGACGGGTGGCGGCGAAGCGCTCGCCGGTGAAGGGCTCGTCGCCGAGCCAGGTCCGCACTGTTTCGAGGGCGTGCCGGGTGGCCCGGTGCACGGCTTCGGCGGAGATGTCGGCGACCGGTGCGTAGCCGATGAGGACGGCGTCGGGCACGTCGGCTCCGGCGTCGACGGCTGCCGCGAGACCGGCCAGATCGGGGTAGGAGGCGACGTCGCCGGGCAGGGCGGTGATGCCGTCCAGTGTGCCGAGGACCGCCCAGCGGCCCTGGGGTGTCTCGGTGCCGGGGGCAGCGGGCAGCGGCGTCCACTCGGTGCGGAACGCCGACTCGTGGCGTTCGGCGCCGGCGGACCGGACCTGGTCGGCCGTCACGGTGCGCAGGACGAGGGAGTCGACGGTCGCGACGGGTGAGCCGGTCGCGTCGGCGATCTCCAGGCGTATGCCGCTGGGGCCCGCCGGGGAGAGGCGTACGCGCAGTGCCTCGGCACCGGCCGCGTGGAGGGTGACGCCGCTCCAGGCGAAGGGGAGGCGGCCTTCGCCGTCGGTGCCGCCGAGCACGCCGAGCCCGAGGGTGTGCAGTGCGGCGTCGAGCAGGGCGGGGTGGAGTCCGAAGTCGCGCGCGGCGGCGGCGTTCTCCTCGGGCAGGGCGACTTCCGCGTAGACGCTGTCGCCGTGCCGCCATGCGGCGGTGAGGCCGCGGAACACCGATCCGTAGGCCATGCCGACCTCGACGAGGTCCGGGTAGAGGCTGTCGGTGGGGATGACCTCCGCGCCCGCCGGGGGCCACTGGGCGGGCATCGCGTCCGGCTGGGCCGGCTGGGCCGTGCCCTGGGCGAGGACACCGCCGGCGTGCCGGGTCCACGGTTCGTCGGCGGCGCTGTCCTGGATGCGGGAGGAGAGCGTGAACGCACGGCGTCCGCTGCCGTCCGCGTCCGGGGTGCCCACATGTATCTGGACCTGTACCGCGCCGCGCTCGGGGAGTACGAGCGGCGCTTCCAGCGTCAGTTCCTCCACGGTGTCGCAGCCGACCTGGTCGCCGGCCCGGATCGCGAGCTCCACGAAGGCGGTGCCGGGCAGCAGGACGGTGTCCATGACCGTGTGGTCGGCCAGCCACGGGTGGGTGTCGAGGCCGAGACGGCCGGTGAAGAGGAACCCGTCCGAGTCGGCGAGCGCCACCGTGGCCCCGAGCAGCGGATGCCCGGCCGCTTCCAGTCCCGCGGCGCTCAGGTCGCCGGGGCCGGTGGCCGGTGCGATCCAGTAGCGCTGCCGCTGGAAGGCGTACGTGGGCAGGTCGACGCGGCGCGCGCCGGACTCCGAGAGATGCGCCTGCCAGTCGACGGCGATACCCCGGGTGTGGGCCTTGGCGAGAGCGGTAACGGCGGTCTCGGCCTCGGGTCGGTCCTTGCGGAGTACGGGGATGAAGGCCGCGTCCGTACGCTCGGCGCACTCCTGGGCGAGAGCGGAGAGGATCCCGTCCGGGCCGAGTTCCACGTACGTGGTGACTCCGGCGGCTTCAAGGGCGCGGACGCCGTCGAGGAAACGGACGGCTTCGCGGACGTGGCGTACCCAGAAGTCAGGAGTCGACATGTCATCGCCGACCAAAGCACCGGTCAGGTTCGAGACGACCGGGATCGCCGGGGAGCCGTACGAAAGGGTCTCGGCGACCTCGCGGAAGTCGGCGAGCATGCCGTCCATGTGCGGCGAGTGGAACGCGTGGCTGACCGTCAGGCGCTTGGTCTTCCGGTCCGGGAACCGCTCGACCACGGCGAGAGCGGCGCTCTCGTCACCCGCGATCACGACCGACGTCGGGCCGTTGATCGCGGCGATGCTCACGCGATCGTTCAGCAGCGGAAGGATCTCCTCCTCCGACGCCTGGACGGCGACCATCACACCACCCGTGGGCAGCGCCTGCATCAGGCGACCACGAGCAGCGATCAGGGTGCAGGCGTCCTCCAGCGAGAACACCCCCGCCACATGAGCAGCCGCGATCTCACCAATCGAATGACCGGACAGGAAGTCGGGACGCACACCCCACGACTCAAGGAGCCGGAACAGCGCCACCTCGACCGCGAACAACGCCGGCTGCGTCACCGCCGTCTCATCGAGAGCACCGCTCTCATCACCGAACAGTGCTTCCTTCAACGGCACATCGAGATGCGCGCAGATCTCGTCCAGAGCATCCGCGAACACCGGGTACGCGCCGTACAGCTCACGCCCCATCCCCAGCCGCTGACTCCCCTGCCCGGTGAACAGGAACGCCAGCTTCCCGCCCACCGGAGAGCCCTTGACCACACCCGTGGCCGACCCACCGTCGACCAGCGCCGCCAGCCCCGCGAGGAGAGCCTCACGGTCCGCCGCCACGACCACCGCGCGGTCTTCGAAGGATGCCCGACCGGCGGCGAGTGAGTGGGCGATGTCGACCGGGCGGACCTCGGAGTGCCGCTCGACGTGGGCGTACAGAGCGCTCGCCTGGTCGCGCAGGGCGTCCTGCCCCTTGGCCGAGAGCAGCCACGGCACCATCGGCGGGGCGGTGGTCCCGTGCTCAGGGGCCGAATCGGCGAGGGCCTGAGACGGGACAGGGGCGGGGGCGGGGGCCTGCTCGATGATCGTGTGGACATTGGTGCCGCTGACGCCGAAGGCGGAGACGCCGACGCGGCGCGGACGGCCGGTCTCCGGCCACTCCACCGCGTCCGTCAGCAGCGACACGCCACCTGTCGACCAGTCGACGTGCGAGGTCGGCCGGTCGACGTGGAGGGTCTTCGGAAGCACCCCGTGGCGCATGGCCATGACCATCTTGATGATGCCCGCGACACCGGCGGCGTTCTGGGTGTGGCCGATGTTGGACTTGAGCGAGCCGAGCCAGAGGGGACGGTCCTCGGGACGGTCCTGACCGTAGGTGGCGAGCAGCGCCTGTGCCTCGATCGGGTCACCCAGGGTGGTCCCCGTGCCGTGCGCCTCGACGGCGTCGATGTCGGCGGGGGTCAGCCGGGCGCTCTCCAGGGCCTGGTGGATGACGCGCTGCTGCGCGGGGCCGTTGGGTGCGGTGAGTCCGTTGGACGCGCCGTCCTGGTTGATCGCAGAGCCGCGTACGACGGCGAGGATCTGGTGGCCGTTGCGCCGCGCGTCGGAGAGGCGCTCCACCAGCAGGACGCCGACGCCCTCGGACCAGCCGGTGCCGTCGGCGGACTCGGCGAAGGAACGGCAGCGGCCGTCGGGGGACAGCCCGCGCTGACGGCTGAACTCGACGAAGACGTCGGGGCCGGCGAGCACGGTGACGCCCGCGGCGAGCGCGAGGGAGCACTCGCCCTGGCGCAGCGCCTGGACGGCCATGTGCAGGGCGACGGAGGAGGACGAGCAGGCCGTGTCGATGGTGGCGGCCGGGCCCTCAAGACCGAAGACGTAGGCGAGACGGCCGGACACCACGCTGGAGGCGGTGCCGGTGAGGAGGTGGCCCTCCACCCCGTCGGGCAGATCGTGCGAGCCCGCTCCGTACGCGTTGGCGGACGCGCCGACGAAGACTCCCGCCCGGCTACCGCGCAGGGAGGCGGGGTCGATCCCGGCGCGCTCGAAGACCTCCCAGGAGGTTTCGAGGAGGAGCCGCTGCTGCGGGTCCATGGCGAGGGCCTCGCGCGGCGAGATCCCGAAGAAGCCGGGGTCAAAATCGGCGGCGTCGTGCAGGAAGCCGCCGTCGCGGGCGTAGGTGGTGCCCTCGTGGTCGGGGTCGGGGTCGTACAGCGACTCGATGTCCCAGCCGCGGTTGACGGGGAAGCCCGAAATGGCGTCGCCGCCGTTCTCGACGAGGCTCCACAGCTCCTCGGGCGAGCGGACGCCGCCGGGGAAGCGGCAGCTCATGCCGACGATCGCGATCGGTTCACGCGCGGCGTCGGTCAGCTCTTGGTTCCGGCGACGCAGCCGCTCGGCTTCCTTCAGGGAGGCCCGCAGCGCTACAACGACTTTTTCGTTGGGGGTTGTCATCACTTACTCCGCACTTCGGGCGCGTCAGGAACGGTTGCTGTCGTTGTCGCTGTCGGGGCCGCTGAGCCCGTCGAGATCGTGATCGTCGAGGTCGCCGAGGGCCAGACCGAGGAGGTCTTCGAGGTCCATCGAGTCGATGGAGGAGCCGTCGGGGGAGTCGCCCTCGGCGGCGGGGCTCGTGGCGTCGGCGGGGGTGTCGGGTCCGGCGAGCCGCAGGAGGGTGTCCAGCAGCCCGGCCTGGCGGATCCGGCCCAGGGGGATGGTGGCCAGCGTCCGGCGCAGCTCCGCCTCCTGCGGGTCGGTGCCGGCGGCGGGGCCGACGGGGTCGCCGGTAAGTTGCGGGAAGAGGGTGTGCAGCAGATGCCCGGCCAGTGCCCGCGGGTTGGGGTGGTCGAAGACAAGGCTGCTGGGAAGCCTCAGGTCGCATGCCTCGCCCAGTCGGTTCCGCAGTTCGACGGCGGTCAGCGAGTCGAAGCCGAGGTCCTTGAAGGCCCGGTCGGGTGCGACCGCTTCGGCGGACGCGTGGCCGAGTGCGGCTGCGACCTGTTCGCGCACGAGCCCGAGCAGCGCCTCCTCCCGGTCGTTCGCCGGAAGCTCCGAGATCCGCCGGAGTACGGCGGGCGTGCCACCGTCGGCGGTCCCGGCGGTGCCTTCGGCGGCCGTGGTGCCGGTGCGCAGCGCTTCCCGGACCTCGGGCAGTTCGCCGATGAGCGGCCGGGGCCGGGCGGCGGCGAACACGGGGGCGAAGCGGGCCCAGTCGACGTCCGCGACGGTCAGGGCCGCGTCCGGGCCGGTGACCGCGCGCTCCAGCGCCAGCAGGTTGGCCGCCGGGTCCATGGGCGGCAGCCCTCGGCGGCGCAGCTGCTCCTCCGCGTCGCCCTCCGCCGCCATGCCGCCGTCGGCCCACGGGCCCCAGGCGATGGCCGTGGCCGTGAGACCACGGGCCTTGCGCTGTTCGGCGAGCGTGTCGAGGAAGGCGTTGGCCGCCGCGTACGCGCCCTGGCCGCCGCTGCCCCAGATGCCGGCGATGGAGGAGAAGAGGATGAACGCGTCGAGGGAGTCCGGGGTGTCGAACAGGGCGTCGAGGTGGATCGCTCCGGCGGTCTTCGCGGCCACGACGTGGGCGAAGCCGGGGAGGTCGGTTCCGGTGCCGGGAGGCTGGGAGACACCGGCGGCGTGGACCACGGCGCGTACCGGGGTGCCGTCGGCGGCGAGCCGTGCGACGAGGGTTTCGAGCGCGGCCCGGTCGGCGACGTCGCAGGCCGCCAGGGTGACGGCCGCGCCCAGCGCGGACAGTTCCGCCTCGATCTCGGCGGCTCCGGGAGCCTCGGCACCCCGGCGGCTGACGAGGACGAGGTGCTCGGCGCCGCGCTCGGCGAGCCGGCGCGCCGTGTGGCGGCCGAGGGCGCCGGTGCCGCCGGTGATGAGCACGGTGCCGCGCGGGGTCCATGCGGCCTTGGCCGGTCCGCGCCGCGCCGTGGCGCGTTCCAGCCGTCGTACGAGGGTGCCCGAGGCGCGGATCGCAAGCTGATCCTCGTCACCGGCCTCGGCTGCGGCTCCGGCTCCGGCTCCGGCTCCGGTGAGCGCTGTCATGAGCCGGTCCAGGTCGCGGTCTTCGCAGGTGAGCGGCGCGTCGATGAGTCCGCCCCAGCGGTCGGGGTGCTCCAGGGCGAGCGTCCGGCCGAGGCCCCAGACCTGTGCCTGCGCCGCCCCGCTCAGTGTGTCGGACTCGACCGCGGCGACGGCGTCCCGTGTGACGCACCACAAGGGCGCTTCGATGCCTTCGGCCGCTTCCGCCAGCGTGGCCGTGAGCGCGAGGCCGACGGGAACACCGGGGTGCTCGGGGTGCGGTCGCTCGTCCAGCGCGAGCAGGGACAGAACACCGGCGAGCACCGGCGCGTCCTCGCCGGACTCCTCGCGCAGCCGCTCGCGCAGCAGCGCGGCCAGCGCGGCGGGGTCGCTGTCGGAGGCGTCGACCGTCACCGGTACGAGCCGTGCGCCGCCTTCACGCATCCGGTCGGTGAGGGCGCCGACCCAGGGATCATCCGCGTGCGATACGGGCAGTACCGCCAGCCAGGTGCCTGCGGGCGTGCCGTGCTCCGTCCCGGACCACGGCCGCCACGCGATGCGGTACCGGTGGGCGTCCGCCAGCGACCGCGACCGCTCGTCCCGCCGCCAGGCGGACAGCGCGGGCAGTACGTCACTGAGCGGCCGGTCCCCGTCGAACTCCAGCTCATCGGCGAGCGATGCCAGATCCGCCCGCTCAACCGCGTCCCAGAATCGCGCGTCCACCTCGCTGCCCGCCACCGAACCGGCGGCCGGCTCGGGCCAGTAGCGCTTGCCCTGGAAGGCGTACGTCGGCAGGTCGACGCGCTGCGCGCCGGTGCCGGAGAAGTACGTCTCCCAGCCGACGGCGATGCCCCGGGTGTGGACCTGGGCGAGAACGGCGACAGCCGTCTCCGTCTCGGGGCGGTCCTTGCGGAGTACGGGCGCGAAAGCAGCGTCCGTACGCTCAACGCAGTCCTGGGCGAGGGCGCAGAGGATCCCGTCCGGGCCGAGTTCGACGTACGAGGTGACCCCGGCAGCCTCCAGCGCACGGACGCCGTCCAGGAAGCGGACCGCCTCGCGGACATGGCGCACCCAGAAGTCCGCCGAGCCCATCTCATCCGTGACGAGGGCACCGGTCAGGTTGGAGACGACCGGAATCGCCGGGGAGCCGTACGAAAGCGTCTCGGCGACCTCGCGGAAGGCATCGAGCATCCCGTCCATGTGCGGCGAGTGGAACGCGTGACTCACCGTAAGACGCTTGGACTTACGGTCCGGGAACTGCTCAGTGATCTTCGCGGCGGCGTCCTCGTCACCGGCGATCACGACCGACGTCGGGCCGTTGATCGCGGCGATGCTCACGCGATCGGTCAGCAGCGGGAGGATCTCGTCCTCCGATGCCTGGACGGCGATCATCACACCGCCGGTGGGCAGCGCCTGCATCAGGCGACCACGCGCCGCGACCAGGGTGCAGGCGTCCTCCAGCGAGAACACCCCGGCCACATGCGCCGCCGCGATCTCACCGATCGAGTGACCGGACAGGAAGTCCGGCCGCACGCCCCACGACTCAAGGAGGCGGAACAGCGCCACCTCAACAGCGAACAACGCCGGCTGCGTCACCGCCGTCTCATCGAGAGCACCGCTCTCAACACCGAACAGTGCTTCCTTCAAAGGCACATCAAGCCGCGCGCAGATCTCATCCAGAGCCCGCGCGAACACTGGATACGCCTCGTACAGCTCACGACCCATCCCCAGCCGCTGACTCCCCTGCCCCGTAAACAGGAAGGCGAGCCCGCCACCCCTCACCGTGGACCGGACGAGACCCGGCGCGGGCTCCCCCGCCGCCAGCGCGGCGAGTGCGCGCGTCAGAGCGCTTCGGTCGGCGGCGACGATCGCCGCTCGGTGTTCGAGTGCCGCGCGCCCCGTCGCCAGGGAGTGGGCGAGGTCGGTGCCCCGGGGGCCGTCGGCTGCCTCGACCATCGGCAGGAGTCGGCCGGCCTGGGCGTGGAGAGCTTCCGCGCTCTTGCCGGAGAGCAGGTACGGCAGGGGGCCGGACGGCGCGGCGGCCGTCGGCGACGCGATCGGCGCGGTGTCGGCCGCCGTCTCCGGGGCCTGCTCGATGATGGTGTGGGCGTTCGTCCCGCTGATGCCGAACGACGAGACACCCGCTCGCCGGGGCCGTTCGGTGACCGGCCATTCGGCGGCCTCCGTCAGCAGGGCGATGTCACCGGCCGACCAGTCCACCTGCGGCGAGGGCTCATCGATGTGCAGGCTCTTCGGCAGCACTCCGTGCCGCATGGCCATGACCATCTTGATGATGCCCGCGACACCGGCCGCGGCCTGCGTGTGACCGATGTTCGACTTCACCGAGCCCAGCAGCAGCGGACGGCCCTCGGACCGGTCCTGACCGTACGTCGCGAGCAGCGCCTGTGCCTCGATCGGGTCGCCCAGCCGGGTGCCCGTGCCGTGCGCCTCCACCGCGTCCACCTCGGCGGCGGACAGACCCGCACTCGCCAGGGCCTGGCGGATCACCCGCTGCTGAGACGGGCCGTTCGGAGCCGTCAGACCGTTCGAAGCGCCGTCCTGATTGACGGCGGAGCCTCGTACGACCGCGAGGACCTGGTGGCCGTTGCGCCGCGCGTCCGACAGCCGCTCCACCAGCAGCATCCCGACACCCTCACCCCAGCCCGTACCGTCGGCAGCCGCCGCGAAGGGCTTGCAGCGGCCGTCGGGCGAGAGGCCGCCCTGCTGGCTGAACTCGCTGAAGGTGCTGGGGGTGGACATCACCGTCACACCACCGGCCAGCGCCATCGTGCACTCGCCGCTGCGCAGCGCCTGGATCGCCCAGTGCAGCGCGACCAGCGAGGAGGAGCAGGCCGTGTCGACGGTGACCGCCGGGCCCTCCAGACCGAAGGCGTACGAGACCCGGCCGGAGGCGATGCTGCCCGCGTTGCCGGTCATCACATGGCCGAGGACACCCTCCGTGCCGGACTGCTCCAGCTGTGCGTCGTAACCGCTGTACGCGGCTCCGACGAACACTCCGGCGCGGCTGCCGCGCAGGGACACGGGGTCGATTCCGGCCCGTTCGATCGCCTCCCAGGAGGTTTCGAGGAGGAGACGCTGCTGAGGGTCCATCGCCAGCGCCTCACGCGGCGAGATCCCGAAGAAGTCGGCGTCGAAGGTGTCGGCGTCGTACAGGAAACCGCCCTTGAAGGCCGGGCCGCCGTCGGCGTCGTCGTACAGGTCTTCCGTGTCCCATCCCCGGTTGCCGGGAAGGCCGGCGATCGCGTCGCCCCCGCTCGCCACGAGCCGCCACAGCTCCTCGGGGGAACGGACTCCTCCGGGGAAGCGGCAGCTCATCGCGACGATCGCGACGGGGTCGTCGGCGAGGCCCGTACCGGCGGCGGTGAGCGCTCCCCGCCCGTCGGTCTCGCGCTCGTCCTGCGGCTCGCCGAGGAGTTCGGTGCGCAGGAGTCGTACGAGCGCGGTGGGCGACGGGTGGTCGAAGACGAGGGTGGTGGCCAGCCGCAGGCCGGTGGCGGCCCCCAGTCGGTTGCGCAGTTCGACCGCTGTCAGCGAGTCGAAGCCGAGGTCCTTGAAGGCGCGGGTGGGCTCGATCTGTTCGGCGGACGCGTGGCCGAGCACGGAGGCGACCTGGGTGCGTACGAGATCGAGCAGCGCCCGGTCCCGCTCGGGGCCGGTGAGCCGGCTCAGCCGCTCGGCCAGCGGCGTACCGCCGTCGGTACGGGTCCGGGCGGTGCGCCGGCCGCCCGCGCCGAGGAGGGCGCGGAAGATCGGGGCGACCGGGCCGGGGCCGCCTGCGGTGCGCAGCGCGGGGAGGTTGAGCTTGGCCGGGACGAGTACGGGCCGGTCGGCGGCGGCGAGCGCGGCGTCGAGCAGGCGCATCCCTTCGGGGGCGGTGAGCGCGCCCATGCCGTGCTGTTCCATGCGCCGCAGCTGGGCCTCGTCCAGGCCGCCGGTCATTCCGCTCGCGTCGGCCCACAGGCCCCAGGCGAGCGAGGTGCCCGGGAGTCCCTGGGCGTGCCGGTGGTGGGCGAGGGCGTCGAGGAAGACGTTGGCGGCGGCGTAGTTGGCCTGTCCCGCGCTGCCGAGGGTGCCCGCGATCGCGGAGAAGAGGACGAAGGCGGACAGGGGGAGTTCGCGGGTGAGTTCGTGGAGGTGGAGGGCGGCATCGGCCTTGGGCCGCAGGACGGCGGAGAGCCGCTCCGGGGTGAGGGACTCGATCACACCGTCGTCGAGCACACCGGCCGTGTGCACGACGGCCGTCAGCGGGCGGTCTTCCGGCACGGCTGCCAGTACGGCGGCGAGCGCGTCCCGGTCGGCCGCGTCGCACGCCGCCCACCGGACCTCCGCACCCAGACCGGCCAGCTCAGCCGTGCGTTCGGCGGCACCGGGGGCGTCGGAGCCCCGGCGGCTGAGGAGGAGCAGGTGGCGGATTCCGTGCGCGGTGGCGAGATGGCGGGCGACGATTCCGGCGAGGGTGCCGGAGCCGCCGGTGATCAGGACGGTGCCGTTCGGGTCGAGCGGCGTGGCTGCGGCTGCGGCCGTCGTACGGGCTCGGTTCAGCCGGGGCACCTGTACGGTGCCGGGCCGCAGCAGCAGTTCCGGTTCGTCGGAGGCGAGGGCGGCGGTCAGCGCGTCCTGGACCTCTTGGCCGTCCGGGGCGGGAGGCAGGTCCGCGAGGACGAAGCGTCCGGGGTTCTCGGTCTCCGCCGAGCGCACCAGGCCCCACACCGCCGCGTGCGGCAGGTCGGCGACTCCTTCGCCCGGCGCGGCGACCGCGCCCCGGGTCATGACGACGAGCTTCGACGCCGCGAACCGGTCGTCGGCCAGCCAGCTCCGCACCAGGGCGAGCGCCCGGTGCGTCGCCGCTCCGGCGGTTCCGGTGCGATCGGCATGAGGATGGGCATGGGCATCGGCGTCCGGGGTCAGCGGGACGAGGACATGGCCGGGTACAGGTGTGCCCGCGTCGACAGCCTCGCCCAGTGCGGCCAGGTCCGCGTATCGCGCGGCCGGGCCGAAGCCTGCCGAGCCCAGTACCGCCCACTCTCCCGGAGAGGCGGTCGTCGCCCCGGCGACGGGGAGGGGGGTCCAGTCGAGCTGGAAGAGCGACTCGTGGGACGCGGCGGGGGCGTCGGCAGGTGTCGCCGACGCGAAGGCGCGCGGGGTCAAGGAGCCCACGGTGGCGACGGGTTCGCCGAGGTCGTCGGCGAGTTCCAGGGCGAATGCCCCGTCGTCGGCGGCGCTGATCCGCACCCGGAGGGCTCCGGCGCCCACCGCGTGCAGGGTCACGTCCGACCAGGAGCCCGGCTCGTCGCCGTGGTGAGTGGGCGCGTCCGGGTCGGCGTCCAGGGCGAGGGCGACGGCCACATGCGCGGCGGCGTCGAGCAGTACGGGGTGCAGACCGAATCCGGCTCCCTCCGGGTGCGGATGAGCGCCGCCCTCGGGCAGCCGCACCTCGGCGAAGAGGGCGCCCTCGTGCCGCCAGACGGCCTCCACGGCCCGGAACAGCGGGCCGCGCTCGGGGCCCCTCGGGGCAGTACCGGCTTCGGCCGTCCCCTCGTACGCGTACAGGCTCGCGATGTCCACGGCCTCGGCCCCCGCCGGGGGCCACTGCGCCAGGTCGAACGGCCGCGCGGACGGCCCGGTGCGGGCGAGGACGCCGTGGGCGTGGCGGATCCAGGGGACGCCGGCGGAAGCGTCGGCGGAGGCATCGGCGGGCGCGGCCTCGGGGCGGGAGGAGACGGTGACGGGACGCCGACCGCTGTCGTCGGGGCCGCCGACGAGCACCTGAAGCCTGACGGCCCCTTCAACGGGCAGGGCCAGCGGCGCGTCGAGGATCAGCTCCTCCAGGTGCCGGCAGTCGGCTCCGTCACCGGCGCGCACCGCCAGTTCGACAAAGGCCGCGCCGGGCAGCACAGCGGCTCCGGCGGCGGTGTGCTCGGCGAGCCAGGGGTGGGTGCGCAGCGAGAGCCGGCCGGTGAACAGCACACTCTCGGATTCGGCCAGGGTGACGGCGGCGCCGAGCAGCGGATGCGCGGCCGGGTCGAGCCCCGCCCCGCTCACATCGCCGGTGCCGGCCGCCGCGGGCTCCAGCCAGTACCGCTCGTGCTGGAAGGCGTACGTCGGCAGCTCGACGCGGCGCGCGCCGGTCCCGGCGAAGTACGCCTCCCAGTCGACCGGCACACCGTGGACATGAGCCCGGGCCAGCGCCTCGATCAGCGTCTCGGCCTCCGGGCGGGCGGCCCGGAGGACGGGAACGAAGAGGGACTCATCGCCTGTCACACACTCCTGGGCGAGGGCGGAGAGGATGCCTTCGGGGCCGAGTTCGAGGTACGAGGTGACTCCGGCGGCTTCGAGGGCGCGGACGCCGTCGAGGAAGCGGACGGCTTCACGGACGTGGCGTACCCAGAAGTCCGCCGAGCCCATCTCGTCCGTGACGAGGGTGCCGGTCAGGTTGGAGACGATCGGGATCTTCGGGGTGCCGTACGAAAGCCCCGCGATCGCCGTACGGAACGCCTCCAGCATGCCGTCCATGTGCGGCGAGTGGAACGCGTGACTCACCGTAAGACGCTTGGACTTGCGGTCCGGGAACTGCTCGACCACGGCGAGAGCGGCGCTCTCGTCACCCGCGATCACGACCGACTGCGGACCATTGATCGCCGCGATGCTGACCCGGTCGGTCAGCAGCGGAAGGATCTCCTCCTCCGAGGCCTGGACCGCGATCATCACACCGCCGGTGGGCAGCGCCTGCATCAGCCGGCCACGCGCCGCCACCAGCGTGCACGCATCAGCCAGCGAGAACACCCCGGCCACATGAGCAGCCGCGATCTCACCGATCGAATGACCGGACAGGAAGTCGGGACGCACACCCCACGACTCAAGCAGCCGGAAGAGGGCCACCTCGACCGCGAACAACGCGGGCTGCGTCACCGCCGTCTCATCGAGAGCACCGCTCTCGTCTCCGAACAGTGCTTCCTTCAAAGACAGATCGGGAGCGAACCGAGCACACACCTCATCCAGAGCGTCCGCGAACACCGGATACGCGCCGTACAGCTCACGCCCCATCCCCAGCCGCTGACTCCCCTGCCCCGTAAACAGGAACGCCACCCGCTGTTCGGTGGCGGTCCCCGTCGCCAGGCCGTTGGCCCGCTCGCCGTCGGCGAGCGCGGTGAGGGCCGTGCGGAGGTCGCCCTCGGAGCGGCCGACGAGCACGGCGCGGTGCTCCAGCGTGGCGCGGGTGGTGGCGAGCGAGTGGCCGATGTCGAGCGGGCTGCCGTGGGCGTCGAGCAGCCGGGCGGCCTGGGCGCGGAGCGCGGCGGCGGACCGGCCCGACAGGGTCCAGGGCAGGATCGCGGGGGCGGCGGCGGGGCGGGAGCCCTCGTCCGTCGGCGTCTCGTCTGGCTCGGGGGCCTGCTCGATGATGGTGTGGGCGTTGGTGCCGCTGACGCCGAACGCGGAGACGGCGGCCCGGCGCGGAGCACCGGTCTCCGGCCAGTCCATCGCCTCGGTGAGGAGGGCGACGTCCCCCGCCGACCAGTCGACGTCCGGGGTGGGCTCATTGATGTGCAGGGTCTTGGGCAGCGTGCCGTGGCGCATGGCCATGACCATCTTGATGATGCCCGCGACACCGGCGGCGGCCTGCGTATGGCCCAGATTGGACTTGAGCGAGCCCAGCCGCAGGGGTCGGCCGGCCGGCCGGTCCTGGCCGTAGGTGGCGAGCAGCGCCTGCGCCTCGATCGGGTCGCCGAGCGTCGTGCCCGTGCCGTGCGCCTCGACGGCGTCGACCTCGGCGGCCGACAGCCGGGCGTTCTCCAGTGCCTGGCGGATGACCCGCTGCTGCGCCGGACCGTTCGGAGCGGTCAGACCGTTCGAAGCGCCGTCCTGGTTGACGGCGGAGCCGCGTACGACCGCGAGAACCTGGTGGCCGTTGCGCCGCGCGTCGGAGAGGCGCTCCACGAGGAGGACGCCGACGCCCTCGGACCAGCCGGTGCCGTCGGCGGCGGCGGCGAAGGACTTGCAGCGGCCGTCGGCGGCGAGACCGCGCTGACGGCTGAACTCGACGAAGACGTCGGGGGTGGGCATCACGCACACGCCGCCGACCAGGGCGAGCGTGCACTCACCGGCGCGCAGCGCCTGGGTGGCGAGGTGCAGGGCGACGAGGGAGGACGAGCAGGCGGTGTCGATGGTGGCGGCGGGGCCCTCCAGGCCGAAGACATAGCTGACCCGGCCGGACAGCACACTGGTCGCGCCGCCCGTCAGCAGCAGCCCTTCGAGGCCTTCCGGAACCTCCTTCAGGTCGGCTCCGTAGCCCATGGCCCCCGCGCCGACATAGACACCGGTCCGGCTGCCCCGCAGGGTCGAGGGGTCGATGCCCGCCCGCTCGAAGACCTCCCACGAGGCCTCCAGCAGCTGACGCTGCTGGGGGTCCATCGCGAGTGCCTCGCGCGGCGATATGCCGAAGAATCCGGGGTCAAAAACGGTGGCGTCGTCCAGGAATCCGCCGCCGGTGTTGTAGAAAGTACCCTTCCGGTCCGGGTCCGGATCGGCGAGGGAATCGATGTCCCAGCCACGGTCCTCCGGGAATCCGGTGATGGCGTCACCACCCGATTCGACCAGTCGCCACAATTCCTCGGGGGAACGCACCCCGTGGGGGAACCGGCAGCTCATCGCGACGATCGCGATCGGCTCCTGGGCATCGGACTCGACCTCTTGGAGGCGGCGTCGGGCCCGACGCAGCTCAGTGGTCATCCACTTCAGGTTTTCGAGAAGCTTTTCTTCGTTCGCGCTGGCCACTGGAACGTCACCCCCTGGGGAAGTACGGAATACGTGCGGACACGGAGTCGGGCATGGATTCAGGCATGGATTCAGGCATGGAGCCGGGCATCGGATCGGTCATCAGGTCAGGCTTTTCCGAATTCGTTGTTGATGATGTCGAAGAGGTCGTCGGCGGACGCCGACTCGATTTCGAGCTCTTCGTCCTCTCCGATGGTCGCTCGTTCTGCCTTGTTCCAGTTCTGGAGGAGTGATTCGAGCCGCGCGGTGACACGGGCGCGTTCGGTGGTGTCCTCGGGCACCGACGAGAGGAGGAACTCCAGCTTGTCGATCTCCGCGAGCGCCGGGAGTCCCGGTTCGATGTCCTCGCCGAGGAGTTCGGCCCGGATGTGGGCGGCCAGCGCGGCCGTCGTCGGGTAGTCGAAGACCAGGGTGGCCGGCAGCCGCAGCCCGGTGGCGGACTTGAGTCGGTTGCGCAGTTCGACCGCGGTGAGCGAGTCGAAGCCCAGCTCCTTGAAGGCGCGCCCCGCCTCGATCGTCGCCGCGCCCTCGTGCCCGAGCACATCGGCGACCTGCGCGCGGACGAGGTCGAGCACCGCCCGTTCCGCGTCGGGGCCGCTGAGGCCCCGCAGCTCCGCCTCGAATCCGGCGGGCTCACCGGCCTCGGCGCGCCCGCCCTCCCGCTCCGCGGCGAGCGCGCGGCGCACCTCGGGAAGGTCGGCGATCAGCGGACGGGGACGGGCGGCGGTGAAGGCGGGGACGAACAGGTCCCAGTCGACGTCGGCGACCGTCAGCGCGGTCTCGTCGCCGTCCAGCGCCTGCTGGAGGGCGACGATCGCCAGCTCCGGCGACATGACGGGCAGTCCCCGGCGGCGCAGCTGCTCGGCCGCCTCGTCGTCGGCGACCAGTCCGCCCTGCCCCCACGGGCCCCAGGCCACCGAGGTGGCCTTCGCTCCCCGGTCGCGGCGCTGGTGCGCCAGCGCGTCGAGATGGGCGTTGGCCGCCGCGTACGCGCCCTGCCCGCCACTGCCCCACACACCGGCGATGGAGGAGAACAGCACGAAGGCGTCCAGCTCGGTTTTGGCCAGCAGTTCGTCCAGGTGCGCCGCGCCCGCGACCTTGGCGGCGACGACGTCGGCGACATCGGCGGGGCCGGTCTCCGCGAGCGGCGCGAACTGGCCCGCGCCCGCGGTGTGGAAGACGGCGGTGAGTCCGCTCTCCCGTCCACTCCCCCGCCCGTTCCCCCGTCCGTCCTCGGCGAGGTCCGCGAGCAAGGCGGAGACCGCGTCACGGTCGGTCACGTCACAGGCGACCGCCGTGGCGCGCCCGCCGAGCCCGGCGACCTCCGCGACCAAGGCGTCCGCACCGGGTGCGGACGGTCCGCGACGGCTCGCGAGAACCACGTGCTCCGCGCCGTTCGCCGCGAGCCAGCGGGCGACATGCGCGCCGAGCGCTCCCGTACCGCCGGTCACGAGGACCGTGCCCCGGGGCCGCCAGTGCGGGCGGCCCGCCGCGCCGCCGGAGTCGGCCGTCGCCACCGGGGCGTGTCCGATGCGCCGGACGAGCGGGCCCGCGGCCCGTATCGCGATCTGGTCCTCGTCCCCCGCGTCCGCGAGGACGGCGAGCACCCGCTCGGCGGTACGTCCGTCGAGTGTGCCGGGCAGGTCCACGAGACCGCCCCAGCGCTCGGGGTGCTCCAGCGCGACAACCCGGCCGAGGCCCCAGATCTGCGCCTGCGCGGCGCTCCTGATCCGGTCGGACGGGGTCGTCGCCACGGCTCCGGAGGTGAGGCACCACAGCGGAGCGTCGACTTCCGCGTCCCCCAGCGCCTGGACGAGCACCCCGGTCAGCAACAGCCCGGCGGGAACCGCCGGGTGGGCCGGGTGCGGGTGCTCCGCGAGCGCCAGCAGGGACAGTACGCCGTCGGCCCGGCCGCCCGCGAGCGCGTCGGCGAGCTGCTCGGCCACGGCCTCCCGGCCCCCCGTGCCGGTCCCGGTCACGGCCTCGTCGAGCGTCACCTGCCGTACGTCCACACCGTGCGCCACAAGGGCTTCGGACACGGCCCGGAGATCGTCGGCACCGGTCGCGGGCGTCACGACGAGCCAGGTCCCCGAGGGCCGGGAGACGGCCGGCTCGGTCATCGGCTTCCAGGTGACGGAGTAGCGACGGCCGTCGACCACCGACCGCTCCCGCTGCTGCCGCCGCCACGCCGACAGCGCCGGCATCAGAGCGCTCAGCGGCTGATCCGCGTCGATGTCCAGAGTCGCGGTGAGCGCGGCGAGATCCGCGTTGTCCACCGCCGCCCAGAACTGCGCGTCCACCGCCGCCGCCAGGGCCCCACCGCCGTTCTCGTCGGCCGCCGCCGCCGGGGCCTCTTCCAGCCAGTAGCGCTTGCGCTGGAAGGCGTACGTGGGCAGGTCGACGCGCTGTGCGCCGGTACCGGAGAAGTACGCGTCCCAGTCGACGGCGATGCCCCGGGTGTGGGCTTGGGCGAGCGCGGTGGTGAGGGTCTCGGTCTCGGGGCGGTCCTTGCGGAGTACGGGGAGGAAGGCCGCCGTATCCGGGTGCTCGGCACACTCCTGGGCGAGGGCGGAGAGGATCCCGTCCGGGCCGAGTTCCACATACGAGGTAACCCCGGCGGCTTCAAGGGCGCGGACGCCGTCGAGGAAACGGACGGCCTCGCGGACATGGCGTACCCAGAAGTCCGCCGAGCCCATCTCGTCCGTGACGAGGGTGCCGGTCAGGTTGGAGACGACCGGGATCGTCGGACTGCCGTACGAAAGCGTCTCGGCGATCTCGCGGAAGTCGGCGAGCATGCCGTCCATGTGCGGCGAGTGGAACGCGTGGCTCACCGTAAGACGCTTGGTCTTCCGGTCACCGAACTGCTCAGTGATCTTCGCGGCGGCGTCCTCGTCACCGGCGATGACCACGGACATCGGGCCGTTGATGGCCGCGATGCTCACCCGGTCCGTGAGGAGCGGGAGAATCTCCTCCTCCGAGGCCTGCACGGCGACCATCACACCGCCCGAGGGCAGGGCCTGCATCAACCGGCCACGTGCCGCCACCAGCGTGCACGCATCAGCCAGCGAGAACACCCCCGCCACATGCGCAGCAGCGATCTCACCGATCGAATGACCGGACAGGAAGTCCGGCTTCACCCCCCACGACTCAAGGAGCCGGAAGAGGGCCACCTCGACCGCGAACAGCGCGGGCTGCGTCACCGCCGTCTCATCGAGAGCACCGCTCTCGTCTCCGAACAGCGCTTCCTTCAACGGCAGATCGTCGGCGAACCCGGCACACACTGCGTCCAATGCGTCCGCGAACACCGGATACGCCTCGTACAGCTCACGCCCCATCCCCAGCCGCTGACTCCCCTGCCCCGTAAACAGGAAGGCGAGACCGCCGTCAGTGGCCGTGCCCTGGATCAGCCCCGGCGTCCGCTCGCCGGCCGCCAGCGCCTTCAAGGCGGTCAGGAAACCGTCCCGCTCGGTCGCCACGACCACAGCACGCCGGTCCAGCGCCGCACGCGACGTTGCCAGGGAGTACGCCACATCCGTCGGCTCAAGCAGGAGGTCGGACTCGATACGTGTCCGCAGTCGCTCGGCCTGCGCACACAGCGCCGTCTCGCTCTTGGCCGAGAGCACCCACGGCGCCCGGCCGGCCGGGCGCGACCGCTCGGTGTCCCCCGCGCCGTCCACCACGGGCGGGGCCTGCTCCAGCACGGTGTGGGCGTTCGTACCGCTGAAGCCGAACGACGACACACCCGCGCGGCGCGGACGGCCGGTCTCCGGCCACTCCACCGCCTCCGTCAGCAGCGAGATGTCGCCCGCCGACCAGTCGACATGCGGAGTCGGCTCATCGACATGCAGGGTCTGCGGAAGCACCCCGTACCGCATCGCCAGCACCATCTTCATCACCCCGGCGACACCGGCCGCAGCCTGCGTGTGACCGATGTTCGACTTGATCGAGCCCAGCCACAGCGGACGGCCCTCCATGCGCCCACGGCCGTACGTAGCCATCAGCGCCTGCGCCTCGATCGGGTCGCCCAGCCGGGTGCCCGTCCCGTGCGCCTCCACCGCGTCCACATCAGCGGCAGCCAGCCCGGCGCTGGCCAGGGCCTGACGGATGACACGCTGCTGAGACGGGCCGTTCGGGGCCGTCAGACCGTTGGACGCGCCGTCCTGGTTGATCGCCGAGCCACGCACGATCGCGAGGACCGGGTGACCATTACGCCGCGCGTCCGACAGCCGCTCCACGAGCAGCATGCCGACGCCCTCGCCCCAGCCCGTGCCATCGGCAGCCGCCGCGAACGCCTTGATCCGGCCGTCCTCGGCCAACCCACGCTGACGGCTGAAGTCGATATAGGCACCCGGCGACGACATCACCGTCACACCACCGGCGAGCGCCATGTCGCACTCACCGCTGCGCAGCGCCTGAACCGCCCAGTGCAGCGCCACCAGCGACGCCGAGCAGGCCGTGTCGACCGTGACGGCCGGGCCTTCCAGGCCGAAGGCGTACGACAGCCGGCCCGAGACCACACTCGCCGCGTTGCCCGTCCCGAGAAAGCCCTCGATGCCGTCCGGGATCGTCCGCAGCGTCGAACCGTAGTCCTGGCCGTTGGTGCCGACGAAGACACCCGCCTGGCTGCCGCGCAGGGACGAGGGGTCGATGCCCGCCCGCTCGAACGCCTCCCACGAGGTTTCGAGGAGAAGACGCTGCTGAGGGTCCATGGCGAGGGCCTCGCGCGGCGAGATCCCGAAGAAGTCGGCGTCGAACTCGGCAGCGTCGTACAGGAATCCGCCCTCACGGGCATAGAACGTGCCCTGCTTGTCAGGGTCGGGACTGTAGAGCCGGTCCAGGTCCCAGCCACGGTCGGCCGGGAACTCGCCCATGGCGTCCCCGCCGTTCATCAGCAGCTGCCAGAGGTCTTCCGGGGTGCGTACGCCACCGGGGAAACGGCAGCTCATCGCCACGATCGCGATCGGATCGTCATCGGTGGCGACCACGGCGGGAAGCAGTGTGTCAGCGACCTGTTCGGTGCCGAGCAGCTCATCACGCAGATACTCGGCGAGCGCGGCGGCCGTCGGATAGTCGAAGATCAGCGTGGCCGGCAGCCGTACACCCGTCGCCGAGCCGAGACGGTTCCGCAGTTCGACCGCCGTCAGCGAGTCGAAGCCCAGCTCCTTGAACGCCCGCTCGGCACCCACCGTGTCCGAACCCTCGTGACCGAGGACAGCGGCGACATGCGTACGGACCAGGCTCAGCAACTCCCGCCGCCGCTCAGCCTCTCCAAGCGCTGCCAGTCGCTCCGCCAGCGTGCCGGCTTCCATCACCGGCGATGCCGTATCGGCGCTCCCCCCGGCGGACCGAGGCCGGAACAGCTCCCCAAGGAAGCCACTGGGCCGCACGACCGTGAACGCGGGCGCGAACCGATCCCACTCCACATCGGCCACCAGCAGAGCCGGATCACCGGAACCAACGCTCCGGCCCAGAACCGTCAGCGCCGCGTCGGGCGACATGGGAGGCAGCCCCTCGCGTCGCATGCGTGCGTCGAGAGCGTCGTCGGCGGCCATGCCGCCGTCCGCCCACGGACCCCACGCCAGCGACGTCGCCACCAGACCATCAGCACGACGCTGCTCCGCCAAAGCATCCAGATAAGCATTCGCAGCCGCGTAGTTGCCCTGACCTGCCGCACCCACCGTGCCGCTCATCGAGGAGAACAGGACGAAGGCGTCCAGCTCGATCCCGAGTTCACCCGTCAGCTCATGCAGATGGAACGCGGAGACAGCCTTGGCGCGCAGGACGCTCTCAAACCTGTCCGGTGTCAGCGCATCGAGCACGCCGTCGTCCAGGACACCCGCCGTATGCACCACAGCCGTCAGCGAACCCGACACCGTGGACAGCAGTACACGCAGAGCGTCACGGTCAGCGGCGTCACAGGCAACGACATCCGCCTCAACACCCAGATCGGTCAGCTCCGCGACCAGCTCCACCGCGCCCGGGGCATCCATGCCCCGACGGCTCGTCAGCACCAGACGCTCAGCACCCGCACCCGCCAACCACCTGGCGACCCGACCACCCAACGCGCCCGTACCGCCCGTGACCAACACCGTGCCACCCGGCATCCACGACGACACACCCGCAGCGCGAGGAGCACGCACCAACCGCCGGCCGAACACACCCGACGAACGAACCGCGACCTGATCCTCGCCCTGAGCCTGACCGGCGAGCACCCCGACCAGGCGAGCAGCGGCGCGATCGTCCAGAACGGAGGGGAGGTCGATCAGGCCGCCCCAGCGCTCGGGGACCTCCAGAGCCGCGACCCGGCCCAGACCCCAGACACGCGCCTGAAGCGGCGACACCAACCGGTCGGAACGACCCACCGACACCGCGCCACGCGTCACACACCACAACGCCGCACCCACACCAGCGTCACCCAGCGCCTGCACCGCACACACCGTCGACACCAACCCGGACACCTCGTCCAAAGCCAGCAACGACACCACACCAGACACAGAACCGGCATCAGCCTCGGTCAGGAGACCGGCAAGCGCCTCACGATCCACACCCGGCTCAACCACCACACGCCGGACCTCAGCACCACGACCCGCCAGAACATCAACCACAGCGGAGTCATCGACACCCGCCGGCACCAACACCAGCCACACACCCGACAACCCAGCACCCGACACATCCGCCAAAGGCTTCCACGACACCCGATAACGCCAGGCATCCACCTCCGACTGCACACGCCGATCCCGACGCCACGCCGACAGAGCCGGAAGCACGCTGCTCCAAGCACTCTCGTCTTCGCCTTCGACAGTGGCGACCAGCGACTCCAGGTCTTCCCGCTCCACCGCGTCCCAGAAACGGGCGTCCAGCTCATCAGCGACAACCGGCCTCTGTGCCGCGTCAGCCGACTCAAGCCAGTAGCGCTGCCGCTGGAAGGCGTACGTCGGCAGATCGACCCGCCGCGCACCGCTTCCGGCGAAGAACGCGACCCAGTCCACAGCCACCCCGCGCACATGCGCCTGAGCAAGGACGGTGACAACCGTCTCCGCCTCGGAACGCCCCTTCCGCAGAACCGGCAGGAAGGCGGCGGCCTCAGCGTGCTCGACGCACTCCTGAGCGAGGGCGGAGAGGACCCCGTCCGGACCCAGTTCCACGTACGAGGTAACCCCGGCAGCCTCCAGTGCGCGGACACCGTCCAGGAAACGGACCGCCTCGCGGACATGGCGCACCCAGAAGTCCGCCGATCCCATCTCATCCGTGACGAGGGCACCGGTCAGATTCGAGACGACCGGAATCGTCGGACTGCCGTACGAAAGGGTCTCGGCGACCTCGCGGAAGTCGGCAAGCATCCCGTCCATGTGCGGCGAGTGGAACGCGTGGCTGACCGTAAGACGCTTGGACTTGCGGTCGGCGAACTGCTCGACCACAGCGAGAGCAGCGCTCTCGTCACCCGCGATCACCACCGACTGCGGACCATTGATCGCGGCAATGCTGACCCGATCGGTCAACAGCGGAAGGATCTCCTCCTCCGAGGCCTGGACCGCGATCATCACACCGCCCGTGGGCAGCGCCTGCATCAAACGCCCACGAGCAGCCACCAGCGTGCACGCATCAGCCAGCGAGAACACCCCCGCCACATGAGCAGCCGCGATCTCACCAATCGAATGACCGGACAGGAAGTCCGGCTTCACACCCCAGCTCTCCAGCAGCCGGAACAACGCCACCTCAACCGCGAACAACGCCGGCTGCGTCACCGCCGTCTCATCGAGAGCACCGCTCTCGTCGCCGAACAGCGCTTCCTTCAACAGCAGATCGGAAGCGAACCGAGCACACACCTCATCCAGAGCCTCGGCGAACACCGGATACACGCCGTACAGCTCACGACCCATCCCCAGCCGCTGACTCCCCTGCCCCGTAAACAGGAACGCCAACTTCCCACCCACCGGAGAACCCTCAACCACACCAGCGGCGGAACCACCACCAGCCAGCACAGCCAACCCCGCGAGGAAACCCTCACGCCCGTCAGCCACCACCACCGCGCGGTCCTCGAAGGACGCACGGCCGACCACGAGAGAGTGGGCGACGTCCAGCGGACGCGGTTCCGGTGCGGAGAGAATGTACGACCGAAGCTGGTGGGCCTGTGCCCGCAGGGCGTCTTCGCCCTTCGCGGAGAGGACCCACGGCAGGAGCGGCGGTGTGGCCGACTCGGGGGTGGCCGTGGCCGGGGCGCTCTCCGGGGCCTGCTCGATGATGGTGTGAGCGTTGGTGCCGCTGATGCCGAAGGACGACACACCCGCGCGGCGCGGACGGCCGGTCTCAGGCCACTCCACCGCCTCCGTCAGCAGCGAGACCTCACCGGCCTCCCAGTCGATCTGCGGCGAAGGCTCGTCGACGTGCAGCGTCCGGGGAAGCACCCCGTACCGCATCGCCATGACCATCTTGATGATGCCCGCGACACCGGCGGCAGCCTGCGTGTGCCCGATGTTCGACTTGATGGAACCCAGCCACAGCGGGCGCTCCGCCGACTTCTCCCGCCCGTAGGTCGCGAGCAGCGCCTGAGCCTCGATCGGGTCGCCCAGCCGGGTGCCCGTCCCGTGCGCCTCCACCGCGTCCACATCAGCGGCAGCAAGCCCGGCGCTGGCCAGGGCCTCGCGGATCACCCGCTGCTGAGACGGACCGTTCGGAGCCGTCAGACCGTTCGAAGCGCCGTCCTGATTGACCGCCGAACCACGGACCACCGCCAGCACGGGATGACCATTGCGCCGCGCGTCCGACAGCCGCTCCACCAGCAGCATGCCAACACCCTCACCCCAGCCCGTACCGTCGGCAGCCGCCGCGAAGGACTTGCAACGGCCGTCGACCGAGAGGCCGCGCTGACGGCTGAAGTCGACAAAGGTCTCGGGCGTGGACATGATCGCCACGCCGCCGGCGAGCGCCATGTCGCACTCGCCGCTGCGCAGCGCCTGGATCGCCCAGTGCAGCGCGACCAGCGAGGACGAGCAGGCCGTGTCGACGGTGACCGCCGGACCCTCCAGACCGAAGGTGTAGGCGAGCCGGCCGGAGGCGATGCTGCCCGCGTTGCCGGTGCCGATGTATCCCTCGACGCCCTCGGGCAGCTCACCGCCGTCGGCGATGCCGGTCACATAGTCGTGGTACATGACACCGGCGAAGACGCCGGTACGGCTGCCGCGCAGCGTCGCCGGGTCGATTCCGGCACGCTCGAAGGCCTCCCAGGAGGTTTCGAGGAGAAGACGCTGCTGAGGGTCCATCGCCAGCGCCTCACGCGGCGAGATCCCGAAGAAGGCGGGGTCAAAGTCGGCCGCGTCGTGCAGGAAGCCGCCTTCGCGGGTGTAGGACGTCCCCGTGTGATCCGGGTCCGGGTGGTACAGCGACTCCAGGTCCCAGCCACGGTCCGACGGGAAGGGGCTGACGCCGTCTCCGCCGGTCGCGACCAGTTGCCACAGCTCCTCGGGCGATCGCACTCCGCCCGGGAACCGGCAGCCCATGCCGACGATCACGATCGGGTCGTCGCCGGTCGGGGCGGTGGGGGGAGACACGCGCGGAGTGTGGGGTGCGGCCGTCATCGCCGCGCTCGCGGTCAGTTCCTCAAGGAGGTGCCGTGCGAGGGCGAGCGGGGACGGATAGTCGAAGACCAGTGTGGCCGAAAGTCGTAGACCGGTCTCCGTCTTCAGGACATTGCGCAGCTCGACGGCCGTCAGCGAGTCGAAGCCCAGCTCCTTGAAAGCTCGCTCCGCCTCGATGGCCTGCGCGCCCGTATGACCGAGGACTTCGGCCACCCGCGCGCACACCAGGTCAAGCAGCACGTCCTCACGCTCGGCGGCGGGCAGGCCCAGCAGCCGTGCCGCCAGCGGTGAAGCGCCGCCGGATGCCGTGCCCGATTCGACCACTCGGCGCGACGGCACCCGTACCAGGCCGCGCAGCAGCGCGGGAACCTCGCCGGCCGACACCGCCTGCGCACGCAGTACGGCGAGATCCAGCCGCATCGGGAGAAGTACCGGGGTGTCCACCGTCATCGCGGTGTCGAAGAGCGCCAGGCCCTCGTCCCCGGAGAGAGCGCCGACACCGTCGCGGGCGATACGCCGCAGGTCGACCTCGTCGAGGCGCTGGGCCATGCCGCCTTCCTGCGGGGCCCAGAGGCCCCAGGCCAGCGCCGTGCCCGGCAGGCCCTCGGCCCGGCGGCGCTCGGCGAGGGCCTCCAGGAAGGCGTTCGCCGCCGCGTAGTTGGCCTGTCCCGCCGCGCCGAAGGCCGCGGCGGCCCCCGAGAACAGGACGAACGCCGACAGTCCGAGGCCCCGGGTCAGCTCATGCAGATTCCACGCCGCGTCCACCTTCGGCCGCAGCACCGCCGTCACTCGCTCGGCGGTCAGGGAGGCGAGCACACCGTCGTCCAGTACGCCCGCCGTGTGCACCACGGCCGACAGCGGATGTTCGGCGGGCACCGTCTCAAGGAGTGCGGTGAGCGCGTCGCGGTCGGCCAGGTCACAGGCCGCGACGGTGACAGCCGCGCCAAGGCCGGTCAGTTCTTCATACAGATCGGTCGCGCCAGGAGCCTCCGGGCCTCGACGGCTGGTGAGCAGCAGCCGCTTCGCTCCGTACGCCGTCACCAGATGGCGGGCGAACAGCCGGCCCAGGGTGCCGGTGGCACCCGTCACCAGGACGGTGCCGTCGGCCGCGCCGAGGACGTCCGGCCGCTCGTCGGAGGCGTGCGCCGAAGGAACCCGGGTCAGGCGCGGCACACTGATCTCACCGGCGCGGATCGCGGACTCCGGTTCCCCGGACGCCAGCGCGGCGGGTACGGCGGCGATCGAGGCCGTGTCCTCGTCGAGGTCGATCATGACCAGCTGGCCGGGGTTCTCCGACTGCGCCGAGCGCAGCAGGCCCCGGACCGCGCCGCCCGCGAGATCCCGCACGCCGGTTTCGGCGGCCGTGGCCACGGCGCCCGAGGTCAGCCACACCAGTGGGGTACCGGCGAACCGCTCGTCCGCCAGCAACACCTGCGTCAGCGACAACGCGCGCTGAACAGCCGCATGCGTCGAAGCGGCCGACTCATCGTCCGACATGTCGACAAAGGGTACGAAGACGGCTTCGGGCAGTTCTTCGCCCTCCGCCAGCATCGCGCCGAGCGCCGCGACGTCCATGTACTCCGACACCTCTGCTCCGGCCCCGGCCAGCCCGAACACGTCCGGGCCCAGCACGGCCCAGCGCCGGCCCTGAGCCGTGGCGTCCGCCGCCTGGGCCGGGGCCGGGACAGCGCCGCCCGTCAGCGGCGTCCACTCCACCCGGAACAGCGACTCCAGGTGCCCGCCGTCGGCCGCGCGGATCTGGTCGGCCGACGCGGTACGGAGGGTGAGCGACCGCACGGACGCCACCGGGCGGCCGTTCTCGTCCGCGACACACAGCGCGAGGGTGTGCGGATCGCCGGGCGAGTGCTCGGTCAGCCGCATGCGCAGCGAGGACGCCCCCACCGCGTACAGCGAGACCCCGGCCCACGCGAACGGCAGCAGGGCTCCGGCCGTGGTGCGGTCGGAGACTCCGTGGCCGATCGCGTGCAGACCGGCGTCCAGCAGGGCGGGATGCAGCCCGAACCTGGCGGCCTCACGCCGGGCGTCACCCGGCAGGGCGACCTCGGTGAACAGTTCGCCGTCCCGCCGCCATGCGGCCTTCAGCCCCTGGAACAGCGGCCCGTACGCGACACCACCGTCCGTCAGCTCTTCATACAAATCCTGGACATCCACCGGGTCGGCCCCGGCGGGCGGCCACTCGGCCGCCAGCTCGCCGAACCCTTCGGACAGCTCCTCCCGTACGCCGGACGCCAGCACACCGGAGGCGTGACGCGTCCACGGCTCCTCCGCCAGGGCGTCCTGCCTGCGGGAGTGAACGCTGAACGGCCGCTGCCCGGGGCCGCTGGGAGCCTCCACGACAAGCTGGAGCTGCACTCCGCCGCGTTCGGGGACGACGAGCGGCGCTTGCAGCGTCAGCTCTTCCACCGTGTCGCAGCCGACCTGGTCAGCAGCGCGGATCGCCAGATCGACAAAGGCGGTGCCCGGCAGCAGAGCGCTGCCGAGGATGGCGTGGTCCGCGAGCCAGGGGTGCGTCTCCAACGACAGCCGGCCCGTGAAGAGCAGCCCCTCCGAGTCGGCGAGCGCGACCGCCGCACCCAGCAGCGGATGCCCGGCCTCACCGAGCCCGATCGCCGCCGGGTCACCCATGTCCGCGAGAGCCGCCGCGCTGGGCCAGTACCGCTGCCGCTGGAAGGCGTACGTCGGCAGCTCCACGCGCCGCGCACCGGCACCGGCACCGGCACCGGCGAAGAACGCGGGCCACTCCACGGTCACCCCGCGTACATACGCCCGCGCGACAGCGGCGACGACCGTCTCCACCTCGGGGCGACCGCCGCGCAGCGCCGCGGCGAATGCGCCGCCGTCACCGACCACACAGTTCTGCGCCATGGCCGAGAGCACGCCGTCGGGGCCGAGTTCGAGGTAGGTGGTGACCCCGGCGGCTTCGAGGACGCGTATGCCGTCGAGGAAACGGACGGCTTCACGGACGTGGCGTACCCAGAACTCGGCGGTCGACATGTCGTCGCCGACCAGTGCACCGGTCAGGTTGGAGACGATCGGGATCGTCGGGCTGTCGTACGAGAGTCCCTCGGCGACTTCGCGGAAGTCGGCGAGCATGCCGTCCATGTGCGGCGAGTGGAACGCGTGGCTGACCGTCAGGCGCTTGGTCTTCCGTTCCGGGAACCGCTCGACCACGGCGAGAGCGGCGCTCTCGTCACCCGCGATCACGACCGACGTCGGGCCGTTGATCGCGGCGATGCTCACGCGGTCCGTGAGGAGCGGGAGGATCTCCTCCTCCGAGGCCTGGACGGCGATCATCACGCCACCCGTGGGCAGCGCCTGCATCAGGCGACCACGCGCCGCCACCAGGGTGCAGGCATCCTCCAGCGAGAACACCCCCGCCACATGCGCAGCCGCGATCTCACCGATCGAATGACCGGACAGGAAGTCGGGGCGTACGCCCCAGCTCTCCAGGAGCCGGAAGAGGGCAACCTCCACAGCGAACAGCGCGGGCTGAGTGACGGCCGTCTGGTCGAGAGCACCGCTCTCGTCGCCGAACAGTGCTTCCTTCAACGGCAGATCGGAAGCGAACTGGGCACACACCGCGTCCAACGCGTCCGCGAAGGCCGGATACGCCTCATACAGCTCACGGCCCATCCCCAGCCGCTGACTCCCCTGCCCAGTGAACAGGAAGGCAGTACGGCCGTCGCTCACCGTACCGGCGGTGATCCGGGGTGAGGTCTCGCCGTCGGCCAGGCTCGTGAGTACGTCCGTGAGTTCCTGGGGACCGGCGGCGGTCAACACCGCGCGGTGGTCGAGGTGAGCACGGGAGGTGGCAAGCGAGAAGGCCAGATCAAGTGCGTCGAAACGGCCCGTCTCGGCGATGGTCTCCAGGTGTGTCCGGAGCGCCGTCGCCTGGGCACGCAGGGCCTCCGGGCTCTTCGCGGAGAGGACGTACGGGAGGGTCCCGGCCGTGGGGACGGCGGATGCCGGGGCCTGCTCGGCGTCGGCATCCGGGGCCTGCTCGATGATGGTGTGCGCGTTGGTACCGCTGATACCGAACGAGGAGATGCCCGCGCGGCGCGGACGGCCGGTCTCCGGCCACTCCGTCTGCTCGGTCAGCAGGGAGATGTCACCGGTCGACCAGTCGACATGAGGAGTCGGAGCGTCGACGTGCAAAGTCTGCGGCAGCACCCCGTTCCGCATCGCCAGCACCATCTTGATGATGCCCGCGACACCCGCCGCGGCCTGCGTGTGACCGATGTTGGACTTGATGGAGCCCAGCAGCAGCGGACGGTCCTCGGACCGGCCCTGGCCGTAGGTGGCGAGGAGCGCCTGTGCCTCGATCGGGTCACCGAGCCGGGTGCCCGTGCCGTGCGCCTCCACCGCGTCCACATCCGTGGTCGAAAGCCCGGCGCTCGCCAGCGCCTGACGGATCACGCGCTGCTGCGAAGGCCCGTTCGGAGCCGTCAGCCCGTTCGACGCGCCGTCCTGGTTGACCGCCGAGCCACGGACCACCGCGAGGACCGGGTGACCGTTCTTCCGGGCATCGGAGAGCCGCTCCACGAGCAGCATGCCAGCACCCTCGCCCCAGCCCGTACCGTCGGCCGCCGCCGCGAACGCCTTGATACGACCGTCCTCGGCGAGGCCGCGCTGACGGCTGAAGTCAATGAAGTTCTCGGGCGTGGACATGACGGTGACACCACCGGCCAGCGCCATCGTGCACTCGCCGTTACGCAGCGACTGAATCGCCCAGTGCAGCGCGACGAGCGACGACGAGCAGGCCGTGTCGACCGTGACCGCCGGACCCTCCAGGCCCAGGGCGTAGGAGACCCGGCCGGACATGACGCTGCCCGCGTTGCCGGTACCCAGATGGCCTTCCAGGCCGTCCTGTTCGCGGGTGATGAGGGAGAGGTAGTCCTGGCCGTTGGTGCCGACGAAGACACCGGCCTGGCTGCCGCGCAGGGACGAGGGGTCAATGCCCGCCCGCTCGAACGCCTCCCAGGAGGTTTCAAGAAGGAGACGCTGCTGAGGGTCCATCGCCAGCGCCTCGCGCGGCGAGATCCCGAAGAAGGCGGGGTCGAAGTCCGCAGCCCCCTCGAAGAAGCCGCCTTCGCGGGTGTAGGTCGTGCCCGGCTGGTCGGGGTTCGCGCTGTAGAGCCGGTCCAGGTCCCAGCCACGGTCGGCCGGGAACTCGGCGACGGCATCGGTACCGTCCGCGAGAAGCCGCCAGAGGTCTTCCGGGGTGCGTACGCCGCCAGGGAAGCGGCAGCTCATCGCCACGATCGCGATCGGATCGTCATCGGTGGTGACCACGGCGGGAAGCAGCGTGTCAGCGACCCGCACACTGCCCACCAGCTCACCGCGCAGATACTCCGCGAGAGCCGCCGACGTCGGATAGTCGTAGATCAACGTGGCCGGGAGGCGCAGTTCGGTCGCCGCGCCCAGCCGGTTCCGCAGCTCGACCGCCGTCAGCGAGTCGAAGCCCAGCTCCTTGAACGCCCGCTCCGCACCGACCGCATCCGAACCCTCGTGACCGAGAACAGCCGCGACATGCGTACGCACCAACCCCAGCAGCTCACGCTCCTGCTCAACGAGTGCGAGGGCGGACAGCCGCCCGGCGAGGGAGAGCGAACGGTCGGAGTCCGACTCGTGTGCCGTCTGGGCACGGGAGTGCGCGACGCGGGTCTCGCGGACTTCGCGCAGCTGGGCGAACAGCTCGCTCGGCCGTCCGGCGGTAAAGCCCGAGAGGAATCGATCCCATGCGACATCAGCCACGGTGAGAACCGCGTCATCGCCTCCCACGGCCTGGCTGAGCGCCGTGATCGCACGGCCCGCCGGCATCGGCGGCACTCCATCGCGGCGCATGCGTGCGTCGAGAGCGTCGTCAGCGGCCATGCCACCGTCCGCCCACGGACCCCACGCCAGCGACGTCGCCACCAGACCATCAGCACGACGCTGCTCCGCCAAAGCATCCAGATAGGCATTCGCAGCCGCGTAGTTGCCCTGACCGGCCGCACCCACCGTGCCGCTCATCGAGGAGAACAGGACGAAGGCGTCCAGCTCGATCCCGAGTTCACCCGTCAGCTCATGCAGATGCAGAGCCGAAACAGCCTTGGCGCGCAGGACGTTCTCAAACCTGTCCGGCGTCAGCGCATCGAGCACACCGTCGTCCAGGACACCCGCCGTATGCACCACAGCCGTCAGCGAACCCGCAACGGTTGACAGCAGTACACGCAGAGCGTCACGGTCGGCGGCGTCACACGCCACCACCTCAGCCTCAACACCCAGCCCGGCCAGCTCCGCGACCAGCTCCGCAGCCCCGGGAGCGTCCATGCCCCGACGGCTCGTCAGCACCAGACGCTCAACCCCAGCACCCGCCAACCACCTGGCGACCCGACCACCCAAAGCACCCGTACCGCCCGTGACCAGCACCGTGCCACCCGGCACCCAGCCCACAGCACCCGCAGCACGAGGAGCACGCACCAGACGTCGGCCGAACACACCCGACGAACGAACCGCGACCTGATCCTCACCCCGGCCCCGACCCGCGAGCACCCCCACCAGACGAGCAGCCGCACGATCATCCAGAACAGCCGGGAGGTCGATCAGGCCGCCCCAGCGCTCGGGAACCTCCAAAGCAGCCACCCGGCCCAGACCCCACACACGCGCCTGAAGCGGCGACACCAAACGGTCAGAACGGCCCACCGACACCGCGCCACGCGTCACACACCACAGCGGGGCCACAACACCAGCGTCACCCAGTGCCTGCACCGCACACACCGTCGACACCAACCCGGACACCTCGTCCAAAGCCAGCAACGACACCACACCAGACACAGAACCGGCATCAGCCTCGGCCAGCAGAGCCGTCAGCGACTCACGATCCACACCCGGCTCAACCACCACACGCCGGACCTCAGCACCACGACCCGCCAAAGCGCCAACCACAGCAGAGTCATCGACACCCGCCGGCACCAACACCAGCCACACACCCGACAACCCAGCCCCCGACACATCCGCCAAAGGCTTCCACGACACCCGATAACGCCAGGCATCCACCTCCGACTGCACACGCCGATCCCGACGCCACGCCGACAGAGCCGGAACCAACTCCCCGAGCGACTCCTCACCCACACCCAGCTCAGCAACCAGAGACGAGAGATCCTCACGCTCCACCGCATCCCAGAACCGAGCATCCACCGCATCGACCACACCGCTGACGGATGCGATGCCCGACAGGGCCGCCTCCGGCCAATAGCGCTGCCGCTGGAAGGCATAGGTGGGCACATCGACTCGGCGGGTACCGGTGCCGGCGAAGTACGCCTCCCAGTCCACCACGATGCCGCGCGTGTACATCTGGGCGAGAGCCGTGACGACCGTCTCCGCCTCGGAGCGGCTGCCACGCAGTACGGGCGCGAAAGCAGCGTCCGTACGCTCGGCGCAGTCCTGGGCGAGGGCGGAGAGGATCCCGTCCGGGCCGAGTTCCACGTACGAGGTGACCCCGGCAGCCTCCAGCGCACGGACACCGTCGAGGAAACGCACCGCCTCGCGGACATGGCGCACCCAGAAGTCCGCCGAGCCCATCTCGTCCGTGACCAGGGCACCGGTCAGGTTCGAGACGACCGGAATCGCCGGACTGCCGTACGAAAGCGTCTCGGCGACCTCGCGGAAGTCGGCGAGCATCCCGTCCATGTGCGGCGAATGGAACGCGTGACTCACCGTAAGACGCTTCGACTTACGGTCGGCGAACTGCTCGACCACGGCGAGAGCAGCGCTCTCGTCACCCGCGATCACGACCGACCGCGGACCATTGATCGCCGCGATGCTCACCCGGTCCGTGAGGAGCGGAAGGATCTCCTCCTCCGAGGCCTGGACCGCGATCATCACACCACCCGTGGGCAGCGCCTGCATCAAACGCCCACGAGCCGCCACCAGCGTGCACGCATCAGCCAGCGAGAACACCCCCGCCACATGAGCAGCCGCGATCTCACCAATCGAATGACCAGACAGGAAGTCGGGACGCACGCCCCAGCTCTCCAGCAGCCGGAACAACGCCACCTCAACAGCGAACAACGCCGGCTGCGTCACCGCCGTCTCATCGAGAGCACCGCTCTCGTCGCCGAACAGCGCTTCCTTCAACAGCAGATCGGAAGCGAACTGGGCGCATACCGCGTCCAACGCGTCCGCGAACACCGGATACGCCTCGTACAGCTCACGGCCCATCCCCAGCCGCTGACTCCCCTGCCCCGTGAACAGGAAGGCGAGTCCTCCGTCAGTGGTCGTGCCCTCGGTAAGGCCGGGAGCCTGACGGCCGGCGGCGAGGTCGCGCAGGGCTGAAGTAAGGGTGTCGCGGTCGCCGAGAGTGGCGACGAGGACCGCGCGGGTCTCCAGCGGGGCGCGGCCGGTGGCCAAGGAGTGGGCGATGTCACCGACGGTGGCGGTCGGGTGGGCCGTCAGGAAGGAAGCGAGGCGCTCGGCCTGGGCGCGGAGGGCTGTGGTGTTCCGGGCGGAGAGGACGAGGGGCAGTGCCGGCGGGGTGGTGCCGTTCTGGGGGTTCTCCGCGTCGGCCGTTGCGAGTGCGGGTGCCTCTTCGATGATGGTGTGGGCGTTGGTGCCGCTCAGGCCGAAGGACGACACGCCCGCGCGGCGCGGTCGGCCGGTCTCCGGCCACTCCACCGCCTCCGTCAGCAGGGAGATGTCACCGGTCGACCAGTCGACATGAGGAGTCGGAGCGTCGACGTGCAAAGTCTGCGGCAGCACCCCGTACCGCATCGCCAGCACCATCTTGATGATGCCCGCGACACCGGCAGCCGCCTGCGTGTGCCCGATGTTCGACTTCACCGAGCCCAGCAGCACCGGCTGACCGGCCGGGCGGCCTTGGCCGTACGTGGCGAGCAGGGCCTGTGCCTCGATCGGGTCACCGAGCCGGGTGCCCGTGCCGTGCGCCTCCACCGCGTCCACATCAGCGGCGGACAGACCGGCGCTGGCCAGGGCCTGGCGGATGACGCGCTGCTGGGAAGGACCATTCGGGGCGGTCAGACCGTTGGACGCGCCGTCCTGGTTGATCGCCGAGCCACGGACCACGGCGAGGACCGGGTGGCCCTTGGCGCGGGCATCGGAGAGGCGCTCCACGAGCAGCATGCCGACGCCCTCGCCCCAGCCCGTACCGTCGGCAGCCGCCGCGAACGCCTTGATCCGACCGTCCTCGGCAAGACCACGCTGACGGCTGAAGTCAATGAAGGCATCGGGTGTGGACATGACGGTGACACCACCGGCCAGCGCCACTGTGCACTCGCCGTTGCGCAGCGACTGAACGGCCAGGTGGAGCGCGACGAGCGACGATGAGCAGGCGGTGTCGACGGTGATCGCCGGGCCTTCGAGGCCGAACGCGTAGGAGATCCGTCCGGATACCACGCTCGCGGCGTTGCCCGTGCCGACATGGCCTTCGAGGCCGTCCGCTTCGCGCGCGACCAGGGAGAGATAGTCCTGGCCGTTGGTGCCGACGAAGACACCCGCCTGGCTGCCGCGCAGGGACGAGGGGTCGATGCCCGCCCGCTCGAACGCCTCCCAGGAGGTTTCAAGAAGGAGACGCTGCTGAGGGTCCATCGCCAGCGCCTCACGCGGCGAGATACCAAAAAGGTCCGCGTCGAAGTCGGCGGCTTCGTAGAGGAAGCCGCCTTCGCGGGTGTAGGTCGTGCCCGGCTGGTCGGGGTTCGCGCTGTAGAGCCGGTCCAGTTCCCAGCCACGGTCGGCCGGGAACTCGGCGACAGCGTCCCCACCGTTCACCAACAGCTGCCAGAGGTCTTCCGGGGTGCGTACGCCACCGGGGAAGCGGCAGCTCATCGCCACGATCGCGATCGGATCGTCATCGGTGGTGACCACGGCGGGAAGCAGCGTGTCAGCGACCCGCACACTGCCCACCAGCTCACCGCGCAGATACTCCGCGAGAGCCGCCGACGTCGGATAGTCGTAGATCAACGTGGCCGGGAGGCGCAGTTCGGTCGCCGCGCCCAGCCGGTTCCGCAGCTCGACCGCCGTCAGCGAGTCGAAGCCCAGCTCCTTGAACGCCCGCTCCGCACCGACCGCATCCGAACCCTCGTGACCGAGAACAGCCGCGACATGCGTACGCACCAACCCCAGCAGCTCACGCTCCTGCTCGGCCTCGGTCAGCCCGGCCAGCTGTCCGACCACGGTGCCCATGACGTCAGCGCCCGTGACCACCGCGCCTCGGCCGGTGACGGCGGCCGCGCCCTCGGCACCGGTGACGAAGTCGGCGATCAAGGGCTGAGGGCGCACTGCCGTGACGATGGACGCGAAACGGTCCCAGTCGATGTCAGCGACGGTCAGAGCGGCATCTGAGGAACCGACGGCCTGCTCAAGCGCGGTGATCGCGGAGTCGGGCGACATGGGGGGCATGCCCTCACGGCGCATGCGTGCGTCGAGAGCGTCGTCGGCGGCCATGCCGCCGTCCGCCCACGGACCCCACGCCAGCGACGTCGCCACCAGACCATCAGCACGACGCTGCTCCGCCAAAGCATCCAGATAAGCATTCGCTGCGGCATAGTTGCCCTGACCGCCCGCGCCGAGAACTCCTGTGACGGAGGAGAAGAGGACGAAGGCGTCCAGCTCGATACCGAGTTCGCCCGTCAGCTCATGCAGATGCAGGGCCGAGACAGCCTTGGCGCGCAGGACGTTCTCAAACCTGTCCGGGGTCAGCGCATCGAGTACGCCGTCGTCCAGGACACCCGCCGTATGCACCACAGCCGTCAGCGAACCCGACACCGAGGACAACAGCGCACGCAGGGCATCGCGGTCGGCGGCGTCACACGCCACGACATCCGCCTGAACACCCAGATCGGCCAGCTCCGCGACCAGCTCGACAGCCCCCGGGGCATCCAGGCCCCGACGGCTCGTCAGCACCAGACGCTCAGCACCCGCGCCCGCCAACCACCTGGCGACCCGACCACCCAACGCGCCCGTACCGCCCGTGACCAACACCGTGCCACCCGGCACCCAGCCCACAGCACCCGCAGTACGAGGAGCACGCACCAGACGTCGGCCGAACACACCCGACGAACGAACCGCGACCTGATCCTCGCCCTGAGCCTGACCGGCGAGCACCCCGACCAGGCGAGTAGCGGCGCGATCGTCCAGAACAGCGGGGAGGTCGATCAGGCCGCCCCAGCGCTCGGGAACCTCCAGAGCAGCCACCCGGCCCAGACCCCACACACACGCCTGAAGCGACGACACCAACCGGTCGGAACGACCCACCGACACAGCGCCACGCGTCACACACCACAACGCCGCACCCACACCAGCGTCACCCAACGCCTGCACCACACACACCGTCGACACCAGCCCGGACACCTCGTCCAAAGCCAGCAACGACACCACACCAGAAACAGAACCGGCATCAGCCTCAGCCAGCAGAGCCGTCAGCACCTCACGATCCGCACCCGGCTCAACCACCACACGCCGGACCTCAGCACCACGACCCGCCAAAGCGCCAACCACGGTCGAGTCATCGACACCCGCCGGCACCAACACCAGCCACACACCCGACAACCCAGCACCAGAAACCTCACCCAACGGCTTCCACGACACCCGATAACGCCAGGCATCCACCTCCGACTGCACACGGTGCCTGCGACGCCACGCCGACAGAGCCGGGATCAGCTCGCTGATGGATGCGTCGCTGTCCACATCCAGCTCGGCGGCGAGGCCGGCGACGTCCTCGTGCTCGATCGCGTCCCAGAAGGCGCGGTCGGCCGGGTCGGCGGCGTGGGTGGTGGGGCCGGAGGCGGTGGGGCGCGAGTCCATCCAGTAGGAGGCGCGCTGGAAGGCGTACGTCGGGAGATCGACGCGCCGCGCGCCGGTACCGTCGAAGAGCGCCTGCCAGTTCACGGCGGCTCCCCGGACATGGGCCCGGGCGACGGCGGTGAGGAGGGTGTCCTGCTCGGCGCGGCCGAGGATCAGGGCGGGGACGAAGGCGGTGGCGGACGTGTCCACGCAGTCCTGTGCCATGGCGGTGAGGACCGCGCCGGGGCCGAGTTCGAGGAAGGTGCCGACGCCGCTCTCCGAGAGGGTCCGCATGCCATCGAGGAAGCGGACGGCTTCACGGACGTGGCGCACCCAGTACTCGGGGGAGCACAGCTCGTCGGCGCTCGCGCCGCGCCCGGTGAGGAGGGAGACGACGGGGATGGTGGGTGCCGAGTAGTCGAGGAGCTGCGCCACCCGGAGGAATTCCGCCAGCATGCCGTCCATGTGCGGCGAGTGGAACGCGTGACTGACCGTAAGGCGCTTGGTCCTCCGGCCCTGGGCCTCGAAGGACGCCACGATGGCGGTCGCCGCGTCCTCGTCGCCTGCGATCACGACCGACTGCGGACCGTTGATCGCGGCGATGCTCACGCGATCGGTCAGCAGCGGGAGAATCTCTTCCTCCGAGGCCTGGACGGCGACCATCACGCCACCCGAAGGCAGCGCCTGCATCAAACGCCCACGAGCCGCCACCAGCGTGCACGCGTCCTCCAGCGAGAACACCCCCGCCACATGAGCAGCCGCTATCTCACCGATCGAATGACCGGACAGGAAGTCGGGACGCACACCCCAGCTCTCCACCAGCCGGAACAGCGCCACCTCGACCGCGAACAGCGCGGGCTGGGTGTAGGCGGTCTGGTGGAGGAGGGCGGCCTCCTCCGTGTCCTCGTCGGCGAAGAGGACGTCGAGAAGGGGGAGTTCCAGCTGATCGTCGAGGTGCCAGCACGCGTCGTCGAGCGCGTCGGCGAAGACGGGGTACGCCTCGTACAGCTCGCGGCCCATCGCGAGCCGCTGGCTGCCCTGGCCGGTGAAGAGGAGGGCGAGCTTGCCCGGGGCGGGCGCGCCCTGGACGAGGGCCGGGGTCTGGGCCGGGGTCCGGGTGTCCTCGGCGAGGGCGTCGAGGCCGCGCAGCAGTGTCTCGCGGTCGTCGCCGAGGACGACGGCGCGGTGGGCGAAGACGCCTCGGGTGGCGGCCAGTGAGTGGCCGATGTCGGCGGCCGAGGCAGTGGCCTCGGGTTCCGTTTCGACGTGGGCGCGGAGCCGGCGGGCCGCCGCGCGCAGGGCTTCCGGGGTCTTGGCGGACAGGGCCCAGGGGAGAAGCGCTCCCGTGCCGGTACCGGTGTCGGCACCCGGCTGGTCGTCGTCGCCCCGGAGGGGGTTCCGGGCGGCGGCGTCCTCGGCGTCCGGCTCTTCGATGATGGCGTGGGCGTTGGTGCCGCTCATGCCGAACGAGGAGACGCCGGCCCGGCGCGGGCGGTCGCCTGCGGGCCACTGGCGTGCCTCGGTGAGCAGCGAGACCGCGCCGGACTCCCAGTCGACATGGGGGGTGGGCGCGTCGACGTGCAGGGTCTTCGGGAGGACTCCGTGCCGCATCGCCATGATCATCTTGATGATGCCCGCGACTCCGGCGGCGGCCTGGGTGTGGCCGATGTTCGACTTGAGGGAGCCGAGCCAGAGCGGGCGGTCCTCGGGGCGGTCCTGGCCGTAGGCGGCGAGCAGGGCCTGTGCCTCGATCGGGTCGCCGAGCTTGGTTCCGGTGCCGTGCGCCTCGACTGCGTCGACGTCTTCGGCGGTCAGGCGCGCGTTGGCCAGGGCCTGGCGGATGACGCGCTGCTGGGAGGGTCCGCTGGGGGCGGTGAGTCCGTTGGACGCGCCGTCCTGGTTGATGGCGGAGCCGCGTACGACGGCGAGGACCTGGTGGCCGTTGGCGCGCGCGTCGGAGAGCCGCTCGACGAGGAGCATGCCGACGCCCTCGCCCCAGCCGGTGCCGTCGGCGGCGGCGGCGAAGGGCTTGCAGCGGCCGTCGGCTGCGAGGCCGCGCTGACGACTGAAGGAGACGAACGAGCCGGGGCTCGCCATGACGGCGGCTCCGCCGGCGAGGGCGAGGGAGCATTCGCCGGTACGCAGCGCCTGTACGGCGAGGTGGAGGGCGGCCAGCGAGGAGGAGCAGGCGGTGTCGACGGTGACCGTCGGGCCCTCGAATCCGAAGGTGTAGGCGATACGGCCGGAGGCGACGCTCGCCGCGTTTCCGGTGACGAGGTATCCCTCGAATCCGTCGACCGCGTCCTCAAGCCGGGGACCGTATTCCTGGGTCTCGACGCCGACGAAGACGCCGACCTGGCTGGCGTGTGCGGCAGTCGGGTCGACACCCGCCCGCTCGAATGCCTCCCAGGAGGTTTCGAGGAGAAGTCGCTGCTGCGGATCCATGGCGAGCGCTTCGCGCGGGGAGACCCCGAAGAATGCCGCGTCGAATTGGTCGGCGTCGTGGAGGAATCCGCCCTCGCGGGTGTAGCTCGTACCGGACTTGTCGGGGTCGGGGTCGTACAGCGCGTCGAGGTCCCAGCCGCGGCCCGTGGGGAATTCGGAGATGGCGTCGGCGCCGGCCGCGACGAGGTCCCAGAGGGCTTCGGGGGTCTGGACGTCGCCGGGGAAGCGGCAGCCGATGCCGACGATGGCGATGGGTTCGTCACTGCCGAGGGCGGCGGTGACGGGCGGGCCGGCGGGGCCGGTCAGGCCGAGGATCTCGCCGTGCAGCCGGCGGGCGAGAGCGGCGGGGGTGGGGTGGTCGAAGGCGAGGGTGACGGGCAGTCGCAGTCCGGTCCCGGCGGTGATCCTGCTGTGCAGGTCGACGGCGGCGAGCGAGTCGAAGCCCAGTTCCAGGAAGGGGCGGTGGGGGTCGAGCGTGGCGGGGGCGGCGTCCCGGAGTGCGGCGGAGACCAGCGAGGTGACCCATTCCAGCAGCGCGGCGTGCTGTTCGGTCTCGGCGAGGCCGGTCAGCCGGCGCTGCCACGATGTCTGTCCCTCGCCGCCGGCGTCCCGGGTTCCCTCAGTGGTTCCTTCGGCGGTTCCCTCGGCCCCGGAGGCGACATTGATTTCGGCTGCGAAATCCTGGGACTCGTTCAACATCGCGCGCTCCATACCCCCGGAATGAGAATCCAAGACCAGAGGTAACCCTTCCATGGGAAAGGGGTGGGAAAAACCCCTAACAACCCCCTACGGACCCTTATCCAATAGCCTTGGGTGATTCCTTGACGCGATGCTCACGACTGCATCAGGATGCCCTTCGAGGGCAGGTAATTGCAAGAATTTCGACACTGTCTCTTTGTCGGCTGAATCTCCGGCATCGCAAATACGCGGCTATACGGGAGGAACGCTTTTCCATGCGCGTGCTGTTCGTGACCTATCCGGCCATCGGCCATGTTTTTCCCACTGTTCCGCTGGCCTGGGCGTTGCGCTCGGCGGGCCATGACGTCCTGGTCGCCAGCGCGGGTGACGCGCTGAAGGCGGCGGACGCCGGTCTGCATGTGGCGGACGTCTCCCCCGGGTTCGTCCTGGAGGACTTCCTCCAGTCGACGGCCGGGGAGCTGATCGCGCGGCTGCGGCAGCCCGGGGAGATCGATCCGATGGACGGTCTGCGGCTCTTCGCCCATCTCAATGAGAGCCTGGCGGACGGAATCGTACGGACCGCCGACCGTTTCAAGCCCGATCTGATCGTGTTCGAGCAGATTTTCGTGGCGGGGCTGATCGCCGCCGCGCGGCTGGGCGTTCCGGCCGTTCAGCACAATTTCGGCTTCGCGCGCGGCACCCAGCTGCGGGAGCTGACCGTGTCGATGCTGACGGAGACGATGGCCCGGCACGGGGTGGAGAGCGTGGCCGAGCGGGTGCCGACGCTGGACATCGCGCCGCCGAGCATGGTGGAGCCGGAGCGGGACGGCTGGTCGATGCGGCCGGTTCCGTACAACAGCGGTGCCGTGCTGCCGGACTGGCTGCTGGACGAGCGCCGAAGGCCCCGGGTGGGGGTGACGCTGGGCACGGCGACGGTGCACATCAACGGGCTGGGGCCGGTGCAGCGGCTGGTGGCCGCCGCCGCGGAGGTGGACGCGGAGTTCGTGCTGGCGCTGGGCGAGGTGGACACGGCGGCGCTGGGCACGCTCCCGGACAATGTGCGGGTCGTGGGATGGGTGCCGCTGACGGCGCTGCTGGAGAGGTGTGACGCGGCGGTGCACCACGGGGGCGCGGGTACGACGATGGCGGCGCTCAACGCGGGTGTGCCGCAGCTGGTCCTGCCCGACGGCGCGGACCGGGGGATCAACGCCGGGGCGGTCGGCGACCGGGGCGCGGGGCTGAACGGCACGGCGGACGATCTGGATCCGGTGGTGCTGCGGAGGCTGCTGTCGGACGAGAAGCTGTCGGCGGTGGCGCGGGAGGTCCGGGAGGAGATCGGGTCGATGCCCTCGCCCGCGTCGCTGGTGCCGAGGCTGGAGGCGCTGGCCCTGACCGGCTGAGTGCCGCGAGGCGGGCCTGTGCCAGACGGGACTGTCTGAGGCGGGCCCGCATGAAGAGGCGGTCGGAGCGGCATCCGTACGATGCCGCTCCGACCGCCTTCACCCGCGCGGTGCCATCGTGGCTACATGGTGACCTCGGGCCGGTAGGCGTCCAGCCAGATGGCCGTGTCCAGGGCGCGTTCCAGGCCGTTGCGGGTGGCCAGGGCGAGTTCGCCGGGCGCGGTGGCGACCGACTCGGCGAGCCAGTCGCGGCTGACGATCTGGAAGACGGGTCCGTCCTCGCCGAGGAGCTGCTTGGCCTGCTGCTGGAGCGCCTCGCCGTAGGCCCGGTCCTGGGTGACCGGGTAGGGGCTCTTGCGGCGCTCGACGATCGAGCGCGGCAGGAGGTCGCGGGTCGCGCCGCGGAGCAGGCTCTTCTCCTGCCCGTCGTAGGTCTTCATCGACCAGGGGGTGTTGTACACGTACTCGACGAGCCGGTGGTCGCAGAACGGCACCCGGACCTCCAGGCCGACCGCCATGCTCATGCGGTCCTTGCGGTCGAGCATCATCCGCAGGAAGCGGGTCAGATGCAGATGGGACAGCACCCGCATGCGCTTCTCGTGCGCGCTGTCCGTCTCCAGCTGTCCGATCTCGGCGACGGCGGTCGCGTAGCCGTCGGCCACCGCCTCCAGCGGGTTGGTCGCGATCAGCATGTCGAGGTTGTACATCTCGGCGGGCTGGGTGTTGGGGCTGGCGCCGATCATCCCGGCGGTGATCCAGGGGAACATCTCGCGTTCCTGGACGACGGGGTTGTGGAGCCAGCCGTAGCCGCCGAAGACCTCGTCGGCGGCCTCGCCGGACAGGGCCACGGTGGAGCGTTCGCGGATCGACTTGAAGAGCAGATACAGGGAGACGTCCATGTCGCCGAGGCCGGCCGGGCTGTCCCTGGCGATGACGACCTGTCGGCGCACCTCGGGGTCGGCGAGGTCGGCCGGGCTGAGGACGATGTCGGAGTGGCGGGTGTCCGCGTGGCGGGCCATCTCGGCCGCGTATCCGGCGTCGCGGCTGCCGTGCACCTCGTTGGCGACGAAGTGGTCGGACTCGCCGGCGAAGTCGATGGCGAAGGTGTCCAGCGTCTCGCCCCGGGAGGCCCGGCGGGCGGCGGCGAGGGCGGTGATGGCGCTGGAGTCGAGTCCGCCGGAGAGGAGTACGCAGGTGGGCACGTCGGCGACGAGCTGGCGGGTGACGGTGTCGTCGAGGAGTTCGGTCACCCGGCCGACGGTGGTCTCCAGGTCGTCGGTGTGCTCCTGGGTCTCCAGCCGCCAGTAGGTGCGGCGGTGCACTCCGGCGTGGTCGACGGTGACGACGGTGCCGGGGACGACCTCCTCGACGCCGTCCCAGATCGTCTCTCCGGGCGGGCGGTGGAAGGCGATGAACTCGCGCAGGCCCCGGGCGCTGACCACGGGCTTGGCGAGGGGGTTCGCGAAGATGGCCTTGGGCTCGGACGCGAAGATCACCCCGTCGGCCGTCCGGTGGTAGAAGAGCGGCTTGATGCCCATGCGGTCACGGATCATGGTGAGCTTCTGGGTCCGTGAGTCCCAGACGGCGAAGGCGAACATGCCGTTGAGGCGTTCGGCCATCGCGTCGCCCCACTCCAGATAGGCGTTGAGGACGACCTCGGTGTCACTGACGGTGCGGAAGTGGTGCCCCCGGCCGCGCAGTTCCTCGCGGAGTTCGGTGAAGTTGTAGACCTCGCCGCTGTAGGTGAGGGCGATCCGGCCGGCGGGGGTCCGGATCTGCATCGGCTGGACGCCGCCGGCCAGGTCGATGATGGAGAGCCGGCGGTGGCCCAGGGCGGCGTGGCCGTCGGTCCATGTGCCCCCGGCGTCGGGCCCCCGGTTCGTCAGCGTGCGGACCATGGCTTCCAGGGTCGCGGTCTCCTGGGTCAGCTCACGGTCGAACGATATCCAGCCGGTAATGCCGCACATGCGATGCTCCTCGTCTCTCGGCGCTCTCTGACCGCCTGGGGCGCACAGCTCCCGCCGCCGGCGCCGGAGGACATCACGGCGCGTCGGAACCACGTCCGCGGGAGCGGGGCGCCCCGCGGGCGCGCCTGTCCGCCCCGACAGTATTTTCCGCGCGGGCCCGGTCACATCCCCTACCAGCCCCTGAAGCGGGGCCCGGGACATGAGAACGAGGTTGGAGGGGCGGCCGGGGGGAGGTCCGCCCCTCCAACCTCTCGGGGGTGCGCCAGTTGGTTTATGGGGGTACGGGGGTCAGCCGCGCCCGGGTCGTCGTTCGATGAACTGGGCGAGCACCTGGGGCACCGCCCGGTCGGCGAGGGCGAGTCCGTCGGAGACCGCGATGTCGCGGACCTTGTAGACGCCCGTGCCGGCCGCCGTGGTGGCTCCGAGGGTGAGCAGTCCGGCGCGGCGCTGGAAGGCCGATCGGGTGATGGACCAGCCGATGATCCCCTCGCGCTGGAGGGCGACGGTGCGGCGGGCGAACGTGCCGGACCTGGCGACCAGATAGCGGCCCTGGATCGCGCTGCCGAGGTTGCGGTAGGCGTCGAAGGCGTAGGCCAGCAGGATGGGCAGCAGTACGAGGCCGGTGATCCATCCCGTGTGGACGAGGACCGGGGTGAGCCAGAGGCCGGGGACGGCGAGGAGGGCCGCGGTCAGCGCCGCCGTGCCCAGCGCCAGATTGACCCTGCGGCGCAGGGCGGCGCGGGGGTGGGGGGCGAGTTCGGCGAGGGCGGTCGGGGACCGCTTCTCGGCCAGTACGTCGGCGGCGACGGCGAGGGCCAGCGCGTGCGGGACGGGCGGGGTGAGCCGGCTGCGGCTGCTGTTCTCCTCGTCGTTGCCCAGGCCGCTCGCGACCGCCTTGAGGCGGGCCCCGCCGGCCCAGCGCAGCAGCAGCGGTTCGGCGACCTCGACACCGCGGAGCCGGCGTTCCTCGATGGTGACGGAGCGGGTGACGAGCATTCCGCGCCGGACCCGGAACATGCCGCCGTCCTCGCGCTCCAGGCGGTATCCGGACCACCCCTCGATGAAGGTGACGGTGGAGCCGATGACTCCGATGATCACGACGACGAGGACGGCGACCAGGATGCCGAACCAGAGCGGGACGGAGCCGAAGCGGTCCTCGACGTCCTTGACGATGCCGAGTTCCAGCGGGTCGATCTTCATCTCGTACAGCGTCCGGTAGACCGTGCCGACGGCGACGAAGACTCCGCCGACGCCCCAGATGGTGAGGGGGGCGTAGCGCAGCCAGGCCCAGTCCATCTCGGCGATCGGGCCGTCGGTCTCGTCGACGGTGAGGCCGCGTCCGGCGCTGCGGCGTTCGATGAGCTGTCGGCGCAGTTCGTCGGCGTCCTTCTTGCTGATGCCGTCGAGGGAGAGGCCGGCTCCGGCGGATTCGCCGTGTTCGCCGGTGCCGATCTCCAGGGAGGTGAGGCCGAAGACACGGTGAAGCGGGTTGGCGGTGAGGTCGACGCTGCGGATGCGGTCGACGGGGACCGAGCGGTGGCTGCGGAAGAGGAGGCCCTTGCGGAGTTCGATCCGGTCGTCGGTGAGGAGGTAGCGGGTGGTGAGCAGGCGCATCAGGCTGATGCCCGCCATGACCAGGCAGGTGATGAGGAATGAGCCGAGCGTGATCAGGACCTGGAGGTTGATCTCGCCGCCGGTGACCGCGTGGGTGGCGCCGTAGAGGGCGAGCGGGGCGGCGACGATGCTCAGATTGACGAGGATGAGCCGGGGGTTGAGCCGTCCCCAGGGGTCGGCCGCGGCGTGGGCGCGCCGGCCGGCCGTGGTCTCCGAGGTCATGTGGCGTCTCCCGGTACGGCCTGGGTGGACCTGGTGAGCTGTTCCACCATCTCGGCGGCGACCCGGTGGTCCAGTCCGTTGATCTTCACCGCGCCGGAGGCGGAGGCGCTGGTCACGGTGACTCCGGAGAGTCCGAAGAGCTGTTGGAGCGGGCCGCGCATGGTGTCGACGGTCTGTATGCGGGAGAGGGGGACCACGCGCCAGCGCTGCCAGAGCCAGCCGGAGGCCGCGTAGACGGCGGTGTCGGTGGTCTCCCAGCGGTGGACGCGGTAGCGCCAGAGGGGCATGACGGCCATGTAGAGGATGCCGGGGACGAGGGTGGCGAAGAATGCCCAGACGAAGACGAATCTGGCCGGCGGAATGAACAGGTAGAGCACTCCGAAGACGATCGGCAGCGGCAATGCGAACAGGGAGGATTGCAGGGTCCACCAGCCGATCGCGCGGCTTTCGACACGGTTGCGAGGCGGCCGCAGCCTCAATTCATCATGACGTACCACTTTTTTCACCCTAGCCTTGAAGACCTCTGAACCATCACACGCTTGTACGGAACCCTGTCGACCGTCAATTCACGGTCTCCCTCCGCCCGGCCGTCCGGCCACCGGGTCCGGCGCGTTCGTCCCTTCCGCTCCTTCTGTCCGGTCCGGGACGCGGGCCCTGGACGCCAGGGCCGCGGTCCTGGCCAGCACCATGGCGAGGGACATCAGCGCGGCGGCGCTCACCAGGACCCTCTCGCCGCTGAGTTCGTACTCGGCGGTGAACCGGGCCATGGCGGCGGTGAACCAGTGTTCCGCGCCGTAGGCGAAGACGGCCTGGGCGGCCGTGCAGCCGAGCCAGATCAGCGCGTACCCGATTCCGCCGGAAGTATGGACGCGGCCGGTGTCGTCCCGGTGTACGGGAAGCAGAGTTCCGGCGACGAGTCCGCAGATCACGCCCACGCCGACGCAGGCGAGTTGCAGCGACATGTCGTTGCCGGCCGTGGGAAGGGATCGTACGCAGGCGACGATGACGAGGACGGACACGAGGACGGGGCCCGCCAGCCGTACGGCGGTGATGCGGCGGTGTCCGAGGTCGGCCGCCAGGATGACCGCCAGTGTCGACGCACCGGTGATGAGTGCCGCCCAGAACTGGCTCACGTGACCGACTCCTGCCCTGCCACTGCTGCTCCCCCTCGCGGTGCTGTCACGGTGCTGTCGCGGCGTTCCTCCCGCTGCGTCAAAAGTAGGTCCGGGAGGGTCTTCCACGGGACGACCGATCGATGGGACCGGTTGTCAACCGACCGGTTGACACGGTGGGGCGCATGGTAGGACTTGTAAGGTGCACACTCAGACTCAGGAGGAAAGTTCGCAGGCCAACGCGGGTTACGGCCCCGAATCGGGGACTCGTTGGTTCGGCCTGTGGGACGGTTACTTCGCGATCTCCTACCTCGTCACCACGATCCTGCTGTTCACTTCGGGCGGGGCCGAGGAGCACCGCGCGGTCGCCGTCGGCGCGCTGACGCTGATCGTTCCCTGGTACGCGGGACTCGGCCGGAGACTGATGATCCACCGGACGGCGGGGCGGCGGAACGTCGTCTTCGCGGTGGGGCTCTTCGTGCTGTTCGCGGTGGCGGGCACGGCCGATCTCGCGGGCTCCTTCGCGCTGTTCGCGGTGGTTCCGATGCTGATGATGAGCCTGCCGATGCCGCCGGCGATCGTGCTCGTGATGCTGGCCAATCTGTGGCCGGTGACGGTGGTGTGGCTGCGCGGCGGGGATTTCGACCCTCATATCCTCTCGGTGCTGCCCACCTCGCTGCTGGGGATCGCGCTGTCGGTGCTGCTCGGGCTGTGGATCACCCGGGTGGTGCAGCAGAGCATGGACCGGGGTGATTTGATCAATGAGCTGCGGCGCAGCAGGGAGCGGGTGGCCCGGCTCTCGCACGAGGCGGGGATCTCGGCCGAGCGGGAGCGGTTGGCGCGGGAGATCCACGACACCCTGGCGCAGGGTCTGACCAGCATCATCAGCCTGGTTCAGGTGGCTGAGTCGGAGGTGGTGGAGAGCCCGGACCGGGCGCTCGCCCATCTGGGGCTCGCCGGGCGGGTGGCCAAGGAGAGTCTGGCCGAGGCGCGTGGTTTCGTCGCCGCGCTGACTCCCCCGGCACTGCGGGAGAGTTCGCTGGTCCAGGCCGTGGGCCGGCAGGCGCGGCTGCTGACGGCCGAGACGGGTCTTGAGGTGCGCTGCCGGTCCGAGGGCGAGGAACGGCCGTTGCCGATGGCGGTCAGTGTGGTGCTGCTGCGGTCCGTGCAGGAGGCGTTCGCGAATGTACGGCGGCACGCCGGCACGGCCCGCACGGTGGAGGTGCTGGTGGCGTATGCCGACGACTCCGTACGGCTGGTGATCGGCGACGACGGTGAGGGTTTTGATCCGGACGGCGAGCGGGGCGGCTTCGGGCTGCGCGGCATGCGGGCACGGGTGGAGGAGATCAGCGGGGCGGCGTCCGTCGACAGCCGCCCGGGAGCGGGCACCGTCATCGAGGTGACGGTGCCTCTGGGACCGGTGGCCGGGGAGCCGGCCGGAGCGGGGGCGACATGATCGAGGTTCTGCTGGCCGACGACCACCCGGTGGTACGGGAGGGCTTGTGCGCCATGCTGGAGTCGGCGGACGGCATCGGGGTGGTGGGGCAGGCCGGTTCGGGCGAGGAGGCGGTGCTGCTGGCGGCCCGGCTCACCCCGCACATCGTGCTGCTGGATCTGCGGATGGGCGAGATGGACGGGGTGACCGCGACGGGTCACATCCTGCGGGAGTCGCCGCGCAGCAAGGTGGTGATCGTCACCACCTATGAGGACGACGCCGATATTCTGCGCGCGGTGGAGGCCGGTGCGGCGGGGTATCTGCTCAAGGGCAGTTCCCGGGACGATCTGGTGCACGCGGTGAAGGCGGCGGCGCGCGGCGAGACGGTGCTGACCCCGTCGCTGGCCCCCAAGCTGTTCCGGGCCCGGGCGGTGGATCCGCCGCTGCTGTCGGAGCGTGAGCGCGAGGTGCTGCGGCTGGTGGGCCAGGGGCTGACCAACGCGGACATCGGCCGTGCCCTGTTCATCAGCGAGGCGACGGTGAAGACGCATCTGCTGCGCTCGTTCAAGAAGCTGTCGGTCTCGGACCGGACGGCCGCGGTGATCACCGCGCTGGAGCGCGGGCTGCTGTCGTGAAGCCGTCCGCCCGCCCCGGCGGCGGGGCGGGCGGACGGGCGGACGGCGGTCGTTCAGGCGATGCCGGGGAGGCTCAGATCGGAGAGCCGGGCGGGCAGATCGCGGCGGCGTTTGACCTTGAGCTTGCGGTAGATACGGGTCAGGTGCTGCTCGACTGTCGACACGGTGACATAGAGTTTCGTCGCTATCTCGCGGTTGGTGTGACCGCGCGCCGCCAGCAGCGCCACCCGGGCCTCGGCCTCGGAGAGAACCTCCGCCTCCTTGGGCGGCTCCGTCTCCCGGCCGCTCGGGGACGGCGGCTCGGTGTCTCCCTGGCCGGGCATGAACTGCCGGCACAGGGGTTCCGCGCCGCAGGACTTGGCGACGTGCCAGGCCTTGCGGACCAGCATCCGGGCCCGGTTGAAGTCGCCGAGCGCCCGGTAGGCGCGGCCGAGTTCGCCGAGCGCCATCGCGAGCTGGAGCCGGTCCTCGCCCTCCTCCAGAGTCTCCACCGCTTCGGTGAGCCGCTTGAGCCGGTACTTGAGATCGGTGCTGGTACGGGCCAGCAGGAGCAGCAGCGAGCCGCGCGGCCGGCTGCCCGCGGGCCCCGCCTCGCGCTGCTTCTGCTGCTCGGCGTACTCACGGGCGCGCCCAGGGCTGCCGAGGGCGAGCCAGGCCTCGGCGGCGTCCAGCCGCCAGGGCACCAGTTCGACGGCGTCCATGCCCCAGGACTCCATCATCTCGCCGCAGGTCAGAAAGTCGCGCAGGGCGGCGTGATAGCGGCCGGTGGCGAGGTGGCAGCGGCCCCGGGCCCGGAGGTAGTGCAGTCCGGCCAGGGTGGCGAACATGGCCTCGGGCACGGGCTGGTCGAGCAGGCTGGACGCCTCCTCCTCGTTGCCCATCTGGAGTTCGGCCTCGACGAGGACGGCCAGCGGCAGCGCTATGCCCACGCCCCAGCTCTGGAGCGAGATCCGGGAGAGGGCGGTACGGGCCCGGGTGGCCGCGCCGGGCAGATCGCCCTGGCGGAGCGCTATCTCGGCCCGCACCACGCCCAGCGCGGCCTGCCAGGTCGGCGCGTTGCGGGCGGAGCGTTCGCCGAGCAGCCGTTCGCACCAGGCGAGCGCGAGATCGAGGCGGCCCGCGTAGACGACGGCGAGCAGCGCGAAGATGAGCGGCTGGAGGGTGCGGTCGCTGAGGTGGTAGCGCTGGAGGACCCGGGTGGCCTCGCTGACGGCCGCCTCGGCCTGTCCGCCGCGCAGGGCGGTCCGCATGGCGTCGGCGGCATGGGCGTAGGCGTTGTCCGCCATGTCGTAGGGAATGGTGTTGAGTCCTGCGGCGGACGGGGTGCACGCCGTCTGCGACAGCGTTGTCTGTGGCGGTGCGACGGTGCTGAACAGCGAGGTGAGCGGTGGGCTGACGATGGTGAGCCAGCTCTGGGCGGCGGCGAGCGTCCTCGGGTCGTACGCCGGTACCCGGTCGCTGGTCCGCAGCCGCAGCACCGCCTCGCCCGCGCACCGGGCCTCGCCCACCCAGGAGAGGCAGGAGACGGCCTGGACGAGGTCGCGGTCGGCGAGTCTGCCGGTGGCGAGTTCGCGGGAGAGCTGGCGCAGATGCCCCTCGGCGGCGGCCGGGTTGCTGCGCCAGACGATGCTGACCAGCCGGGACTTCAGCGCGGCGTGCCGGGGTCCCTCGGGGCAGGACAGCACGGCCAGTTCGCCGCAGTGCAGCGCGAATTCGTGCTCGTCGTCGACGAGCGCGTACTCGGCCGCCTCCTGGAGGACGGGGATCGCCCAGTCCTCGACGTTCTTGCGGGCGGCGAGGAGGTGCCGGGCGACGTCGACCGCCGCCGCGCCGTCCTGGTGGAGCAGTTTCGCGGCGCGCAGATGCAGTGCGGAGAGCGCGGCGGGCGGGGTCGCCTCGAGTACGGCGGTACGGGCCGCGGCGTCGCGGAACGCCCCCCGGTGCAGCAGGCCGCAGCGGCGGAGGTCGCGCAGGGCCTGCTCGGTGCCCTTGATGTGGAGGTCGACGATCCGGCTGAGCAGTACGGCGGAGTCCGAGTCCCCGAGGACGGCGATGCCCCGGGCGACGGTGAGCAGTTCGGGGTCGCCCCGGTGGAGACAGTCGAGGACCGCGCGCTCGTAGGCGTCGGCGGGGTCGAGCCGCTTGAGGGGCTCGCTGTCCCCCAGCGCCGTGAGGCCGTCCTCCAGCAGTGCGCCGACCAGCAGCGGATTGCCTCCGGTGGTCTCCTGGCACTCGGCGGAGAGGCGCTGCGCGGTGGAGGCCGAGAAGTGGTCGGCGAGCAGGCTGGCGGTGCCGCTCGTGGTGAGGAGGGGGAGCCGGACGCTGGTGCAGTTCGGCTGGCGCTGGAGTTCGGCCTGGAAGGCGAGTTGCGCGGACCGCAGCGGAACGGTCTCGGTGAGCACGATCATGACGCTCGCCTGGCGCACCCGGCGGGCGAGGGAGAGCAGGAAGTGCAGGGAGAGCTCGTCTCCGTGGTGGACGTCGTCGACGGTGATGATGAGAGTGCGGTCGTGCGCGAGCCGCAGCAGGGCGGTGGAGACCGAGGGCAGGATCCGCTTGGCCTCGTCGAGCGCGCGCTCGGCGTCAGAGGTGCCCGGGGTACCGGAAGTGCCCGGGGCGTCCGGACCGGCCGGGGCGTCGGTGGCGGCGACGGCAGTGGCGGTGGCGTTGGCGGTGACGCGGTCCAGCAGTTCGGTGACGTAGCCGTGGATCTCGGGGGACAGCGGTGCGACGCTGTCCAGGATTCTGCGGAGATTCCCGAAGGGGAGATAGCGTTCCGCGCGGGATCCCGCCGCTTCGAGGACCAGCGCCCCGGAGGCGATGGCCTCTTCGGTGAAGTTCTCCAGCAGAGTCGTCTTCCCGCTGGCGACGCCCCCGCTGATGACGGCGACCCGCCCCCGGCCGCGCCGTGCGCTCCCCAGCAGCTCATTCAGCGTGTGGAGCTGTTTGTCGCGTTCAACCAGCCTTGCGGCCACAGTCTTTCCTTCCCCCGAACTGCACGACTTGCGAAAAAACTTCACGCCAGGCCGGACGCTCGCCCGTGAGGGCGTCGTCGCACCGCGTGGTGATGTGTGAATGAGCGCAGTGCTGATCGCCGGGCCGTCGACGCGGCCTCCCCTTCCGGTCTCGCCCTCGGCGAGCCGGCGGTCATGCGGCTCCCTCCCTCCGCCGTCGGGGGCGGAGGGAGGTTCTCGGGCACACCGGGCGAACCCGGGTGTGCCGCACTGCTGCTTGCGGGTCAGCCCTGTCGGACGGCCGCGGAGAGCTCGTCGGAGACGATCCTCATAATGCTCTGCTGATGGTTCGCCAAGAAGAAATGACCACCGGGATAACGGTGAATGGCGAATTCACCGGTGGTGTGTCCGGCCCATGCCTCAGCCTCTTCGTCGCTGGTTCTGGGGTCGGACTCCCCGGTCAGCACCGTGACCGAAGTGCGCACGGTGTCTTCCGGGGCCGCGCGGTAGTTCTCGATGGCGGTGTAGTCGGTGCGAATGGCGGGCAGCACCATGCGCAGGACTTCCTCGTCGCCGAGGATCCTCGCGTCCGTTCCGCTGAGTTCCTTCATTTCTCTGACGATTCCGTCGTCATCGCGCAGATGGACGGTTTCCGGGCGGAAACTGGCGGGCGAGCGCCGCCCGGAGGCGAAGATCCGCACCGGAGCGGCCCCGTGGTCGCGCTCCAGCCGGCGCGTCACCTCGAAGGCCAGGGCCGCGCCCATGCTGTGACCGAAGAGCGCCATGGGCCGGTCGAGCCAGGGCACGAGCTGTTCGGTCAACTGGTCGGCGAAGAGGCCGAGATCGGTGATCCCCGGTTCGTTCCTGCGGTCCTGCCTCCCGGGGTACTGCACGGACAGGACGTCCACCGCCGGGGCGAGGGACTGGGACATCGGAAAATAGAAGGAGGCGGAGCCTCCCGCGTGTGGCAGACACACCAGCTGGACCGGGCTTTCGTCAGCAGCGTGATAGCGGCGGACCCAGCGACCAGTGTTTCGCTTTTCAATCAATGGACTGAAACTCCCCGTTACAGACCTCAGGTGCGGTCACGCACGTTCGACGATTCATCCCTACGTACGTTTCACTGAGGATATGTCTAGCAGATCAGCCAAACTAGGGGGTACCCCTACTCGCCACCCCTACCATGGCCGAAATGTTTCGGTCTACCGCTCTGACCAGGCATGAGAGCCACCTGACGAAGGATCGCCACCGGTCTGCGGAAGGTCGGGATGGCCTATTCCGCAACACCTCCGGTACCAGATCCGGACATTTGGCGGACTTCAGCGAGGTGGCCTGAACAGACCCCCTCTCGGACGTCAAAGAGGCGCTAATTCCCGCTATTGCGGATACCCCTGAAAGTCCCCCGCGGCCGCGCACGCGCACGGCGGCGGACATGCGGGCAGGGGCCCGGCGAGCACTCCGCCGACCCCGGCCGGCCCGGATCCCGGGCGGCATGGCTGTAACCTACATGAATCTCTGCGGTGGGGTCCCTGAGCCGTTCATCGGTTCGTACGGTAGATTTTGCGCGCCCTTGACCGGTATCACCTCTGGACACGGAGACTGGCTCCTCAATGAGCGACATCGTCAACGGACTTGGCCGCGCGAGCGCCTACGGCGCCCTCGGCCTGGTCCTTCTGATCCTCGGCATGGTCCTGATCGACCTGCTCACTCCGGGCAAGCTCGGCCGGCAGATATGGGAGGACCGCAACCGCAATGCCGCGCTGCTGCTCAGCTCCGCGCTGGTGGGCATCGGCGGGATCGTGTTCACCTCGATCTGGACGACCTATCACGACTTCGGCAAGGGCCTGGTCTCGACCGCCGCGTTCGGCCTGCTCGGCCTGGTGATGATGGCCGTGGCGTTCGTCGTGGTGGACCTCATCACCCCGGGCAAGCTGGGCGCGACCCTGGTGGAGCCGGAGCCGCACCCGGCGGTCTGGGTGACGGCGTCCTGCAACATCGCGGTGTCGGCGATCGTCTCGGCGGCCATCGCCTGAGCCCTGCCCGCCGGTCCGGCCGCGAGCGGCCGTGAGGAAGGGGCCGTGCCCCCGCGACTGCGGGGTCACGGCCTTCGTCGTACGCGGGGCCGCCCGGGTCAGACAGTGATCAGCAGCGCGCCGCCCGCCGGGTCCGCCGCCGCCGTCCAGCCCGAGCCCAGATGGACGGGCCGGCCGGGCAGCACGGGCCGCGGCGGGCGTCGGCGGTACAGGATCCGGCCGTCCTGGCTGACGGTGAGCCTGGGCAGGGCGAGCGGTAGCGCCGTCCGCAGGATGAACCTGCCGTACAGCGGCGGCGGACCGCCGGGGTGGACCCGGTTGGGGGCCGCCCACAGCAGCGGGGCCCCGACCCGTACCGGCAGCCCCGGGCCCGGCCAGGGCTCCCCGGCGAGATGGCGGAGCACCTGTCCGGCCGCGACACGGCCCTCCTCGGCGGCGATCCCGGCGCGCTCGACGCCGTGGAGCAGATTGCCCGCGGCGAAGACACCGGGTTCGGCGGTGCGGTACGCGGTGTCCACGGCGGGCCCCCGGGTGCCCGGATCGAGCGGGATCCCGCCGCGCCGGGCGAGTTCGTGGTCCGGGATCCAGTCGCCGGTGAAGACGACCGTGTCGCAGGCGAGAACGGCGGTCCGGCCGTCCTCGTGACGAAGGCGCACCCCCGTCAGCCGGCCGTGGCCGACGAGTTCGGTGACGGTGGTCCGGTGGAGGACGGTGACGGGGCGGCGCGGCCGGGTTACGGACACGGGCACGGGAAGGGGCAGGGGCGGCCGGGAGCTGATCAGGGCGACGGTCTCGACGCCGGCGGCGCGCAGGGTGAGCACGGCGTTGTGGGCGACGGCGTCCGCGCCGACGACCACGGCACGGCCGCCGATCCGCCGGCCGTGCAGATGGACGGCCTGCTGGAGTTCGCCGGTGGTGAGCACACCGGCGGGCCGGGTGCCGGGGATCAGCCGGGCGGCGCGGGGGCGTTCCCTGGCTCCGGTGGCGAGAACGACGGCGCGCGCGGTGACGCGTTCGATCCCCCGCGGTCCGGTGATCTCCAGGGTGCGGGGTCCGGCCCAGCCGGTGGCGGTGACTCCGGTACGCAGGGCGGCCCCGGCGCTCAGGGCGTCGGCGGCGAGACGGCGGGCGTACTCGGGGCCGTGCAGAAGGCCGGGCAGGAGACCGCGCGGATCGCGCGCCCCGAAGCCGCCGTGGAAGCAGTGGCGGGGGATTCCGCCGGGTTCCCGCTCCCGGTCGAGGACTTCGACGCGTCCCGCTCCGGCGGAGGCGAGCCGGGTCGCGGCGGTGAGCCCGGCGGGTCCGCCGCCGACGACGAGGACGTCGACCGTCCGTTCCACGATCCCCGGGTGCGCCGCCGGGGGATTCGGCCGGGCGCTTCGCTCCTCGGGCCTCATCGGGTCGCCGTCCCGGGGGCGCCCCGCTCGGCCGCGGCGGTGTCGAGGAGGTCGTCGACCGCCGGGCCGCAGTAGAAGCCCTGACAGCGACCGCCCCGGGCACGGGTGCGGCGGCGCAGGCCGTCGGCGGAGCACGCGGGGACGGTGGCGGCCAGGGCGTCGCGGATCTCGCCGAGCGAGACGCGCTCGCAGTGGCAGACGAGGGTGCCGTAGGCGGGGTCCGCCGCGATCAGTTCGGGCCGCTGGTAGGGGCGGGGGAAGGCCTCGCCGATGTTCGGCATCCGGATCGGCTCCAGTTCGTGGGCGGGTCCGGGGTCGAGGCCGGTCTCCGGGAGGAGTTCCATGACATGGGCGGCGATCGCCATCGACGCGGTGAGCCCGGTGGAGCGGATGCCTCCGACGGTGAGGGACCGCTGCCCGGGGTGGGCGCGGATGCGGTAGTCGTCGTGTTCGGTGGCCGACCGCAGACCGGCGTAGACGGTGGTGATCTCCTCGGCGACCAGTTCGGGCATGATGCGTTCACCCTGGTTCAGCAGCGCCCGCAGCCCTCGCTCCGTGGAGTTCGTGGCGCGCTTGTCGTCGAGGTCCTCGGCGGTCGGGCCGAGCATGACATTGCCGTACACCGTCGGGGAGACGAGGACGCCCTTGCCGAGCGCGGTCGGCACCGGCAGCAGGATGTGGTTGACGAGCGGGCGGGCCAGTTTGTCGAAGACGATGAGCTGGCCCCGGCGCGGGGTGACGGTGAAGTCCTCGCGGCCGAGCCGGCGGTCGAGTTCGTCGGCGTGCAGACCGGCCGCGTTGATGAGGTACCGGGTGCGCAGCGGGCCCCGGCCGGTGGTGAGTTCGTGGTGCTCGCCGTCGTCGGCGATGTTCTCGACCCGGCAGTTGAGATGGAGTTCGACACCGCCCCGGACGGCCTGGGTGGCGTAGGCGAGGGTGGTGGTCCAGGGGCAGATGACGCTCTCGCCGGGGACGTCGAGCGCGCCGAGGGCCCCGGGGCCCAGCCGGGGTTCGCGCCGGTAGACCTCGTCGGGGCCGATGATCGCGGCCTCGTGGTAGCCGTTGCGCTCGGCCTTGGCGGCGAGCGCGGGCAGCGCGTCGAGCTGTTCCCGGTCCCAGGCGACGAGGAGCGCGCCGAGCGGTTCGACGGGGATGCCCGTCTCGGCGGCGTACGCGGCGAGCCGGTGTCGTCCCTCGCGCACCAGCCGGGATTCGAGCGAGCCGGGAAAGGCGTCGAAGCCGGTGTGCAGGATGGCCGTGTTGGCTTTGGAGGTGCCGTTGCCGACGTCGTCGCTCGCGTCGACGAGCGCGGTGCGCAGCCGGTGCCGGGCGAGTTCGCGGGCGATGGCGGAGCCGACGACTCCGGCTCCGACGACGACGACATCGTACGTGGCCCCGGGGAGCGGGCCGGTGGTGGTGACTCTCACCCGGCTCAAGGTACCTGGGGGGTGGTTCGCTCCAGGAGTGCGGTCACCTCGGTACGGAAGCGGCCCAGGCGTTCGGCGGCCTCGGCCGCCGAGGCCTTGGGCTCGTAGACGGCGGAGGGCCGCCAGGCCGGGACGGCCTGTTCGGTGCTGAGGCCGGGGTCGAGGCCGAGCCGGGCGAGGGCGCCGACCCCGAGTGCGGTCGCGTCGGGGAGCGCGGAGACCTCGACGGGGATCTGGAGCAGATCGGCCTGGGTCTGCATGAGCAGGGCGGAGCGGGTCAGTCCGCCGTCCACGCGAAGGCTGGTGAGGGGGCGGCCGAGGTCGGCGGCGATGGCGCGGGTCAACTCGGCGACCTGGGCGGCGATGCCTTCGCACAGGGCGCGCACCAGATGGCCGGGGCCGGTGTCGAGGCCGAGTCCGGTGAGGGAGCCCCGGACGTCGCCGCGCCACCAGGGGGCGGCCAGTCCGGCGAGGGCGGGGACGAAGGTGACGGAGCCGCTGTCGGGGACGCTCGATCCGACCCGGTCGAGGTCGGCGGCGCCGGAGATGACGCCGAGGCCGGTGAGCCAGCGGACGGCGGAGGCGACGGTGTAGACCTGTCCGTCGAGGCAGTAGCTGGTCTCTCCGCCGAGTCGCCAGGCCACGCAGCTGACGAGTCCGCCGGTGGTGCGGCGGGGGGTGTTCCCGGTCTGGGCGAGCAGGAACGCGCCGGTTCCGTAGGTGCATTTGGCGGTGCCGGGCTCGGTGACGCTCTGGGCGAGCAGGGCGGCCTGCTGGTCGACGAGGAGGCCGGTGAGCGGGATGCCGGGGCCGAAGGCGGTGGTGTCGCCCACGGGTCCGGCGGCGTCGACGACCTCCGGCAGGCGTTCGCCGGCGAGGCCGTAGACGTCGAGCGCCCGGGGCGACCAGGCGACCTGGTCGAGGTCGAGGAGCTGGGTGCGTCCGGCGGTGGCCGCGTCGGTGACGAAGGCCCCGGTGAGGCGGTGGATCAGCCAGGAGTCGCTGGTGGTGACCACGCCCTCGCGGGTGCGTTCGCGCCGTATCCACGCCATCTTGGGCGCGGCGAAGTAGGGGTCGAGGGGGAGCCCGGTGAGACGGGTCAGTTCGTCCGCGTACGGGGTGAGTTCGGCGCACACGGTCTCGGCGCGCCGGTCCTGCCAGACGATGGCGTCGGTGAGGGGTTCGCCGGTCGCCGGGTCCCAGGCGAGGACGGTCTCGCCCTGGTTGGCGAGTCCGACGGCCGCGACGGGCTCGCCGGCTTCGGCGAGGGCCTGCCGTCCGGCGTCCACGACGGAGGAGAGGAGGGCCTCGGGGTTGATCTCGACGCTTCCGCCGGGGCCGTAGCGGGGGGCGAGCGGCACGGTCCCGGTGCCGATGACCCCGCGCTCGGGGCAGATGACGAGGGCTTTGGTGCCGGAGGTGCCCTGGTCGACGGCGAGTACGGCGTGCGGCATCGGCCACTGCCCTCTTTCCGGGAGGATCCTCGGCCTCCGTCTGTGGCGGAAGTACCGGGAGGATCTTGTTGGTTGACGACATGACAGAGTGGATCAGGTGACGTTTGCCGTCAAGGGAGGGTCAAATGTCCTAGTGCGTCTGTCCGACGTTCCACAATGTGACCGTTCTTTGTCAACTTCTTGTCGTATTCGATTGGTTGAGTAAGATCGGCGCGCATGTGGGAGTGGACCGTGATCTCCTCCCCGACTCAACCCCCCACTTGTCCCTATGAGGACCCATGACGACCTATTCCCGACATCCACGCCGACGCAGAGCGACGGGGGCGGCGGCGGACTGATGGCCCAGGATCAGTTCCGGCCGGTGTACCACCCGGCGGGCCAAGACAATGAGCTGCGCACCGCCATGCAGGATTTACGGACCGGTCGCTGGCTGTCGATGCGCAATCTGCTGAACTCGACGGCCAGTTGGGGGGTGTGGACCCAGCGCACCCAGGTGCTCGCGGCCGTCGCCGCGGGCTCCGACGCGGTGCAGGCGTGGCGGGCCGAGGAGCCCGCTTCGCTGGCCGCGAACGTCATGCAGTGCCGGGTCTCGGTCGAGAGGGCGCTGCGGGCCCACCGCGAGAACCACCCGCAGACACAGCAGTTGTGGCACGAGGCGTGGGAGGCGTGCAGGATCGCCGCCCACCACGGCCCCGACGACCCGGTGCCCTGGGTGTGTCTGCTGGCGCTGGCCCAGCTGGACGAGAAGCAGCGGCTGGACGAGCACCGCCAGGTGCCGCCGGGCCCCATGCTCTTCCCCGGCCCCTGGGGACTGCTCGCGGAGGCCCACAAGAGGGACCCGTACAACCGCGAGGCGTACCACCGGATGCTTCAGTTCGTCTATGCCCGCCGGCCCGGCGGACATCTGTCGGAGGCCGTGAACTTCGTCCAGTGGGCGGCGTCCGCCGCGCCCGCGGGCTCGGCGCTGCTGGCGCTTCCGCTCCATGTCCGGGTGGAGCGCTACCGGCGTGACCGGGGCCATGAGCGGGCGCTGGATCTGCACTGGGTGACGGAGGACGCCACCCGGGAGGCCATGATCGCCCTGGAGGGCTGGTTCGACCACATCGATCCGGCCGAGGCCTCGCTGCTCGACCTCAACCATCTGGCCCACGCGCTGTGGGGCGCGGGCCGGTTCGCGGAGGCGGGCCGGGTGTTCGAATCGCTCGGCCCGTATTTCACCGCTCCACCCTGGCTCTACCGCTCACAGAACCCCGACGACCCGTCGCTGGCCGAGGAGGTCTTCCTCCGCGCCCGTGGACGATGTCTGTCCGCCGCACGCGGCGGCGGCTGATCCGCACCCCCCGGTGCGGTCGGCGTCGACCGCTCACGGCGCGGGCCCCCCGCCCGCGCCCGCCCCTCCCCCACCGATTGTTCAGTGCGAACACCTTTTCCCCCGGAGGTTGATCCATCATGTCCATCCCCTCGCCCAGATGGTCGGGTGCGGACCCCAAGTCCCCCGTCGACGAGGAGGAGCGGCTGCGGGAACTCGGCTATCAGCCGGTTCTCGCGCGCCGCATGGGAGGCTTCGGCAACTTCGCCATCAGCTTCTCCGTCATCTCGATCCTCTCGGGATGCATGACGCTGTACGGCTTCGGCATGAACACCGGCGGCCCCGCGGTGATGATGTGGGGCTGGATAGGAGTCGGCCTGTTCGTCCTCTGCGTCGGCATGGCGCTCGCCGAGGTGACCAGCGCCTACCCCACCTCCGGCGCGCTGTACTACATGGCGGACCGGCTGGGCGGCCGTAAGTGGGGCTGGTACACCGGCTGGCTGAACCTGCTGGGCCTGCTGGGCGCGATCGCCGGTATCGACTACGGCGCGGCCCTGTTCACCGGCGCGTTCCTCAACCTCCAGTGGGGCATCGACCCGACGCCCGGCTCCACCATGATCATCTTCATGATCATCCTGCTGCTCCACGCCACTCTGAACCTCTTCGGCGTGAAGCTGGTCAGCGTGCTGAACTCCATCAGCGTGTGGTGGCACATCGGCGGTGTGGCGCTGATCGTCGGCGTGCTCGCCGTCGTCCCCAAGAACCACCAGTCCCCCGAGTACGTCTTCACGGAGTTCGTGAACGGCACCGGCTGGGAGAACCCCATCTATGTGGCGGCGGTCGGTCTGCTGCTCGCGCAGTACACCTTCTCCGGCTACGACGCCTCCGCGCATCTTTCGGAGGAGACCTCCAACGCCTCCGTCACCGCCGCCAAGGGCATCGTCCGCGCGATCTGGGTCTCCTGGATCGCCGGATTCGCGCTGCTGGCCGGTCTGACCTTCGCCATCCAGGACTACGCGGGCGCGCAGAACTCGGAGACCGGGGTGCCCCCGGCCCAGATCATGGTCGACGCGCTGGGCACCAACGGTGCCTCCGCGCTGCTGCTGATCGTGATCGTGGCCCAGCTGTTCTGCGGCAACGCCGAGGTCGCGGCCGCGAGCCGGATGGTCTTCGCCTTCAGCCGTGACAACGCGCTGCCCGGCTCGGCCCTGTGGCGCAAGGTCAGCAGCCGCACCCAGACCCCGGTGCCCGCGGTGTGGCTGTCGGTGGCCGTCCCCTGCCTGCTCGCCCTGCCCTCGCTGTACTCCTCGACCGCGTACGGCGCGGTGACCGCCATCAACGTCATCGGCATCACCCCGGCGTACGCGATCCCGATCTACCTCAAGCTCCGGGCCGGCGACCGCTTCGAGCAGGGCCCCTGGAACCTGGGCAAGTGGAGCAAGCCGATCGGCTGGATCGCGGTGGTCTGGGTGGCCCTGGTGACGGTGCTGTTCCTGCTGCCGCAGACGAACCCCGTGACCGTGGACACCATGAACTACGCCTCGATCGCCCTGGTCGCGGTGCTGACACTGGCCACCGTCTGGTGGTTCGTGGCGCGCCGCTCCTACGGCACCCCGCAGGCCTACGGCTCGGCCCGTGAGCAGGCCCAGCTGTCGGACCAGATCGTCTGACCGGCCGAAGAGACCGCGAAGGGGCCCGTCCGGCGGACGGGCCCCTTCGTCATGTCCCGCCGCAGGTCTCAGCGGATGTGGAAGAGGGGGCCGGTGAGGGTCAGACCGAGGTCGTGGCCCGCGTACGAGAAGAACGCCAGCAGCATCAGCGCCGCGCCGCCCAGCGAGATCGCCTTGAGGAAGTTGACCGACTCGGTCTGCCGGGCCTGCGGATCGCTCTCCTTCCAGAAGGCGTGCATCAGCAGCGCCGTAGGGAAGAGGAAGACGGCGAGCAGCAGCGCGCCGAGATCCGCCCACACACCGAGGAGCACACTCACCGCGCCCACCAGGATCAGCACCCCGCTGCCTGCGGTGGCGGCGACGGGCGCGGGCACCCCTTTGGACTGGGCGTACCCCGCCAGGGCCCGCGTCTGGGTGAGATGACCGACGGCGGAGTTCAGGAAGAGCAGAACGAACAGGACGCGTCCGATCAGTACCAGGACGTCCATGGTGGCCTCCCGACCAACCGGTTGAACCGCTGACTACCCCCCGTTCAGGGTACGTCCGTTCCCGTCGGCCCGCCCGTCATGCTCACCCTGAGTCACGGAAGGAGGCCGGGCTGTCGCCGTCCACGAGGGCGGCGATCTGGCATATGCCGGTTCGAGAACGGCGCGATCCCGCGGATCGGCGCGCCGCCGAGTGGGTAGGGGTCGTAGGCGCGGGCGGCTTCCTGTCATCGGCTCATCGGCCCGCCTCGCCGGAGAGGTCTCAGGGTGAACCGGAACGGTCTGTACGCGGTCATTGTCCCGGCGGTGGCTTTTCTGAGTCTGGAAGTGACGGCCGTTCATCTCTTCCTCGACGCCGGGACGGCGGTACGACTCTGGGCCGACGCCGCGATCGTCCTCGCCGTCGGCGGCTGCGCCTCGCTCGCCCTGTTCCACCGCCGCGAGCGGGCCGGGGACGGGGCCGGGGACGGGTCGGCGGCCGAGGCGGGGCACCGGCGCGGGGCGCTCGCGCACGGCACGGACCGCGAGCCCCGGGCGCGGGGCGGCGGACGTCCGGGCGGACGTCCCTGAACCGAGGCCCGGCCGAGGCCCGACCGGAGCCCGGATCGAGGCCGGGCCACGGCGGGGCCAGGGCCGGACCCCGTCGGCATCCAGTCGGCGATGGACCGTTTTCGGCCGTCATCACTCCCGGTCCGGCGATGCCCGCCCGGACAGCAGCCATGATCGACACCGAAGTCTCCACTGGTCATTGGCTGAAGGAGTGCCCTCGATGCCCGCAGCACGCGTCAGTTCGGCCGTGATGACCCACCCGGTCCGCCGGGCCCAGGCAGAGGAGCTGTGCGCACGCCTCGGACTGGGCGGACTGGCGATGGACCCGGCCCCCGACGACTCCCCCTCCGCCCTGCGCACCGCGCTGGTGGCCTGGTCCCGGATAGCCGAGGGCGCCACCCATCAGCTCATGATCCAGGACGATGTGGCCGCCCCGCCGGACTTCCTGGACCTGGTGGCGCACTGCGCCGACCGCTTCCCCGGGGAGGCCCTCGCCTTCTACACCAACTGGCACGCGCGCAACGGCGCCGCCGCCCGGCTCGCCGCGCTGGCCGGGGCCGGCTGGGTGCGCGCCGTGCCGGAGGAGTTCGCCCCCACGCTGGCCATCACCCTCCCGGTCGCGCTCGCCCACGCGTTCCGCGCGTACGCGGGCCGGACCGGTGAGCGCCACGACGACGAGGTGATGGCAGCCTTTCTGCGCCAGGACGGACGGCGCAGCGCCCTGCTGGCGGTGCCCACCGTCACCGAGCACATGGGCACCAGCAGCATCAACGGGCACGCGGCACAGGGCGTGCGCCGCGCGGTCTGCCCCGCCGACGCCGCCGACGCCCGCCCGGCGCTCTACGAGGGCTGGGTGCTGGAGGAGCTCGACTGGCTGCCGTACATGCGGTACGGGGAGGGCTTCGTCCGGCTGCCGGGGCAGGACGCCACACCGGAGGCGCGGCACCACTTCACCTGGCGCGAGGCGCTGCCCCGCACGGGGCTGACGGAGGAGCTGATCCGGGACGCGGTGCGCGCGGAGCGCCCCGCGCGGAGCGCGGCCGAGATCGCGGGGCTCTACGGGGAGTCCTTCGCGGACGAGTTCTGGATCCACTGTCTGATGCTGGGACGGCAGGCGCGGCGGGCCGCGCTCCGGCACGCCCCCGGGGGCGCGAACGGGGACGGCTCCGCGGCGGGGGCGCGGCTGCGGGAGGCGGCGGTCTCCACCGTCGGCATCGCCGGGCTGCCGCCCGAGCGCCGCCCGGAGGTGGGCCAGGCGCACACGGAGCTGCTCTCCGCGTACGCCTGGACCGCCGTCAGGTGCGGGGAGGCGCTGCCGGGGCCGGGTCCCGCAGATCGTAGGTGATCCACACGCCGGGCTCCCAGTAGGAGGCCAGGTCGCGCGCGCGGTCCACCCGCAGGGTGCTGAGCCCCTCGGGGAAGACGTACTCGCCGTCCTCGGGGAAGGCCATGCCGGTCCAGGTCTCCCACTCGGCGACCGTGCCGGTGATCCGTGAGGACTCCTCGACGCTGGCGGTGATCCTTCCTCCGAGCCGGACCTGGGCGCGGATCCAGGGGTCGAAGGGCTCACCGTCCTCGCGGGTCCAGGAGGCGTAGCGGCCGATGGGGACGAGCGGGTACCGGTGCTTCCAGATGGGGCGCACCGGCACTATCAGATGGGGCAGGCCGTCCGCGCGGGCCATGTCCGTCATCTGGGTGAGCAGTGCTTTGGAGAGGCTCCTGCCCTGGTGGGCGGGGGCCACTTCGACTCCGAGGGCGACCAGTGCGGTGGGCTTGACGCCGGCGTCGTGGGCGCGGAAGGCGGCGGCGATCGACTCGTCGAGCCCGGAGCCGAGATCCTCCGGGGTGCCGTCCCAGGTGCGGGGCAGGGAGCGGCCCGCGCCGAGGATGTCGTCGTTCTCCTCGTCGTACAGGACAAACTGATGGTCGCCAAACTCGTCGAAGAGCCGGTTCCAGTGGGTTTCGTTGATGTCCCCGTGCAGATTGTATTCGGGGACGACACCGGCGAAGACCTCGGGGATTCTGTCCCAGAGTTCGGGGCGCTCGGAGTGCAGCACGACTCGCATGGTTCCTTCTTTCTTTCCCTGCTTTTCTTGCTTTTCTTGCTCTTCCTGCTCTGCTTTCACGCCTTGACGGCTTCCCAGACGATCACGATGGGAATGCCGCTCCAGGCCGCGCGCGCCGCCTCCGCGATGAATTCCTCGTAGCCGCCCGGGGCGAGCCTGCCGTTGAACACGGGCTCGAAGCAGGCGCGGACGGTCAGTCCGGCGGCTGCGAACGCCTCGATGTAGCTGCTCGGGAGGTGGACGTAATTGCGTACGAAGGCGAGTTTGTCGTCGCCCTCCACGAAGAGACACTGTCCCTGGAGGGTGATGACGAAGGGGTGCATGTCGGAGATGATGACGCGTCCGCCGGGGCGGACCACGCGCGCGAGTTCGGCGACGCCCGCCGAGAGGTCGGGCAGATGGGTCATGGCCAGGGTGCACAGGGCGAGGTCGACGGACTCGTCCTCCAGCGGGAGGCTCTCCAGCCGCCCCTGGCGGAACTCCGCCTCCGGGGCCTTCTCGGCGGCGCGCGCCAGCATCTCGGGCGACTGGTCGACGCCGATGACGCGGTGGCCGCGCGCGGTCAGGGCCGCGGTCTGGCGGCCGGTGCCACAGGCGGCGTCGAGCGCGGTGCCGACCGGGCCCGCGTCCAGGAGCTTGTGGACCACCGGCTCCTCGACCTCGATGTAGGAGCTGGGCAGGGAGTCGTACACCTTCGACCAGGCCGCGTACCCGGCGGAGGCGTCCAGCTCGCTCACCGCGGACCCGCCGTCGGGCAGTCCTTCGGGCGGCCCGTCGGCGGTCTCGGCCGCGAATTTCCTGATCTCCGCGACCCGTTCGCTCAGGAAGTCCTCGTCCGCGTCCATGGCGGTGCGGAGCAGAGCGAGGCCTTCGATGCCCAGGACCAGTTCCCGGACTCGGAATTCATTACTCATGGGGATCCTCTCAAGGGGGGTTTCAACCTGTTCATTCTGTTCATTCGCGCTACCCAGAACGCCGCATCCGCATTCCCCCGTCTATTTTTCTTGGCCTGAACCGGCCAAGGAAAGGCTGATCTTCTCCACTTGGTTGTTGCAGGGGGAATCGTCTTTTAGCATCGGGCCGGACATGTGCCGCGAAGAGCGCGGACGATCACTGGGAGGGCACATGATAGAAGGCTATGTGAACCGTGAAAGCGTGACGGCCGGCGAGGTCCTCACGCTCCATGTCTCGACCGATTCGGATGAATTCAGGGTGCGTTTCTACCGATTGGGCGGCGAGCTTTCCTTCCTGACCGAGTCCGAGCCGTTCCCCGGGGAGTTCAAGGCTCCGCCGCCGCATCCGGACGGGGGCGCGCCGCTCGCCTCGCCCGCCGTGGGCTGGGACTTCCCGGCCTACTCCTTCCGGACTCCGGAGGACTGGACGCCGGGGATCTATCTCGCCCATCTCATCGAGGGCGACGAGTCGTCGGCCAGGGCCGCCCCGCTGCTGGACGACACCGGGATCGAGGGCTTCGCCCGGGAGTTCTTCGTCGTCAGACCGCGGGATCCGGGCCGGCACGGACGGATCCTGTACAAGAAGTCGACGTACACCCGGCACGCGTACAACCAGTCGAACAACGAGAGCGTGTCCCGCACCTGCAATCTGTACGAGAATCCCGTTTATCAGGAGGCCACGGACGGCGAGCCGCGCGGGCACCGGCTGAGCCTGCACCGGCCGGGCGGGGTCATCGACCTGGCCTACTGGGACGCTCCCTTCATCGCCTGGCTGGAGCGCTGCGGCTACGCGGTGGAGTACTGCACCGATCTCGATCTGCACGAGGACCCGGATCTTCTCGCGCCCTACGATCTGCTGCTGAGCGTCGGGCACGACGAGTACTGGAGCGGGGCGATGCGCGACCATGTCTCGGCCCATGTGCGCTCGGGCGGCAATGTGGCGTTCTTCAGCGCCAACACCTGCTGGTGGCGGGTGCATCCGGTGGACGGCGGCAGCGCGTTCGTCTCGGACACCGATCACCGGGTGGGTCAGGAGTATCCGCATCTGCCGGCCACGGATCTGTGGTGGCCCCGGCCGCCCGAGGGCGTCGGGTCGCCGGAGAACTCGCTGACCGGGGTGAGCTTCCGCAACGGCGGCATGTGGCCCGGCGACTGGCCGGGCGACCGGCCGCGCGCCGGATACACCGTGCAGCACGCCGATCACTGGGTCTTCGAGGGGACCGGGCTGCGGGACGGTTCGGACGGCGGGGAGCCGGACGCGCTGGGCGCGGGCACGGCACTGATCGGGTACGAGTGCGACGGCGCGGCCTTCGCCTACGACGGGCGGGGCGTCGCCCGGGCGACCGGCGCGGACGGCACCCCGGACTCCTTTCTGATTCTCGGGATCTATGTGCTGGATCCGGTGAACGAGAGCTTCCACGATCTGAAGTGGGGTCACTGGAACTGCCCGGAGCGGGAGCCGTCGCAGACGGGCCCCCGGGCCGCGACGATGGGCATCCACACGGCGGGCGGCACGGTGTTCGCCGCCGGTACCACCGACTGGTCCGTGGTGTGCGGTCTGGAGCTGGACGCCGGGGTGGTCCGGGTGACCCGCAATGTGCTGGACCGGCTCTCGCACCGGGCTACAGCAGTCCGGTGAGCGCGTGCAGGGTGGTGATCCGCGCCGCCCGGTCGGGCAGCGGCGGGGCCGAGCCCTGCACGGCCCGGTCGGGCCGCCACAGATGGACGGCGCGCATCCCCTGCGCCAGCGGACCCACCACGTCCGGCTCCCACATGTCCCCGACGAAGAGCGACTGCCCGGGGGCCGTGCCGCACGCGTCGAGCACGGCGCGGTAGATGAGCGGATGCGGTTTGCGCGCCCCGGCCCGGGCGGAGCTGACGACGGTGTCGACCAGATCGCCGATGCCGGCCTCGTCCACCGCGCGGTCCAGGTCCCAGAACCAGTTGGAGCAGATCGCGACCGTCAGGCCGTGCTCGCGCAAGCGCGCGAGCACGGCCCGTACATCGGCGAAGAGTTCCAGCCGCAGCTGCTTGATCGCCGTGTCGATCTCGGCGGCGAGATCGGCCGCCTGGTCCTCGGGCACTCCCCGCTCCAGCGCGCGCAGCCGCAGCCGCTCGCGCTCCCAGCGCCGGTAGGTCTCCTCGTCCGCGGAATGGGCGAGATGCTCCTCCCCGTCGCCGGGCCCCGCCGACCACTGGTCCCCCCAGCGCGCGGCGGCCTCGTGCAGCCCCCGGCGCAGAAAGAACGGCTCGTGGCTGGGCGGCAGGGGCGGCACCATACGGACGAGCGTGCCGTAGAAGTCAAAAATCACTGCCTTGACATCGGACGGCCCGCCGGACCGTATGGCGCCCACGGTGGATCAGTACCGTCCGTGCCGGCGGGGGAAGTAGTCCTCGCAGTCGCCGTCGCGCTCGATGTCGACGGTCGCGCAGTGCAGCCCGCCGCCGAAGGGGCCGACGGCCCGGAAGGGCACCGGCACGATCTCGAAGCCGTAGGCGGCCAGCTGCTCGGAGAGGCGGACCTCCTTCTCCTCGATGCACAGCGTGTTCTGGTCCAGGTTCAGCATGTTCCCGGCCAGCCAGGGGCTGCAGTAGGAGAGCTTGGGCGGATGGTCCCAGCTGGCCGGCTGGACCGCCTCGATGATCTCCCAGTCGTTGAGCTTGAAGAAGTCCATCAGCTCCTGGTCGGCGAGGCGTTCGCCGCAGTGCAGCACCAGACCGGGCCGGAGCGGGACCCAGGTGGCGTCGATGTGCAGGGGATGGGTGTTGGTGGAGGTCACCGCGTGCACCCGGTGGTCGGGGTAGTGGCGCTTGAGCCACTGGTAGCCGCTGCGGTTGGTGACGAAGGACAGCTGGACGAAGAGATCCTTGCCGAATCGCGCCACATCGGCGGCGTCGAAGAGGGGCTCCTCCTCGGTGAGCACCAGGTCGTAGTCGCGGACCTTCGCGAGCTGCACATCGGTGGGCAGATCGTTGTAGGTGTCCCAGAAATCGGTGTGGTAACTGGCGTCGGTCAGCCGGGGCTTGGGCGCGGCCTCCCAGCGCATGCGCTCGTCGGACTGGAAGAGCTCCTGGAGGATCGGCCGGTAGGCGAGGTACTCGTGCCATCGGCTGCGGTACGACATGGTCGCTTCCAGGACCTCGTTGCCCACGGTGAGCAGGATGTCCCGGGGGGGCATACACCCGGACATCGTGTCCTGCTCCCAGTCCGGGGTGGAGACCTTCTGGTTGAAGTCGACCGGGGTCGGCCGGTCCACCCGGATACCGCGTCCGCGCAGCATCTCGGCGAAGTCGTCGAGCTGTTCATTGGCCTCGGCCGTCATCTCGGCCGGCATCGGTCCATAGGTGCCCAGGGGGAACCCGTCGTCCGGGAAGTCGCGTCGCACCGCTGGTTCCGGCGCCTGCACCACGGCCTTGTCGGCCCTGCCGACGATGACATGGCGCAGTGGGTCCCAGCCGTTCCACGAGTTGACCCGTATGGGCCTGGTGGCTGATTCGCCAGTCGTTGTGCCGTGCTCAATCACGTGCCAACACCCTTCGATAGGTGACGCGGGAGACACCAGGAGAAAAATGAGTCAGGAGAGGTGTCACCGTCAAGGGTGCCCAAGTGGCGCATCCTAGTGTTTTGCGTCAACTAAGAACGGCCGATCCGCTCCCCCACGTGCTTCCCTCTCTCGCTCACCCGCCTGGCCGGGGGGCTGCACTCAGCAAGAACGTTCAATAATTCGGTGATCCATCCTGGCCAAAAAGCGCCTCACGGGTAGTTTGCCGCTCTTCCCTGGGTAGATACGTGCCCGGTTCAGCCCGTACTCGAAAGGTGGAGACCCATGCCCTGGCGCTTACCTCGCTTCACCTCGGCCGTCGGTACCGTCGCACTCGCGGCGACGCTCGCTTCCTGCACTTCCGGCGGGACCGGGGGCTCGCCGGACGCCGCGAGCCAGAAGGGCGGTCTGACGGTCTGGCTGACCGTGGACGCTCGGGAGAGCTGGCCCGATCTGGTCGCCACCACGAACAAACGATTCGCCGATCGATATCCGAATATCGATGTGAAGGTGCAGTACCAGCAGTGGACCAGCAAGAACCAGAAGATTGACGCGGCCTTCGCGGGCCAGGACGTACCAGATGTTGTCGAGATGGGCAACAGTGAAACCACCAACTACATTGTCAACGGTGCGTTCAGTGCCGTCCCCAAGGAAGATTTCGACCATTCCGCGGAATGGCTCCCGGCGCTTTCGGACGCGTGTCAGTGGAAGGGCGAGACCTACTGTGTCCCCTACTACGCGGGCGCGCGCGTGGGCATCTACCGCACCGATCTGCTGAAGAAGGTCGGGGTCACCAAGGCCCCGCGAACCTACGGCGAGATGCTCTCCGTCCTGGACAAACTGAAGGCGGAGTTCGGTTCCACCGACAAGAATTTCTCCGCCTTCTACATGCCGGGCCGTTACTGGTCCGCCGCGATGGCGTGGGTGAAGGACGCCGGCGGCGAGATGGCCGTCGAACGCGACGGCCGCTGGCACGGCGCGCTCTCCTCCCCCGAGTCCGTCGCCGGACTGACCACCTGGAAAAAGCTGATCGACGACTACTACGTCGGCGACCGCTCCAAGGACAACGCCGACGAGCCCGGCGTGGTCGGCCAGGGCAAGGTCGGCATGTTCTACGGCAATACCTGGGAGGCGAACGCCGCCGCCGATCCCCGCTCCGGCGGCAATCCCGCCCTCCGCGGGAAATTCTCGACCTTCGCCTTCCCCGGCCCCTCCGGCGAGCTGCTGCCGCCCTTCCTCGGCGGCTCCCTGCTCGCGATCCCGGTCAAGTCGAAGAAGCAGCAGCTGGCCAAGGAATGGATCAAGCTGTTCACCGACCGGAGTTCGCAGCAGCAGCTGATCAAGGCCGAGACGCTGCCCAACAACACCGTCCAGCTGCGCGACGTGCCCGCCGACGGCATCAACGGAGCCGCCGCGCTGGCCGCCGAACGGGGCTGGGTCACCCCGCTCGCCCCCGGCTGGGTCGCGGTGGAGAAGTCGAACATCCTGCCCTCGATGCTCCAGGACATAGCGACGGGCAAGAAGAGCGTGCGTCAGGCGACCCAGGACGCCGACCGGGAGATCGACAAGATCGTCAACGAGAACTGACGGCGGCCCACGAGAGCCACAGACGCCCGCGCACGACGACGCGAGGAGCCTCGCCCGCATGGTGACCGCAGGTCCGCCGCGCCCCTCCGGCGCGCCCTCCGCACGCCCGCACCCCGTCCGACCGCCCGCCGGAGGACGGGGCTCCAGGGGCGGCCGGCCCCCGTCGGCGGTGCGGCGGGCCGTCCCGTACCTCCTCATCGCCCCGACCGTCCTCGCGCTCCTCGCGGTCCTCGGCTATCCGCTGGTCGATCTGGTGACGCTGTCGTTCCAGGACATGACCCGCAGAGAGCTGTTCGCGGGGACCGCGCCGCCGTGGGCGGGGCTCCAGCAGTACCGGACCATCGCGGCCGACCCGTTCTTCTGGGAGGTCGTCGGGCGCACCGCGCTCTTCACCGTGGCGTGCGGCGTGGTGACCATGACGGCCGCGATGCTGGTCGCCCTGTTGATGCGCCGGGTCTCGCCCTGGGTGCGGGCGACGATGGCCGGTGTCCTGGTCGCCGTGTGGGCGATGCCGGTGATGGTCGCGGCCTCCGTCTTCCGCTGGCTGGTGGACGCCGACCACGGAGTCGTCAACTGGCTGCTGGGGCGGCTGCCCGGGGCGGACTTCGCCAAGCACAACTGGTTCGAGAATCCCTGGCAGGGGTTCACCGTGATCGTCGCGGTCGTGGTCTGGGGCGCGCTGCCCTTCGCCGCCATCACCCTTCAGGCCGCTCTCACCCAGGTGCCGCCGGAGCTGGAGGAGGCGGCGCGGGTGGACGGCGCGAGACCCTCGCAGGTGTTCCGGCACATCACCTTCCCCGTCATCAAACCCGCGTTCGTGATGGTGACGACGCTGACCGCGATCTGGAACTTCGGCGTCTTCAACCAGATCTGGCTGATGCGGACCGGTCAGCCGGAGAAGGACTACTACCTGCTCGGCGTGTACTCGTTCATCGAGTCGTTCGCCGTGAACCGCTACAGCAGCGGCGCGGCCATCGCGGTGGTCACCGTGCTGCTGCTGCTCGTCGGGGCCGTCGTCTACGTCCGTCAGCTCGTCAGGATGGGAGAGGCCGAGTGAGCGTCACATCCCGTTCACCATCACGCTCCACACCCCGTTCCACGTCTCGCTTCACATCCCGCGCCCGGCGCGCGGCCGGCCGCCGATCGAGGCGGGCCGATCTGCTGGGGCTGCTCTTCTGCGCCGTGATGGCCTTCCCCGTCTACTGGATGCTCCTCACCGCGTTCCGTCCCGCCTCCCAGATCCGCAGCGACCCGCCCTCCTTCTGGCCCTCCGAACCGACCCTGGAGCACTTCCGCCGCGCCATGGAGTCCGAGACCTTCTGGTCCAGCGTCCGCGCGAGCGTCCTCATCGGCGCGGGAACCGTGGTGATCTCCCTGCTCATCGGGGTGCTGGCGGCCTATGCCCTGGCCCGGTTCGCCTTCGCCGGGCGCAAGGCGTTCATCCTGGTGATCCTCTCCGTGCAGATGATCCCGCTGGCGGGCCTGATCATCCCGATCTATCTGCTGCTCAGCGACGCCGGGCTGACGGACAGTCTGACCGGGGTGATCCTGACCTATCTGGTCTTCATGCTGCCCTTCACCGTCTGGCTGCTGCGCGGATTCATCGCGGGCATCCCGGTGGAGCTGGAGGAGGCGGCGATGGTCGACGGCTGCACCAGGGCAGCTGCCTTCCGGCGGGTGCTGCTGCCCCTGCTCGCGCCCGGACTGGTCGCCACCTCCATCTACTCCCTGGTCCAGGCGTGGAACGAGTACGTCCTCGCCTATGTGCTGCTGTCCAGCACCGACAAGCAGACCGTCAGCATCTGGCTGGTGTCCTTCCAGACCAGCTTCGGCACCGACTACGGCGCGCTGATGGCGGGAGCCACGCTCACCGCGCTGCCGGTCGTCGTCTTCTTCATGTTCGTCCAGCGCCGGGTGGCCGCCGGCCTGGCTGCGGGAGCCGTCAAGGGCTGACCGCCGAAGGCCCGCGCACCGCGCGGCGCCGGCAGTGAGCGCCCGACGCACAGGGCGCGGGAGCGGTGTGCGCACCGCTCCGCCGAAATACCGAGAACACCTGGGCCGTCCGGCCCGGTTCTCTTGACCAGCAGGAGATCACTTTGACGTTCGACCGTCTTGACCTGGTGTCCAAGCTGTACCAGCCCTCCGGTTGGCCCCGGGTTCTCGAAGCGGCCTCGGGGCAACGTTCCTCGGGACCGCTGGTGGTGGACCTCGATCCGACGACGTTCTGCGATCTCGCCTGCCCGGAGTGCATCAGCGGCAAGCTGCTGAATCAGGGACGGTTCACTCCCGAGCGGCTGGCCGAACTGGCCGAGGAGCTGATCGAGATGTCCGTGCGGGGCGTGGTCCTCATCGGCGGCGGGGAGCCGCTGGCCCACCGGGGCACCCGCAATGTCCTCCGCGTCCTCGGCGAGGCCGGGGTCGCCATCGGCGTCGTCACCAACGGCACGATGATCAACCAGAACCTGGACGAGCTGTCCCAGTACGCCTCCTGGGTGCGGGTGTCGATGGACGCCGGCACCAGCGAGACGTACGGGGTGTTCCGGCCGGACCGCAAGGGCCGCAGCGTCTTCGACAAGGTGATCGGCAATATGCGGCTGCTGGCCGGGGTCAAGAAGGGCGCCCTCGGCTACTCGTTCCTGGTGATGACCCGCCGGCTGCCGGACGGGACCATGGTGAGCAATCACCACGAGGTGCTGGAGGCGGCGCGGCTGGCCCGGGACATCGGCTGCGACTACTTCGAGACCAAGGCGATGTTCGACGACGGCCACCATGTGATCCAGGTGGCCGAGGACATCCTCAAGTCCGTCGACGAGCAGCTGGCCGAGGCCGAGCAGTGGGCGGACGGCTCCTTCGAGATCATCAACTCCTCGACCCTGACCTCGCTCAGGAACCGGGTGGGGGCGGTGCAGCCGAAGGAGTACCACCACTGCAAGGTGGCCGAGCTGCGGACGCTCATCACCCCGTCCGGGGTCTATGTCTGCTCCTACCACCGGGGCAACTCCCAGGCGAAGATAGGCGACGCGGTCACCGAGCGGCTGCCCGACATATGGAAGAACTCGGACCGAGGGGTCATCGATCCGAGCCGGGACTGCCTCTTCCACTGCGCGCGTCACCGCTCCAATCTCGAAATGGACAAGATCGCGACCGAAGCGGTGACGCCCGAGATGGGCGGTGACTACGACCCCTTCCTCTGATCCCTGTCTCTGATCCCCGTCCGCGGGGTCAGGTCAGACCGGCCGCCGCCCGGGTGGGAATCACCCGGGCGGCGGGGCGGACCTTGGCCAGCGCCCGCCGCAGCGCGGCCGTCCGGTCCGGGAGATCCGCCCGGTGGCAGACGCCGACCAGTGCTCCGCCGCCGCCCGCGCCGCTGAGTTTCAGCCGCAGGCCGGCGGCGCGCAGCGCGGCCGTGCGCAGTTCCTCCAGGACCGGGGTGGACATCCGCTGCTGATCGCGCATGGTGGCGTGGGCCCGGTCCATCGCGGCGGTGAGCCCGTCGAGATCGCGCGCGCCGATCGCGGCCCAGGCCTCGTCCGACGCCCGGTCCGCCTCCTTGAGATAGAGCGCGAGCGCGGGATCCCGGTCGGCGAGCTGTGCCCGTACGACGCGGATGTGGTCGCTGGTGTCCTTGCGGGTCGCCGAGTCCACCACCACCACGGCCCACTCCTCGGGGAAGGTCCGGCGCTCCAGGATGTCGGGCAGCCCGGTGGGCCGGCCCGACAGCAGCAGCGCGCCGCCCTCGATGACGGCCAGATGGTCCATCCCGCCGCCGTTGAAGTGGGCGAACTCGAACTCGTACGCCCACTGGGCGAGGGTCGCGAGCGGGATGCCCGGCGAGCGGGCGGCGCCCTGCCCCGCGTACGCCGTGTACGCCGTGTGTGCCGTGTACGCGCGGAAGAGGCCCACGATCAGGGCGGTCGAGGAGGACAGCCCGCTGGCGGCGGGCGCCTCGCTGTGGACGGCGACGGCGGGCGGCTCCGGTCCGAGACCGGCGATCCGTCCGCGCAGAAACTCCCACACCTGGCCGGACCAGCCCCCCGCCCCGGCCGCCGGAGCGGCCGGGGCGGGGGCGGTGCCGGCGGAGGTGGTCTCGACGGCGGTGGTCAGATCCAGGGCGAGGCTGACGGAGCGACCGCCGAGCCAGTCCAGATCCTCACCGGACAGACAGGCCCGGCAGGGCACCACCGCGCGTATCGCCTCCGACGTGTTCACCGTGCCTGGAACCTTCCGGTCGATTCGAACTCTCGGAGCATCTCCAGCACCACGGCGGTCGGCGGGTGGAGCGGGACGGGGACGTCGTCCGGGTCGCGGAACTCCGCCCGGAGCACTTCGTCCGGTCCCGGCACCAGCTCGCCCGACCAGTCCAGGGCCAGGAAGCAGAGGGCGAAGCAGTGGGTGACGTCGCCGTTGGGGTAGGTGAGCGTGTGCACCCCGGGGTCGGAGAGCGACCCGAACGGAATCAGGTCCTGTCTCCGCACCCGCAGCCCCGTCTCCTCCCGGAGCTCCCGTACGGCGGCGGAGGCGAAGTCGCCGCCCTCCTCGCACGCGCCGGCCGGGATCTCCCAGACGCCCGTGTCGGCACGCTGCTGGAAGAGCACCCGTCCGCCGCCGTCCCGCAGCAGTACCTGCGCGCCCGGGACGAGGAGTGTTCTGCTGCCGACCGCCTGGCGCAGCGACCAGATGTAGGAGCCGGTGTAACTCACCAGTGCACGGCCTTCCTCGGTGCGCGGCCGGTCCCCGGCCGTCTGCGCCAAAGGTGTCACGCGGCCTTCTCCGCGAGCCAGTTCGGCACCGCCTCCGGGGTGGCGGTCAGCCAGCGCACATAGCGCTCCACGCCTTCGGCCACGGTGATGCCGGGCTTCCAGCGCAGCAGTTCGCCGAGCCGGGCGGTCGACGCGTAGCCGCCGAGCGGGTCGTCGGCCGGGCGGGGGGTGATGACGAACTCGGAGCCGGGGAAGTGCGGGGCGATCAGCTCGCCCACCTCCCGCACCGAGGTCGGGACGCCGCTGCCGACGTTGACGGTCTCACCGACCACCCGGTCCTCGACCAGGGCGAGCGCGGTGGCGGCCGCGATGTCGTCGACATGGACGAGGTCGCGCACCTGGACGCCGCCTCCGTTGAGCCGCATGGGCAGTCCGAGCCGGGCGTGCATGGCCAGCCATGCCACCATCCAGGAGTGGCTGCCCGGCTTGGGGACCTGGGGGTCGCCGTAGACGGAGAAGTAGCGCAGTACGGAGTATTCGGTCCCGGTGCCGCCGAGCATCAGCCGGGTCTGGTGCTCGGCCCAGAGCTTGGAGTTGGCGTACACCGACAGCGGGTGCGGGGGCTGGTCCTCGGCGAAGACCTGCGCGCCCTCGGCGGGCGCGACGCCGTTGCCGTAGACGGCGGCCGATGATATGAGAACGAGGCGCCGCACATCGGCGGCCGCGGTTTCCTCCAGAACGACCTCGGTGCCCTCGATATTCGCCTTGAAGGCGATATCGGGACGGCGGGTGCAGGCGGCGACATCAGCGAAAGCGGCGGCATGGACGACATAATCGGCATCGCGCAGCACATCACGCACCCGCTCCCGGTCGCGGATGTCGCCGACGACCAGTCGTGAGGCCGTCTTCTGAGCGCCGAACAGCTCATGCGTGGAATCCGGATAGGCGTCCATCCGGTCGAGTACGGTGACTTCCGCATCGGCCCCGCGCAGCAGGGCGGTGAGTCTGCTGCCCACCAGCCCGGCGCCGCCGGTCACCACCACTCGGGCACCGCTGAGCTTCTCCAGGCGGGAAGCCACGGATTCGGTGGCCCCGGCGGCTTCGGTACCTTCGGCATCGGCCTTCACAGTCATGCGGACTCCTCTATTGGTGATACGCATGTGGTTCACGCGCTGCCAGCATGACGATCATCGTCGGCTGAAACCAGGGTGCCTTTTCGGAAGCCCCGCAGCCTTCAAATGACCCACCGTACTGTCCGAAATCAAATGGTCGGCGGAGAACGCGGACGCGGAAATCCGCCGCCTGCCAGGAACCAGAGCACGGAGGACCTGTGACGCGTTATCGCATCAGTGGCGCGGTGATGACCCACCCCAAGCGCCTGCCGGCCGCGGAGAGACTCGCCGCGTCGGCTCCCCCCGGAGCCTTGAAAGTGGTAATGGATCCCGATCCGGCCGGAAAGCCGTCGGTGCTCCGCACCGCGCTGGCGGCGTGGTCCTCGATCGAGGAGGGCGCCACTCATCAACTTGTCGTCCAGGACGACATGATTCTCTCCGAGACGTTCTTCGAACGGGCCCGCGCGGCGGTGGAGGAAATGCCGGACGCGGCGCTCGCCCTGTTCGCACTGTGGGATTCGCGCAACGGCGCGGCCGTGCGCTTCGGCGCGATGGCGGGAGTGCGCTGGGTCGGCGCGGTCAATGAGTACTTCCCCTGTGTGGCCATCATTCTGCCCCGGCGGGTCGCCGCCGGGTTCGTGGAATACGGCAGACGGCGTCTCGACGCCTGGCCGGACGACATCCTCATGTATCAGTATCTGCGGGCCAACCGGATCCCCGGCTATGTGTCGGTGCCCAGCTTCGCCGAACACGAGGACCACGGCAGCATTTCCGGGAACGCCTTCCGGGGGCCGCGCCGATCGGTGTGCTTTCTCCCCGACGACCGCCCCGGGGACGAGGGGTCGCGGCTGGAGGGGCTGCGGGTCATTCCCTTCTTCAAGCACGGGGTCGCACAGTGCACGGTGAGAGTGGAAGGGCCGGGTCCGGAACGATGGCTGCATCTGGAGTGCGAGGACTATCTGGAAGGGTCCGGGATACGCGTCGGAAGTCTTGAACCAGCCAAGTTGGGGTTGACCGAAGCAGCAGAGAAAGAGGCCGTTCGGGGCACCTGGCTGACCGCCTTCACCATGGGATTCGTCCACCGGAGGGAGGGAAGGGGCACCGACCTTTCCCAGACACCCGCCTGCGCCGAGGCGCTCGCCACCATCGGCCCCGGCGGAGTGAGCCACCACCGGAGCGAGGAGCGGATCGCCGAGATGCGCGAGAGCCTGGCCGAGATCGCCCGGGCCGGTGTCGAGGCGGGCATCGAGGCCGCCGGACGGTCCCTCACCGCCGCCCGGCCCACGCGCGGGGGCCCGGACCATGAGATCGGACTCCTCGGCGGGGCCACCCTGCTCGGCGAGCACGTCCTGCGCGGTCTCGCCGACCGGGGCCACCGGGTCACCGCCGTCACCACCTCGGACGGACGGCTCGACGGCCTCGACACGCTGATCGACCTCCGCCCGCTGGGGGCCGGCGACGGCGCGGGAGCGCATGTCGTGGTGCGCTCCCTGGACCGCGTCACCGGAACCGGCCGCTCCAGGACCGCCCTGTACACCGGCGATCTGTACGGTCCCGGCTGCTCGCTGGACTCGCCGATCGGCCGCATGGTGTGGAGCGCGCTGCGCAGCCACCCGGTGGTCCTCACCGACCCCCCGGGCGAGGGGCTGCGGCCCCTGCACACCACCGACCTCATCGCGGCGCTCTCCCACGCGCTGCGCACGCCTCCCGCCGGGCGCTCGTTCCTCCTCCCCGACCCGGACCCCGTCGGCATGCGCGAACTCGCCGAGAAGGTAAGGGCGGCGGTCCGCCCGGTGCCCGTCGAGACCGTCGACGCCCCGCACGCCACCCGGCCCCCCTCGGCCCCGGCCCCGGGACGGGCCCCCGCTCCGGCCCCGGGGCGGCCCGCGGAGTGGAAGCCCTCCATGGATCTCCACCACGGACTGCACACCTTCGCCCAGTGGCTCGCCTACGAGGGCATCCGGTACGCGTCCGAGTGATCGCCCGACACCCGGCGACGGGGGCCGGACCGTACCGGAAGCACACGGTACGGCCCGGCCCCCGGCCCGGCCCCCGGGGGACACGGGGTCCGCTCCCGCCTCGGCGAGCGAATCCCCGGGGGCGGTTCAGATCTCGGTCATCACCTGGTCCAGGGATTTGCGCACCAGGTCGGGCACCTCGCAGTCCGGGGCCGGATAGCCGACCGGGATGACGGCGAAGGCCTTCTCGTTGGCCGGGCGGCGCAGCACCTCCGAGAGGAAGCGCATCGGGCTCGGGGTGTGCACGAGCGCCGCGAGGCCGGAGAGGTGCAGCGCGGTGAGCAGCATGCCGACGGCGATGCCCACGGACTCGTCGACGTAGTAGTGCTTGCGCTTCTCGCCGTCCTCGCCGAGCCAGTAGCGCTGCTGGAAGACGACGATCAGGGCGGGGGCGTCGGTGAGATGCGGTTTGACGCGGTCGGTGCCGAGCGGACGCAGGGCGGCCAGCCACTCCTCACCGAGCCGGCCGTCGTAGGAGAGCCGTTCCTCCTCCTCGGCCGCCTCCCGGATCCGCCGCCGCACCTCCTCGTCCTGGACCAGGACGAAGGTCCAGGGCTGCTGATGGGCGCCGGAGGGGGCGGTGGCCGCGCAGGCGATGGCGTCCTTGACCACTTGTGCGGGGACCGGGTCGGTGGCGAACTGCCGTACCGTACGGCGCTCGTCCATCCGGGCGCGCAGCTCCGCCGCGCGGGCGAGGGAGTCGGCCGGGTCGGTCCGGCCGGGCCGGTAGGGAACGGGGCGATAGGGATCGCCGTGGATGGGACTCCAGCGCTGTTCTGATGTGGACATGCAGGGGAGTCTGCCGGGTGGCGCGGCCCAGCGGCAGGGGGCGGGAAGTGCGGGAGCACGAGGGTCGCGGTCAGTCCTCCTCGCCGAGCAGGGCCGCGTACTGTCCCAGCTCGCCGGGGCGCAGCAGCCGGGCCTCGCGCTGGAACTGGCGGGCGGCCCCGCGCACGATGTGGCCCATGCCGATCTCGGCGCTGCCGCTGTCGGCGGCGGCCAGCGCGGCGGTGCGGGCGGCGGCGCTGATGCCCGCGCCGGTCATGTCGAGGCGGGAGAGCGCGTCCAGGTCCACATCCGTTCCGAGCGGAGCCTGTGGGGGGAAGGCCAGCCGCCAGAGTCTGCGCCGCTCGGGGATGCCGGGGCGGGGGAAGTGGATCACGAAGTGGAAGCGTCTGGTGAAGGCCGGGTCGATATTGTCCTTGAGGTTGCTGGTGAGGATCACCAGTCCTTCGCTGGCCTCCAGGCGTTGCAGCAGATAGCCGACTTCGAGGTTGGCGTACCGGTCGGTGCCGTGCTTCACCTCGCCGCGTTTGCCGAACAGCGCGTCGGCCTCGTCGAACAGCAGCACGGCGTGGCTCTCCTCGGCCTGGCGGAAGGCGTCCTCCATGTTCTTCTCCGTCTCGCCCACCCATTTGGAGACGACCTGGGAGAGGTCGACCTTGAGCAGTTCGAGGCCGAGCATGCCGGTGACGATCTCGGCGGACATCGTCTTGCCGGTGCCGGGTTCGCCGGTGAAGAGGGCCTTCACTCCGCCGTGCGCCGAGCGGCGGGCGAATCCCCAGGTCTCGGCGATACGGGGCCAGCTGCGGAAGGCCGAGGCGATCTCCAGGATCTGTCGTGACTGGGCCTCGGGCAGGACCAGGTCGCCGGCCGTGCGCCGGGGCACGATCGACTGGACGCCGCTGCCGCCGCGCCCCCGGGTCACCGTGGCGATGGCGGGGGCGACATGGCGGGCGATCGGCTCCGGGCTGCCGTTGCCCGCGAGCCTGGCCCCGGTGTCGGCGACGGACGCGACCGCGCGCAGTTCCCGGCCGCTCATCCGGTACCGGACGGCGAGATCCTCCAGCAGGGTTCCGCCGAGACCGGGGAGGGCGGCCGACCACATCGCCCGCCGCTCGTCGAGCCCCGGTACGGGCAGGGTCAGTTCGGCGTAGGACCGTGCGGCGAGCAGCCCTTCGGGCCGCCAGGGGGCCAGGCCGGTCAGACAGACCGGGACGCGTGAGCGGAGCAGGGCGAGGATCGTCTCGGCGGCGCTCCGGCCGCCGGGCGGGCCGCGCAGCTCGTCGGCGGGGATCCACAGCAGCGCGCCGAGCGCGGCGGCCGTGCGCAGATCGTCCTCGATGTCGTGGGTGAGGGTCCGCAGGGGCCGGCCCGCCACCCGGGCGAGCGCCCGCGCCGCGTCGGGCTGGCCGCCGGGCGGGCAGCCCCACAGTCCGGCGAGGTCGATGTCGCCCGTGCCCAGCGCGCGGCCGAGCCGGACGAGCCGGTCGGAGGCGAGATACGGCGAGAGGTAGGGCGAGAGAAGCGGCGACGGCGGGTGCGGCTCCGGCCCCGCGACCTCGCCGGGGTCGTGGCCGAGCAGCCCGGGGTCGCCGCCCCAGCCGAGCAGATACTCGAAGACGCCCGGGGCGAGGACCAGTTCCCGGGCGAGGTCGACCGGGGCGTCGCCGTGCGGGCGGAGCAGGCCGTATCTGCGCAGGGGGCCCGCCGGGCCCAGCGCGCGCCGCCGGGCGAGCCGGGCCGCCGGGGTGTCGGGGCCGACCGCCGTCAGGAGTTCCGCACAGGGCAGCCGCCGGTTGAGGTTGTCGACGATGTAGGCGTAGATCCGCTGGTATCCCGGGTCGAGTTCGGGCGCGGCGGCCAGCAGCAGCGCGTCCTGGTCGGCGCGGCTCAGACCGAAGCGGGCCGCGAGCGCGTCCAGGGGGAGGGTCGCGCCCCCGGCGGCGGCCCGGCGCCGCAGCTCCCGTTCCGCTTCCGCTCCCTCTTCCGCCTCGGCGTCGGCGTCGGCGTCGGCGTCCGGGGTGTCGGGATCGGCCAGGGTATCGGCGAGGATGTCCACCTCTTCGAGGAGGACGGCGGCCTGTTCGTCGGTCACGCAGTACGGGACGAGATCCGGTCTGCTGAGCCGGGCGGTGATCTCCGCCCGGCGTTCGACGGCGGCGCGCAGCGCCCGGTGCAGTGCGATGAGCCGGATGCTCAGATGTTCCCGTGCCCATCGGTCCGGTGCCGGTCGGTTCATGTCGTTCATCCGCCCGAGAAGGTCAGGCTCCGGCCGCCCAGCCACACCACGTCGGGCACGTCGGCGAGGAGGCCGGAGCGGAGGAGGTCCGCGTGGCGGCGGCCCAGCGGGATCCGCACCCTGACGGTCTCGGGGCCGAAGCGGACGGTGGCGTCCAGGTCCGCGAACCGGAGCAGGGCCGTGAGCGGGTCGGGGGTCTCCCGGTCGCGCCAGAGCGTCCAGGCGACGGTGCTCAGGCCGAGCGTCGCCGCCAGGGTGACGCAGCGCTCCAGGCCGCCGTCCTCGGCGAGGGGCACGGCCCGGCGGTCGTCGACGAGCGCGCGGGCGAGTTCGGTGAGCCGGGCGGCGTGTCCGGGCAGCGCCGCGACCAGCCGGGGGTCCGGTGGCGCGCCCCGCGCGCTCCACACCGGGGTGCGGCCGGGCAGTCGCCGTACCGGGTCGCCGCGCAGCGGCCTCAGCAGGGTGAGGAAGGGGACGCCCGCCGCCGCGAGTTCGCCGAAGGTCCCGGGGGGAAGGGGTCCTTCGCAGATCAGCACGGGGGGCCGGCCGCAGAGCCGCCAGTACGGGAGCAGTTCGGCCGCCCGATCGGCCCAGGCGACGGGGAACAGGCCCTGGGCGTCGACCAGCAGCAGCCGGTCGCCGGCCCCTGTGATCAGCAGGGGGTCGGCGGGGTCGTGGCCCCGGCAGACCGCCAGCGCGAGCACCCCGTCGAGCACCGGGAGCGCGGGGCCCACGAGCCGGGCGAAACGGGTCAGCCGCTCCTCGGGCACGGGCGGGTCGAGTCCGGCGAAGACGGCCGCGGTCTCGCTGTCCCGCTCGGCCCGCCGCCAGCCACGCCCGGTCGCGCCCAGGACCTTGTACGCCAGCGCGGCGGCGAACAGGGGCGCCTCGTCGGCCAGTTCCACACCGGCCAGCGCGGGTCCCAGCGCGTCGAGATAGCCGATCCGCGCGAGCGGCCCGGCGAGCAGGAACGGCAGCACGGACCCCACTCGCGCCTCGCCCCGCGCGGTGGACGCGAGACCGCCCGCGGCGGCCCGTCCGTCGGCGCTCTCGTACCCGGCGGTACGGGGGAACTCCGGGCCGTGCTCGGCGGAGCCGGGCGGCACATCGGCCGGGGGCTGCTCGACGGGCGGTCCTGGCTCGGTCCGCGCGGGTCGGACGCCGTCCTCGTGGCCGGGCGGGGTGTCCACCGCACCGGGGGGAGGGGCGGCGGTGCGCCGGTGCGCCGCGCCGGTGGGCGACGGCGCGAGGGCGGTGGCGGCGTGCCCGGCGAGGAGACGGGCCAGGGCCGTGAGGTCCTCGCTCCCGGCGAGGGGGACGAGAAGCCGGGCGAGGGCGAGGAGATCGTCCTCCGCCGGGGCACCGGCGGCGGTGGGGGCGGCGGCGGCCGGCGTGCCCGCGTCGGCCGGGCCGGGCGGGGCGGCCGGCGTCGGGGCGGGCCCGTGCCCGGCCGCGCGCCGGGCGGGTTCCGCGATCAGCGGTGCCGCCCCCGGCTCGCGGGCCCGGGGCAGCGCGAGCAGATAGACCCGTACCG